>DATAWL010000066.1:0-104573 GCA_036267215.1 Solirubrobacteraceae bacterium | reverse complement strand
CAACGCCCCCGCGCCCGCGCCGCGCTGCACCACCACCACCACCGACGCCGCCGCATCCCCACCATCCGACGCACGGGTCAGCCTGCCCACCACCTCGGGCACCAGCGCCACCCGGCGCTCACCGTCAACCGTCTCCTTGGGGACTCCAATCCTCATGCGGGCGGCGCAGCGTACTGGACTGACCCGTCACAACGGTTTCTGGTTGGTTGCGAATCGCACGTCATCCCAGGCCGATCGGAGCCAGGACGACGGCGGTCACCCACCCGACGGCGGCGGCGAATTCCCGCAGCGACGGCGGGTGAGCGCTCACAGAACCTGTGTTCGACGCCGGCCGCCGCGCGGTCCGTGTGCGATCGCGCACATGGGCCGACCGCGACGCCCGTGAGCGGTGGCTCGACGGCGCGGAGGCCGCGGAGGCGGTCGTGGTCGATGAGGCCATGCTCGAGGTGGACGCCGCGACCGGGGACATCGGGGCCGGCGCGGCCAGCGGCAGCGGCTTGCCCTCCATCGCCATGAGCGCCTCGCCGGTCACCCACACCGGCGACTGGGTGAGCCCACTGGCATAGCGCACCGCCCCGTTGGTCGCGGTGAGCGCGTCGAGATACGCCACCGGCGAGACGGCGCCGTCGCGATGGAAGCCCGCGGGCGAGACGCCCACCGCGTCGAGCCCCTGGATCGCCCAGGCGGTCGACTGCGCGTTGGAGCCCATCCCGGACTGCGAGGGGAACCCTCCGTCGCGATCCTGCTGGCGGCGCAGGTAGGCGACCGCGCGCGAGATCACCCTCCCGGCGGCGCGATCGCCGGCAAGCGCCTCGAGCACCGCGCCGGTGTCGTCGACGTCGCTGGAGCTGCCGGCACCGGCGAAGCCGAAGCCACCGTCCGCGTCGGGCTGGGCCAGCAGCCAGCGCAGGGTCCGCGCGCCCGGCGGCGCGCCTGTGGATCGCAGCGCCAGCACCGCGAACGCGGTCCAGTTGACCTGGTCGGCCACCGAGCCGTCGCGGCGCACGTCGTGGTCCAGTTCGGCGACGAGGTCGTGGCCGGCGAAGCCGCGGGCCGAGCGGCCGGCGGCCCGGACGACCAGGATGGTCCGCTCCAGCGAGCCCGGATCGGTCGTGCCGGCCCCCGCGGCCACGTAGGCCATCAGGCCCGTCCCGCGGGCGACGCGGTTGAGGTCATAGCCGGCCGAGGCCAGGCCCAACGCCGCCCAGCCGGCGTACAGCTGGTTCGAGGGCTGGCCGGGCGCGGAGCCGAACCCGCCGTCGGCGTTCTCGGCGCCCAGCAGGTAGGCGGCCGCCGCCGAGCGCGGGTTCGCCGGGGCGACCGAAGCCGCTCGCGCGGCGGGCGCCCGCACGCCCACGGCCGCCATCGCGATCAGCAGCACGGGGACGACAGCCCCGCCGGGGCTGGCCCACGTGACCTGGATGCGACGCGCGAAACGCTGGATCGATCGGGTCAGCGCCGGGCCGAAGGCGAGCGCGAACGCCAGGCAACCGGCGGCGTGGATGGCGTCGAAGCCCAGCCCCTGTCCGACGTAGAGCCCGAGCGCGCCGGCGCTGTGATCGCTGTAGGTGACCCAGTCGCCCACGTCCTGCATCGCGGTGAAGCCGAAGCCGACGGCACAGCAGATGATGGCCAGCGGCCACCGGCCCAGCGGCGGGGGCGGGTTGCCGGAGCGCACCGCCATCAGCCGCGCCAGGCCGGCCCCGATCAGTCCCGTCGCGCCCCACGCGGCCATCTGCCACGGCGTCCACGGCCCCTGGCCGAAGAAGAAGTTCGAGGTCAAACCGGCGATCGCGCCCACCGCGAAGCCGGGTCCGGCGCCCAGGGCGTAGCCGGACACGAGCACGATGTCCGTCGTGGGCTTGACGTTGGGCACGGCGGCGAACGCGATCCGCCCCAGCGCGGCGAACGCGGCCAGCGTTCCCACGAGAGCCACGATCCGCGCGTCCGGCCGAGCACGCTCATACCACGCAAATCCAGTGGCGAGCGCGATCGCCAGCAGTCCGAACGCTCCCACCTGCCAGGTCACACCACCACCTCCTCGGCGACCGCCGCCCCGGTGATCAGGCGCGCGCCCTGGGCGGGGGTCAGCGCGCCGCCGGCGCCGCCGAGGATCCGCGCCGTCTCGGTCGCGAAGTAGCTGCCTCCGGCCAGCACCGCCGGCGGGCTCCCGTCGGCGATCGGAGCGCCGTCCGCCAGCAACACGACCCGGTCGGCGAACGCGGCGGCGAACTCGGGGTCGTGGGTGGCCACCACGACGGCGGCCTCGAGTTCACCGAGCAGCGCGGCGAGCTGGTGCTTGTGATCGCGATCCATGCCGCGCGTCGGCTCGTCCAGGCACACCGCCGCCGGGCGATCGCCTCCGTCGCCCAGCACGACCGCCAGCGCCAGCCGCTGCTTCTCCCCGCCCGAGAGGTCGCGCGGGTTGCGCCCCGCGAACGCTCCGCCGTCCAGGCCGACCGCGGTCAGCGCGGCGGCGGGCGCCTCCTCGGCCACCGTCTCGTGGACGAGGTAATCGGTGGGATTCTGCAGCAGCAGCGCCACTCGGCCGGCGCGGCGCACGGTCCCGCGAGTGGGCGCCATCAGCCCGGCGGCGTGGCGCAGCAGCGTCGACTTGCCGGCGCCGTTGCGCCCCATCAGCGCCACCCGCTCGCCGGGCGCGACGGTGAGCGACACCGCCCGCAGGATGGCGGGGCCCGACCGCAGCTCGTGCCACACGCGGTCGAATGCCAGCGCCGGGGGCGGCGTCCGGCTCCCGCGCCGCCCGAGCAGCCTCCGGGGATGCCGAGCCGCAGCCGGCCCGGCGTCGTCGGCCCCCTCGCGCACGTCGGGCCGGGGCGGCAGCAGATCGCGCCCGCGCAGCGCCGCCCGGGCCCGCTTGACCCCGGCGACCGGCTCCAGGCCGAGCCTGGACAGCAGTTGGGCGCCCGGCGTCTGGAGGTTGGCCGCGGCGGTGGCGGCCCAGGCCAGGAAGGCGCCCGGCGGCGCGTCGCACACGATGCGGCCGCCCTCGACGGCGAGCACGCGATCGGCGGCGCCCAGACAGCGCTCGAGCCGGTGCTCGGCGAGGATGATCGTCGCGTCGTAGTCCTCGTTGGCGCGACGCAGCAGGCCGATCAGCTCATCGCCGGCCACCGGGTCCAGCTGCGAGGTGGGCTCGTCGAGGACGACCACCGCCGGGCGGCCGGCCAGAGCGGCGCCGAGCGCGGTTCGCTGCAGCTCCCCGCCGGAGAGGTCGGCCGTCGAGCGGTCGAGCAGCCCGTCGATCGCGAGCGCCAGCGCGGCCTCCTCGACGCCGCGCGCCACCGCCGCCGGCGGCAGGCCCCGGTTCTCCAGGCCGAAGGCCAGCTCGGCCCGGACGGTCCCGGTGACCACCTGGCTCTCGGGGTCCTGGAACAGCGTGCCCACGGCCTGGGCGAGCTCCCCGGGTCCGTGCTCGCGGGTGTCGAGCCCGGCGACGGTCGCCCGGCCGGCGAACGTCCCACCGTGGAAATGGGGCACCAGCCCGCTGATGACCCGCAGCAGGGTCGACTTGCCCGATCCCGAGCCGCCGGCGACGACCACCAGCTCGCCCGGCTCGATGCGCAGCGTGACGCCGGTCAGCGCCGGCGCCGCGGCTCCCGGGTAGGTGTAGGTCACCGCTTCGAGCGCAACGGCGGGGTCGCTCACCGGCGGATCCCTTTCCGATCGGCGAACGGCAGCAGGGCCACGGCGGCGAGGGCCAGCGCCACCGCGATCACGCCCGCGCCGGCGCCCATCGTCAGCGACGGGTAGGCGGCAAACGGCGCCAGCCCGCCGACGCGAATGGCGATCGTCAGTCCGACGATCGCCGTGGCCGAGGCGAGGAAGGCCAGATCGTGACGGGAATAGGGGGCGCGATAGGCGCGCGGCCGGCGGGCCGCCCCGTAGCCGCGGACCTCGAGCGCCGCGGCGACATCCAGCGCCCGGTCGAGCACGCCGGTGCACGACGCGCGCACCAGGGCCAGGCGCGAGGGCGGCGGCCCGGGCCGGCATCGCTGCGCCTCGGCCAGCCGGCGCCCGTCGCGGATCAGGATCGGGACCAGCCGGGTGGCCAGCGCCGCCGACAGGGCCGAGTGAAACGAAACCCTGCGGAACAGCCGCAGCACCTCGTCGGGATCGACCGCAAGCGTGTAGAGCACCCCGCACAGGATCAGCGCCATCGCCCGCAGTCCGAGGATCGCGCCGTAGACGGTCGCCTCCAGGGTGATATCGGTCTGGCCGAGCACCGGCAGGTCGCCGAGGCGGACGATGACGGTCAGGCCGTTGCGGCTGACGAGGGCGTTGATCAGCGTGATCGCCACCACGACCGGGAGTGTCAGCAGCGCGGCGCGGCCGGCGCTGCGCCCGACCCCGGCAGCCGTCGCCGCCGCCAGCACGCACGCGACCACCGTGCCGAGCAGGATCGGGTTCGACAGGGTCAGGGCGGCGATCGCCAGGGCCAGGCAGTAGGCGCAACCGGCGGCGGCGCGCGCGCTGTGCAGCGGGCTGGCGCGGCGCCGGTAGATCATTGCGAGCCCTGGAGGGGAATCGGCAGCTGCGTGCTGCCGTCGACCGCCAGCGCGAAGTGGTCATGCAGCGCCTGAGGCGTCAGCGCCCGCGCCGCCGCGGTCACGCCGGCGACATCGGTCCCGGTGATCATCCACGTCGGGACTGACGAGCTGTCCGCGGTGGCCGCGATCAGCCCGGCGCCGGCGCCGAGCGTGCGCGCCACCTGCCTGTGGGGGTTCAGCAGCTTCAGCGTGTCGCCGTCGTCGCTGAACGTGGCGTAGACGCCGCTGGCCCCGGGGCCGTACTTGACCAGCTCGGCGGCCACCTCGCTTTCGATCTCCTGCCAGGTGCCGACCACCACCCCGAGCGTGTCCGGGCCGGACCCGGTGCCCAGCAGCTGCGGGGCGGCGGGGACGTGGGCGGCGACGAGCGCCGCGGTGACGCGCTTGCAGGCGGCCGAGACGTCGGAGGCGCATTCGACGGTGACCGGGTAGCGCTTGCCGGCGATCCCGTTGACGAACGGCTCCGGGAAGGAGCCGACCACCGCGGGGATCGAGTCCGTGGCGGTCCAGTCGTGCAGGTCCCACCAGATGTGATCGCCGGCGTGGACGGCGGTGGTCGCCGCGCCCTGAGAGGCCTGCACCCCGTTGACGTAGTAGAACCAGTCGAAATGGGATCCGCCGCGCGAGTGCCCGTCGATCGCGTCGACGAAGCCCCCGCTGTAGCTCGTCGACACGTGGTAGCTGCGCTCGAGCATCCGCATCACCGTCTCGGATCCGGGCACCTTGCTCTCAGACAGCGAGCCGATCTGGCGACTGCCGAACCCCTGGGTGATGCTCAGACTGACTCCGTGCGTACCCGGGCCCGCCCCGAGCCCGCAGCCGGTGCAGGCCAGGACGACGGCGAGCGCGATGGCGGCGAGGACGGGGCGGGCGGGGAACATCGGGCTGGCTAGGAGGCGACGGAGACGGTGGCCTCGTCGCGGATGTAACCGGTCTTGGACGCGGACAGCGTCAGCTTGCCGGCCTTGGACGGGGTCACGCTGACCGTGCCCTGCTTGCCGGTGACCCCGGCGCCCTTGACGGTCACGCCGGCCAGCGGCTTGGAGACGCCCTTGGCGTTGGCCCAGGAGACCTTGACGCTGAACGCGTGGCCGGCCGTGGCGTGCGCCGGCGCCGCGACGACCAGCGGGTACTCGGTGCCCTTGTCCGGAACGGCGGCGAACACGATGTGCTCGCCCGGCTTGAGCTTCAGGCCACAGGCCCCGGACGCGGCGTACTTGTTGTTGACGAGGATGCTCCAGTAGTCGCTGGAGGTGAACGGATGCGACTCGCCGAGGATCGAGAGCACCTCGATGCCCAGCCCGCTGGAGTACGTGCCGCCCCAGTTGTGGTGGGTGGCCACGTTGAGCGCGCCGGCGGCGGTGGACGCCGCGCAGGCGCCGGCCGGCATGCCGCCCTTGGTGATCGACCCGCTCGCCGGCACCTTGACGCTGGTCGGCGGCAGCAGCGTCCGGTTGAGTCCTTCGACCCGGACCGAGACGCTGGTCTGCGACGCCGACGCCGCTGCGGCGGTCGTCAGGCCGGCGACGGCGAGAACACCGGCGACGGCGAGAACACTTCTTCCATGCATGAGGGCCACCCCTTTCCACGAGGGCTTGAGGCTGTGTGGTCGGAGGCTGGTCTCCTGGCTCCCGGGCCTATCAGTCACGCCTTCCCGGCCGGCTGGGCGCCGGCCAGTGGCATCGAGTCGTGTGCCTGACCTCCCCGGTCACAGTGGCGGGTCCGCGCCGGATTCACACCGGCTTCCCATCACCACCGACCTTGAATGCGCCGGATGCTACCGGGCCAGGCGATACGCTGAGCGCAGGCATGACGGTAAACCTGACCCGCATCTACACGCGTCTGGGCGATGGCGGCGAGACCCACCTCGGCGACATGAGCCGGGTCCCCAAGACCCACGCCCGGATCGAGGCCTACGGCACCGTCGACGAGCTCAACGCCCAGATCGGCCTGGCCCTGACCGTCCCCGGCATGCCCCCCGCCTACGCCGAGTGGCTGGGGCGCATCCAGAACGACCTGTTCGACGTCGGCGCCGACATCGCCGCACCCGAGAACCCGGACAGCGGCCGCGAGCGCCTGCGCGTCATCCCCGAGCAGACCGCCTGGCTCGAGGAGCGCTGCGACGAGGTCAACGCCACGCTCGCGCCCCTGAAGTCCTTCGTGCTCCCCGGCGGCAGTCCGGCGGCGTCGCACCTGCACGTCTGCCGCACCGTCTGCCGCCGCGCCGAGCGCCGGGCGATCGCGTGCGGCGACGAGTGCAGTCCCGAGGTGGTCCGCTACCTCAACCGGCTCTCCGATCTGCTGTTCATCCTCAGCCGCGGCGCCAACGACGGCGACGAGCCGCTGTGGGAGCCCGGGCGCTACCGGGAGTAGCCGTCGCGCGCCTCACCGTCGCCGGCTGACGCGGCCGGCTCGTTGCCGTGCGGGCGGTCGCTGTGGTGCGAAAAACGGCGCGGGGCGCCACTCAGGCGTCGGCGCGACCTGCACTCCAGACCACGGTCCTGGCCGATTCGGGGTGCGTGGTCCAGACTGCGCGGATTCCCTGCGTTCTGGACCACCGTCCCGCAGAAGTCACACTGCGTGGTCCGGAGTGCGGGTTTTGCTGCCCAGCGCGCAACACCCGACGCCTCACAGCCGGCAGCGACCGCCCGATCCACCACTCGAGAGCCGCCGGTGACGTACGCCCATGCCCCTCTCACCGCCCCACGGACGAGCACCAACCCGCAAACGCGGCCACTGAGCAGTCAGCTGCGCCGCAGCATCAGGCTCAGCCCGGCGGCCAGCATCAGCCCCAGCGCCCCGATCGAGCACGCGCCGATCACGAACGCGGCGTGATCGCGGGCGTAGGCGATGACCGGGTGGGGCCGGGCCAGCGCGATCAGCGCCACCAGCAACCCGATGGCGGCGAGCAGCGTGCCGACCGGCGCAAGGGTCGCGCCGACCGACAACGACGCAGCCCGTGACCGCACGGGCTCGATCGCCCCACCCGCCCGCCGTGCCTCGACCAGGGAGAGCACTCCGACGCCCAGCAGCGTCCACGTCGCGGCGATCAGGAATCCGCCGAACACGTCACTGGGGTAGTGCCAGCCGAGCTCCAGGAACGAGTAGCTGACCGCAATCGCGAACGCGGCCATCGCCGCCGCAACCGCGGGCCGGCGCCGGGGCGGCGCGGCGACCACCATGCACAGCGCCAGCGACATCGCCGCCGTCGAGTGGCCACTGGGCCACGACGCCGTCCCGATCGGCTTCCAGTAGACGAGGTCGCGGGGGGCGGCGAGCAGCGGCTTGAGCAGTTGAGTGGTCTCGTTGGCGCCCAACAGCACGACGGCGATCATGGCCGCGACGCGAGGCCGCCGGCGGATGAGCGCGATCACGATGGGGACCGCCGCCAGGAACACGTAGCGCTGGGGATCGCACAACCCGGCGATGAAGGTCGTCAGGCGGTCGACGCCGGGACGATCGAGCTGGGCGAAGCCGAGCAGAATCGAGACGTCGGCCCGCCGGACGAAGCCGATGTAGTGCGCGGCGTACCAGGTGACCGCGAGCAGAGCCACGCAAGCCGCCGCGCCGCTCAGGGCGATCCGTGCGCGTCGGGGCATCTGAGTCAGGGTAGTCCCCGCCCGTCAGCCCAGCCTAAGCCCGCGTCGGCCCAGCCTAAGGATTCTCAGAGGTTCTGAAAAGGCGCTTAGGCCTGCGTCTGGTCCGTCGACTCCGCGTCCGGCTCGGCGCTCGCCTCGGGCGGAACCGTGGACTCGGGCATCGCGGTGGCCTCGGCCTCGCCGTCGGCCACCTCATCGGCCTCGGGCTCGGCGGGCGGCTCACCGGTGACGTTGCGGGTGACCACGAACTCGGGCGCGGTCCCGGTGCGGCGCACGTGGGAGAAGTGCTCCAGATCCTCGGGCGAGGCGACCTCGACGGTCACGCCGTCGGCGAGCTCGAACCGGTTGGCCTCGTAGAGCAGCTCCTGGTAGCGCGGCGCGCGGGCGGTCTCGCCACCGGCCGGCGGCGAGGCCGAAGCCGAAGCCGAGGCCGAGCGGCCGGACACCGTCTCCCTGGCCCCGGCGGCCCGGGTCCCCGCGCCTTCGATATCGAGGTCGTACTCGCCGAAGCGCAGCATCCATCGCCGGCCGCGGGCCAGCTTGTCCGCCGTCAGCTTGACGGCGACCGAGTCGCTGCGATCACCGCCTCCCCCCAGGCCGCGCTCGCTGCGCAGTCCGGCGTGCTCGGCGACCAGCGCGCGGGTCAGCCGGTCGTAGTTGCGGCCATATGGCGCGGGCACGATCGCCACCGGTCCGCGGGCGGTGACATCGCCGCGGATGGCGTGGGCGACCGGACCGACGACGATGAAATCGACCTTGTTGGCGTTGAGCCAACGCAGCACGGCGATCGACTTGCGCTCGAGGTGCTCGAGGCCAGGCCGCACCTGCACGGAGGCGGAGTCGATGCCCGGCGGACGGTGTTTGAGCAGCATGGTGCTGCGTTCGCCCCGGCCGGCCGGACTCCTTCTCGCGCCGCGGTCAGGCCGGCGTCCGGGCGGCGAACTCGGCGATCCAGCCGGCGATGAGGTCGGGCTCGGTCCGGGGCACCCAGTGCGACCCACCGATGACCCGGCGGCGCAGGTCCGGCGCCACCCGTCCGGCCGCGTCGTAGTAGCTGGGCGCGATGTAGCGGTCGCCGGTGGGGACGATGAGCTGCACCGGCGCGTGCGAGGTGCCCAGCGGATGGCGGCGCAGCAGCCGGCGCGGGATATTGCGCCGGTAGAGGTTGGCGCCGTGCAGGCCGTCGGCGCGCACCGTCGGCGACGGGTAGCCGTCGTCGACGGGCACGTGCTCGGCCAGCGCCTGAAAGCGGCGCCAACGCCGGCCGCCCAGCAGCAGGCGCCAGGCGATCGTCGGGCCGCCGGGCAGGCACAGCCCCAGCACGTACCACGACCGGCGGGCCCGATCCAGCGCCCCCAGTGGATCCCGCCGGCGCAGCGCCGTTCGCGTGGCGCTGACGGCGTGCCCGAGCGCCGGCCCGGCGATCGAGGTGAACGTCGCGATCCGCCCGGCGAACCGGGGGGCGGTGACGAACTCCCATCCCTGGATCCCGCCCCAGTCGTGGCCGACCAGGTGCACCGGCCGCCCGGGCGCCAGCTCGGCGCAGACGCGATCGAAGTCGTCGGCCAGGCGAGCGATGTCGTAGGCGGCCGGTCCGCGGGGCGCGCTGGAGGCCCCGGCGCCGCGCACGTCGTAGGCGACGACGTGGAACCGATCCGCCATCCGCTCCATGACCGGCTCCCACACCTCCTTGGTGTCCGGATAGCCGTGGACCAGCACCACCGTGGGGTCGGCGGGGCGGCCGGCGGAGGCGACGGCCAGCGAGACCGCGCCCGAGAGGACTGCCCGGTTTCGCGTTGCCAGGGGCACCCCGTGGCAATCTATACGGTCGACCGCCAATGGATGCCGAGCAACTGCACAGGCGCAGGGAACAGCGCGCGCTGGAGCGCCGCCGGCGCCACGCCCGCCGCCGCATGACCGCGCTGGGCGCCCTCGCGGTCGTCCTGGTCGTCGCGGTCGTCGTCATCGTCAGCGCCGGCTCGGGCTCGAACCCCAAGCCGGCCGCGGGCGCCGGCGCCGACGGCAGCGGCGGCGCGGCCATCGCCTCCCCGGCCTCTCCTAGCGCCGCCGGCCACGTCACCCACGCCACCGCGCGCCGCCATCACGGGCAGTCGACCGCGGCCGTGCTCGGTCCCGCCACCGGGAAGCCGGGGACGGCGTCGGTGCCGGTGCTCATGTACCACGTGATCGCCGCCCCGCCGGGCGGCGCCCCCTATCCCGGCCTGTACGTCCAGCCGCAGGAGTTCGCGGCTCAGATGGCGGCGCTGAAATCGGCCGGCTGGCGTGCGGTCACGCTGGACCAGCTGCGCGCCTACTGGGCCCACGGCGCCAAGCTGCCGCCGGGCAAGCCGATCGTCATCACCTTCGACAACGGCTACCACTCCCAGTACACGCAGGCCCTTCCGGTCCTGCGGCGGATGGGCTGGGTGGCGGACGAGAACATCCAGCTGACCGGCCTGCCGCCGTCCCAGGGAGGCATGACCACCGGGCAGGTCCGGGCGCTGGTCGACGACGGCTGGGAGCTTGACACCCAGGGCATCAGCCACGCCGATCTGGCGACCGCCGACGCGGCCGAGCTCCACTACCAGGTGGCCAGCGCGCGCCAGATCCTGCGCCGTCGCTACGGGGTTCCGGTCGACTGGTTCTGCTACCCCTCCGGCCAGTACAACCCGTCGGTCATCGCCGCGGTCCGGTCGGCCGGCTTCGTCGGCTCGACCACGGTCGTGCCCGGCTGGGCCGGCCCCTCGACCGATCCCTACACCCTGCCCCGCCTGCGCGTCCTCGGCGGTACCAGCCCGGCGGGGCTGCTGGCGCAGATCGCCTCCGCCCGGACCGCGCCGGCCCCGGCGGGCTCCTACGTGACGTCCTGAGTGCGCACGGTGATCGGGGTCAGACGATGACCGCAAGGCTGCGCGACCGGCTGTCGTATCTGGGCGCGGCCACCCTGCGCGATCAGCGACCGCGTCCGGCCACCGGCGTCATCGCCGGGATCCTCGCCGTCGCGGTCCTCACCCTCGCGATCTACCCGCTCGAGCAGGTGGCCCGGCCCGAGTCGCTCAGCGTCGTGTACCTCCCCGGGGTGCTGCTCGTCTCGACCTACTGGGGGCTGCGCCAGGGCCTGGTGACCTCGCTGCTCAGCGCCGCCGCATTCAACTTCTTTCACCTGCCCCCCACTCACACGTTCACGATCGCCGACAGCCGCAACTGGGTGGCCCTGGCCGCGTTCATCGTCGTCGCGGTCGTCGCCAGCACGATCGCCGAGCTGGCCCGCGCCCGCGCCATCGAGGCCGAACGCCGTCGCGCCGAGGCCGACCTGGCGGCCGCCCTGGCCCGCGAGCTGCTTCTCGGAGTCGACACCGTGACGGCGCTGGGCAGCACCGCCCGCCGCGTCGCCGAGGCGCTGGGGCTCCCGTCGGCGGCGATCGAGCAGGGCCGGGCCGAACCGGGCCCGAGGCGCCTGGCGCTGGACCTGCGTGGCGCCGACGGCGCTCAGCTCGCCACGCTGCTGGTCCCCGCTGACCTGTCGGCCGAGACCGAGGACCGGCTGCGCGACCAGGTGGTGCCGACGCTCGAGGCGCTGGTGGCCATCGCTCAGCGCCGCGATGCGCTGCAGGCCGAACGGGTGGAGACCGCGGCGCTGCGCCGCTCGGACGACATCAAGACCGCGCTGCTGCGCGCCGTCTCCCACGACCTCCGCACGCCGCTGACCGCGGTCGTGGCCGCCGGGCACGCGCTGGGGACCGACTCGCTGACGTCCCAGGAGCGGACCGAGCTCAGCGCCGCCGTCGTGGACGAGGGCACCCGCCTGGCCAGCCTGGTCGACAACCTGCTCGACCTGTCCAAGCTGCAGGCGGGCAGCGCGCCGCCGCGGTCAGACTGGGTCTCGATCGAGGATCTCGTGTCCGCCGCCGCCGAGGGGCTGCGCGGAGAGCCGGTCGACGTGCGGCTGACGATCGACCCCGGCGTCCCCGACGTCCGCGTCGACGCCGCTCAGCTGGAACGGGCGTTCGCCAACCTGCTGCAGAACGCGGGCCGCTACGGCGGCGGGCAGCCGGTGTATGTCCACGCCCGGCTGACCGGCTCGCGGGTGGTGGTCAGCATCGTCGACCGCGGGCCCGGCATCGACGCCGCCGAGCAGGCGCGCATCTTCGAGCCGTTCTACCGCGGCCGCCGCGCCTCCGATCAGACCTGGACCGGCTCGGGACTGGGCCTGGCCATCGTCAAGGGCTTCGTCGAGGCCAACGGCGGGACCATCAGCGTTCAGTCGCTGCCCGGCCAGGGCACGAGCTTCCTGGTCTCGCTGCCCGTGGCCGAGAGCGACGGCGCCCAGCCCGCCCCCGCCCCGGCCGAGGCCCGCTCGTGAGCTCCGCGGGCCGCCCGCAGATCCTCGTCTGTGATGACGAGCCGCAGATCCTGCGTGCGCTGCGCGTCATCCTCCGCGACGCCGGCTACGAGGCCCTCCCGGCCGACTCCGGCGAGGAGGCCCTCGACGTGGCCGCCGTGTCGCACCCGAGCGCCGGGATCATCGACCTGGTGCTGCCCGACATGGACGGCGTCGAACTGTGCCGCCGGCTGCGCGAGTGGACGGACATGCCGCTGATCGTCCTCTCGGCGGTCGGCGAGGAGGACGCCAAGGTGCGCGCCCTGGCCGCCGGCGCCGACGACTACGTGACCAAGCCGTTCGGCCCGCGCGAGCTGATCGCCCGGCTTCAGGCCAACATCCGCCGGATCGGGGCCGAGCAGGAGGACGCCATCGTCACCTCGGGAGACCTGACCGTCGACCTGGCCTCGCACGTGGTGACGCTGGCCGGCCAGCAGGTCCACCTGACCCCGACCGAGTTCGACCTGCTGCGGCTGCTGGTGCGCAATCGCGGGCGGCTCATGACCCACCGCGATCTGCTGGTCAGCGTCTGGGGGTCGGGGTACGCCGACGACACGCAGGTGCTGCGCGCCCACATCGCGAATCTGCGCCGCAAGATCGAGCCCAACAACGCCGGCGGGACGGCGGGTCCGCGCTATATCCGCACCGATCCCGGGGTGGGGTATCGCTTCGCCGGATGACGGATTTCCGAATTGAGGAACGGATGCCGAACAATATTCCCGCGGCGGTCACAGACCGGCGCAAAGATGCCGCTATCGTGGGCGTTTCCAGTGCGATCACAGCGTGAGCGGTTCAACCCCGGCCAGGCGACGACCGCCACCACGGAGCTGACGGCATGACGCCGGCCAAGGGACGACCGGCGATCGGCGATAAGACGTCAAAGGCCGGGGCGGCCGGATCCCAGACGCCGGATCCCGACGGCAAGCCCGACGGCAAGCCCGGCGTCAAACGCAACTTCAACGAGGCGGCGCACAAGCTCGGCTACTGGCCGGTGGGTTCCGCGCCGGTCAAGGAGCACGAGGACTCGGAGGCGATGCGGCGGGCCGCCAGCGACGAACGCGATGTCGTCGCTCACGCCGGCAGGCTGGTCCTGGCCCTCGGGGCCCTGGGGATCGTCTACGGCGACATCGGGACCAGCCCGCTCTACACGGAGCAGTTCATCTTCACCGCCCATCGCAACGCCGCCCACGCCGACCTGGCCGGGGTCTACGGGATCGTCTCGCTCATCTTCTGGGCGCTGATGATCGAGGTCTCGATCAAGTACGCCGGCTTCATCATGCGGGCCCACAACCGCGGCGACGGCGGCATCATGGCGCTGACCGCGCTCGTCCAGCGCAAGCGGATCGGCCGCACGGCGCTGCTGGTCACGCTGGGCATCTTCGGCGCCGGGCTGTTCTTCGGCGACGGCATGATCACCCCGGCGATCAGCGTGACCTCGGCCGTCGGCGGCCTCAGCGTGGTCAGCCCCAGCCTCTCGCACCTGGTGGTGCCTCTGTCGCTGGCGATCCTGATCGGGCTGTTCGCCGTCCAGCGCTACGGCACCGGCGCGGTCGGCTGGCTGTTCGGGCCGGTCATCCTGGTGTTCTTCGTGGTCATCGCCGTGTTCGGCATCCGCGAGATCATCCCCCACCCCGGGGTGCTCCAGGGACTGTCGCCCACGTGGGGGGTGCGGTTCCTGATCGACCACGGCGTCGACGCGTGGTTGACCCTCGGCGGCGTCGTGCTGTGCTGCACCGGCGCCGAGGCCCTGTACGCCGACCGCGGCCACTTCGGCGCCACGCCGATCCGCATGACCTGGTTCTCGATCGTCCTGCCGGCGGTGATGCTCTCCTACCTCGGCCAGGCCGCGTTCATCCTCGCCCATCCCCACAGCGTCAACGAGCCGTCGTTCAACCCCTTCTTCCAGCTGATGCCCCATAGCCTGCTGGTCCCGATGGTCGTGCTGGCCACGCTGGCCACGATCATCGCCTCGCAGGCGGCGCTCACCGGGTCCTTCAGCGTTGCCAAGCAGGCCGTCCAGCTCGGGTTCCTGCCGCGGTTGAGGATCGTGCACACCTCCAACCTCGAGGGCCAGATCTACGTCCCGCTGATCAACTGGTTCCTGTGCCTGGGCGTGGCCACGCTGGTGATCGTGTTCAAGAGCTCCAACAACCTGGGCGACATCTACGGCGTGGCGGTGACCGCGACGTTCATCCTCAACACGATCCTGTTCCTGGCCGTCTCCCGGGCCCTGTGGCGGACGCCGAAGTGGCGGCTGGCGATTCTCGGCGCCCTGTTCCTGATCGTCGAGGTCTCGTTCTTCACCTCCAATCTGGCCAAGGTCGACCACGGCGCCTGGCTGTCGCTGGCCGTCGGCCTGGTCATCGCCAGCGTGATGATGACCTGGCGCAAGGGCCGCGACATCGTCACCCGCAACCGGACCGAGCAGGAGGGCTCGCTCGAGGAGTTCCTGGAGAGCCTGTGCGACGCCAAGCCGCCGATCGTGCGTCTCCCGGGGACCGCGATCTTCCTCAACCCCGGCAAGGTCACCACCCCCCTCGCGCTCCGCGCCCAGGTCGCGCACAACCACGCGTTCCACGAGAAGGTGGTGATCGTGTCGATGGATCAGGTGAGCATCCCGCGCGTCGAGCGCGCGGACCGGTTCGTGGCCGAGCGGATGGGCAAAGGGCTCTTCAAGATCGTGCACCTCACCATCCGGGTCGGCTACCGGGACAAGCTGAGCGTGCCGCACGCGTTGGCGCTCGCGCGCAAACTGGGCCTGCTGGACCGCAATCTCGACCTCGAGCACGCCTCCTATTTCGTGTCGCGGATGACGATCGTCCCGACCGACGCGCCCGGTATGAGCCAGTGGCGCAAGCGACTGTTCGTCGGCATGGCCCGCAACGCCAACAGCCCGATCGACCACTTCGGCCTGCCCAGCGCCCGGACGGTGATGACGGGCTCGCAGGTCGCCATCTGAGCGCCTGACCGCCGGCGGGCGGTCGCCGATACCCACTGGACCTGCGGGCCGCGGCGCGGAACAATGTAGGCCGATCCCATCCCATCCGACGGGAGGCCCCGTGACTCACGACTACACCCTGGCCTATGGAACTCACGCCACCCCGCACGACGGCCGCTGCGCGATGGAATGGGTCAGCTACCTCGCCGGCGAGAGCCACAGCGACCAGCCGCACTGCGTCAGTCCGGTCCTGAGGGCCATGTGCATCGCGCTCAACGACGGCCTGGAACAGGGCCCCCGCCAGCGACTGCGCCCGTACCTGACCCGGACGATCGGCACCACGGACGACGGGCTGGACGGCGCCCGCGCCTGGATGGCGATGGACTGGCTGGCCCGGCTCTACACCCCCGCCTGGCTGCGGCTGGCCGGCCTGCACGCCGCCGCGGACCGCCTGGCCGCGCTGGACCCCTTCACCGATGCGGGAACCCTCTCCGTGGGACTGACCGCGCTCGAGGAGGCTCGTCACGAGGCCCGCGCGGCCCGCGGTCGCGCCTTCCGGGCGCCGCTGCCCACCGGCTGGGCCGCCGGCGTCGCCGCCAGCATGGCCGGCCGCGAGGTCGCCTGGGCGTGTGCCGGAGCCGCCGCGTGGGCGGCCGCTCGCGTCGGGATCGGCGCGGCCGACGGCGACCGCGCTCGCGCCGCCGCCCGGGCCGCCGCCGGGGACGCGGCGGCGATCGCGGTGCGCCACTCCCGGCAGGCCGCCGGCGGAGGCGGCGTCCGCACCCTCGCCCGCGCCGCCCTGGCCCCGACCGTCGACAGCCTGGCCGACGCGGCGCTCGCCCTGTTGGACCGGATGCTGCCGACTGAGGTCCTCACGCTGCCCGAGGCGGCGACCGCCCCGGCCGGAGCGCCGGCGGCGGACGAGGCGCTCGCGCCGGTCTGACCGGCCACGCGCTGAGCTGACTGACCGCCGGCGGAGGCCGCCGGCGGTTCTTCACAACATCTTCATGTGCCCCCCGGGTTCCTGCATGGGTCCTTGACACCGGGGCCCCCAAGATGACGGCATGGATTTCGTAGCCGTCCTTCTGGGAGTTCTCATGTTCGCCATTCTGTTGGCGCTCATCGCCGGGATCGACCGCATATGAGCGGCGCCGATCTCTTCGGCCTGATCGTCTCGGCCATCGTCTGCATCTACCTCCTGTACGCGCTGCTGCGCGGAGAGAAGTTCTAGGGCCTGCCATGACGGTCTCCGGCTGGCTCACCATCTTCCTGTTCGTCGCGATCCTGACCGCGATCGCGCTGCCCCTGGGGCGCTACATGGCCGCGGTCTACACCGGCGAGCACCTGTTTGTCGACCGGTTCGTCGGGCCGGTCGAGCGACTGCTGTACCGCATCCTGCGGGTCGATCCCGAGCGCGGCCAGGACTGGAAGGGGTACGCCAAGAGCCTGATCATCTTCTCGGTCGCCGGCTGGCTGCTGCTCTATTTCATTCTGCGCACGCAGACGCTGTGGGACTTCACCGGGCTGAACCCGATGCACTTCCACTCCGCGCCGGCCAACGTGACGTTCAACACGACGTCGTCGTTCCTCACCAACACCAACTGGCAGTACTACGGCGGCGAGACGACGATGACCTACTTCAGCCAGATGGCCGGGCTGACGGTGCAGAACTTCCTCTCGGCCGGCGTCGGCATCGTCGTGGCGGTCGCCGTCATCCGAGGCATCATCGGCCGCAGCGGCAAGAGCCTGGGCAACTTCTGGCAGGACCTGATCCGCACGATCCTCTACATCCTGCTGCCCCTCTCGATCATCATCGCCCTGGTGCTGATCGAGCAGGGCTCGATCCAGACGTTCGCCGCCTACCTGACCGTTCACGGGATCACCGGCCTGACCCAGACGATCGCGGTTGCGCCCGCCGCCTCCCAGGAGGCGATCAAGCTGCTCGGCACCAACGGCGGCGGCATCTTCAACGTCAACTCGGCGCACCCATTCGAGAACCCCACGGCGTTCACCAACTTCTTCGAGATGCTGGTGGTGCTCTCCATCCCCGCCGCGCTGGTGTTCATGTACGGACGCTTGGCGGGCAACCGCCGCCAGGGCTACGCCATCTACTCGACGATGATGATCATGTTCCTCGGCGCGGTCATCGTGGCCTACATCGCCGAGGCCCACGGGTCGCCCGCCCAGCACGCCGCCGGACTGCACACCGCAGTCACCGCGGGCTCGTCGGGCGGCAATCTGGAGGGCAAGGAGCAGCGATTCGGCATCGCCGGCTCGGCTCTGTTCGACGTCGTCACCACGGTCACCTCGTGCGGCGCGGTGAACAGCGCCATCGAGTCCTTCACCGGCATCGGCGGGGCGGTCCCGTTCGCCAACCTGTCCGCCAGCGAGGTCATCTTCGGCGGCGTCGGGACCGGGCTGTACTCGATCCTGCTCTACGTCCTGCTGGCGGTGTTCCTGGGCGGCCTGATGGTCGGCCGGACCCCCGAGTACCTCGGCAAGAAGATCGAGGCCCGCGAGATCAAGCTGGTCTCCCTGGGCATCCTCATCACCCCCCTGGCGGCGCTGTTCTGCACCGCGCTGGCCACCGCCTCGTCGGCGGGCCGAGCGTCGATCTCCTCAGTCGCCGCCGGCGGGCCTCAGGGCTTCTCGGAGACGTTCTACGCCTATCTCAGCCAGGCCAACAACAACGGCTCGGCCTTCGCCGGCTACACCGGCTTCATCCAGCCCAATGCCGGCAACCTCGGGTCTCACGGCATCAACTTCGCCACCTTCCTGGGCGGCTTCGACATGCTGTTCGCCCGCTACGCGCCGATCCTGTTCGCCCTGGCCGTCGCCGGCTCGCTCGCCGGCAAACGGGTCAGCCCCGCGGGGCTGGGCACGATGCGCACGGACAACCCGACGTTCGTGGTGCTGCTGATCGGCGTGATCATCCTCGTCGGCGCTCTCACCTTCTTCCCCGCCTTGCTGCTCGGACCGATCGTGCAGGGTCTCACCGGACACCTCTACTAGAGACATGGCAATCAAGAAAGACATCATCACCTCCGCGATCGGGATCCTCGTCCTGGTGCTGCTGCTGGGGATCGCCTATCCGCTGGTCATCACCGGGATCGGGCAGGTCGCCTTCCCCGGCAACGCCAACGGGCAGCAGGTCTTCGTCGGCGGCAAGCTGGTCGGCTCCAAGATCATCGGCCAGAACTTCGGCAACGTCGTCATCAACAAGAAGACCGGCAAGGTCGAGATGCAGGACGGCAACCCCGTCACCGCGCCCGACCCGCGCTACTTCCAGACGCGCCCCTCCGGCACCGTCCCGTCCGACAACGCGGCCGCCTCGGCGTTCGCCAACTACGGCCCCAACAGCAAGGTCACCGAGCAGGCGATCTCGTCGAACATCCAGTCCTACATCGCCCTCAACGGGCACTACTACCCCGGCGGGCTGACCGCGGCCAAGATCCCGGTCGACGCCGCCGACACCTCGGCGTCGGGCATCGACCCGGACATCTCGGTCGCCAACGCTGACATCCAGGCCTACCGCATCGCAGCGGTCGACCGGCTGCCGCTGGCCCGCGTCCGCCAGCTGATCTCCAGCAACACCGCCGGCCGGGGCCTGGGCTTCTCAGGCGAGCCGAGCGTGGATGTGCTGGAGCTCAATCTCGCCATCAACCGCGCCACCGGAGGTCGCTGATGTCAGTCACCACATCCCCGCCTCCTGCCGAGCCGACCAAGACGCCGAACCCCGGCCGCGAGCGCCAGGCGGTCTCGCTGTTTCGCCCGGACATCGTCAAGCGGGCGTTGCTGGACAGCCTGGTCAAGCTGGACCCGCGGGTCCAGATCCGCAACCCGGTCATGTTCGTGGTCGAGATCGGCGCGGTCATCACCACCGCCACCTGGCTCAAGCAGGTGTTCGGCGGCGCGGCTCTGGGCGGCAACGACCCCGCCTGGTACACGTTCGTCATCTCCTTCTGGCTGTGGCTGACGGTCGTGTTCGCCAACATGGCCGAGGCGTTCGCCGAGGGACGAGGCCGGGCCCAGGCCGACACCCTGCGCTCGATGCGCCAGGAGACCGTGGCGGTCATGCAGGATGGGACGACCAAGAAGGCGTCCGACCTGACCAAGGGTGATCGCGTGGTGGTCGTGGCCGGGGAGCTGATCCCGGGCGACGGAACCGTGATCGAGGGCATCGCCTCGGTCGACGAGTCGGCCATCACCGGCGAGTCGGCCCCCGTCATCCGCGAGTCCGGCGGCGACCGCTCGGCGGTCACCGGCGGCACCCGGGTCCTATCGGACCGCATCGTGGTCGAGATCACCCAGGAGCCGGGACACTCGTTCCTGGACCGGATGATCTCGCTCGTCGAAGGGGCCGAGCGGCGCAAGACCCCCAACGAGATCGCGCTGAATATCCTGCTGGCCGGGCTGACCCTGATCTTCATCATCGTGGTGGCCACGCTGCGGCCGTTCGGCCTGTTCGCGCACACCTCGATCTCGGACACCACCCTCATCTCACTCCTGGTGGCGCTCATCCCGACCACGATCGGCGCGCTGCTGTCGGCGATCGGCATCGCCGGCATGGACCGCCTGGTGCGCCGCAACGTCCTGGCCCTCTCCGGACGCGCCGTCGAGGCCTCCGGCGACGTGGACGTGCTGCTGCTCGACAAGACCGGCACGATCACCATCGGCAACCGGCTCGCCTCGGAGTTCATCCCGATGCCGGGAGTCTCCGAGGCCGAACTGGCCGAGGTCGCGCAGCTCTCGTCACTCGCTGACGAGACCCCGGAGGGCCGGTCGATCGTGGTGCTGGCCAAGCAGTACGGCATCCGCGAGCACGACATGGCGGAGATGCACGCCCAGTTCGTGCCGTTCACCGCCCAGACGCGGATGAGCGGCGTCGACTTCGACGGCCACATGCTGCGCAAGGGCGCCGGCGACGCGATCATCAATTTCGTCACCGAGGAGGGCGGCCGTCCCCCGATCGAGCTCCAGCCGGCGCTGGACCGCATCGGGCGCGAGGGCGGCACCCCGCTGGCGGTCGCCCGCGACTCCCAGGTGATGGGCGTCATCTACCTCAAGGACACGATCAAGGAGGGGATGCGCGAGCGCTTTGACCACCTGCGCCAGATGGGCATCCGCACGGTCATGATCACCGGCGACAACCGCCTGACCGCGGCCAAGATCGCCGAGGAGTCCGGCGTCGACGACTTCCTGGCCGAGGCCACTCCGGAGGCCAAGCTGTCCCTGATCAAGGAGCAGCAGGCATCCGGCCGGATGGTGGCGATGACCGGGGACGGCACCAACGACGCGCCCGCGCTGGCCCAGGCCGACGTCGGCGTGGCCATGAACACCGGGACCCAGGCCGCTCGCGAGGCCGGGAACATGGTCGACCTCGACTCCAACCCGACCAAGCTCATCGAGATCGTCGAGGTCGGCAAGCAGCTGCTGATCACCCGCGGCGCGCTGACGACGTTCTCGATCGCCAACGACGTGGCCAAGTACTTCGCCATCCTCCCGGCGATCTTCATCTCGACCTACGCGGCGACCAAGGGCGGCACCGGCCCGCTGCACGTGCTCAACATCATCGATCTCGGCACCCCGCATTCGGCGGTGATCTCGGCGATCATCTTCAATGCCATCGTCATCCCGCTGCTCATCCCGATCTCGCTCAAGGGCGTCGCCTACCGCCCGATCGGAGCCAGCGCGCTGCTGCGGCGCAACCTCTGGATCTACGGACTCGGCGGCCTGATCGCGCCGTTCATCGGCATCAAGCTGATCGACCTGATCGTCCACAACCTGCTCGGGGCGTGAGAACCGCGGACGCGCGGTGGCTCACGCGCAAGGATCGAGACGTTGGCGGTCAGTCGCGGCCGATACAAGATCTTCCTCGGCATGGCCGCCGGCGTGGGCAAGACCTACCGGATGCTCCAGGAGGGCCAGGCCGAGCTCGCGGCCGGTCGTGACGTCGTGATCGGCTACCTCGAGCCCCACGGTCGCATCGAGACGATGGCCCAGGCGGAGGGGATGGAGACCGTCCCCCGCCGCCACGTCAGCTACCGGGAGACGATGCTCGAGGAGATGGACCTGCCCGGGATCCTGCTCCGCGCGCCCGAGCTGTGCCTGATCGACGAGCTGGCCCACACGAACGCCCCTGGCACCGAGCACCCCAAGCGCTACGAGGACATCGCCGACGTCCTGACCGCCGGGATCGATGTCTACTCGTCGGTCAACGTCCAGCACCTGGAGAGCCTGAACGACCAGGTCACCGAGCTGACCGGCACCCGGGTGCGCGAGACCGTGCCCGACGCGGCCATCGCCTCCGCCGACGACGTCGTGCTCATCGACATCACGCCGGAGTCCCTGATCGAGCGGCTGCTCGCCGGCAAGGTCTACCCCTCCGAGCGTGTCCAGGGCGCGCTCAACAACTTCTTCAAGATCGAGAATCTCGCCGCGCTGCGCGAGGTGGCGCTGCGCCAGGTCGCCGAGGAGGTCGAGGCCAAGCGCATCGTCGAGCCCGCCACTCTCCGGTCGCACGGCGAGCGCCTGGTCGACGGCCACGCGCCGTCGGCGATCGCCGAGCGCCTGCTGGCACTGGTCACTCCCGATCCCAGCTCCCAGCGGATCGTGCGCCGGGCGTGGCGGTCGGCTCAGCGCCTCGGAGCCGAGCTCGACGTCCTGTGGGTGGCCGACGAGGAGCCCACTGACGAGCAGCGCGAGCAGCTGGCCGCGCTGCGCCGGCTGGCCAGCGTCCTGGGCGCCCATCTGCTGGTGGAGCACGGCGCCGACGTGGCCGAGGTCACCCGGACCGTGGCCCGCGACCGGGGAACGACGTATGTCCTGATGGGCACGCCGCGGGCGCGTAACGGCCTGCGGCGCCTGATGGAGCCGGCGCTGCCGATGCGGCTGATGACCCTCCTGCCGGGGGTCGATCTGCGCATCGTCGCCGACCGAACACAGCGGACGAAGGAGACCGAATGACTGTTCTGCTGATCGTGATCGTGGTCGTGCTCGCCGGGGCGCTGGTGGCCCTGGCCGTGCGCCAGTTCGCCGGCTCCCGGCCGGCGCCGGCGCGAGCGCCGGGCTCGGACTGCCGCCGCGTGCTGTTCCCGTTCATGGGCTCGGCGCTGTCACGCCGCGCGCTGGATGCCGCCCTCCGGATGGCGCGGGCCGAGGACGCGACGCTGCTGCCGGTGTTCCTGGCCCGGGTGCCGATGACGCTGCCGCTCGACTCGCCGCTCCCGCGCCAGGCGGCGATCGCCATCCCGCTCCAGGAAGCGATCGAGCAGCGGGCCGCCCAGTTCGGGGTGCCGGTGGACGCCCGCCTGGAGCGCGGGCGCACCTACCGGCACGCCCTGCGCCAGACGATCGCCAACGAGCGCTTCGACCGCATCGTCATCGCCGCCGCGCCGGGAGGCGGCCACGGGTTCGGTCCCGACGACGTCGCCTGGCTGCTCAGCCATGCCCCCGGCGAGATCGTCGTGCTCCGGCCGGGCGCGGAGGACCAGCTGGTGCCGGCCGCTCCGCGCTCGCGCCGTCGCCGGATCGTCAGTGACCGGCGTGGCGGCGACGCACATGCGCGCCGCCGCGAGCCCGTCCACTCCTGATCTGACCGTTGCCCCAGCTGCTGCCGCCACTGCTGCCCGGCGTCAGCGACACGCCGCGCACCACCGCGCCGTAGCGCGGGGCTACCACGGGTGGAACGCCTCCCCGGCCGCCGGCGAGCTGGCGGACGGACTGTCCGTGATCGCCATCAGCCCGTTCGGATCGGCGCCCTGGTCACCGCCGCCGCCGGCCGACACGGGTGGCGGCGTGGCGGGCGAACCCCTTGACGTGGATTACGTGACAAATCGGGATCGGGCTCTGAGGTGTGTCACGTTTCCCACGCTGGAGGGCGATCCGGGGACAAGGCCGGACACGCCCCGCAGGTTTGTCACGCTTTCCACGTTGGCGGTTGCCCGCGAACGTCTGCGACGACCCCGACCTCCACTCGATAGCCGTCGTTGACGTTTGCCGAGGCACGCGCCGCCGGCCCACGGACGACAGCCCTGCTCAGTCGTGCAGCTTGAACGGCAGCGTCGCCACGATCACGTCGGTGCGCGCCCGGAGCACCGCGGACAGCAGCCGCCCCCGCTGGTTGTGCAGGATCTCGTGGCGGCGCTTGCGGGGAACGATCTCCGGGATCAGCACGGTGACGACCGCGTCGGTGTCCTCGATCGAGGCGACGTACTTGAGCACGGTGCGGATCAGCGAGCGGTGCTTGTCGATGATGACCTCGATCGGCGGACCGCATTTCCACTCGGCCCAGGCCCGCTCGATCTTCTGCTTCTCCTCCTCGTCGGCGGCCACCGCGAGGGCGACGACGGTCTCCCCCAGCGACATGGCGACGCTGACGGCCTCCTCGGTCAGGAGGTTGACGGTCGAGGTCGGCACGATGACGATGCTCTCGCGCTTGCACGGCAGCGGGGGCGTGCGCCCGAGCTGGAGCTCCTGGCCGACGGCGTCGTAGTAGACCTCGGTCCGGTGAAACAGCAGGATCAACGCCGGGACGGCGATCACGATGACCCAGGCCCCCTCCAGGAACTTGGTGCCCAGCAGCACGACCACGGCGGTGGCGGTCATCACCGCGCCGGCGCCGTTGACCCCCATCCGCAGCCGCCAGTGGCTGCCGCGCTCACGGCGCCAGTGGCGGACGAGGCCGACCTGACACAGGGTGAATCCGATGAACACGCCGATCGCGAACAGCGGGATGAGGTTGTTGGTCTCGGCGCCGGAGGCCACCAGCAACAGCAGGGCGGCGAACGCCAGGGCGACGATCGCGATCCGGTAGACCGGCCGCTCGGAGCGCAGGTAGAACGCGTGGGGCAGGCGGTGATCCTTGGCCAGCAGGCTCATCAGGACCGGCAGGCCGCCGAAGCTGGTGTTGGCGGCCAGGCCGAGCGCCAGCGCCACCGCGAGGTTCGAGACGTAGAACGTCCAGCCGGTGCCCATCGACGCCGCGGTCAGCTGGGCCAGGACGGTCACCCCGCCCCGCGGCTCGGTGTGATGCATGTGGATGAGGACCGCCAGCCCGATCAGCATGATCCCCAGCAGCAGCCCCAGGGCGACCTCGGTGCGCTGGGCGGTGCGGGCCCGCGGCCGGCGAAAGGCCGGGACGCCGTTGGCGATCGCCTCCACCCCGGTCACCGCCGAGCAGCCTGACGCGAACGCCTTGAGGATCAGCACCAGCCCGACGCCCTCGACGATCGTCGGCGTCTCGTGCCGCCCGATCACCGCCTGCACGTGAGGGTGCACCAGGCCGACGAAGATGACCGCCAGCACGCTGAGGATGAAGATCGCCGCCGGCACCATCAGGACCTTGGCCGACTCGCTGATCCCGAACATGTTGATCGCCGTCAGCAGCACCAGCCCGGCGAGCGAGACCAGCACCAGGTGGTGCGCCAGCGACGGGAACGCGCTGCCGAGGCTGGCGGCGCCGGCGGCGAGGCTGACCGCGACCGTCAGCACGTAGTCGACGACCAGCGACGCGGCCGCCAGCAGCGCCGGCCACCGGCCCAGGTTGCTCTTGGACACCGCGTAGGCCCCGCCGCCGTCGGGGTGGGCCACGATCACCTGCGAGTAGGAGATGATCAGCAGGACGAGCATCCCGGTGATCACCAGGATCAGCGGCAGGGTGAACCGCAGCGCGGACACCCCGGCGCCGAACAGCACGATCATGATCGCCTCGGGCCCGTAGGCGACGCTGGTCAGCGCGTCCAGGCTGAGCGCGGCCAGTCCCCGCGGGACGTCGAGATCGTGGCCGCCCTCGGCATGCTTGCCGGCCCGCGGCCGGGCCCCCGCACCGGGCATCAGCCCGCGCCGGTCGGGACGCACCAGCCGGCGACCGGTGACCGGTGCGCCTGCGGGGTCTGTGGTTGTGTCGCTCAAGCTCACACCCGGCCGAGCGGACCCGCTCGGCGCGGGCCCCCTTCACGGATCCTACGCTCGCCCCCGGTGGCCGCCAGCCGGTCCGGCGCCCCTCAGCCCTGGTGGGCGCGCTCGATCCTGCGCGCCGCCGCGGTGACCGCCGCCGTCATCGCGGCGACGTCGCCGGCGATGCGGTCCGCCGGCCCCGCGACGGACAGGCCGGCGACCAGCCGCCCCCGCCGGTCCAGGATCGGGGCCGCGGCCGCCGCCGCCCCGGCGTCGAGCTCGCCGGCGGTGACCACGAACCCCTCGGCGCGGATCCGGTCCAGCTCGGCCGCCAGCGCCGGCTCGCCCACGGCCGCCAGCAGCCGCCCGCGCTCGGCCGGCTCCAGATACGCGGCCAGGATCTTGCCCGAGGCGCCCCGGTGCATCGGCCCGCGCCGGAACAGCGCGTAGCTGAGGCGCACCGAGTGGACCTCGGTCTCCACCACGTGCAGGACGATCGCCTCCAGGGCACAGGGGGCGGTGAGGATCACGGTCTCCCTCACCTCGCGGCAGAGCTGGACCATGACCGCCGAGGCGGGGTCGACCAGGCGCTCCCGCAGGCCGGCCTCGGCGCTGCGGCCCAGCGCGACCAGTCGCGTCCCCAACGCCACTCGGCGGTCGGCCGCCCGCTGAACCAGGCCGAGCTGCTCGAGCTCGCCCAGCAGGCGGTAGGCGGTGCTGGTCGGCATGCCGGCCTCGCTGGCCAGCTCGGCCACCGTCAGGTCCGACTCGCCCGAGCCGAGATGATGCAGCAGCTCCACCGCCCGTTCCAAGGCCCCCGCGGGCACGACTCAGCCGCCTCAGATCCCCGGAGGCTCGTGTTCGGACAGGGCCGGCCGCGACCCGGCCACCCGGGCCACCCGGCGAGCCAGGTCGCCGTCGCCGACCAGCGTCGCCAGGCCCTCGATGTTCGCGTTCCACTCGGTCTCGTCGGTGAGGGTGCCGGCGTACTCGCGCACGACCGAGTAGGCGCGCCCGGTGCCGCCGCCCAGCCGCGCGGCGCCGCCGCGCAGATCGATCGCCTGGGCCGCGATGATCAGCTCCAGCGCGACCAGCCGGTGGACCAGGCTGACCAGCGCCGAGGTGGTGCTCACCGCCAGCGGCGCCATCGACGCGTGATCCTCGACCCCCTCGGCCAGCTGGCCGCGGTAGTCGAGCGATATCGGGTTGGCCAGGAAGCGGGCCTCCGAGGCCAGCGCCGCGAACGAGCGACCCAGCGGTCGCAGGCCGCCGGTGCGCCCGTCGTGGCGGGCCAGCCCGGTGGGCAGTCCGCTGAAGTGATTCCACAGCAGCTTCTGCACCCGTTCGTTGGCCACCTGGGCGGCGTGCGCGATGCCGATCCGGACGTAGTCGAACGCCATCGACAGCGAGGTGACGTCGAAGTTGCCGACCGACACGATCGCGTCCTCCTCGACCAGCACCAGCGGGTTGTCGCTGGCCGAGTTGAGCTCGATCTCCATCAGTCCGCGGGCCACCGAGAGCGCGTCGTAGACCGCCCCGTGGGTCTGGGGCACGCAGCGGATCGACAGCGGGTCCTGGAGGTTGCGAGCCGCTCCCGGTCGCCACAGGTCCGAATCCTCGAGCAGCTCGCGCAGCCGCGCCATCGCCGTCTTCACCCCGCTGTGGGGCCGGGCCCGTCCGGCCGCCGGATGGATCACGGACAGGTTGGCGGCGAACGCCTCGAAGCTGAGGCCGGCGGCGATCTGCATGCTCTCGATCAGGTCGGCGGCGTCGACCAGCACCAGCGACCCGCGTCCCATCGTCACGCCGTTGGCGCTGATCAGGCCGAGCGCCTCCTTGGGCCCCAGCGCGGTCGGCTGCAGACCGGCCCGGCGCAGCGCCTCGTCGCCGCGCACCGTCTCCCCGTCGTATTCGGCCCAGCCGCGCCCGATCAGCACCTTGCCGATGTCGGCCATCTCCGACAGGTCGCCCTGACCGACCGAGCCGATCATGCGCACGACGGGATGGACGCCGAGGTTGAGCAGCGCCACCAGCGCCTCGATCAGCTCGCGGCGCACCCCGACCCCGGCCTTGAGCATGCCGTTGACCCGGGAGACGATCATCGCCCGTACCACGTCGGTCGCCAGCGGCCGCCCGTAGGAGGCCACCTGATCGGCGACGGTGGCGAACGAGAACGCCCCGATCTCATCGAGCGGGATGTGGTGACGGCTGAGCGATCCCAGCCCGGTGTTGAGCCCGTAGACCGCCTCGCCGCTGGCCAGCACCCGGTCGACGACCTCGCGGGCGGCCCGCACCCGCACGAGCGCGGCCTCGTCGAGCTCGACGCGGGCGCGGCCCCGGGCGATGGCGAGCACGTCGTCGACGGTGAGGCCGTCGCCGCTGAGCGTAATCGTCTCGTTGGTTGAGATAACCACCACGGTCGACTCGACAGTGTATCTTTTTTACATCTCAGTGATCGAGAAGATCTCGGGCCGCATCGTCGATCCCGGCGGATCGCCGCGGCGGGCCGGCGTGACCGTGGCCGACGGGCGCATCGAGCGCGTCGGCGACCCGGCGCCCGGCCCGTTCGACTACGGCGACGCACTGCTCCTCCCCGGCGCGGTCGACGTCCACGTCCACACTCGCAGCTACGCCGGCGAGGGGATCGAGCGCTGCACGACGGCAGCGGCCGCCGGGGGCGTGACGACCATCGTCGACATGCCCTACGACGCCTCGGGCCCGGTCGACTCGCTGGCCGCCTTCAGCGCCAAGACCGCCGATGTCGAGCGCGAGGCGGTCATCGACGTGGCCCTGTGGGCGACCGTCCCGCCCCAGGGGCCGATCGACGCGGTCCAGGACCTCGTCGACGCCGGCGCGGCCGCGTTCAAGCTCTCGACCTTCGAGACTCATCCGCAGCGCTTTCCCCGCATCCCGGACGGGCAGCTGCTGCGCGCCTTCGCCGCCATCGCCGCCGCCGGCGGGCTGGCCGGCGTGCACGCCGAGAACGACGAGATCGTCCGCGCCGGGATCGCCGCCGAGCAGGCGGCCGGCCACGGGTCCGACCCGCTGGCCCACGCCCGGTCGCGCCCGCCGATCGCCGAGCACGAGGCCATCGCCCGCTGCCTGGAGCTGGCCCGGAGCACCGGCGTGCGCCTGCACATCTGCCATGTCTCGACGCCGCGCGGGGTCGAGCTGGTCGCCGCGGCCCGCCGCGCCGGGCTCGACGTCAGCGCCGAGACCTGCCCTCACTATCTGCTGCTCGACGAGTCCGCGCTCGTCGCCCGGGGCGGCGAGGCCAAGATCAACCCGCCGCTGCGCGATGCCCCGCTGGCGCCCGACGGGCTGGACCTCATCTCCTCCGACCACGTCGGCTGGCCGCCCGAGCGCAAGCATGGACCCGACATCTTCGCCCTGGCTTCGGGCGCGCCCGGCGTCGAGCTGATCGCGCCGCTCGTCCACGACGCCCTCGGCCCGGCCGCGCTGGTGCGCCTGGTCTCCGAGCAGCCGGCCAAGCGCTTCGGCCTGTGGCCGCGCAAGGGCAACCTCGCGCCGGGCGCCGACGCCGACCTGCTGGTGCTCGATCCCGACGCCGAGTGGGAGATCGACCCGGCCGCGCTGGTCACCGCCGCCGGGTGGAGCCCCTACCGCGGGCGCCGGCTCAGGGGCCGGGTCATCGCCGCCTTCTCCCGCGGGCGACTGGTCTGGGACGGCGAGCGCGTTCTGGCCGGGCCCGGCGACGGCCGGTTCGTCCCCGCCGCCGGGGCCCGGGTGCGCGCCCATGCCTGAACCCCCGGCGCCCGCACTGCGCTGCCGCGGCTGGCGTCAGGAGGCGATCCTGCGCCTGCTGGAGAACAACCTGGCGATCGCCGAGGACCCCGAGAACCTGGTCGTGTACGCCGCCCACGCCCGGGTCGCGCGCGACCGCCCCAGCCTCGACGGCATCGTCGCCGCGCTGCGCACGCTGAGCGACGGGGAGACGCTGGTGGTCCAGTCGGGCAAGCCGATCGCCGTGCTCCCCACCGGACCCCGCGCCCCGGCCGTTCTGCTGGCCAACGGCAACCTCGTCGGCCGCTGGGCCACGCCCGAGATCTTCTATGACCTCGAGCGCCGCGGGCTGATCGCCTGGGGCGGGCTGACCGCCGGCTGCTGGCAGTACATCGGTGCCCAGGGCGTGCTCCAGGGCACCTACGAGACGTTCGCCCAGGTCGCCCGCGAGCACTTCGCCGGGACCCTCCACGGCCGGCTGGTCGTCAGCGGCGGGCTGGGCGGGATGGGCGCCGCCCAGCCGATGGCCATCACCCGCATGCTCGGCGGCGTCAGCCTGATCGCCGAGGCCGACGCCGGCAAGGCCCACCGCCGCTGGGAGGCCGGGATCGTCGACGTCGTCACCGGCGACCTCGACGAGGCGCTCGACGCCGCGCTCAGCGCTCGCGCCAACGGCCAGGCGCGGGCGGTGGCCTTCGCCGGCAACGCCGCGGAGCTGCTCGAGGGCCTGCTGGCGCGCGACGTCGTCCCGGACGTCGTCACCGACCTGACCGCCGCCCACGACCTGCGCAGCGGCTACCTCCCGGCCGGGGTCGGCCCGGGCGAGGCCGCCGACCTGCGGCGCGGCGATCCGGGCAAGCTCGAGGCGCTGGCGCTGGCCACGATGGTCCGCCACGTCGAGGCGATGCTGGCGCTGCGCGACCGGGGCGCTGTCGTGTTCGACTACGGCAACAACATCCGCCCCCATGCCGCCGCCGGCGGGTGCCGGCGGGCGCTGACCATCGACATCTTCACCGCCCGCTACCTGCGCCCCCTGTTCTGCCGCGGGATCGGCCCGTTTCGGTGGATCTGCCTGTCCGGCGAGGACGCGGACCTGGCCACCATCGACGACCTGTGCCTGGAGCTGTTCGCCGGCGAGGAGCGCATCACCCGCTGGATCGACCTGGCCCGCACGCACGTGACCCGGCAGGGGCTGCCGGCCCGGATCGCCTGGCTGGGGCACGGCGAGCGCACCCGGCTGGGCCTGGCGGTCAACGACGCCGTCGCCGGCGGGCGGCTGCGCGCGCCGGTGGCGTTCACCCGCGACCACATGGACTCGGGCGCCATGACCCACCCCAACATCATCACCGAGGCGATGGCCGACGGCTCCGACGCGGTCAGCGACTGGCCGCTGCTCAACGCGTTGCTGACCACCGCCTCGGGCGCCGACCTGGTCGCCCTGCACGCCGGCGGCGGGGGCTACGCCGGCTACTCGCAGAGCGCCGGGATGACCGTCGTCGCCACCGGCGACGCCGACGCCGCCGCGCGCCTGCAGGGCGCGCTGCACGTCGACACCGCGCTGGGCGTGCTGCGCCACGCCGACGCCGGCTATGAGGACGCCCGCCGTCACGCCCACGATCACGGTCTCGGGCTCGATTCCGTACCGTCTCCGACATGAGAGATCTCGACCTGCACGCCGTCCACGCCGCCGTCGCCGGCGGCTCGGTCCTGGCCGCGGGGGGCGGGGGCTGGGTCGACCACGGGCTGCTCGTCGGCACGACCGCGGTCCAGTACGGGACCCCGCGGCTGGCGTCGCTGGACGAGCTCGACGCCGACGCGATGCTGGCCACCGTCTCGGCCATCGGCGCTCCGGCCGCCGTCGGCTGGGAGATGCGCCCGGGGGATTATGTCCGCGCGCTGGAGCTGCTGATGGAGGCGTTCGACGAGCCGATCGTCGGCACCGTGACCGCCCAGAACGGCTCGTCGACGACCTGCAACGGCTGGGTGGCCTCGGCGGTGCTCGGCACCCTGGTGGTCGACGCCGCCGGCGACGGCCGTGCCCACCCCACCGGCAAGATGGGGTCGTTCGGACTGGCCGCCGACGACGACTATGAGACCGTCCAGGCGGTCGCCGGGGGCAACCGCAGCGAGAACCGCTATCTCGAGGTGGTCACGCGCGGAACCGTGCGCCACACCGCCAATGTGCTGCGCACCGCCTCAGACCAATCCGGCGGGTTCATCTCCTGCGCCCGCAATCCGCTGCCGGCGTCGTTCGTGGCCGCGCACGCCGCCGTCGGGGCGATCAGCTTCGCCCTGGACCTGGGCGAGGCGATCCTGGCCGCCGAGCCCGACGGTCCCGAGCGGATGATCGCGGCCACCGCCGAGCACCTCGGCGGCAGCGTCCTGACCCGGGGCGTCGTGCGGTCGCGGACGCTGCGCACCGAGAACGCGTTCGACATCGGCACGATCGACGTCGGCGATCTCGAGCTGGGGTTCGTCAACGAGTATCTGACCGCCGAGTCCGGGGGCGAGCGGCTGGCCACCTTCCCCGACGTCCTGGCCACCCTCTCCCCTGCCACCGGCCGGATCATCTCGATCGCCAACCTGCGCGAGGGCGACGAGGTCGCGGTGCTGCACGTGCCCAAGGCCAACGTCCCGCTCGGCGACGGCGTCCGCGAGCCCAGCGTGTACCCGGAGGTCGAGGCGATGCTCGGCAAGCCGCTGGCGCCCTACGCCCTTGCCTGACCCGGCACGGATCGCCCAGCGGCTCGACGAGCTGTGGTCGATCGCCCATGGCCCGGGCGGCGGCGCCGACCGGCCGGCCTACTCGGCCGCCGAGGCCGAGGCGATGCTGCTGGTGGCCGGCTGGGCCCGCGAGCACGGGCTGGAGCCGGGGGTCGACGAGTTCGGCAACCTGTGGGCGCTGCCAGGGTGGGCGCGATCGGATACCGGACCGGTCGTCACCGCCGGGTCACACGTGGACAGCGTGCCCGACGGCGGGCGCTACGACGGCGCGCTGGGGACGGTGCTCGGCCTGGAGCTCGTCGCCGACCTGGGCGGGCGGGCGGGCGGCGGCGCCGCCCGCGCCGGCATCCTCATCTGCGCCGCCGAGGAGGCCCCCCGCTTCGGGGCGGGCACGATGGGCTCACGGCTGCTGGTCGGCACGCTGGACCGCGCCGCGCTGGCCGGGCTGCGCGATGCCGATGGCTTTCGCGCCGCCGACGCCCTGGCCGGCTTCCTGGACCGGCTGGGCGCGCTGCCGCGGATCGACCCACCCGTCGATCGCCTGCGCGCCCACGCCGAGGTCCACGTCGCCCAGCGGCGCGAGCTGCGCGAGCTCGGGGTGGTGCGGACCGTCGCCTCGCCGCGACGCTTCGCGGTGCGGATCAGCGGCGAGGCCGGCCACTCCGGCGAGGTGTCGATGGCGCAACGCCACGACGCCCTGGCCGCCGGCGCCGAGATCGTGCTCGCCGTCGAGGCGGCCGCCCGCGACGAGCCGCCCGAGACGGTGGCCACCGTGGGGACGATCGCCGTCTCCCCCGGCGCGCTGAGCGTCATCCCCGGCGAGGCCCGCCTCGGCGTCGACGTCCGCGGAACCTCGTCGGAGTCGCTGGACCGTCTGGAGGCTCGCGTCCGCGCCGCCGCGGCGGACATCGCCGCCCGGCGCGGCGTGACGGCGGAGGTCGAGCTGCTGCGGGCGGGCGAGCCGGTGACACTCGATCCCCGCCTGGCCGGCGCCGCGCTGGCCGCCGCCCGGGAGCTCGGCATCCCGGCGCGCGACACCTGGTCAGGCGCCGGTCACGACGCCCAGCACCTGAGCGCGATCGCCCCGGCATTGCTGCTGTTCGTCCCGCTGCACGGCGGCGAGAGTCATACTCCGCAGGAGGAAGCGAAGATGGACGAAATTGTCCAAGCGGCCAAGGTGATGAGTGCCGTGCTCGGCGGGATGTCGCTTGACACCGGCGGCACGGTGTGAAAGAACCGTGATCAGTGGATGGGGACGAGGAACCACCAGCGCGCCGTCCTGCGTGCCATCATGGCCGTCCAATCTACACTGAGGCGGTCGAGAATGCCCGCCGCCACTATGTCCATGGCCTTGGCCACGCCGGCGCGGGTCGATCCCGCGGTAAGCGCGCACTTCCACGCGGCAGAAAGGTGACGGAGCATGTCAACTGATCACAACAGGCTCGACGCGATCCGCGACGTTCGCTCCGAGCTCGAGAACCACTACATCGACGAGCTCGTGGCCGGCCGGATGAGCCGGCGGCAGTTCATGCGCCGCGGCGCGGTGGTCGGCATGTCCACCGGGGTGATGGGCGCGATCCTGGCCGCCTGCGGCGGGGCCAACAAGGTGGGCACCGCGGCTTCGTCCTCAACCTCGTCGGGATCGAGCAGCGCCGCCGGGGCCGCCACCAAGGGCGGGACGCTGAAACTGGCCATCCCCACGCCGGCCAGCGCCCTGAACCCGCTGGTCGTCGACGACGCCGGCGGCCTGTGCCTGCTGGCTCAGACCGGCGAGTTCCTGACCTTCGACAACAACATGCTGCTCAGGTTGCAGCCGATGCTGGCGACCAAGTGGACGCCCTCGAACGGCGGCGCGACGTGGACGTTCAGTCTGCGGCCCAACGTGAAGTTCCACGACGGCTCGGCGATGACCGCCGACGACGTCGTCTACACCTTCCAGCAGCTGGCCGACCCCAAGAACGCCTCCAACGCGCTGTCGACGTTCACCGGCGTGCTCAAGCCGTCCGGCGTCGTCAAGGTCGACTCCTCCACGGTGGCGTTCCATCTGGAGGCGCCCAACGGCAACTTCCCGTACCTGGTCTCCTCCGACAACTACAACGCGATCATCGTCCCCAAGGGGACCGACTTCGCCAAGTGGGACAAGACCTTCATCGGCACCGGGCCGTTCAAGCTCTCCAGCTACAGCCAGAACGTCAACGCCAGCTTCGCCGCCAATCCCGACTACTGGGGCGGCGCGCCGAACCTGGCCTCGACCACGTTCACGTTCTACGCCTCCCAGCAGCCCCAGATCCTGGCGCTGCAGGGCGGCCAGGTCGACGTGATCGTCCAGTTCGTCGTCCAGGGCGCCCAGTCGCTGCTCAACAACTCCTCTTACAACATCATCAAGCTCAAGTCGGCCAACCACCGCGAGCTGTCGATGCGCAACGACCAGGCGCCGTTCACCGACGCCCGCGTGCGCCAGGCGATCGCGCTGTCGCTCAACCGGCCGGGCATGGTCGTGGCGCTGCTCAACGGCGACGGCGACGTCGGCAACGACAGTCCGTTCGCCCCGAAGTTCCCGTCGACGAACACCAGCATCCCCCAGCGCACGCAGGACATCGCCAAGGCCAAGCAGCTGTTGGCCGCCGCCGGCCACGCCAACGGGTTCTCGACCACGCTGACCACCGAGCAGTACGAGGAGATCCCCCAGCTGGCTCAGGTCATCGCCGAGGCGGCGACCAAGATCGGGGTCGACATCAAGCTCAAGGTCGAGACCCAGGCCAACTACTACGGCAAGGCCACCTTCGGCAACTCGGACTGGCTGGACGCGACGATGAGCCTGGTCGACTACGGCGACCGCGGGGTGCCGAACGTGTTCCTGGACGCGCCGCTGCTGTCCAACGGCACCTGGAATGCGGCCCACTTCAAGAACCCGGCCTACGACAACCTGGTCAAGCAGTACACCGCGGCGGTCGACCTCCAGACCCAGAGGACGCTCGCCGGCAAGATCGAGACGCTGCTGCTCTCAGAGACGCCGCTGATCATCCCGTACTTCATCGACGGGTTGTGCGCGACGTCCTCGAGCGTCCACGGGGCCAACCCCACCTCGTTGGCGGCCATCTTCCTCAAGGACGCGTACAAGTCGGCGTAGTGGTTTCCGATCCCCACATGAGCGGCCGCTAGCAGCCGGGTACGCGATGTTCCTGTTCATCCTCAAGCGCATCGGCCTCGGGCTGATCACGCTGTGGATCCTGAGCGTGCTGGTGTTCTTCGCCTCACAGGTGCTGCCCGGCGATCCGGCGCGGGCGATCCTGGGGCCGCTGGCCGCGCCTTCGGCGGTGGCGGCGCTGTCCAAGCAGTTGGGGACCGACAAGCCGCTGATCCAGCAGTACTGGACCTGGATCACGCATTTCGTGACCGGCGATCTCGGGATCTCCTACCAGTACCAGTCGCCCGTCGGGCCGCTGCTGACCAAGGCCCTGGGCCACTCGCTGGAGCTGGCCGCGCTCGCGTTCGTGCTGGTCGTGCCGCTGGGGATCGTCGGCGGCGTGGTGGCCGCGCTCAACGTCGGCAAGCCGCTGGACCGCGTGCTCAGCGTGTTCGGGCTGACCGCCACGGTGATCCCCGAGGTGGTGTCGGGCACGGTCCTGATCCTCGTCTTCGGGATCTGGCTCAACGTGCTGCCGATCTCCGCCACCTGGCCACCGGGATCGAGCCTGGGGACCCAGCTCTATCACCTGATCCTGCCGGCCATCCCGTTGACCCTGATCCTGTTCGGCTACATCGAGCAGATGGCCCGGGCGGGCACGGTGGAGGCGCTCAACTCCGACTACGCCCGCACGGCGACGCTGAAGGGATTGCCGCGCGGGGTGATGATCCGCCGCCACGTCCTGCGCAACTCCCTGCTGCCGACGATCACGGTGATCGCCACTCAGACGGGGTATCTCATCGGGGGGCTGGTGCTCGTCGAGGTGCTCTTCAACTACCAGGGGATCGGCCGGCTCATCTACAACGCAGCCACTGACAAGGACTTCCCGATGCTGGAGGCCGGCGTCCTGGTGATCGGCATCGTCTACATGGTGGCCACGCTGATCGCCGACGTCCTCTACACCCTGCTGAACCCGCGGATCCGCTACCGGGGCGTCGAATGAGCATCGGCGCCGTCCCCGTCGAATCCACCGCCGCGCTGAACTCGGCCCAGGCCGAGGTCCGTCGTCGCGAGTTTCTGCGCGAGCTGACCCGCCAGAAGGCGTTCATCGCCGGTGCGATCATCGTGGGCTTCTGGATCCTGGCGGCGATCTTCGGCACCCTGGTGGTCCAGGATCCGCTGGCCCAGAACCTCTCGGCGATCAACCAGGCTCCGTCGGGGGCGCACCTGTTCGGGACCGACCAGCTCGGCCGTGACGTGCTGGCCCGGGTCATCGTCGGCGCCCGGCCCGTCCTCATCGTCGCGCCGCTGGCGACGCTGATCGGGACCGTGTTCGGGACCGCGTTGGGCCTGGTGATGGGCTACTACCGCGGGGTCGTCGACGACGTCGTCGGGCGGTTCGTCGAGGCGTTCCTGGCCCTGCCGCTGGTGGTGACGGGGATCCTCGGCGTCGTGGCGCTGGGCTCGTCCAACGCGACGCTGATCATCGTCATCGGCATCGTGTTCACGCCGCTGATCGCGCGCACGGTGCGCGCCGCGGTGCTGGTCGAGCGCGATCTCGACTACGTGGCGGCGGCGCGGCTGCGAGGCGAGAGCTCGCTGTACATCATGTTCGCCGAGATCCTGCCCAACATCCTGGCGCCGATCATGGTCGAGTTCACGGTGCGCCTGGGGTACGCGGTGTTCACGATCATCACCCTGTCGTTCCTCGGCTTCGGCCTGCAGCCACCGACACCCAACTGGGGGTCGGAGATCTTCACGAACATCTCGGAGGTGGGCGCCGGATACTGGTGGGAGGTCCTGTTCGACGCCATCGCCGTGGCCTCGCTGGTGGTCGGCGTCAACCTGATCGCCAACTCGATCGAGACCGCCCTGGACGCGTCATGAGCGACCCCGCCCCCGCATCCTCGGCCGTTGCGGACGCCGAGGCGGCCGACGCGCTGGCGCTGTCGCACGTCGACATCAGCTATCGCGTGCGCCGCCAGGACCAGCGGGTCGTGCGCGATGTCAGCTTCCACGTGGCCAAGGGCGAGTCGTTCGGGCTGGTGGGCGAGTCCGGCTGCGGCAAGTCGACGATCGCGCTGGCCATCGTCCGCTACCTGGCCCGCAACGGCCGCGTCAGCGACGGGTCGATCGAGATCGCCGGCCGCGACGTCCTGGGGCTGGGCAAGGGCGAGCTGCGCGAGCTCCGGGCCCGGACGGTGTCGATGGTCTACCAGGAGCCGGGCCGGGCGCTGAACCCGTCGATCCTGGTCGGCCGCCAGGTCGCCGAGGTCTACGAGATCGCCGGCCTGGACCGCAAGGTGGCCCGCGAGCGCGCCCAGGAGATGCTGGCCAAGGTTCGGATCTCCGATCCCAAGGGGGTGATGGGCCGCTACCCGCACCAGCTCTCGGGCGGGATGCTCCAGCGGGTGGTGATCGCGATGGCGCTGGCCTCCGAGCCCTCGCTGCTCATCCTCGACGAGCCGACCACCGCCCTGGACGCGACCGTCGAGGCCGAGGTGCTCGATCTCATCCGCGGGCTGCGCCAGGAGTTCAACACGTCGCTGCTGTTCATCAGCCACAACCTGGCGGTGATCGCCAAGATGTGCGACCGCGTCGGGGTGCTCTACGCGGGCGAGCTGGTCGAGGAGGGCCCGGCGACCGACGTGTTCAAATCGCCGCGCCACCCCTATACCGTGGGGCTGCTGCGCTCGATCCCGCGCCGCGAGGAGGATTCCGCCGGCGCGGCGGCCGGCGGCCGGGCGCCGCTGGCCACCATCCCCGGCTCGCTGCCCGCGCCGGGCTCGGTGGTGAGCGGGTGCATCTTCGCCGACCGCTGCGGCTTGGCCGAGGACCGCTGCCGGACCGAGGCGCCCCCGATGTACGAGATCGGCGGCGGGCGCGGCGCGCGCTGCCACTTCCACGAGCGTGCCCAGAGCGTCCCGCTGGGCGTCACCGACGAGGACACCGCCGCCGCGGCTGCGGCAGCGAGCGGTCACCACGACGGTCAGGTGCTGGTCCGCGTCGCGCAGGCCAGCAAGACCTTCCACATGGGCGGCCAGACGGTCCGCGGCCTCTACGGCGTCGACCTCGAGATCCACGGCGGCGAGACCGTCGGCCTGGTCGGCGAGTCGGGCAGCGGCAAGACCACCCTGGCGCGCGTGATCATGGGCCTGACGCCGCCCGATGAGGGGGCCGAGGTGACGCTGGACGGCAAGGCTCTCGCGCCGGTGGCGCCCAAGCGCACCCACGAGCAGCAGAAGGCGCTGCAGATCGTCTTCCAGAACCCGGACTCGGCGCTCAACCGCCGCCACTCCGTGCAGCGGCTCATCTCCCGGTCGCTGTCCAAGCTCGGGGGCTACACGGGGGACAAGCTCCGCGACCGGCTGCTGTCGCTGATCAAGTCGGTGCGGCTGTCCGAGCGCTACCTGCCGATGCGCCCCTCCCAGCTCTCGGGCGGGCTCAAGCAACGGGTGGCGATCGCCCGCGCCTTCGCGGGCGATCCGCGCATCGTCGTCTGCGACGAGCCCACCTCGGCGCTCGACGTCTCGGTCCAGGCGGCCATCCTCAACCTGCTCACCGACCTCCAGCAGCGCGAGGACGTCGCCTACCTGTTCATCAGCCACGACCTCGGCGTCGTGCGCTATCTCGCCGACCGCATCGTCGTGCTCTACCTCGGTCGCGTGATGGAGGTCGGCCCCGCGGACCGGGTGTTCTCCGGTCCCCAGCATCCCTACACCGAGGCGCTGCTCTCCGCCGTCCCCACCCTCGACGACCTCGACCGCCTCCGGATCCGCCTCGAGGGCGAGATCCCCTCCGCCGCCGATCCGCCCACCGGCTGCCCCTTCCACACCCGCTGCCCCCGCAAGATCGGCGAAATCTGCGAGACCACCGAGCCCGAGCTGTGCGAGGAGGAGGCCGGCCACGGGATCCGCTGCCACATCCCGCTCGACGAGCTGCGCCGGCTGCAGACGGTCGACCCGGACTCCGCGGCGGCCCGGGCCACCGCGGACGGCAGCGCCGACTGACCCGCTCGTCGCTGGTGGCCGGTCTGGTCGCCGGCCCCGGTCGCCGGCCCCGGTCGCCGGCCGGCGCGGCCTCACGTGCGGTCGCTGCCGTGCGAAAAACGGCGGGCAACGAAGGCAGCTCGGGTGCCGGCGGCGTCGGCAAACGTCCCAACGAACCCTCTTGCAGAGGTCGGTGGGGCGTTTGCCGTCGTCAGGAGCGCAAACGCCCCACCGAGCCCTCAGCAGGCCCCGAGTGGGACGTTTGCCGACGCTCACGTGGGCCGGGGCGGCCAGACGCCGCGAATCCCCACTCGATAGCCCGCCGTTTTTCGAACATCTCAACCCGGCGCGCGCGCCCAACGCCGGCCACCCGCCCGGCCACCCGCCGGCCACCCGCACGGCGACGACTCACATCACGGGCGCGACCACCCACATCACCGGCGACCCGCCTCAGCAGCGGTCGATCGCGGCGGCCGCCGGGATCTCGGCGACCGCGTCCTCCGCGCCCGCGCGCGACAGCAGCCAGAAGCCGATGGCGGCACAGGGCAGGATGACGGCCAGGTAGCCGCCGCGGGCGCCGGGACCCGCCGCCAGCGCCCCGCAGACCACCGGCATCACGACCGTGGCGGCCGCCCAGGCGCCGTTGAGCATCCCGAACACCACCCCGTCGCTCCCGGCGGAGTCCGAGCGCTGCCCGGCGGCCAGCGCGTAGGCGATGGTGCTGATGACCGCGCGCGGCCCGGCGCTGAGCAGCAGCGCGAGCTCGAGCGCCACCACGCCGTGGTGCAGGAACGCCGGCAGCAGGGCGGCGGCCAGCAGCGCGGTGGTCACCGCGTTGGTGCGCAGCGTCTGCGCGCGGCGGCCGAGCCGGACCACCACGGCGCTGACGGCGATATAGGCGACGGCGGCGACCGAGAACGCCAGCCCGATGCGCCCGGTGGAGAGGCCGAGGGTGTGCAGCCCGCCGCTGATCAGCAGCTGGCTGGCGCTCGATACCGCCCCGGAGACGATCAGGGCTCCGGCCGCCGCGGCCACCCGCGGCCGGCGCGCCATGGCGACGAGCGCCCGCGGCGACACCGAGGGCCGGAGCTCGCCCACGGCGGGCTGGGCGTAGGCGACGTCCGGCGGCAGGTCACCGGGATCGATCGGTCGCGGCTCGTCGACCAGGCCGGCGGCGGCCGTCGCGGTGCCGGCGATCAGCGGCACCAGGACCAGCGCGGCGGCGACGGCGACGGCGGCGAACGGGGCGCCGAGCCCGCCGTCCTGGGCGAGGATGCCGGCCACCGCCGGGCCGAGCATGATCCCCACTGACGAGCAGGTCACCGACGGGCCCAGCACCGAGCGTCCCGAGCCGTCGTCGAGCTCGGCCAGCCAGGCCATTCCGGTGGTCCACACCACGCCGAACGCCACCCCGAACACGATCCGGCCGGCGAGCAGCACGGGCAATGAGGGCACGGCCTGGGCGACGCACGCCAGCGCCAGCAGGAGGCCGGCGCCGAGGGTCACCCGGCGGGCGCCGAGTCGGTCGGCCGCCAGACCGGACGGCACCGAGACGGCCAGGGTGGCCAGCCCCGGCAGGGCGAGCAGCAGCGCGGTCTGGGCGCCGGACAGGTCATAGCGGCCGGCCAGCCGGGGCAGCAGCGGCACGATCGCCGCCTGGGCCACCCCGGCGACCAGGAACAGGGCATAGACGAGCCTCAGCCGCGCCGAGGTGCCGAGCGCCGGGCGGCGGGCAAAACGCACTCGGGTCAGTGAGGACAGCATCACCATCTCATAGTACGATTCGGTCTATCGGTTACAAATGACGTTTTTCGCTTGATATGAACACTGTGGTCGATCATGGCGCGGCGATCGACGTGAAGGCTCTCCGAGCGCTGGTGGCCGTCGCCGACGCGGGGTCCTTCCGGGCAGCGGCGCGGTCGCTGGGCTACACCCAGTCGGCCATCTCGCATCAGATCGGCATGCTCGAGCGCGCCCTCCAGGCGCCCCTGTTCACCCGCCCCGGCGGTCGCGGCGCGGTGACGCTGACCACCGCCGGCGATGTCGCCTACCGGCGCGCCCGCCGGGTGCTGGGCGAGGTGGAGTCGCTCGAGGCCGACGTCGCCGCGGCACAGCGGGGCGAGCGCTACCCGCTGCGGGTGGGCGTCTTCCAGACCGCCACCACGGAGCTGCTGCCCGGCGCGCTGCGGGTCCTGCGCGAACAGCGGCCCGAGGTCGAGGTGGTCCTGACCGAGATCCAGGACAACGCACGCAGCTTCGACCGCCTGGCCGGCGGCCAGCTGGACCTGGCCTTCCTGGTCAACCCGGTGCCCGACGATCGCATCCGCTCGATCCCCCTGCTCGACGACCCGTGGGTCATCCTCACCCGGCGCGACAGTGAGCTGGCGGCCGCCGAGACCCCCTCGTTCGACCTGCTCGACGGCGTCGACCTCGTCGCCTGGAACCGGCGCTGGCGCACCCAGCAGGAGCTCGAGGCGGCCTGGCGCCGCCGCGGCATCAACCCCCGGGTCGTCTACCGCACCGACGACAATCTCGCGCTCCAACGGCTGGTCGCCGCCGGGTACGGTCACGCCTGCCTGGACCGGCTGGGCGCCTCGGGTGCGATCGAGCCGTCGCTGACCTGGCTGGAGCCGCGGGAGATCCTGATCCCCCGCACGATCGCGCTCTGCCACCCCCGCCGCCGCGACGCCAGCGGCGCCGCGGTCATCCTCATGGACGCCGTCCGAGCGCAATTCGGAGTCTGACCGGTGACCGCCTTGACACCGATCGCAGGGTGTGGGACAACGCCGCCGGTGAACGCGCCCCGGCCCGCCCCGAGATGACCGCCGCCGCCACTCTGCTCGGCCCAGACGCCCAGACGGGCCTGGAGATGCGGGCGTGCGTGCTGCGCGAGCCCGGCCGGATGCCGGCCGTCGAGACCGTGCATCTGGACCCCCCCGGGCCCAGCGAGGTGCTGGTCCGGATCGCCGCGGCCGGCGTCTGCCACTCGGACATCCATCTCGTCGACGGCGTCCTGGGCGACGGGCGCTGGCCGATGGTGCTCGGCCACGAGGGCGCCGGCATCGTGCAGGCCGTCGGCCCCGAGGTCACCGGCGTCAGGACCGGCGACCACGTCGTGCTCTGCATGGTGGCCGCCTGCGGCACCTGCGACGCGTGCCGTTCGGGCCACCGCACGCTGTGCGAGCCGGTCGGGCGCCAGTCGGTGACCGGCCACCTGCCGGCGGGCGGCTCCCGGCTGCGCGGCGGCGACGGCGCCGTGCTCCAGCACGCGCTGACCGTGGCCTGCTTTGCCCAGTACGCGGTCGTCGACGCCGCCGCGGCGATCCCCATCCCCCACGACCTGCCCCTGTGGCAGGCGGCGCTCCTGGGCTGCGGGGCGGTGACCGCGTTCGGCGCGGTGTCCCACGCCGCCGCGGTCAGGCTCGGCGAGCGCGTCGCGGTCATCGGCTGCGGCGGCGTCGGGCTCCAGCTGATCACCGCCGCCCGGCTGGCCGGGGCGAGCACGATCGTCGCGGTCGACCAGCGCCCGGAGAAGCTCGAGCACGCCCGCCGGCGAGGCGCCACGCACGCCGTCGACGCGAGCGCCGGCGATGCCGCCGCCGAGGTCCGGGCGCTGACCGGCGGCGGCGCCGACCACGCGTTCGAGGTGGTCGGCACGCCGGCGACGATCCGCGCCGCCTGGGACGCCATCCGCCCCGGCGGCACCGCGGTGGTGGTCGGGCTGGCCCCGGCCGGCGTCGAGGTCAGCCTGCCGGCGATCGAGTTCCTGTCCGAGAAGTCGATCATGGGCAGCTACTACGGCAGCGCGGACCCGACCCAGACGTTCCCGTGGCTGATCGAGCTGGTCCGCACCGGCCGCCTCGAGCTGGCCGACATGGTCTCGCACCTGATCGAGCTCGACGGCGTGCCGGCGGCGCTCGACCGCCTGCGCCGCGGCGAGGGCGACCGCTCGGTCATCGTGATCGACCCCGAGCTGGCCGGGATCGAGGCCCGCGGGCGCGCATGAACGGCTGGGATGCCACGTTCGACGGGCGGATCGGCGAGGGCTGGAGCGGGGCCGACCCCAACGGCGCCCACGTCAATGTCGTGCTGGCCCACCGCGGGACCCCGACCGCCGCCGCCCTGCTGACGACGTTCACCTCCCCCGCCCCGGGTCACGCCCCCATCCTGGTCGTCGTCGGCGAGGACAAGGAGCACTACGAGCCGGTGTGGCCGCCGACGATCATGATCAACAAGGAGACCGCGCTCGAGCCGACCCATCAGAAGATGACCTGGGGCGCCGGACAGCTCGGCATCGCCCAGGGGGTGCTCGACGCCGTCGCCGAGGGCATCATTCCGGCCAGCGGCGACCTGCTCGTCTTCGTCGCGATCTACATCGACCCCGGAGCCCACGACGAGACCGCGTTGCGGACCGCCAGCCGCACCGCGACCCTCAAGGGCGTCCGCACCGCGCGTCATGGCCGCGATCCCGCCGAGGTTCAGGCGCTGGTCGACCGCCGCGACGACGTGACCAGCCCGTTCTACAGCGGCTCGTGAAGATCACCGCGATCGAGATCGAGCGGCTGACGCTGCCGCTCTCTCCCCCGTTCTACGCCGCCTGGGATCCCGATCCGCGGACCCGGTTTGACGCCACGCTGGTCCGGGTCCGCACCGACGAGGGGGTGACCGGCATCGCCAGCGGCGACACGATGGACGGGTTCGAGGCCTTCGCACACCTGTTCGTCGGCCGCGACCCGCTCACTCTGGCCGCCCACGCCCGCACACTCGAGACGATCGCGTTTCACGCCGGGCGCTACTGGCCGCTGGAAGCCGCGCTGTGGGATCTCGCCGGCAAGGCGCTCGGCGTTCCGGTCGCGACCCTGCTCGGCGGCGCCCGCGACGGGGTCCCGGCCTACGCATCGCTCGGCGAGCTGCGTTCCCCGGAGCAGCGCGCCGAGGACGCCGAGGCCCTCGTCGCGGCCGGGTTTCGCGCGGTCAAGGTCCGGGTCGCCCGCGAGCGCGTCGCCGAGGGGATCGAGACCGTCGCGGCGATTCGACACGCCGCCGGCGGCCGGCTGCAGATCATGGTCGACCTCAACCAGTGGTGGCGCATGCCCGGCGACATCCTGCCCGGGCTCGACGCGCAGGCCGCCCGGCGCGTGATCGACGCCCTGCAGGAGCTGGGGGTGGTGTGGGTCGAGGAGCCGCTGTTCGGCGACGACCTGCCGGGGATGCGAATGCTGCGCCACACCACCGGCACCCGCATCGCCGGCGGCGAGATGGCGCGCACATTCGACGAGCTGCGGCGGGCCCTGGAGCAGGACGCGCTCGACGTCGTGCAGCCGGATGTGGTGCTGGCCCTCGGCATCAGCGGCGCCCGGACGCTCGCCGAGCTGGCGCTGCGCCGCAATCGCTGGTTCACCCCCCACACCTGGACCAACGGGATTGGACTGCTGGCCAACCTGCAGGTGTGCTGTGGGGTCGGCGGCGGCCCGTACCTCGAGTACCCGTACGACCCGCCGGGCTGGACCCCGGAGCGTCGCGACTTCATGCTGGCGGCGCCCGTACGGATCGATGCCGACGGCTGGCTGGCGGTGCCGGACGGGCCGGGCCTGGGGATCGAGCTCGACGAGGACGCGGTCGCCCACTACGCCCGGCGGGCGGCGGTCTGAGCGTGCGGACCGAGGCGTTCATCGACGGCCGGTTCGTCCCCGCGGCCGACGGGCGCGCGTTCGCGACGATCTCGCCCCGGGACGGGAGCGAGATCGCTCAGGTGGCCCGAGGCGGCGCGACCGACGTGAACCGCGCGGTCCAGGCCGCGCGCCGGGCCTTCGACGGCGGCGACTGGGCGCTGGCCGATCCCGCGCAGCGCGGCCGGGTGCTGCGACGCCTGGCCGAGCTGATGACCGACCACCTGGACGACCTCGCCGCGCTCGAGTCCCGCGACACCGGCCATCCGATCGCCGACGCCCGCGGCGTCGACGTCCCCACCGCCGCCCGCTGCCTGGCCTGGTACGGCGAGGCCATCGACAAGGTCTACGGGGAGATCGCTCCCACCGCCGCGGACGCCCTGGCTCTGATCGGCCGCGAGCCGCTCGGGGTCGTCGGCGCGGTGGTGCCGTGGAACTACCCGCTGATCATCACCGCCTGGAAGCTGGGACCGGCGCTGGCCGCCGGCAACTCGGTGGTGCTCAAGCCGGCGGAGCAGTCGCCGCTCAGCGCGCTGGCGCTCGCCGAGCTGGCCGCCGAGGCCGGGATTCCGGACGGGGTGCTCAACGTCGTCCCGGGTTACGGCGAGGAGGCCGGCCAGGCGATCGGCCGTCACGACGGCGTCGACAAGGTGGCGTTCACCGGCTCGGTGCCGGTCGGCCGCCTGTTCCAGGTCTATGCCGGCGAGTCCAACGGCAAGTCGGTCTCGCTGGAGCTGGGCGGCAAGAGTCCGCAGGTCGTCCTGGCCGACGCCGCCGACCTCCAGGCCGTCGCCGAGGCGATCGGCTGGGGCATCTTCTACAACGCGGGCCAGACCTGCCACGCCGGCTCGCGAGTGGTCGTGGACCGGGCGATCGCCGACGAGCTGGTGGAGCGCCTGACCGGCGTCGCCGCCGGCTTCGTCCCCGCCGATCCGGTGGCGCCGGACACGATCCTGGGCGCGTTGATCAGCGCCGAGCACCTCGACGGCGTCATGGGCCGCGTGGAGCGCGCCGCGGCCGGCGGTGCCACCGTCATCGCCGGGGGCACGCGCGCCGAGCCGGTGACCGGCGGCTCCTACATGCAGCCGACGCTCATCGCCGCCGACGACCCGGCGGCGCCGATCGTCACCGACGAGGTGTTCGGGCCGGTGCTGGTCATCCAGACCGCCGACGACGTCGATCAGGCCGTGACGCTGGCCAACGACACGCGATACGGGCTGGCCGCGGCGGTGTGGACCTCCGACGTGCGCACCGCCGGGCGGGTGGCCCGCCGGCTGCGCGCCGGCACGGTCTGGGTCAACACCTTCGACGCCTCGTCGATGGCGACCCCGTTCGGCGGCATGAAGGACTCCGGCCACGGCCGCGACCGGTCGCTGCACGCGCTGGATGCCTACACCCAGCTCAAGACGACCTGGATCTCGCTGGCATGAGCGCTGACCCGCCCACCCGCGTGGCCTTCATCGGCCTCGGTCACATGGGCGGCCACATGTGCCGCAACATCGTCACCGCCGGCTTCGACGTCGCCGCCTACGATCTCGACGCCGATGCCCTGGCCCGCGCCGCCCGCGACGGCGCCCGGCCCAGCGACGGCATCGCCGGCTGCGTCCGCGACGCCGAGATCGTCGTCACCAGCCTGCCCGGGCCGCCCCAGGTCCGCGACGTCCTGTGCGGGCCGCGGGGGGTGATCGCCGCGCTGACCCCGGGCGCGCTGATCGTGGAGATGAGCACCAGTTCGCTGGACGTCGGCCGCGCCGCCCAAGCCGAGGCGGCCGCCGCCGGCGTGGCGCTGATCGACGCCCCGGTGGCCGGCCAGACGATCCGGGCCGAGGCGGGAACGCTGGCGATCTACGTGGGGGGCGAGGCCGAGGACTTCGGCCGGGCGCTCCCGGTGCTGGAGGCGATGGGCGACCCGCAGCAGGTCTTCCATCTCGGCCCCGGCGGGAGCGGTTACGCGGTCAAGCTCCTGCTCAACCTGACCTGGTTCATCCAGGCGATCGCCACCGCCGAGGCGCTGACCGTCGGCGTCAAGGCCGGCGTGTCGCTGGACCGGCTCCACACCGCGCTGGTGAGCTCCCCGGCAACGTCGAACTTCCTGGAGCGCGACGTCCGGTCGGTGCTCGAGCGCGGCGATTACGATGACGGCTTCGCCATGAAGCTCGTCACCAAGGATCTTGGCCTGGCCGTCGACCTGGCCCGCGATGTCGGCGTTCCGGTCGAGCTCTCCTCGCTGGTGGAGCAGATCCACCGCCGTGCTCGCTCCGTCTACGGCGACGACGCCGGCGAGCTGAGCGCGATCCGGCTGTACGAGGACCTGTCCGGGGTGGAGCTGCGATGGCATACGTAGTCCTGGCCCGATGGGTGGCGATACCCGGCGAGGAGGAGGCCGTCGCCGCCGCCATCGACAAGCTGATCGCGCCCTCTCGGGCCGAGCCCGGCAACCTCGTGTACCAGGCCCATCGGGACCCGGCCGATCCACGGGTGTTCCTGCTCTACGAGCAGTACGCCGACGAGGCCGCCTACCAGGCCCACGGCGAGAGCCCGCACTTCCAGCAGCACGGCTTCGGCGACGCGGTCCCGCGGCTCGAGGCCCGGGAGCGCTCCTTCTACGAGACCTGGTGAGAGCCGTCGGCGCCCCGCCCGCGGGCGCCGGTGCCCCGCCCGGCGGCGTCGGCCCCCCGCCCGGCGGCGTCGTCACCTCGCCGGGGCACGACCAGTCCCGACTCGTAGGCGGCCACCACCAGCTGGGCCCGATCGCGAGCGCGCAGCTTGGCGAACAGCCGGGCCACGTGGGTCTTGGCCGTCAGCGGTGACAGGACCAGCTGCTCGGCGATCTCGGCGTTGGACCGGCCCCGGCCGACCAGGGCCAGCACCTCGCGCTCGCGCGGGGTCAGCGTCTCCACCAGCTCGCCGGCCGCGGTCGCCGGGTCCGTCTGGCCCGGAGCTCCCGCCCCGGTCTGGGCGACGAACGCCTCGATCAGCCGCCGGGTCAGGCGCGGCGCCAGCAGCGCGTCTCCGGCGGCCACCACCCGGACGGCCGCCACCAGCTCGGCCGGCTCGACGTCCTTGAGCAGGAAGCCCGACGCCCCCGCCCGCAGGGCGCCGAACACGTACTCATCGAGCTCGAACGTCGTCAGCACCACCACCCGGGTGCCGGCCAGCGCCGGATCGGCGGTGATCTGCGCGGTGGCCCGCAGGCCGTCGGCGCGGGGCATCCGGATGTCCATCAGCACCACCTCCGGGCGATGGCGGCGGGCCAGCTCGACGGCGGCCTCGCCGTCGGCGGCCTCCGCGACCACGGTGATGTCGTCCTCGGCGTCGAGCAGGGCGTGGAAGCCCGCCCGCACCAGCGCCTGATCGTCGACCAGCTGGACGGTGATCATCTAGTGGTCGCTCCCGCCGCCGGTGTCCAGCGGCAGGCGGGCGCACACCCGCCAGCCGCCCGCCTGGTCGGGCGCCGCCTCCAGCGTCCCGCCCAGCGCCGCCGCCCGTTCGCGCATGCCGCGCAGCCCGTTGCCCGCCACGGCGCCGTTGCCGTTGACGTTGACGTCAGCCCCGCCGCCGTCGTCGACGACCTCGATGGTCACCGCGCCCGGCACGCGCCGCACCGCCACGCGCGCATGGGCGGCCTCGGCGTGGCGGGCGACGTTGGTCAGCGCCTCCTGCACGATCCGGTATCCCGCGCTCTGCACCGGACCGGGGATGTCCGCGGCGGTCTCGACGTCGAGGGCGACGTCCACGCCGGCCGAGCGCAGTCCCTGGGCCAGCTCGCCGAGGTCGCCCAGCCCGGCGGGCGGACCCAGCGGCGCCTCCTGGAAGGGGTCGCGCAGCACGTCGAGCGTCGAGCGCAGATCCGTCAGCGCGTCGCCGCTGGCCCGCTTGATGTTGCGCAGCGCGTCGTGAGCGTGTCCGGGGTCGCGCTCGAGCAGATGGGCGGCGACGCCCGCCTGCACGTTGATCGCCGTCATCGCATGGGCGACGGTGTCGTGGATCTCCCGGGCGATCCGCAGGCGCTCCTCGCCCACCCGGCGCATCGTCTCATGCTCGGTGGCCTGCACCAGCCGCCGCTCGGACTCGCGCCGGGAGCGGATCACGTCGCCGGCGGCGATCGCCAGCAGGCACAGCGCCAGGTTGCGGACCACGATCGACAACAGGTGCGAGAAGCCGTTGGCGAACGGGACGACGCTGATGAACACGCACGGGACCAGCGCCAGGCTCATCCACAACGAGCGGCGCCGGTCGCCGCTCAGCGCCAGCTGAAACAGCGCGATCATCGGCATCAGCACCACCGTGTTGGTCGGGTGCAGCTGCCACAGGATGAGCACGACGCCGGCCACCAGCAGCGGCGCCAGGGCCGGGAACGACAGGTGGCGGCGCAGCGCCAGCGGCAGGCACCCGGCGAACGTGCACAGCACGTTGACCACCCCGATCGGCTTGCCCTGCATCGAGATCGCCGCGTCGCTGATGAGCACCGGCGGCACCAGGACCACCGGCGCCCAGTCGATCACGACCGGGGAGCTGGCGAGACGTCTGACCACAGCTCCGCGGAGCATACGGCCGCCCGGGACGCCTCAGCCGAGCTGGTCGGCCATCCGCGGCGCCCGCGGGGCCGCCACGTCGCCGGCCACCAGCCGCTCCCGCAGACGGTGGACCGGCGCCGGCGACCACCAGTTGTACCGGCCGAGCAGCGCCATCAGCGACGGGACCAGCAGCGAACGCACCACGAACGCGTCGAGCAGGACGCCGGTGGCGACCGCCACGCCGATCTCCTGGATGAACGAGATCGAGCTGGTGCTGAACGCCCCGATGGCGACCGCCAGCAGGATGGCGGCGGCGGTGACCACGCGCCCGGTGGCGCCCAGGCCGGCGGCGACCGCTTCGCGCTCGTCCGGGGGCCGGTGCGGGTCGGCGTCGCGGGCCTCCTTGATCCGACCGAGCAGGAAGACCCCGTAGTCGGTGGACAGCGCGAACACGACGGTGGCCGCCACCACGAAGTCGGTCGGCTCGACCCCGCCGTCCGGGGTGTACCCGAGCAGCCCGGTGAGGTGGCCGTGCTGGTAGATGAGCACCAGCGGCGCCAGCGACGCGCCGACCGTCAGCGCGTTCATCGCGATCGCCTTGATCGGCAGCACCACCGAGTCGGTCATCAGCCACAGGATGAGCAGGGTCAGCGCCACCAGCAGGCCGATGGCCTCGGGCAGATGGGAGCCGATCGCGTTCTGCTGGTCGACGAAGGTGGCGGCATTACCGGTCACCTTGGTCTCGAAGGGCGGATGGATGGCGCGGATCTGGTCGACCACCCGCTGCGCGGTCGGCCCCGCCGGGTCGCCGGCCACCGCGGCGTTGAGCTGCCAGGTCGAGTCGCCCAGCGGCCGCGGCGCCGCCACCTGCCGCACGCCGGCCAGGCCCGCGATCCGATGGGCGAACGCCCCCACCGCCGCGGCGTCGGACGCGGGCGCGCGGACGGCGACGGTCACCGGCGATTGGCCGGCGCCGGCGAAGTCGCGGGTGAGCGCGTCGGCCACGGTCCGGGCGCTCTGCCCCTGCGGGATGACCGCGCTGTCGCTGGATGGCGTCCACACGGTGCCCAGGGCCGGCAGCGCGGCGGCCACCATCACCGTGGCGGTCAGCGCGGCCACGATCCCGGGGCGGCGCATCACCCGGCGGGCGAAGCGGTACCAGCGGTCGGGCTCGCCGGCGCGGGCGTCGCGGCGGGCCAGCTTGGTCCCCCACAGGCCCAACAGGGCGGGTGTCAGGGTGACGGCGACGAGGGCGGCGATGATCGCGACCGACGCGCCGGCGATCCCCATCGACTTCAGGAAGCCCTGCGGGAACACGGTCAGGGTGGCCAGGGCGCAGGCCACCGTGGCGGCGGAGAACAGGACCGTGCGACCGGCGCGGCTCATCGTCACCGCGATCGCCTCGGGCACCTCGGCGCCGCGGGCGAGCTCCTGCCGGTACCGGGTGACCAGGAACAGCGTGTAGTCGATGGCCAGCCCGAGGCCCATGCCGATGACCAGGTTCAGCGCGAACACGCTGAGCCCGTACACGTGGTTGACGCCGGTCAGGACCAGGAAGGTGCCGAGCACGGTCACCACGCCGACCGCCAGCGGCATCAGCGCCGCCCGGCCGCGGAAGAACAGCAGCGACAGGACGATCAGCAGCGGGAATGCCAGCAGCTCGGCGACGCCCAGGTCCTTGATGACGGTCGAGTTGATCTGCTCACCGGCCACCGCAGGCCCGCCGACGGTGACCCCGCGGTCCCCGGCGAACGCCGCCACCGCCGCCTTGGCCACGCCGTTGTCCGATGCGCTGGCCGCCAGCGTCCCGGTGACCAGCACGTGGCGCCCGTCGCGCGCGACGCCGGCGGGACCGGCGGTGCGCAGCACGCCGGGCACCTGAGCCAGACGATGGGTCAGCGCGGCGATCCGCGGCCGGGCGGCGGTCGGGCCGTTGGGGGTGTCGACGAGGAGCACGATCCCCGGCGCGGGCTCGGCGCCGCCGGCGGCCTCGAGCATCCGGGTGGCGACCTGGGAGTCGGAGTTGGGCGGGGCGAATCCGCCGGAGCTCTTCAGCGACCCGGCCAGCGGCCCGCCGATGACGCCGGCCACGGCGAGGAGGACGAGGAAGGCGAGCAGGGTGCGGCGGGGATGGGCGCTGAGCTTTGTGGCGATTGAGGCGAGCATGTCGCCATTGTCGGCCCGGCCCGGCGCGGGCACAATCGGCCCCCGGGAGTGTCTTTGGGCGGTGGACTACTCCGGGGGATGTACACCCGCCGCGACGACCGCGGCCGACGCGCAGGTGGCCAGCGCCGGCCCCAGATCGGCATCGGCGACGTTGGCCAGGTCCGGGTGGTCGCGGTCGATCTCGATCGTCGCGGGCTCGCCGGTCAGCCCCAGGCTGGCGCGGCCGTTGGCCACGATCTCGCCCCACAGGTCGCCCCCGGCCGCGGCCAGCAGGGCGAACCGCGTCTGACCCTCGCGGCGGGCCAATGTCTCCATCTCGCGCAGCTCCTCGAAGGGATCGATGCGGACCTGCTCGTCGGTGCCGATGGCCAGCCGCACGCCCGCGTCGCGGTAGCGCAGGCCGGGCAGGAAGCCGTCGCCGAGGTTGCCCTCGGTGGTCGGGCAGGTGACCACGATCGACTCCGACGCGGCCAGGCGGTGGATGTCGGCGTCGGAGACGTGGATGGCGTGGACGACGCTGGTGCGGGGGCCGAGGAAGCCGGTGTGATGCAGCAGCTCGATCGGCGAGCAGCCGTGCTCGGCGTCGGATTCGGTCAGCTCGCGCAACTGCTCGGCGGCGTGGACGTGGCGGACCAGCCCGTGGCGGTCGGCGTAGGCGGCGATCGCCTCCAGCCAGTCGGCGCCGACGGCGCGCACGCTGTGGGCGGCGACGCCGACGCTCACGCCCCGGCGACCCGCGGCCCAGTCGCGCAGAGCGTCGACGCGGGCCAGGAACGCCTCGACCGAGGGGTCGCAGAAGCGCACCTGACCGGGCGCCGGCGGGGAATCGGACCCCGCCCACCCGCCGCGGTGATAGGCGGCGGGCAGCAGCGTGATCTCCAGGCCGGCCGCCAGCGCCGCCTGCGCCAGGGCGATGGCCATCGCGTTGGGGTCCGGGTACGGGGTCCCGTCGGGCTGGTGGTGGACGTAGTGAAACTCGCCGACCGCCCCGTAGCCGGCGGCGGCCATCTGGCCGTAGACGCGGTCTCCGACCTCGCGCATCGACTCGGGGGTGTGGCCGGAGGCGAGGCGGTACATCTCGGTGCGCCAGCTCCAGAAGTCGTCGCTCGCGCCGGCGGCGCTCATTCGGTCGCCGATCCCCCGCAGATCGAGCTGAAACGCATGCGAGTGCGCGTTGGCCATCGCGGGGATGAGGCTGATTCGCGTCCGCGGGCTGATGCTCATGCTCCTCCGCTGATGCGGTCGGCGGCCGCGTCGTCACGCACGTAGACGACCTCTCCCCCGACGACGACGACCGCCACCGGGTCGTGGCCGAACCGGTAGGGCACCGCCTCGGCCGGCCCATCGAGCACGACCAGATCCGCCCGCTTGCCGACCTCGATCGACCCCCAGTCGTGGTGCAGGTCCAGCACCCACGCGGCGTTGAGCGTGGCCGCCCCCAGCGCCTCGCGGACGCTCAGCCCGTACAGCCGCGAGCCGAGGCCGATCACCACCGGCATCGAGAACACCGGCGAGGTCCCCGGGTTGGCGTCCGTGGCCAGGACGAAGATCGCCCCGGCGTCGATGATCGCCCGGGCCGGGGCCCGGTGCTCGGCCCCCAGGAACTCGGCGCCCGGCAGCAGCACGGCGGCGCACGGCGCGGCCGCCAACGGGGCGATGTCGTCGGGGTGGATCATCGACAGGTGGTCGACGCTGCGGGCGCCGGCGGCCAGCGCCACCGGGACCGACCGCATGCACGACAGCTGCTCGACGTGGCAGCGCAGCGCCAGCCCGGACGCCGACGCCAGCTCCCCCATGAGCTCCAGGTGGCGAGTGCCGAACGCGATCGACTCGACGAAGATGTCCAGCGCCGTCACGCTGCCCGACGCGACCACCTCGGGCATCATCGCCTCCACCTCCGCCATCCACGAGTCGGCGGTGTACCCCGACGGCACCGCGTGGGCCAGCAGCGCGGTCGAGGTCGTCGTCTGCGTGACCTGGATCTCGAGCTCGCGGGCCAGCAGCAGCGCCCGCATCTCCTGCTCGCGCGACAGGCCGTATCCGGACTTGCACTCGAACGTGGTCGTGCCGGCCGCCAGCATCTCCTCGGCCAGGGCCGACGCCTGGTCGAGCACCTCGTCGTCGGAGGCCTCGCGCAGCGCCCGCGCCGAGGCGGCGATCCCTCCGCCCGCGCGCGCGATCTCCGCGTAGGGCACGCCGGTGAGCTTCTGCTCGTACTCCCCGGCCCGCCAGCCGGCAAACGGCAGGTGGGTGTGGCAGTCGACGAACCCGGGGATGACGGCGCAGCCGGTGGCGTCGATCGTCACCTCGGCGATCGGGTCGGCCGCCAGGGCCGCGATCCGCCCGTCGCGCGCCGACAGCTCGCCGGGATCCAGCGTCTGGGCCGCGAGCTCGTCGCCGCGCAGGTGCTGCATGCGCTCACGCGGCGGACGCAGGACCTGCAGGGCGTTGACGACCGAGAGCGACGGGGGATCGCCCCTTCGTCCGGCCGTCATACCCACCGACTCACCGCACGTCGGGCTCGGGATCGAGCATCGGCATCGCGATCCCCGCCGAGCGCGCCGTCTGGAGCGCCTCGTCGTAGCCGGCGTCGGCGTGACGCACGACGCCGAGCCCCGGGTCGGCGGTCAGGCAGCGGCGCACCCGCTCGCCCGCCTGGGGCGTGCCGTCGGCCAGCGTCACCTGGCCGGCGTGGATCGACTTGCCCATCCCCACCCCGCCGCCGTGGTGGATCGACACCCAGCTGGCGCCGCAGGCGGTCATCAGCATCGCGTTGAGCAGCGGCCAGTCGGCCACCGCGTCGGTCCCGTCGCGCATCGCCTCGGTCTCGCGCTCGGGCGACGCCACCGAGCCGCAGTCAAGGTGGTCGCGGCCGATCACGATCGGGCCCTTGAGCTCGCCGCTGGCCACCATCTCGTTGAAGCGCACCCCGGCCCGGTCGCGCTCGCCGTAGCCCAGCCAGCAGATCCGGGCCGGCAGACCCTGGAACTGGACGCGCTCGGCGGCCAGCGCAATCCAGCGGGCGATGTGCTCCTGATCGCCGAACAGGTCGAGGATGGCCCGGTCGGTGGCGTGGATGTCCGCCGGGTCGCCGGAGAGCGCCACCCACCGGAACGGGCCCTTGCCCTCGCAGAACAGCGGGCGGATGTAGGCGGGCACGAACCCCGGGTAGGAGAACGCGTCGCGATCGCCGTGCTCGAACGCCAGCCCGCGCAGGGCGTTGCCGTAGTCGAACGCCTCCGCCCCGGACTCCTGCAGCGCGCGGATCGCGGTGACGTGGGTGACCGCGCTCTGCCCCACCCGGCGGATGTAGTCGTCGGGGTCAGACCGCCGCAGCGACTCGGCCTGCTCGACGGTCAAGCCGGCCGGCACGTACCCGTTGAGCGGGTCATGCGCGCTGGTCTGGTCGGTGATGATGTCGATCTCGACGCCGCGGCGCACCAGCTCGGGCACGATCTCCGCGGCGTTGCCGGCCAGCCCGATCGACAGCGCGCGCCGTTCGCGGCGGGCCGCGTCGAGCCGCGCCAGGGCGTCGTCGAGGTCGCCGGCCCGCTCGTCGAGGTAGCGGGTCTCGATCCGGCGCTCGATGCGCTGGATGTCGACCTCGATGCACAGGGCCGCGCCGCCGAGCATGGTGACGGCCAGCGGCTGGGCCCCGCCCATGCCGCCGAGGCCGGCGGTGACGACCAGCCGCCCCGCCAGCGTGCCGCCGAACCGCTGGCGCGCCGCCGCGGCAAACGTCTCGTAGGTGCCCTGCAGGATCCCCTGGCTGCCGATGTAGATCCAAGACCCGGCGGTCATCTGGCCGTACATCATCAGCCCGGCGGCGTCGAGCTCCCGGAAGGTCTCCCAGGTGGCCCACTGGGGCACCAGGTTGGAGTTGGCGATCAGCACCCGCGGCGCCTGGTCGTGGGTCTCGAACACCGCCACCGGCTTGCCCGACTGGACCAGCAGCGTCTGATCGTCGCCCAGCCGCCGCAGCTCGCGCTCGATCGTGTGGTAGGAGGACCAGTTGCGGGCGGCCTTGCCGATGCCGCCGTAGACGACCAGCTCCTCCGGCTTCTCGGCCACGTCGGGGTGCAGGTTGTTGCGCAGCATGCGCAGCGCCGCCTCCTGCTGCCAGCCGCGGCACTCCAGCCGGTTGCTCGTCCCGGTGCTCATCGCCCGGCACGCTACCGCAGCGCGTTATCGCCGGTATGGCAGGGTCGTGCCGATGCCGCTGGCCTGGGCCCTGTCGAGCATCGCCTGCCCCAGCGCGATGTCCGTGATCGACAGGCCGCGATGCCAGAACAGGATCCGCTCGTCGTCGGCTTCGCGGCCCGGGCGGTCGCCGCAGACGATCTGGCCCAGCTCGGCGTGCAGGTTGGCCTCCGACAGCCGGCCGGAGTCGACGTGCGCCCGCAGCGACCCGAGCGGCCCGCTGCCCGCCTGGCCCCAGTCGTCGACGACGATCTTGTCCATCACCTCCGTCAACGAGAGCTCGACGGCGCTGATCGTGCCATAGGGAACGACCAACGCGCCGGGCTTGACCCAGGCGGTGCGCAGCAGCGGCTCGGGAGCGGTCAACCGCGACGCCTCGACGATCACGTCGGCATCGCGCAGGCACGCCTCCCAGGTGTCGACGGACCGCACGTCGCGGTCCAGGTCCCGCCTCAGGCGCTCTGCGAACGCGTCCCGGCTCTCAGGCCGGCGCGAGTGGACGCGGATCTCGGTCAGCTCCGGCAGCACCCGGCACAGCAGGCGCACGTTCCAGTAGGCGGTGCCACGGGCGCCGATGTGGCCAAGCGAGCTCGCGCCCCGCCGGGCCAGGTGCTCGGCTCCGATCGCGGTGACCGCGCCGGTCCGCATCTCCGTGATCGCGGTGGCATCGATGATCGCCACCGGAACGCCGGTCTGAGGCGACATCAGCAGGAGCAGGGCCAGCTCGGACGGCAGCCCCAGCCGGTGGTTCTCGACGTAGTCGCCCACCACCTTGACGCCGGCGAACCGGGGCACCGCGCCCCGCAGGACGTTGAAGTGGCCGGGGGCCCCGCGGGGGAAGATGTGCGTCCGCGGCTCGATCACCGTCTCGGATCGGCCCTGGGCGCCCAGCACCGCGCGCACCGCGTCGAGGATCTCGTCGTCGGTGAGGCCGAGGGCGTCGACGTCGGGACCGCTCAGGTAGGTGAGCTCGAGCGCGGTCACCGGGCCAGCGCGCCGTCCACCCGCGCCCGCAGCACGCCGCTGACCAGCGCCTCGGCGGCCAGCCGCTGCACGTCGGCGCCGAACGGGCGGTCCTCGTCCAGCGGCGCCACCCATTCGCGCACGCACTCCAGCGCGGCCGCGGTGCCGGCACCGAGCCGCTCGGGCGCCGCCAGCTCGACCGCCTGAGCGGCCACCACCAGCTCGATCGCCACCAGCGGCCAGAGCCGCTCGAGCTGTTCGCGCAGCCGCAGCGCGGCCTGGGTGGCGCTGGTCGAGTCGTCCTCGACGCCGTCGGCGCTGACCATCGACAGCGTCGCCAGCGGCGCCGCCCGATGGCGGATTTCGATCGTCAGCGCCTGGGCCGTCTTGCTCAGCGGGGCCAGACCCGACCGGCTCAGCCCGTGGGTGGTCAGGCCGCTGGGCAGGCCGCTCAGCCGCTCGGTCTTGCACCGGGCCTGGCGCTCGGCGATCGTCGCCGCCACCTGGGCCAGCGCGATCGCCGTCGCGTCGAGGGCCAGCGACAGCGCCGGCACGTGGAAGTTGCCGGTGCTGAGGATCTCCTCGTCATCGAGCAGCACCACCGGGTTGTCGGCGGCGCCGCCCAGCTCGGGGCCGACCGCCGCCGCCAGGAGGTCGAGCGCCACCCGCAGCGCGCCGTGGATCTGGCTGGCGCAGCGGAAGCTCAGCGGATCCTGCAGCCGGCGCGCGGCGCCGGGCGCGGTCAGCGACCCGCCGGCGAGCAGCGCGCGCAGGCCGGCGGCCGCCCAGCCCTGGCCCGGCGCGGGTCGCGCGGCCACGATCCGCGGATCCAGCGGGCTGAGGTTGGCTCGGAAGCCCTCCATCGACAGAGCGGCGGCGATCTGGGTGGCCGCCAGCGCAGCCTCGGCATCGACGAGTCCCAGCGCCGCCGTGCCCGAGGACACCGCCGAGCTCGAGCAGATGGCCAGTCCGTCCTTGGGCCCGAGGGTCACCGGCGCCAGCCCCGCTGCGGCCAGGGCGTGTGCGGACGGCAGGCGCTCTCCGTGCAGCTCGGCCTCGCCCTCGCCGATCAGCGTCAGCCCCACATGGGCCAGCATGCACAGGTCCGAGGCCCCCACCGAGCCGCTGCGCGGAATGCACGGATGCACGCCGGCGTTCAGCAGCGCGGCCAGCCCGTCGGCGATGGCCACCCCCGCGCCCGACCCCGCGGCGCACAGGCCGTTGCAGCGGACCGCCATCGCCGCCCGGGTCAAATCCGGGGCCAGCGGCTCGCCCACCGCCATCGCCCGGCCCCGCAACGTCCGGAGCGAGAAGGCGGCGGCGTCATCGCCGGCGACGCGCTCGAGCACCCGCGAGCCCAGCCCGGTGGTCAGCCCGTAGACCGGCATCCCGGTCTCGGCGGCGCGCTGGACCAGTCGCGCCGCCGCCGCCATCCGTTCGCGCGCGCCGGGATCGACGCTGACCCGGACTCCGCCGCGGGCGATCGCGGCCACCATTTCCGGCGCCAGCGGCTCGCCGGTCATGGCCACGCTGCCCTGCATCGCGGGCGCCACGATACCGGGGCGGACGGCTCATTACAGTCCCGGCCACATGTCCATCCCCGCCTTCCTCGAGGGTCAGCGCACCCCGGTCCTGCTCGACGGTGCGACCCTCACCCCCAGGGGCGTCGCCGCCATCGCCCGCGACGGCGCCGCCGCCGAGCTCTCGCCCGACGCGCGCGAGCGCAACCGCGCCGCCCGCGACGCGATCGCGACCCTGCTGGCCCGCGGCGACGAGCTCTACGGGGTCACCACCGGGGTCGGCGCGCTGCGCGCCTACCGCGTCCCCAAGAACAGCCGCGAGCGCTACTCGATGAACCTGCTGCGCAGCCACGCCTGCGGCGCCGGCCTGCCGCTGACCGTCCCGGTGGTGCGCGCCGCCATGGCCACGCGCGCCAACCAGATCGGCGCCGGCGGCGCCGGCATCACCGACGAGCTGCTCGACGGCCTGGTCGGCGTCCTCAACGCCGGCCTGACCCCGGTCACCCGCGAGCTCGGATCGCTCGGGACCGGCGATCTCACCAACCTGGCCGACGTCGCGCTGGCGCTGCTCGGCGAGGGCACCTTCTGGCGCGGCGACGACCTGATCGACGCCGCCGCCGGCCTGGCCGATGCCGGCCTGACCCCGGCCCGGCTGGGCCCGCGCGACGGGCTGGCGTTCATCAGCTCCAACGCCGTCAGCATCGGCCACGCCGCGCTGCTGGTGGTCGATGCCCGCCGGCTGCTCGACGCCTGGCTGTCCGTGGCCGCGCTGTCGTTCGAGGCCGCCGCCGCCGACCCGGTGGTCCTCGACCCCCGGATCCATTCCTCGCGGCACCGTCCCGGGCAGGCGGCGGTGGCGGCGCGCATGCGCGAGCTGCTGGCCGGCCAGGAGCGCCGAGCCCGGCGGCCCGGGCCGCTGGGCATCCAGGACCCCTACCCGTTCCGCGCGCAGCCCCAGGTCGACGGCGCGGTCCACGACGCCGTCGGCGCCCTGGAGGAGACGGTCGGCCACGAGCTCAACTTCGCCGGCGAGAACGCGCTGATCGTGCCCGGCGAGGACATCGCCCTGCCCAACGGCAACCCCCACGCGGCGCCGCTGGCCAACGCCATCGACGGCCTGCGCACCGCCCTGGCCTCCTCGGCGGCGCTGATCGCCGCCCGGGTGAGCACGCTGCTGGACACCGGGCTGACCGGCCTGCCGCCGTTCCTCGCCCGCCGGCCCGGCCCCGAGTCCGGCGCGCTGGTCATCGAGTACACCGCCCACGCCGCGGTGGCCGAGGTCCGCTCCTTGGTCACGCCGGTGGCCGCCCAGACCGTCTCGGTCTCGCGCGGCGTCGAGTCGCACTCCAGCCTGGCGCCGATCGCCGCCCGCCGCGCCCACGAGACGCTGGGCGCGCTGCGGGTGGCGGTGGCCGCCGAGCTGGTCGTCGCCGTCCGGGCCCTACGGCTGGCCGGGCAGGAGCCGGTCGGAGCCGGCAACCGGGCGCTGTGGGAGGTGGCGTCGCAGCGGCTGGATCCGGACCTCGGCGACCGGCCGCTGCACCCTGACATCGAGCAGGCGCGTCAGCTCATCGAGGCCTGGGACATCGAGCTCGGCTGACCGGAAGGAGCATTCCGGTCCTTACTAGGATCGATGGAGATGAGTGCTGGCGCCGTCGCAGATCAGACCGTGGCCGACCGCCGCAAGCGGCTGGTGATCCTCGGCATCTGCTCGATGAGCCTGCTCATCGTCGGCGTGGACAGCACGATCGTCAACGTCGCCCTCCCGGCGATCCACCGCTCGTTCCATTCCTCCCTGTCGGGCCTGCAGTGGACGATCGACGCGTACACGCTGGTCATCGCCAGCCTGCTGATGCTGTCGGGCTCGAGCGCCGACCGGATCGGCCGCCGGCGCGTGTTCCAGGTGGGACTGGCGACGTTCTCGCTGGGCTCGCTGCTGTGCGCGTTGGCGCCGAGCCTGGACGCGCTGATCGCCGCCCGCGTCCTCCAGGCGATCGGTGGATCGATGCTCAACCCGGTCGCCATGTCGATCATCCGCAACGTGTTCACCGACCCGCGCGAGCGCGCCCAGGCGATCGGGGTGTGGGGCGCGATGATGGGGACGAGCATGGCGCTGGGCCCGGTCGTCGGCGGTGCCCTGGTCGATTCCGTCGGCTGGCGGGCGGTGTTCCTGGTCAACGTCCCGATCGGCGCGGTGGCGATCATCCTCACCGCCCTGTTCGTGCCCGAGTCGCGCGCCGACCATCCACGCCGGATCGACCCGGTGGGGCAGGTGCTGATCATCGTCGCGCTGGCCTCGCTGACCTACGCGATCATCGAAGGCCCCTCGGCCGGCTGGACCTCGGTTCAGACGCTCGGACTGTTCGTCGTCTCGGCGCTGGCGTTCGGCTCGCTCGTGCCCTACGAGCTGCGCCGCCGCGAGCCGCTGCTCGAGATGCGCTTCTTCCGCAGCGCCCCGTTCTCGGGCGCGACCGCGACCGCGGTGGCGGTGTTCATGGCCATGGGCGGGTTCCTGTTCCTCAACACGCTCTACCTCCAGGACGTCCGTGGCCTGTCCCCGCTCGACGCGGGCCTCTACACCCTGCCGATGGCGGCCATGCTCGTCGTCGTGGCGCCGCTGACCGGCCGCCTGGTGGGCGCCCGCGGCACGCGGATCCCGCTGATCGGGGGTGGGCTGGGGATCTTCGTCAGTGGGCTGATGCTCACCCAGATCACCGCCCACACCTCCTTCACCTACCTGGTCGTCGCCTACCTCGTGTTCGGGCTGGGACTCGGCATGGTCAACCCGCCGATCACCAACACCGCCGTCTCCGGCATGCCGCCCTCCCAGGCGGGCGTCGCCGCCGCCGTCGCCTCGACCGGCCGCCAGGTCGGCGTCACCCTCGGCGTGGCCGTGCTCGGCGCGCTGGCCGGCGGCGCCAGCGGCGCCATCACCGGCGACTTCACCTCGGCCACCCACATCAGCTGGTGGGTGGTGACCGCGCTGGGCGCCGGGGTCGCCGTGCTCGGCCTGGTCACCACGACCCGCTGGGCCCTGGCCACCGCCGGCCGGGTGGCCGACCAGTTCCCGGGCGCCCGGCTCACCGACGGGCCGGCCGGCGCCCGCGAGGACCACGCCGTCGCCGCGGGGTAGCTGCCGGGTTCCGTAGTTGCCGGGTTCCGCGTCCGGAGCGGCGTCGCCGGCCGCCGCGGCGGGTGTGCGGCCGTGCGCGCGGTGGCTGTGGTGCGAAAACGGCGGGCTATCGAGTGGGTGCGCACTGTGGTGCCGTCGCGACCTGCACTCCGGACCGCGGTGCTGGTCGATTCGGGGTGCATGGTCCAGAGTGCGCGGATTCCGCGCGTTCTGAGACACCGTCCGGCAAAACGGGCGGTGCCTGGTCAAAGTGCGGGTTTCGTTGCCCATCACGCAACACCAGGGACGTAAACCGACACCACACACCAGACCCCCACCCAATCCGGGACGTCTGGTCTCAAAACCCCGGAATCCGCGACGCACAGACCACACGTCCCGCCATCAGAGGGGGTCTGGTCTCTGATATCGGTTTTGTCGCCCATCGCGCAACACCCGACGCCTCACAGCCGGCAGCGACCGCCCGATCCACCACTCGATAGCCGCCGTTGACGTCCGCCCATACCCCTCTCACCGCCCCACGGAAGACCAGCCACGACACACGCGACGCAAGAGCAGCCGCCCACCCGGATAACGTCAATCACCAGCATGCGCCCCGTCCCCGACCAGCCGCACGTCGAACTGCGCCCCGACCGCGACGGGGAGCAGACGGTGGTGCTGTCGTTCCCCTACGACCGGGCCCTGGTCGAGCTGTGCCGGAGCATCCCCCACCGCCGGTTTGACTGGGACCGCCGCGAGTGGCAGGCGCCGGCCACCGACTGGGCGGCGATGAAGGTCACCGAGGCGCTCGAGCGGTTCCCGGAGCTGCGGCCGACCGTCGAGGTCGCGCAGTGGCTGGCGTCGGTCAAGCAGCGGTGGATCGGCTCGGTGACCACCGTCCGGCACGACGGGCGCGGCTGGTGGGTGCTCAACACGCTGGCGGGCCCGATCCCCGAGCCGCTGCGCGAGGGGGCGATCGAGCGCGACGGGCGGCTGCTCGTGCCGCTGACGCAGGCCAACGCCCAGACGCTGCGGGCCCAGCGGTCGGCTCGCCTCGACGCCGGCGCCGAGCGCTGCGCGCAGATCGTCGAGCGCGGTGGCGACCCGCCGCCGGCCCGGCTGGCGTGGGTGCGCGGGATGGACGGCGAGGAGCTGCGGCTCGAGGTGCTCTGGGACCCGGACATCGGGCTGGCCTTCACCGAGCTGCCGGGCGCCGAGGGCACCCGCGCGGTCCCGCTCGACCCGTGGCTGGCCGAGGCGCTGGACGCGTTCATCGCCCTCCACGAGGTGCAGGTGATGGGCGAGGCGATCGCCGTGCTGGAGCGGCTGCTCGATGAGCATCGCGCCGCCGCGGCGACGGTCCGGCGCTCGCGCGCGACCGAGGCCGAGCCGCTCGAGGCGGTGGCCGCGGTGCTGGGCGGGGAACCGGCCCCGTTTCAGTGGGCGGCGGTCCGCTACGCGCTGGAGACCCGCGGCACGTTCCTGGCTGACGAGCAGGGCCTGGGCAAGACGGTCGAGGCGCTGACCGCGCTGGAGGCCGACGACGCCTTTCCGGCGGTCGTCATCTGCCCGGCGTCGATGAAGCTCGGATGGGAGCGGGAGACCCGGCACTGGCTGCCCCACCGGTCGGTGGCGGTGGTCTCCGGGCGCGGCGTCGCGGTCCCCGCGGCGGACATCACCATCCTCAACTACGAGATCGTCGCCGCCCACTACCAGGCGCTGGGGCGGCGCCGGCCCCGGGCGCTGATCATCGACGAGTCCCACTACTGCAAGAACCCCCAGGCCAAGCGCACCCAGGCGGTCCGCCGCCTGTCCGCGGCGGTGGCACCCGGCGGCCTGCGGCTGGCGCTCAGCGGCACGCCGGTCCTCAACCACGCCGAGGAGCTGATCGCCCAGCTGCGCATCATCAACCGGATGGATGACTTCGGCTCGGGCGCCCGGTTCGCGCGCCAGTTCCGCGGCCAGGTCAGCGAGGAGCGGCTGCACTGGCACATGCGCCGGGCCTGCTTCGTGCGCCGGCTGAAGTCCGAGGTGCTGCCCCAGCTGCCGGCCAAGCGCCAGGTCGTCGTGCCGGTGGCGCTGACCAACGAGTCCGAGTACCGGCTGGCCGAACGCGACGTGATCGCCTGGCTGAAGTCCCAGCCGATCGACCTCTCCGAGCTCAACGCCCGGATCGCCGCCACCCTGCGGGCCCAGCGGCTGGCCCAGCTGGGAACGCTGCAGCGGCTGGCCGCCCGCGGCAAGCTGGCGGCGGCGCTGGCCTGGATCGACGACTTCCTGGCCAGCGGCGAGCCACTCGTGGTCTTCGCCCGGCACGTCGAGGTCCAGGACGCCGTGTGCGCTCGGTTCCCCGAGGCGCTGCACCTGCTCGGCGACGACACGCTGGCCGCCCGCGAGGCGGCGATCCGGGACTTCCAGGATCCGGGCGGGCCGTCGCTGATCGTGTGCGCCACCCGCGTCGCCGCCCAGGGCATCACCCTGACTCGAGCCTCCAACGTCGCCTTCCTCGAGCTCGAGTGGACCCCGGCGATGCACGACCAGGCCGAGGACCGCTGCCACCGCATCGGCCAGCACGACGCGGTCACCGCCTGGTACCTGCTCGCCGCCAACACGATCGACGAGACGATGGCGCGGCTGATCCAGCGCAAGCGGGCGACGGTCACCGCGGTCACCGACGGCCGGATGATCGAGTCCGACGGGCTGGTCGAGTCGGTCGTGCGCGAGCTGCGCGACGGCCGTCCGTTCACCCACCTGCGCGCGGTCAGCTAGTGGCCTGAGTCAGAGATTTCGGCGGTCACGGCGGTCAGATCGAACGCCCAGTCGATCGCCTCCTCGAGGTCGCGGCGGCGGCCCCGGAGCTCGGCGTCCGCCCACCGCGCGGGATCGGCCCGCTCACGCGCCGCCGCCACCGCGCGTCCCACCATGCTCTGGTGAAACGCGACCTCCCACGCCATGCCGAGCTGCTCGGACGCCGACTCGATCGATCCGACCGCCTCCGCCGCCTCATCGTCCCGTCCCAGGCCCGCCAGTGAAGCGGCGATCCCCACGAGCTGACTGACGCAGTTGTTCGGGTCGTGCCCGCGCAGCTCGCGTAGCGATGAGGCGTACCGCTCGATGGCGGCGGTGAACTCACCCAGGGCGAACGCGCAGTCGGCCCAGTAGCTCGTTGCCGCGTGGGCGGCGAAATCCGTCCGCTCGGGACGGCTCATGATCTCGCGCAGCCGGCGCTCGGCATCGTCGTAGTCCCCGTGCGCCAGGGCAACAAACGCGAGCTCGCCGTCGACCAGGTCGTGCAGCCGCCGGTCCGGCTCGGCCGCCGCGAGCGCCGCCGCCTCCTCCATGAGCGCCAGCGCCTCGTCGGCCCGCTCGCTCATGACCAGGTCGTGGCCGAGCAGCTGCAGCGCGAGCACGAGCTCCGCGCGCGCCGCCGTCCGACGGTGACACTCCACCGTCATCGAGGCCCACTGGATCGACACGTCGATGCCCTCACTGAGCAGCCCGACCATCGCCTGCGCCGCGAAGATCCGTCCCGCGATGACATCCGATCCGTCCTCAGCCTGCGCCATCGCGGTGATCTCGCCCGCGATCCGCGGCAGGCGAGCGACGAAGTAGAACGGCCTCGCGACCCCGGCCATCAGCCGGCGGTGCGTCGCCGGGTCGGCTGCCCGGGACCAATCGATCGCCAACTCCAGCTCCGGCAGTAGATCGCGGGTGCGGGCGGTGGCCCCGTTGATGTCCAGCATGACCTCATACATGAGCGCCTCGGCGGTCTCGGCCATGACCGCGGCGTGCCGGGCGCGGAGCTCCGGTTCCTCGCCGCTCGCCGCCAGCAGCTCGCGCGCGTGCCGGCGCACGCGCTCGGCCATCGTCAGCCGCCCGTCGCCGCGGGTCCGGACCAGCGAGAAGTCGATCAGCGACGCCATCGACTCCCACGTGTCGAGCTCGGAGCCGAACATCGCCTCGGCCTGCTCGACCGTCCAGGCGCTGGCGAACGCCCCCAGGCCCGCGAACAGCCGGCGCTCGGTTTCCCCCAGCAGGGCGACGGTGAACTCCAGGGCCGCTCGCGTGCCGCGCTGGCGCTCGGGCAGGTCACGCGCACCTCGCCCGAGCGCGTCGGAACCCCGGCGCAGAGCGCCGAGCAGCGCCGACGGCCCCCCGACCCGGACGCGGGCGGCGGCGAGCTCGAGCGCCAGTGGCAACCCCTCCAGGGCCCTGCACAGCTCGGCCACGTCACCGGCATTGGCGGGCGTCAGGGCGAACGACGAATCGGCGGCTCGAGCCCGCTCGGTGAACATCTCCACCGCCGGCGCACGCGCGAGGGTGTGCGCCTCAATCGCCTCGGCGGGCGGGAGCGCCAGCGCCTCCAGCGGCATCACCGTCTCGGCGGACAGGCGCAGCGGCGCCTGGCTGGTGGCCAGGATCCGCACCTCGGGCGCCGCCTCCAGGAGCCGGCCGATCACTGGCGCGGCGTCGAGCACGTGCTCGCAGTTGTCGAGCACCATCAGGATGCTGCGGCCGCGCAGGTGCTCGATGGCGGCTGCCTCGGGTCCCAATTCGCCCTGGCGCGACGCGCCGAGCGCATCGGCGACCGCGGCGGCCACCTCCGCGGGCGAGGTCACCGGGGCCAGCGCGACCAGGAACACGCCGTCGGTGAAGTCCGCGACCAGCTCGGACCCGGCGGCGATCGCCAGGCGCGTCTTGCCCGTACCGCCGAGCCCTGTCAGGGTGACCAGCCGCACGCCCGGCTCGGTCAACCGCGCGCGCAGCGCCGCCAGCTCACCGTCGCGACCCACCAGCGGCGTCGGGATGGACGGCAGGTTCGTGCGCGTCATCTGAAGCGTCCGCGGCGGCGGAAATCCGGCGCTGCGGCGGCCGTCCACCACGAGGTGGTAGATGGGACGCGCCGCCGGAAAGTCCTTGACCGCGTGCTCGCCGAGATCCTCGACCGTGACGTCCGGCGCCAGCCCGCGCGTGGCGGCGCTCACCAGCACCTGCCCGCCGTGGGCGGCGGCGCACAGCCGCGCGGCGTAGTGGACGTCGATGCCCATGTAGGTGCCGTCGTGCACCATGACCTCGCCCGTATGCAGGCCCATCCGCACCCGAACCTGACCCCCATGTGACCAGGCATGCGCCGCCAGTGCCGTCTGGGCGGCCCCCGCCGCCCGGACCGCGGCCGGCGCGCTGGTGAAGGCGACGAAGAACGCGTCGCCCTCGGTGTCGACCTCCACCCCGTCGTGCCCCGCCCACACGCCGCGCAGCAGGCGGTGGTGCTCGTCGAGCAGCACCTCGTAGCCCTCGCCGAGCTCGCGCACCAGCTTCGTGGACCCCTCGATATCGGTGAACAGGAGCGTGACCGTGCCCGTGGGAAGCTCCTGCGCCCGCGGCTTCGCCATCGCGCGAGCTTAACCCAACGGTTGCCCTATGCTCGGCCGATGCCCCGCGGCGGCCCAACACCCGTCCGGATCCCGAACGTCCACCCGGCCTGCCGCAACGTCCCCGGCATCAACGGCGAGGGCTTCGAGGAGCTCTGCCACCTGGTCACGGACGAGGATCCCGACACCGCGCTGTGCGGCAAGGACGTGACCGACTACCCGTGGAACCCGCCCTGGCCGCGCTGCGAGGCGTGCCTGGCAATCGCGCGGGGCGAGCTCAACTAGTGCCGGCCGCCTGGCGGTAGCGGGCCACCGCCAGGGGCGCGAACACGACCAGGACGCCGACCGCCCAGGCAACGGCCGCCCACACGTAGTTGCCGGACGGGGTCCCGCTCCACAGCGCCCGCATCGCGTCGACCCAGATGGTGAACGGATTGACGCGGGCGAACGCCCGCAGCACGGCGGGCATCGTGGCCACGGGGACGAACGCCGAGGAGACGAACGTGAGCGGGAAGATGACGAGGAACCCGACCGAGTTGGCGGACTCCGGCGTCGAGGCGAGCAGCCCGACGAGCGCGAACACCCAGGAGAACGCGTAGCCGATGAGGAGCAGGAGCAGGAAGCCGGCGATCACGTGGGACACCGGGGTGAGAAACGAGAAGCCGATGATCACGCCGGTGACGACCAGCACCAGGATCGAGATGGAGTTGGTCACGACGTCTGACAGGGTGCGACCCGCCAGCACCGCCGGGCGCGCCATCGGCAGCGAGCGGAAACGGTCGATCAGCCCCTTGTGGACATCCTCGTTGAGGCCGATCGCGGTGACGAACCCGCCGAACGCGATGTTCTGGACGATGATGCCCGGGATCAGGAACTCGGCGTAGGCGATTCCGCCGGTTCGGATCGCCCCGCCGAACACGTAGCGGAACAGCAGCAGGAACATGATCGGCTGCACCGTGAATGCGATCAGCAGCTCGGGCTTGCGGGGCAGGCGGATGAGGTTGCGCTCGGCGATGATCATCGTGTCGGTGACCAGGCGCCTCATGCCGCCTGCTCCTCCTCGTCGGCGTCGCGCTCCTCCGCGGCATGCCCGGTGAGCGACAGGAACACGTCGTCGAGGGTCGGGCGGCGCAGGCTGATGTCGTCGACGCCGATGCCCTCGTCGGTAAGGCGCCGGACCGCCTCGGCGATGGCCCCGCGGTGGCTGCGCACCGGTGCGCTGACCACCTGGCCCTCCCCGGTCGGGGTCTCGTCGGCGATCGGCGCCAGCGCCCGCACCGCCGCGTCCAGATCGCCTGGGTCCTCCAGCGTCACCTCGAGACGCTCGCCACCCACCCGGTCCTTGAGCTCGTCCGAGGTGCCCTCGGCGATGACCCGGCCGTGGTCGATGACCGTGATGAGGTCGGCCAGGCGGTCGGCCTCATCGAGATACTGGGTGGTCAGCAGGACGGTGGTGCCGTCGGCGACGAGCCCCTCGATCGTCTCCCACAGCCCGATCCGGCTCCGGGGATCCAGGCCCGTGGTCGGCTCGTCCAGGAACAGGACCGGCGGCTCGGCCACCAGCGCCGCCGCGAGATCCAGCCGGCGCCGCATCCCGCCCGAGTAGGTGCTCGTCACCCGGTCGCCGGCGTCGACCAGCTCGAAGCGCTCGAGCAACTCGCGGCCCCGGCGCTTGGCCACCGCCCGGGACGAGCCGTACAGGCGCCCGACCATGGTGAGGTTCTCCAAGCCGGTGAGGTTCTCGTCGACGGCGGCGTACTGGCCGGCCAGTCCGATGCGATGGCGCAGCGCCGCGGCGTCGCGGACGACGTCGAGCCCGGCGACCGACGCGGTGCCGGCGTCGGGGGTCAGCAGCGTCGTCAGCACCCGCACCAGTGTCGTCTTGCCGGCGCCGTTGGGGCCGAGCAGACCGAGCACCGTGCCGGTGGGAACGCCGAGGTCGACGCCGTCGAGCGCCCGGACCTGGCCAAAGCACTTGACCACGCCGCGCACGGCGATGGCCAGCTCCCCGCCCGGGGCGTCGGCGAGGGCCGTCGACGCGTCTAGCGGAGTCCCACCCATCGCACCCACGGTACGGGATCGGTCAGCGGCGCCGCGGCCTGCGGGCCGGCGGCAGCCCCCGCGCCGCCCGGCGCCGGCCGCTCTCAACCCGTATCCCGACACCGATCGCGCCACCGATCAGCGCGATGCCGACGAACACGTTGAGCACCAGCAGGACCGCGATCCCGAGGATGCCCAGCCAGATCGCCGGGCGAAACACCTTCCAGTCGCCGTTCACCCTGCCAACCCTAGTCGGCGCGCCTAATCGCTCACCCGCGCGCGGGCCGGGCGGCCGATGCTCAGCTCGGTGGCCACCCGTTTCTGGATCGCCGCGACGGCGCGGAACGCCTGGCGCAGCTGGTCGCGCATCAGCGCGCTCAGGGCGTGGGGGTCGACGAAGTCGTCAGGCTGACGGCCGGCGCGCAGCTGGGCCACCTGGTGGTCGAGCCGAAGGTTGTTGATGAGCTCGAACGCGTCGCGGAGCGTGTGCGCATCGGCGGGCGACAGCGTCCCGGTCTCGCCGGCCGCCCGCAGCCGCTCGAGCGTGGTGGCGCTGGTGACCCCGGCGGACATCGCACCCCAGCGGGCGAGGTCCATGATCGGGACCAGGCCGCCCTGCTTGAGGTCCAGGCGCCCAGGGTGCTCGCCGCCGTGCTCGAGCACCAGGCCGCGAAACCGGCGCGTCGGCGGCCGGTGCGACAGGGCGAACCGGGCCAGGAGGCGCAGCAGCTGGGGGTAGCTGGATGCCAATCGGAAGGTCTCGGAGACCGGGCTGCCGGTGTGGACCCCCCACACCGGGCGGCTGTCGACGACCACCGAGGACAGGATCAGCGCCTTCTCCTGGCTCGGGTCCGACATCCAGCTTTGCGCCACGTGCTGCCACGATGACACCGAGCGCACGAACGGCGCCGCGTCGGCGTTGACGCCGTTCTCGTCCATGCGCAGGCCGCAGGCGCGCAGCCCGCCGATGACCTCTCGGGCAAGGTCCAGCAGCCGCGCCCGGATCGCCTCGCCGTCGCCGTCGCCGCCGCCGCTGCTGCCGGTGCCGCCGCCGTCGCCCCCGCCGGCGCCCGCCTCGTCGAACCACACGATCGCTGAGTCGACGTCGGAGCTCGGCATCGCCTCGCGCCGGGCCTGGCTCCCGAGCGCCAGCCAGGCGAACTCGGCCCCGATGGGCTCGCGCCGGTCGAGCGCCAGCGCCAGCAGCCGCCGGGTGAGCGCGTCGATGCACACCGAGTAGACCGACATGACGTTGTCAGCGGCGACGCCGGCATCGTGGAGCGAGATGACCATCGGTCGCAGCTCCCGGGAGATCGTCACCAGCTCCTCGTCGGAGTGCGCGGTGGCCAGCCGTTGGCGCAGGTAGAACGACGACCGCGTCCGCAACGCCACCAGGTCGACGTCCTCGACGACGCCGAGGATCTCCCCGGTGGCCGAGACCACCGGGAGATGCCGCAGCCCGCGATCGAACATCTCGGCCAGCACCTCCCCGGCGCGGCGATCGGCGGTGGCGGTGTAGGCGGGCGCGGTCATCGCCTCCGACACCGGCGCGTCACCGCCGAGCCCGCCGATCACGACCTTGAGGCGCAGGTCCCGATCGGTGAGGATCCCGAACCGCCCGGGGTGGGCGGGACCGAGATCGACCACCACCGCCGTGCTCGGCCCGGCGCTCATCATCGCCGCCGCCTGCCGGATCGTGGTCTGCGGCGAGCACACCGACGGCTCACCCCGGAGGAGGGCGCCCACCGGCTCGTCGGCGGTGTTGACGCCCGGCTCGCGGGCGAGCATGTGCAGCTCGGTCGGCTCCTCCAGCAGCGACCGGGCGACGAATTCCAGGCCCTGAGGCTCGGCCAGCAGCGTGCGGGCGGCCCGCTCGTCGATGACGAAGCACGTCGAGTCCTCGGCCGCGCGGGCCGCGAACCCGGTGGGCAGCCCCGACAGCATCGACGCGTGGCCGAACAGCTCGCCGGGCCCGAGCACGTCGAGCACCTTGCCGTCGGCGACGATCTCCACCGTCCCGTCGCGCACGACCCGGAGGTGGCGCAGCGCGTCGGCCCCCTGGCCGAACACGACCTCGCCGGTGCCGTGATGCTCCAGCTGGGCCGTCGCGGCGACCCGCTGCACCTCGGTCGGGTCCAGCGTGTCGAACGGCGGATGCGCCCGGAGAAAGCGGGCGATCTGCCGCGCCTCCTCCGGGATCACCGGCTAGCGACCTCCCGTCGAGATCACGGCGCCGCTTCGCCCAGCGGCACGGTCTCTCCGGGCAGGGCCGGAATCTCGGCCCGGTGCTCGGCCAGGACCTGGTGGCCCTTGTGCCGTTGGATCAGGAAGTAGTACGCGCAGCCGATCAGGAACGAGGCCCCGATGAACTCGTAGGCGCCGAACCGGAAATACCAGTGGGTGCCATAGACCGCCGCGCGCGGCCAGGCGATCTCGAACGCGATCACCGCGCCGTAGATCACGGCGAAGATGTTGACCGGAAGGCCCCACCGGCCCAGGTTGAAGTACGGCCCGTGCTCGGCGCGGGGCCATGTCCCCCGCAGCCGGGCCATGAGCATGCCGCCCGTGACCGCCAGATACGGCAGGTAGAACATGATGATCGCCACCGAGGTCAGCGTCAGGAACGCCGACTGGTTGGCCAGGTTGACGGCCAGCAGGACCAGCGAGCAGATACCCACGAACAGCGCCGGGATGATCGGTACCCGTGCCCGGCCGGACACCCGTGCAAGCTGCGGGCCGAACGGAAGGCGCCCGTCGCGCGCCATCGAGAACAGCATCCGGATGCAGGCGGTACAGACCGCCAGGCAGCACACGGTGATGGCGATCGCCGAGGCGATCAGGAACACGTTGCCGAGCGTGTTCCCCAGCGCCTGCTTGACGATGTAGGGCAGGCCGAGCAGGCCGATGTTCTTGTCCGTGATGTGCTTGACGGACATCAACGCGAACAGGATCAGCAGGGCGCCGATCAGCGCGGCGGTCGCCAGCGCCCGGAGGATCGCCGGGGGCGCCGCCCGTCGCGGATCGTTCGTCTCCTCCGCGAGCGTCCCCGCGGTGTCGAAGCCGTACATCACGTAAGCGCTCATGATGCCGCCGATCAGGAAGGCGCCGAAGTAGCCCCACGAGTGCCCGGCGCCGGTGCCGAGCGTGTGCCCGACGACCCCCGGTCCACGATGGAAATGGAAGATCAGCAGGATGACCAGGATCGTGGAGAAGATCAGCTCCACGATCACCCCGAAGTTGTTGATCATCGCCATGACCTTGACGCCGAGCATGTTGATGAACGTCGCGAAGATGACCAGGATGGCGCCGAGGATCAGCGCGTTCTTGGCTCCGTCGGGCGTGCTGTACGTGCCCGCGTTGGCCGCGCCGCCGACGAACTGCAGCTTGGTCGACACCTGCGGCAGCACGACCTGCCAGGCGACCGCGACCGCGGCGACCGTGACGATGGAGCCGATGATCAGGATCCACCCGGTCATCCAGGAGACGAAGTCGCTGCCAACCCGTTTCGACCACTGGTAGACCGAGCCGGCGAGCGGGAACTGCCCGGCGAGCTCCGCGAAGCAGAGCGCGACGGCCATCTGGCCGACGAACACCACGATCCAGGACCACCAGACGGCCGGCCCGGCATTGAGGAAGCCGAAGCCGAACAGCTCGAAGACCCCCGTGAGGATCGAGATGTAGCTGAACCCGGCCGCAAACGAGGAGAAGCTCCCCAGTGAGCGGTCGAGCTCCTGCTTGTAGCCGAAGCCGGCCAGCTCGTCGCTGTCGCCTCCGGTGCCGCCGCCACGTGGCGCGTCAACCGTTGCCATCATCTACCTCCCCGTCCGCGCGCATCATCGCGCGGCCTTGTGAACACGATCCTTGCCCGGACATCGGCGCGTGGGCGCTGCTCAGAGCCATTGACCCAGTCGAGATTGGGCTGTTATATATCAGTTGTCGAATTGTGTCAACGAGGGCCGAGCGCGATGTTGCAGCGCTGGTCGCACCGGCCAAGGCGGGAGCGAGGCGATGGCCACAGTGGCGCAGTTGGAGATGTTCGTGGGTGGAGACTGGCGGCCCAGCCGCAGCGGCGAGACCCAATCGGCCACCAGCCCGGGCAGCGGCAAGCCGATCGGACAGGTCCCCCTCGGCGACCGCGACGACGCGCGCGCGGCCATCGCCGCCGCCCGCGAGGCGGCAGACGCCTGGTCCCGGCTGACCGCGTTCGAGCGCGCGGCCAAGATGCACGCCGTCGGCGACGTGATCGAGTCCCGCCGCGACGCGCTGGCCCACACCCTGACGCTCGACCAGGGCAAGCCGCTGGCCGCCGAGGCCTACGACGAGGTCGACGAGCTCGTCGACTACTGGCGGATGGCCGCCGAGGATGCCAAGCGGCTGGGCGGCGAGCTGCCCAACTCGTTCTCGCCGGGCAAGCGGATCATGCTGGCCCGGCGCGCCCGGGGCGTGGTCGGCGTCATCAGCCCGTGGAACTGGCCGTACACGATGCCCGCCGAGCTGATCGCCCCCGCGCTGGCCTGCGGCAACGCCGTCGTGTGGACACCGGCGCCCTCGACCTCGGTGTGTGCGGTCGAGCTGGCGCGCTGCATCGCCGACGCCGACCTGCCGCCGGGCGTGTTCAACCTCGTCACCGGGCCCGGCCCCGTGGTCGGCGACGAGATCGCCCGCCACCCCGGCGTCGACGGGGTGGCCTTCATCGGCTCCACCGCCACCGGCCGGCTGGTGGGCGCGGCCGCCGCCGGCAAGGCGACGCTGCTCGAGATGGGCGGCAACGGGCCGCTGGTGGTGCTCGACGACGGCGACGTCGCGGCCGCGGTGGAGGCGACGCTGACCGCCTGCTTCCTCTGTGCGGGGCAGAGCTGCACCGCCGGCGAGCGGATCCTCGTCCACCGCGCGGTCTACGACCAGTACATCGAGGCGCTGGCCCGGGCGGTGACCGAGAGGATCGTCCTGGGCGACCCGTTCGACGACGCCACGACGATGGGGCCGCTCAACAACGAGCCGGTGGCGATCAAGATGGACGAGCACGTCGCCGATGCGCTCCAGCGCGGCGCCGAGACGCTGGCCGGCGGCGCGCGCGCCGGCGTCTTCGCCACCGACCTCTACTGGGAGCCGACCGTGCTGGCCGGCGTGCCCGCCGACGCTCGCGTCGCCGTCGAGGAGACGTTCGGCCCGATCGCGCCCGTCGTCGAGATCACCTCGCTCGAGCACGCCATCGAGCTGACCAACGCCTCGCCCTACGGCCTGCTGGCGGCGATCTTCACCGCCGACCTGGCCCGCGGTCTGGAGTTCGCCGATCGCGTCCGCACCGGCTGGGTCAACATCAACGAGTCCTCGAACTACTGGGAGTCGCACCTGCCCTTCGGCGGCCGGGCGGGGACGGACAGCGGGATCGGCAAGGTCGGCGGCACCGGCGTCATGGACGCCTTCACGGAGCTGCAGACGATCGTGCTGTCACCCCACCCGGGCCGCTGACCGTCGCTCAGGACGCGGGGGCGTGCTCGCTTGACTGCGCCGGCGCGGCCTGCGCCGGGCCGTCCGCATGCTTCGCCGGGCGCTTCCCGCCGGTCCGGCCGTCGCCGCTGCCGTCCGCCTTCTGGTGGCGGTAGAACGGCTCGTTGAGCGGCGCCAGCGGCGTGTTGCCCTTGATCAGGTCCGCCGCCTTCTCGGCGGTCATCATCGTCGGCGCGTAGATGTTGCCGTTGGTGACGTAGCGCATCGACGACGCGTCGATGACGCGGATTCCCTCCAGCCCGTGGATCGTCATGCTGCCCGGGTCGATCACCGAGTCCTCCCCCACGCCCAGCCGGCAGGTGCACGACGGGTGCAGCGCGGTCTCGGCGTCGCGGGCGACCCAATCGAGGATCTCCTGGTCGGTCTCGACGCTGGGCCCGGGCGAGAGCTCGCCGCCGTTGAACGGCTCGAACGCCGGCTCGTTGAGGATCGTGCGCGAGATGCGCACCGCCTCGACCCACTCGCGCCGGTCGGTGTCGGTCGACAGGTAGTTGAACTGGATCGCCGGGTGCTGCTTGGGATCGGTGGAGACGATCTTGATCGAGCCGCGAGCGTCGGAGTACATCGGGCCGACGTGGACCTGATAGCCGTGGCCCTGCGGCGCGGACCCGTCGTAGCGGATCGCCACCGGCAGGAAGTGGTACATCAGGTTGGGGTAGGCCACGTCCTCGTTGGAGCGAATGAACCCGCCGCCCTCGAAGTGGTTGGTGGCCCCGGGGCCGCGGCGGCCCAGCAGCCAGGCCGTGCCGACCCACGGGCGATTGCGCCACTTCAGCGCCGGCGCCACCGACACCGGCTGCTTGGAGGCGTACTGGATGTAGACCTCGAGATGGTCCTGGAGGTTCATGCCCACCGACGGCACGTCGGCCACGACGTCGACGCCCAGCGCCCGCAGGTCGTCCGCGTTGCCCACGCCCGACAGCTGCAGCAACTGCGGCGAGTTGATCGCGCCGCCGCACAGCAGCACCTCGCCGGCGTCGATGGTCTCGGTCCTGCCGTGGTGGCTCACCTCGACCCCGGTGGCGCGGTTGCCCTCGAAGTTGACCTTGGTCACGAACGCCCGCGTGCGGACCTCGAGGTTGGGCCGATCCATCACGGGATGCAGGTACGCGCGGGCGGCGCTCATCCGATGGCCGCGATAGATGTTGCGGTCAAACGCGGCGAAGCCCTCCTGCTTGTAGCCGTTGACGTCGTCGGTCAACGGATATCCCGCCTCCTGGACGGCGGCGAAGAACGCCTTGAACAGCGGGTTGACGGCCGGGCCGCGCTCCATCTTCAGCGGCCCGTCGTGCCCACGGAACGGGTTGTCCGCGGGGGCGTTGATCGCGTTCTCCATCTTCTTGAAGTACGGCAGGCAGTGGGCGTAGTCCCAGTCCTGCATCCCCGGGTCGGCCGCCCAGCGCTCGTAGTCCAGCGGGTTGCCCCGCTGGAAGATCATCCCGTTGATCGAGCTCGACCCGCCCAGCACCTTGCCGCGGGCGTGGTAGACGCGCCGGCCGTCCATGAACGGCTCGGGCTCGGACTCGTACTTCCAGTCATAGAAGCGGTTGCCGATCGGGAATGACAGCGCCGCGGGCATGTGGATGTAGAGGTCCCACAGCGAGTCGTTGCGGCCCGCCTCCAGCACCAGGACGCGGGTGGCGGCGTCCTCGGTGAGGCGGTTGGCCAGGCAGGATCCGGCGGAGCCACCGCCGATGATCACGTAGTCGTAGCGCATGGGTGAACTTTCTCTCCCTCTCTATAGGACCGAGCGAATCTCGCGCTCGAACGTCTCGATGTGCTCGGCGATGATCGACCGGGCCCGCTCGGCGTCGCCGTCGGCGATCGCGTCCAGCAGGTCGCGGTGCTCATGCACGCGGGCGAACAGATGCGGCAAGCGGTCCAGCACCAGGTACCAGATCCGCAGTGACAGGTTGAAGTAGCGGCCGAGCGTCTCCTCCAGGTACGGGTTGCCGGTGGCGCCGTGCACGAAGCGGTGCACCCGCGTGTCGAGCCCCATCAGCGCTCCGGTGTCGTCGCTGCCCCGGCTGCGGTCCAGCTCGTCGAGCAGCGCGTTCAGCGCCTCGCGCTGGGCCGGGGTGATTCGCTGGGCCGCCCGGTAGGCGGCGTGGCCTTCCAGCTGCACCCGGACGTCGCAGATGTCGGCCAGGTCGGTGATGTTGATCTCCGAGGCGAACGTCCCCCGGCGCGGGAACACGGTGACGAGGTTCTCCAGGGCCAGGCGCTTGATCGCCTCGCGCACCGGCGTGCGGCCGATGCCCAGCTCGCTCCCCAGCACGTCCTCGTCGATCGGGGCGCCGGGCGCGATCCGCAACGTGACGACCCTGTCACGGAGGTCCGCGTAGGCCCGATCCGCCAGCAGCTCCCGCGCGCCCCGTGGCTGAGTTTGCTGGATGCTCACGGGCCGCTGCGAGCGTCAGCGTGCAGACGCCGGATCGAGGAAGCCACCACCAACGACGCTGACGACTGATATATAAGTCATCGGTTACGAGTCTAACATTCGCCTGATGGCGCGCCAACCCCTCAGACGGGCTCTCCGCCCGCCGTACCCGGGGCCGCCCGGGCAACGGACATGAGCTCCGTCGCCGGCCCCACGATCGCTGACGACGTCGCCCGGCGCATCGCCGCCGGCGAGGCCGCGGCCGCGCGATCGATCGTGGCCACCCTGGCCCGCCACACGCCGCTGCTCAGCTCCCGCAGCCTGTCCGAGCGCTGCGGCGGGCGCGTCGTGCTCAAGGCCGAGAACCTCCAGCGCACCGGATCGTTCAAGCTGCGCGGCGCCACCCACAAGATCTCCCGCCTCACCGACTCGCCGGGGGTCGTCGCCGGCAGCGCCGGCAACCACGGCCAGTCGCTGGCCTACGCCGCCCGTTCGCGGGGGATCCCCTGCGAGGTGTTCATGCCCGTCGAGGCCCCGGTGGCCAAGGTGGCGGCGGTCGAGGCGTTCGGCGGGGCCGTCCACCTGACCGGAACCTCGGTCGACGATTGCGTGGCCGCCGCGCTGTCCCGGTCCGCGGAGACGGGCGCCGGCTTCGTGCACCCGTTCGACGATCCGGACATCATCCTCGGCCAGGCGACGCTGGGTCTCGAACTGCTCGAGGACGTCGATGACCTCGCCATGGTGGTGGTGCCGGTCGGGGGCGGCGGCCTGATCTCCGGCATCGCCGGCGCGGTCAAGACGGCCAGGCCGGAGGTCCGGATCGTGGGGGTTCAGGTCGACACCTGCGCGCCATTTCCGGAGTCGCTGCGCGGGAGCGTGCCGATCACCTTCCAGTCGCTGGCCACCATCGCCGACGGGATCGCGGTCAAGCGCCCCGGCGACATCACCCTCCCGCTGGTCAAGCGATGGGTCGACGACATGGTCGTCGTCACCGAGGAGGAGATCGCCGAGGCCATGGTGTGGCTGCTCGAGCGTTCCAAGCTGGTGGTCGAGGGCGGCGGCGCCGTCGGTGTGGCCGCGGTCATGGCCGGCCGGGTCGCGCCGGCCCCGGCGGGCGCGACCGTGATCGTCCTCTCCGGCGGCAACGTCGATCCCGGCCTGCTGGCCGCGATCGCGCAGCGCCATGAGACGCTGGCCGGGCGGCGGCTGCGGCTGTTCACCCGGATCTCTGACCGGCCGGGCGGACTGGCGGCCCTGCTGACGCTGATCGCCCAACAGGGCGGCAACGTCGTTCACGCCGACCACGTCCGCGAGGCCGTGTCGCTGCACGTGCGCGAGACCGGCGTCGAGATCGCGCTGGAGACGCGCGGGCGCGAGCACGGCGAGGCGATCGCGCGCGCGCTCGAGCAGGCCGGCTACGAGGTCCGCCGGCTCGACCAGTCCGACGCCTGACCCCGGCGCGGCCTACTTGTAGGTGAACGTCGCCGTCGTCGGGCTCTTCCCGGCGCCGGTGAAGTGGCTCTCCACGGTCGTCACCGTCACCGGCACGCTCGAGCCCGACGCCCCGGCGGGCGACGTGGCCTTCAGCTTCTCCGTCGAGCCGCAGTCGAGCCCGGCCGTCTTGACCGACTTGAACGTCGTCGCGGCCGCGGAGCCGAATGACACCCCGATCGGGCAGCCGAGGTTGGCGCCGGTGATCGTGGTGCCGGTCTGACCCGCGGCCGGCCCCGACGTGGGCGAGATCGCCGACACGGACGGGTTGCCCGGCGCGTAGAGCCAGAACTCGTCGGCCGGCGACGTGGCGCTGCACCCCGAGACCGTGCAGGCCTCCACGTCGACCAGGGCCGCGTTCTGGGACACGGTTTGGGCGGTGAGCCGGGTGTCGCCGGCGACGGTGAACGTGTACTGGGTGCCCAGCGACGTTCCCGACGCCTCGGTGTCGACGAACTCGAGCGGCGCCACCAGCTGGCCGGCGAAGCCCTGACCGGTGACCCGGATCGGCGTGCCGCCGGTGTCGGGCCCGCCGTAGACCCCGTTGAGCTGGGTGCCGTTGGCGGTGTTGACGACCCCGGTCACCGTCGGGACCCCGGCGTACAGCGCGGTCAGCTGGTTGGACTGACCGCCGAGCGTGCGCACGCTGAACGGGACCTTCTGGATCTCGACGGTCTGCGCCTCGGGGGGCGCGACCACCTGCAGCTCGGTCCCGGACACGAACGCGTAGTCGATGTCCTGCGAGTCGGCCTGGGTCGGGTCGCCGAAGTCGGCCCAATCGATCGCCAGCGGGTCAAAGCCCGCGCCGGTGGCGGTCACCGTCGTGGTGCCGGCCTCGCTGGCCAGATCGGCCGGTCCGCCGGAGGTCGAGATCGACGTCACCTTCGGGGCCGGCACGTAGTCGTACTCGGTCGGCCCGGCGCCCTGCTCGCAGTTGCAGCCGGGCGGGAGCACGAGGGTGCCCAGGTTGGTGAGCGCGAACGTTCCCTCCGGGGGCGGCAGGATCGTTCCCTGGGCGCTGGTCCCGTTGCCGTTCGACACCCGGACCTGCACCTGGCAGATGTCGTTGGTGGCGTTCTCGCCCGCGAACGCACCGGTGCTCGGCAGCGGGGCGCACGCGGTATGCGACGAGAACGCCGGGGGCGTGACGCTGAGCTCGTTGGGCCCGAGCACGGTGAACCCGGACGCGGCCACGCCGCCGAAGGTCACCCGGGTCGCGCCGGTCAAGCCCGCACCGAGGATCGTCACCGGCGCCGGGCCGGTCTCCAGCCCGCCCGAGGGGCTCATGCCGGTCAGGCTCGGCACCGTGCCGCCGGCGCTGGTGTCCACGTACTGGAACACCGCGCCGGGGCCGGGTGCGCTCGACGCGCCGCCGTTGACGATCACGATCACCTCCGCCGGCCCGGCGCCGTCCTGCGGCGCGGTCGCGTCCGGGGGCAGGGCGTCCGCGGCCGGAGGCAGGGTCGCGGTGATCGACGTCGGGCTGGTCACCTTGAACGCGCCGGCCGCGAGCGAGGCGCTCCCGACCTGGATGCCGGCCACGACCGGCTTGCCGCCGGCCTCGAAGCCCGAACCGGTGATCGTCACCTTCTCGCCGCCGGCCACGCTGCCGGTCGACGGACTCACGTCGGACACGACCGGCCGGCCGCCGCCGGCGGCCGCCGTGCACAGGTAGTAGGCCAGACCGGAGGTTCCGCCCGACCCGGTCAGCTGGGGCGACCCCAGGCCGGAGGCCAGGTCATAGCCCGGGGTGGCGGGGAACACCTGGCCGTTGTCGAGGCCGTACACGTCGTTGTTGCCGCTGGTGATGTCGTGAAACGAGGCGGCGTATTCCGCGGGCTCGGACGCGACGTCGTAGAGCAGCGGGCTGACGAAGCCGACCCCCCGCGCGGTCGACGAGTGCGCGGTGCACGCCGGCGACGCGTCGACCAGCGCCAGCATCGCCGCCCACAGCGGCGCCGAGGACGACGTCCCGCCGATCGTCGCCCAGCCGTTGCCGCCGTTGGCCACGCTGTAGACGGTCACGGCGCCGGTGAACTCGTCGGCCTGCGCCGAGACGTCGGGCACGACCCGGCACGGCGTCGTCGCGGTCGCGCCGGCGACGGTGTTCTGGCAGAAGTTCTGCGGATAGCCGTACTGCTGCTCGACGCTGTTGGCGTTGGCGTAGTCGGCGCCGCCGGGGACCGGGACACCGGGGACGGTCGCCGCGCGCTGCCACGCCGGCATCGCCCACGACTCGGAGATGCCGCCGCCGTCGGCGCCGCCATTCGGTCCGTCGTTCCACACGTGCTCCCCCGGGGGCTGGGTCGACGCGTCGGTGATCGTCGTGCCGCCCACGGAGACGACATAGGGCTGGCTGGACGGGTCGTCGACCGACACCGGGTTCTGACCGGAGGCGACGGTCGGGGTCTCGAACGTGTTGCAGTCGTCGGAGCCGTTGTCGCCGCTGGAGGAGAACACCGACTGGCCCTGAGCCGCCGCCTGCTCGAACAGGAGGTTCTCGGCCTGCTGGAGGCCGGGCTGCCCCTGCTGCGCGAGCTGCTCGCACACCCCCCAGCTGGTGCTGATCACCTGGTCGCGGTCGGCGTCGATGATCGCCGTGTACTCGTCCAGCGAGTCGTACACGTCGGCGTTGTCACCGTTGAACGGACCCTCGTAGACGTCGATCTGGGCGCCCGGGGCCACCGCGGAGACGTCCTCGACGTCGAGGCTGGCCTCGCCGCTGCCGGGTCCGGTCGGCTGGCCGCCGTCGACCGGGATCACGTTGAGCCGCTTCATCATCGCGGCGGCCGACGACGCGCCGAAGTAGCAGGTGTCGAACGTCTGGATGTCCGAGGGCAGGAACGGCTCGTTCTCGTAGATCGCCACCCGCTGGCCGGCGCCGAAGTCGCCCTGACCGTAGAGCCCGAACGCGCCATAGGCGTTGGCGATCGCGTCGTCGGTGAGGCCGCCGTTCTTGGTCGCGTCGTTGCGAGCGGCCGCGCACGCCGTGGGCGAGCCCGCCGGGTGCGCGAAGCTCGCCGATGTCGCCGCGGCGATGTGCGCCCGCGCGTGCGCCGTCGGGCGCACGACACCCAGCGCATGCTCTCCGACCAGGTTGTTGAGCCCGATCACCGCCGCGACGTGTGGGGCCACCGTCGCGGGCAGCGTCACCGGCGTGGTGCTCTGCCGGCCGACGGTCCCGTCCGACCGGCGGTAGTTCTCCAGGTGGGTGTGGAAGGCGCCCTGGACGGCCCGTGCCGACCCGCTGAAGTTGACCAGCATGTCGTCGCTGGAGACGGAGCTGACGCGCAGACCCTGCGCCCGCAGCTGCGAGCGCACCGCGTCGATCGTCCCCGCCGTGGGTCCGAACCGCCGCGCGAACGCGCCCGGGGCCAGGTACTGGCCGTACAGCGGCGAGCTCTTGTCGCTGACCTGGGCGATGAACTGCTGCAGCGCGGTCTTGTCGCGCGGCTCGAGCACCACCGCGCCGGCCACCGAGGCGGTGGCGGCCACCTGGCCGACGGCCCTGTCGCCGTGTGGCACCCGCGGCGCCGCCGCGACCTGCACCGGCGCCGGAGCGCCGGCGCCCGCCGACGATGTCAGCGCCAGCGACGCCACGGCCATCGCACCCACGACCAGCATCCTCGACCTCACATCGCCCTCCCCACCGTTGTCTGCAGTCGAGGCGGGCTTATATCACGGGTGCCCCCGCTGCCCCGGCCCTCGACGTGGAAAACGTGACAAACCTGCCGGGCGCCCACTGGTTTGGCCCCAGATCGCCGTCCAGCGTGGGAAACGTGACAAACCCTCGAGGCGGATCGAGATTTGTCGCGTTTTCCACCCTCGCGAACGACCGATTTGGACGAAACCCGGGCAGCTCACCCTTAGTCGCCGAGCTCGACGCGGCGGCGGTCCACGAACTCGCGCAGCTCGGCGTCGATCGCCGCGTCGATCGGGGGCTGCTCGTAGTCCTTCAGGGACTTGCGCCAGATCTCGCCAGCGCGGGCGGTGGTGTCCCGGGCCCCCTTGCGGGTCCAGCGATCGAAGTTCTCGGTCGAGGACAGCAGCGGGCGGTAGAAGCACTCGCGAAAGCGCTCCAGCGTGTGGGCGGCGCCCAGGAAGTGCCCGCCGGCGCCGACCTCGGTGTGCGCGTCGAACGCCAGCGAGGCCTCGTCGATCTCCAGCGGGGTGAACTCGTGGCGCAGCTCGCGCAGCAGCTCGACGTCGACGATGAACTTCTCGTAGCAGGAGACCAGCCCGCCCTCCAGCCAGCCGGCCGAGTGCATCACGAAGTTGGTGCCGGCCAGGAACGTCGGCAGCAGGGTCATCAGCGACTCGTAGGCCGCCTGGGCGTCGACGGTCTGCGACGCGTTGAGCCCGCCGCCGCCGCGCCACGGCAGGCCGAAGCTGCGCGCGATCTGGCCGGTGCACAGCACGCCGATGCCCGACTCGGGAGTCCCGAACGACGGCGAGCCCGACTGCATGTCCGTGTTGGACAAGAAGGAGCCGAACACCACCGGCGCGCCCGGGCGGATGGTCTGCGCCAGCGCGATCCCGGCCAGCGCCTCGGCCATCTGCTGGACCAGGGTGGCGGGCAGGGACACCGGGGACATCGCGCCCATCAGCAGGAACGGGGTGATGACCACCGCCTGGTTGGCCTTCACGTACTCGAACATCGCCGCCAGCATGCGGTCGTCGTAGCGCAGCGGGCTGTTGACGTTGATCAGCGAGATCGACACCGGCGCGCGCTCGATCGCCTCGCGCCCGCCGAACAGGATCTCGCCCATGCGGATCGTGTCGGCGGCGTTGGGGCCCGAGGTGACCGAGCCCATGTACGGCTTGTCCGACAGGGTCTGCAGCGCGTAGACCATGTCGAGGTGGCGGGAGTCCAGCGGGCGGTCCTCGGGCTCGCAGATGGTGCCGCCGGGCGAGTCGAGCTCGGGGAAGAACTGGGCCAGGCGCACCAGGTTCTCGAAGTCGGCCATCTTGGCGTCGCGGCGGACGTCGCCCTCGCGGATGAACGGGCAGCCGTACACCGGCGCGAACACCATGTGGTCGCCGCCGATGTGGGCGGTGTTGGCGGGGTTGCGGGCCTGGAGCTCGAACTCGCTCGGCGCCTTGGCCACCTGCTCGAGGATCCACTCGGGATCGAACCGCACCCGGTTCTCCTCCTCGACGATCTGGCCGGCCTCGCGCAGCAGCTCGACCGCCTCGGGCAGCAGGAATTCGATGCCCAGCTCGGACACGATCCGGCGCCAGCCGCGGTCCAGCGTGGCCATCGCGTCCTCGCTGAGGATCTCGTACCGGGGCATGGCGTTGACGAACATGGCTGGCCTTCCTCCTTGACGGGACGACGTGCGCGCCTAATATACCCCCCGTGGAACAACAGTTTCAGGCTGAGACCGGACGCGGGACCACGGCCATCGACCGGGGCGCCGACCTGCTGGTGCGCGTGCTCGAGTCCGAGGAGCCGGTGGCGCTGGCCGACCTGGCCTCGGCCAGCGGCATCCCCAAGAGCACGGCGTCGCGGCTGGTGTCGGCGCTGGAGCGCCGGGGCCTGGTCGAGCAGGACGGCGAGCGCGGGCGCCTGCGCCCCGGGCCGGCGATCCTGCGCGTCGCCGAACGCAGCCTGCTCGAACGCAGCGTGATCGAGCTGGCCCGCCCGACGCTGGACGCGCTGGGCGAGGCCACCGGCGAGACGATCAACCTGGCCGTCCCCGCCCCCCACGGCGTCGAGCACATCGCCCAGGTGGAGAGCCGCCACTTCCTGGGCGCCGGCCAATGGCTGGGCCGGTCCGCCGACTTTCATTGCACCGCCAACGGCAAGGTGTTCATGGCCTTCGGCCGCGCCACGATGACCGCGCGACCGTTGACGGCGCTGACGCCGCGGACGATCACCGACCCCGCCCGGCTGCGTGCTGAGCTGGAGCTGGTCCGCCGCGACGGCTACGCCGAGGCGATCGACGAGCTCGAGACCGGGCTCGCCGCCATCGCCGCGCCCATCCACGGCGCCGGCGGCCAGGTGATCGCGGCCCTCAGCATCACGGGACCGACCGTCCGGATGACCCCGGAACGGATCGCCGAGCTCAAGCCCACCCTGATTCAAGAGGCCCGGGCCCTGAGCCGGCGCCTCGGCAACACCCAGCAAGGAGAACATGCGGCATGACCCACGAGGAGATCCTCCAGCTGCTCTATGACGAGACGCTGATCGGCAACGCCCCGGCCGTGCGCGAGGGCGTCGAGGGCGGGCTCGAGGACGGGCTGGAACCCGAGCGGATGCTGTACGACGCGCTCATCCCGTCGCTGGAGGAGGTCGGCGCCCGGTTCGAGCGGGGCGACTACTTCGTGCCGGAGATGCTCATCGCCGCCCGGGCGATGCAGGGCGCACTCGACATCCTGCGCCCGCTGCTGGCCGAGACCGGCACCGCCCAGGTCGGCACGTTTTTGATGGGCACGGTCAAGGGCGACGTCCACGACATCGGCAAGAACCTCTGCAACATCATGCTCGAGGGCGCCGGCTTCACCGTCATCGACCTCGGCGTCAACGTGGCGCCGGAGAAGTTCATCGAGCAGATCGGCGAGCACAACCCGGACATCGTGGGCTTCTCGGCGTTTCTGACGACGACGATGCCGATGTTCAAGGCCAACATCAACGCGCTGGAGAAGGCCGGGATCCGCGACGACGTGATCGTCATGGTCGGCGGCGCGCCGGTCACCCAGGAGTACGCCGACGCCGTCGGCGCCGACGGCTACTCGGCGGACGCGTCCTCGGCGGTCAAGAAGGCCAAGGAGCTGATCCAGCTCCGGCGGGAGAGGGTGCCGGCGTGAAGGGGGCGTCCCTGATCGCGAAGGCCGAGCACGTGGTCAAGTCGCCGATCTGGGGCTGTCAGATGTGCGGCCAGTGCGTCCTGCACGACACCGGCATGACCTGCCCCATGACCTGTCCCAAGACGCTGCGCAACGGCCCCTGCGGCGGGGTGCGGGCCAACGGCCACTGCGAGGTCAAGCCGGAGATGCGGTGCGTGTGGCTCAACGCCTACGAGCGTTCCGAGCGACTGCCGCTGTGGCGCGGCCACATCGACAACGTGCGCCCGCCCGTCGACAACCGGCTGAAGGGCACGTCGTCATGGCTGAACCTGTTCAGCGGGCGCGACAAGGAGGTTCCCGCGGGATGGTCGGCGGATGTCGCACCTTGAGGACAAGCTGACCCGGGGCGAGTTCGTCGTCACCGCCGAGCTGCCGGTGATCGACGGTGGCGGTCACGCCGAGCTGCAGCGCCAGCTCGAGCCGATGCGGTCGTTCGTTGACGCGTTCAATGCCACGGACAACCCGGCGGCCCATGCTCACGTCTCCCCGCTGGCGGTGGCGATCGGACTGCGCGAGCTGGGCGCCGAGCCGGTCATGCAGCTGGTCTGTCGCGACCGCAACCGGCTGGCCCTGGAGGCCGACCTGATGGGCGCCGCCATGTACGGGATCGAGAACATCTCGTGTCTGACCGGCGACGACGTCACCGCCGGCGACGAGCCCGAGGCGCGGCGGGTGTTCGACCTGGACTCGATCCAGCTGGTCGCCCTGGCGCGGACGCTGGACCGCGGGACCTACCTCAGCGGGCGCCCGATCGGGGCGGCCGGATCGGGTCCTCATTTCTTCGTCGGCGCGGTCGAGAACCCGAGCGCGCCGCCGCTGGAGTACCGGGTGCGGCGCGCCGCCAAGAAGGCGCTGGCCGGCGCCCGCTTCCTCCAGCTCCAGCTCTGCTACCGGACCGAGCTGCTGGAGCGCTTCATGTCCGCCGCTCACGACACCGGGCTGAGCCGGCGGCTGGCGCTGATCCCCTCGATCTGCATCCTGCGCACCGTGGGCGGGATGCGCTTCGTCGCCAGCCACGTGCCCGGGATCGACGTCCCGGCGTCGCTGGTGGCCCGGGTCGAGCAGGCCGCCGACGCCGAGGCCGAGTGCTTCGAGATCGCCTACGAGCTGGCCACCCACGCGCTCCAACAGCCGGGCGTCGCCGGGCTGCACTTCATCTCCTTCCGCAAGGACGCGGGCATCGCCAAGTTGTGCCGCCGCCTTGGAATCCCCCCTCGAATCGAAAGAGAGTCCGATGGATACAGTGCTTCGGTCGCGCTCGGGTAGCGTGACCATCGGCGCCGATCAGCCGTTCTGCGTCATCGGCGAGCGCATCAATCCGACCGGCCGCAAGACGTTCGCCGAGGAGCTGCGCGGCGGCGACCTGTCGACGGTCACCGTCGACGCGCTCGCCCAGGTTCACGCCGGCGCGAACATGCTCGACGTCAACGCCGGGATCCCGCTGGTCGACGAACCCGAACTGCTCCAGGGGATGCTGCGCACGGTCCAGGACGCGGTCGACGTGCCCATCTGCATCGACTCGTCGGTGATCGAGGCGCTGGAGGCGGGGCTGTCGGTGTATGAGGGCCGGGCGCTGGTCAACTCGGTCACCGCCGAGGACGAGCGGCTGGACGAGATCCTGCCGCTGGTGGCCAGGCACGGCGCCGCGGTGATCGGGCTGGCCAACGACGAGACCGGGATCCCCGAGACGCCCGAGAAGCGCCTGGAGTGCGCGCGCAAGATCGTGTCCGCCGCCAACGACCACGGCATCGCCACCGCGGACGTGATCATCGATCCGCTGGCGATGACCGTCGGCGCCGCCACCGATGCGGTCACGATCACGCTGGCCACGATCAGCCTGATCCGCGACGAGCTCGGCGTCAACATGTGCCTCGGCGCCTCCAACGTCTCCTTCGGGCTCCCGCGCCGTCACGAGCTCAACGCCGGCTTTTTGCCGATGGCGATGGCCGCGGGGCTGACCAGCGCGATCATGTCGACGGCCGAGGTCTGCGTCCAGTCGGTGCGGGCATCGGATCTGCTGCTCGGCCACGACCCGTGGGGCTCGAGCTGGATCGCCGCCCACCGCGCCCGCCAGGCCGCTGCCCAGGAGGCCGCGTCGGCCGTATGAGTGCCGCCTCCCCCAAGCGGCGTGCGCGCGAGCGCGAAGAGGCGGTCGTCGAGACCGACGGCGCGCAGCGCGTCCGGCTGCGGTTCCTCCCCGACGGCGGCGAGGTCCGCGTCCCGAGTGGAACGCCGATCTTCGACGCCGCCAGCTGGAACGGGATCGCCATCGACTCCACCTGCGGCGGCCACGGCACCTGCAAGAAGTGCAAGGTGCGGATCGTCTCCGGCGAAGCGCCGCTGTCCAGCGTCGATCCCCGCGCGTTCACCACTGACGAGCTCCGCGACGGCTGGCGGCTGGCGTGCCGGGCCCATGCCCGCGGCGACCTCGTCGTCGAGGTGCCCCCGCTGCAGACGAGGCCCAAGGCGGCCCTGGTGGGGGTCGGTCGCCACGTCATCCTGCGCCCGGCCGTCCAGAAGCGACACCTGGTGCTCGACGAGCCGACGCTGGAGGACCAGCGCTCCGACCTGCAGCGCGTGTGCGACGCGCTCGACGATCTCGAGCCGCACGCGTCGATCGAGCTGTTGCGAACGCTCGGCGGCACGCTGCGCGGCGCTCACTTCGATGTGACGGCGGTCGTCCTGGACGACGAGCTGATCGACGTCGAGCCCGGCGACACGACCGCGCGGCGATTCGCGATCGCGTTCGACCTCGGGACCACGACGGTCGTCGCCACCCTGCTCGACCTCGACAGCGGGCAGCCCGCGGCGGTTCGCTCCATGCTCAATCGCCAGCAGCCGTTCGGCGCCGACGTGATCACCCGGGTGTCGGCGACGATGATGGACGACAACGCGCTCGCGCAACTGCAGCAGCGCGCTCACGAGACGTTCGCGGAGCTGACCGCGGAGGTGCTGGCCGACGCCGCCGTCCAGGCGGGCGAGGTCTACGAGATCACCGTCTGCGGAAACGTCACGATGATGCAGATCGCGCTGGGCATCGATCCCGAGCCGCTGTCGATGGCTCCGTTCACGGTGGCGACCCACGAGTTCCCGCCCACCCGCGCCACCGAATTCGGCGTCACGCTGCACCCGCGAGCGTCGGCCTACGTGTTCCCGTCGCTCGGCGCCTACGTCGGCGGCGACATCGTCGCCGGCCTGCTGGCCACCGGCCTGACGCGAGATCGGCGACTGCGGCTGTTCATCGACGTCGGCACCAACAGCGAGATCGCGCTCGGCTCCGTCGACCGGGTGCTGGCGACGGCGGCCCCGGCCGGCCCCGCGTTCGAGGCGGCTCAGATCAAGTGCGGGATGCGGGCCGCCGACGGAGCCATCGAGGGCATCAAGGTCAACCCCGACGGGCTCGACCTGGAGGTGATCGGAGACGTCGAGCCGGTCGGCATGTGCGGGTCCGGCCTCGTCGACGCCGTCGCCGAGCTGGTGCACACGGGGCTGCTGGACCATTCCGGGCGCTTCATCCCCGACGAGGTCGCGGCGGAGCGGTTCCCCGGACTCTGCGATCGGCTGACCAAGATCGGCCAGGAGCGGGTGTTCGTCCTGTACTGGCGCGGGGACGGGGTGGGCGGGGATCCGGCTTCATCGGTCTACCTCTCCCAGCGAGATGTCCGCGAGCTCCAGTTCGCCAAGGGATCGATCGCCACCGGATGGGAGATCCTCCTGCGCGAGATGGGCGTCGAGGCCGGGGACATCTCGCAGGTCCTCCTGGCCGGCAGCTTCGGCGCCTACCTGACGCCGCTGAGCGCGGTGCGCATCGGCCTGGTGCCGCGAATCGCCCTGCCCCGGATCGTGTCGGCCGGCAACGTCGCCGGCGAGGGCGCCAAGATCGCCGCCCTGTCGCTGCGCGAGCGCGCCGAGGCCCAGTCGATCCTGCGCGAGGTCGAGTACGTCGAGCTGTCGGGCCGCTCGGACTTCAACGACCTGTTCATCGACCAGCTGTCGTTTCCGGGATGAGCCGGCGCGCGGTCGTCGCCTGCGGTGCGCTGGCGTTCGACGTGCGCGCCATCGCCCGCCGGCGCGGCTGGGACATCGACGTCGTCCCGGTGCCGGCGCTGCTGCACAACCGGCCCAGCGAGATCCCGGCGGCCGTCGCCGAGCTGTCGCAGGGCCGCGACGTGGTCGCGGTGGCCTACGGCGACTGCGGCACCTACGGCGGCCTGGACGACATCGGCGGGCCGGCCCGCCTCAGCGGCGACAGCTGCTACGACATCTTCGCCCGCGACGAGGTCCGCGCGGCGCTGGCGCAGGAGCCCGGCACGTACTTCCTCACGGACTTCCTCGCCCGCACGTTCGCGCACACCGTGGTCCGCGAGCTGGGTCTCGATCGCTGGCCCGAGCTGCGCGACGCCTACTTCGGCCACTACCGCCGCGTGGTGTGGCTGGCCCAGCGCCCCACGCCCGCCACCCGCCGCTGCGCGCAGGACGCCGCCCGGCGCCTGGGCCTGCCCCTCGAGGTCATCGAGGTGGGCACCGCCGGACTCGAGCGCGAGCTCGAGCAGTTGCTGGCGGCCTGATCTACAGCAGCGCCGCCAGGGGCCGGCGCGCCTGGCGAATGCGGACCAGGGCGCGTTCGGCGACCTCGCCGGGCTCGCTGATCGTGATCGTCAGGCGATCCCCGGCACGGAACACCCGGTCGCGCAGGCGGCGGACGAGGGCCCGGGCGTGGCGGGGGCGCGCCGACCAGCGCCGGGCGGGGCAGCCGCGCCCGCGGCAGCTGATGAGCACTGCCGCGCGGGACGGGAGCCGGGCGAAGTGGATCGACCGCAACGTCGTGCTGCGCCCCAGCCAGCGCCAACTGAGCGTCACCTTGACATGGACGTGGCCGCGCCGGGCGGCCGGGCTGACGGTGACCGGCGCCGTGCCCACCGGCGCGGCGGCGGCCGCGGGGACGAGGTCGCCCAGGCACTCGGTCTCGTTGGGCCCGTTGTAGCCCAGCTCGTGGATGGCGCCGTCGGCGGCGGAGGCGAAGTAGATCCGCTGGTCGCAGTCGGTCCAGGCAAAGCTGGTGGGGCTCGATCCGGCGGCCACCGGCCCGGTCATGGCCGCGCCCTGGGTCCACCCGGTCGAGGAGTCGTAGGCGAGCTGGTGGATGGCCCCGTCGGCCCGGGCGACGAAGTAGATGCGCACGCCGTCGCCGATCGGGAAGCCGGTCAGGGTCGTCCCGGCGGCCACCGGCTGGGTGAGCGCGGGGCTGACCGCAAAGCCGCTGCCGGCGTTCCAGCTCAGCTGATGGACGGCGTCGTCGGCGGCGGAGACGAAGTAGATCCTCTGCCCGCCGTTGTCGCGGTAGGCGAACGCCAGCGGGCTGCTCCCGGCCGCGACCGCGCCGCTGAGCGCACCGGTGGCGTTGAACCCCTTCCCGTCGTCGTAGTCCAGGGCGTGGAGGTCGCCGTCGGCGGCGGCCACGTAGTAGGTCCGCTGGGTATCGCCGCCCAGGCTGAACGAGCTGGGGCTGGTGCGGGCGGCCACCGGGCCGGCCAGCGCGGCGGTGGTGTCAAACCCGTGGCCGCTGTCGTAGTCCAGGGCGTGGATGTCGCCGTCGGCGGCGGCCACGTAGTAGATGCGCTGGGCGTCGTCGCCGATGTAGAACGCGCTCGGGCTGCTGCGTGCGGCCACCGGCGAGGTGAGCGCCGCGGTCGTGTTGAAGCCGATGTTCGGATCCTGGTCCAGCGCGTGGATCGCTCCGTCAGAGCCGGCCACGTAATAGGTCCGGGTCGAGCCGCCGCCGATGTCGAACCCGGAGGGGCGGGTGCCCGCGGCCAGCCCGGTGCTGGTCAGCGCGGCGCTCACCGACCACCCACTCGCCGGATTCCATTCCAGGTCGTGCAGCTGCCCGTCAGCGCCCGCGTAGTAGACGCTGGCGTACCCGTCGTCGAACGCCAATCCGGCCGGACTGGATCCGGGGGCGACCGCCGGCGCCAGCGCCGCCCCCACCGTCCAGCCGTCGGCGTGCGCGGCGGCTCCGGCCACACCCAGCGCCGCCATCGCCATCGCCAGCGCCCCCACGCCCCGGCACCATCGCCGCATCCGGCGATTGTGGCACGCCGGGCACCACCGGCAGCGCCGGTCAGTCCTGGAGCGATTCGGCCAGCAGGGTGGCCACGTCCGCCACCCGCATCTCGGCGCCGACGCTCTGGACGCCGTCGTCGAGCATCACCGTGCAGTAGGGGCAGGCGACCGCGAGCGTGCCCGCGCCGGTGTCGACCGCCTCGCGCACCCGGTTCTCGTTGATCGCCGACGCCCGCTCCTCCATCCACATGTGGGCCCCGCCGGCGCCGCAGCAGAACGTCTGCTTGCCGGAGCGGGCCATCTCCACCGGCTCGCCCACCGCGGCCACCAGGTCGCGCGGCGGCGCCAGCACGTCGTTGTGGCGGGCCAGGTAGCAGGAGTCGTGGTAGGTGACCTGCAGCGCGTCGGAGCGCTTCGGCGTCAGCCGGCCCTCGGCCACCAGCCGGGCCAGCAGCTCGGTGTGGTGGATCACCTCGTAGTGGCCGCCGAAGTCCGGGTACTCGTTGCCCAGCGTGTTGAAGCAGTGGGGGCAGTTGGCGATGATCTTGGTCACCCCCGCCTCGTTGAGCGTCTCGACGTTCTGCTCGGCGAACGCCTGGAACACGTACTCGTTGCCCATCCGCCGGGCCGGGTCCCCGGTGCACGCTTCCCGCGCGCCGAGGATGGCGAAGTCCACGCCGGCCTTCTGCAGCAGCTTGACGGTGCTCTCCGCGGTCGTGCGGGCGCGCTCGTCGAACGAGCTCGCGCATCCCACCCAGTACAGGTACTCGGGCGCCGTGTCCCCGGACTCGAGGATGCGCACGCCGAGCCCGTCGGCCCAGTCGCCGCGCTCGGACTGCGCCTTGCCCCACGGGTTCGACGCGCGCTCGACGTCGCGCAGCATCGGCTCGGCCTCGGAGGGGAAGCTCGACTCGACCATCACCAGATGACGGCGCAGGTCGACGATGTGGTCGACGTGCTCGATCGACACCGGGCACGCCTGCACGCAGGCCCCGCAGGTCACGCAGTCCCAGACCGACTCCTCGGGCACCGCGTCGGGCACCAGCGCGGTCAGGTCGAGCGCCGGCGCGTCGTCGGCGCCGGCCGCCCCACCGCCGGCGTCGGCGGCGGCCCGGGCCGTGACGATGCTGGCCCCGTCGGCGAACACCTGGTCGCGCAGGCCCATGATCAGCAGCTTGGGCGAGAGCACCTTGCCGGTGGCGAACGCCGGGCACACGTCCTGGCAGCGGCCGCATTCGGTGCATGAGAACGTGTCGAGCATCTGCTTCCACGTCAGATCGGCCGACGTTCCGGCGCCGAAGCGGATGTCCTCCTCGGGCACGTCGGGATCGTCGAAGCGCAGCGGCTCCAGACGGCCGCCGGCGCCGGTGCGCCCGTACCAGACGTTGAACGCCGCCGAGGCGATATGCAGGTGCTTGGAGCGCGGCAGGTAGGCCAGGAACACCAGGATCGTGGTGACGTGAGCCCACACGAACACCCGCTCGAGCACCCGCGTGAGCCCGTCGCGCGCGAACAGGTGCGACAGCAGGTCAGACGCCGGCGCCGACGACGCCGGCCACTCGTTGAGCCCCAGCGCGATCCGCGTGGCGTGCCACAGCAGCAGCGTGATCACGATCGTCGCGATCAGGCCCAGGATGAAGTCGGCCTCGCCCAGATGGCTGCCCTCAAAGCGCCGGGGGCGCTGGACCTTGCGGATCCACAGCGCGCACAGCACGCCGATCAGCACCAGCACCGCGAACAGGTCGACCAGGAACGCGTACCACCCCTGATCGCCCAGCCACGGGAACGTCGCGTGCTTGGAGACCGCGCCGATCATCGCGATCACGATCGTCGGTCCCAGGACGAGGAAGCCCCAGAAGATGAAGGCGTGGATCAGGCCCGGCCCGATGCGCGCCAGCAGCTTGCGCTGCCCCAGCACGATCGTGCCCTCGTGCTCGACCCGCCGTCCCACGTCGCCGGCGCGCGTCAGCGGCGCGCCCGCCCGCAGCAGCGCCACCAGAAAGCGGACGCGGACGGTGAACAGCGTCAGGCTCGTCGCCAGCATCGCGGCCAGCACGACCGCTGCGATGGCGACGCCTATGTCGACCGCACCTTTCTGATCTCGGCCGAGATCGCCGGGACGACCGCGTGCAGGTCGCCGATCACCGCGTAGTCGGCGGAGGCGAAGATCGACGCCTCGCCGTCGGGATTGATGGCCAGCAGGCGCTTGGCGCCCTTGCAGCCGGCCATGTGCTGGGTGGCGCCGCTGATGCCGCAGGCGATGTAGATCTCGGGCGAGATCTTGGTGCCGGTCTGGCCGACCTGGTCGGTGTGCGGGCGCCAGCCGGCGCTCGTCACGGCGCGCGAGCAGCCGACCGCGCCCCCCAGCAGCGCGGCCAGCTCCTCGATCACGCTGAAGCCCTCGGCCGAGCCCACACCGCGCCCCCCGGACACGACCACGTCGGCGTCGGCCAGCGAGACGCCGGCGGTCGACGCCGGGATGCGCTCGACCACCCGGACGACGCGATCGAGCTCGCCGGCGGCGTCGGTCACGGTGACGATCTCGACCTCGGCGAAGGGCGCGGCCGCCACCGCGTGCGGTGCGGCGGTCAGCAGCAGCGGCGCCCCGTGGACGCGCGCCTCCTCCAGCAGGCTGCCGCCCCAGCGGGTGCGCACGACGGTCACCGGATCGCCGGCGGTGACCGACGTGCAGTTGGCGGCCATCGGCTGGTCGAGCTTGGCGGCCACGTGGGCCAGCACCTCGTTGCCGCGGTCGGTCCCGGGACCGACGACCGCGGTCGCGCCGCGCTCCTGGGCCAGCCCCACCAGGGTCTGCGCCCACGCGGCGGGCGCGTAGGTCTCGGACGGGTCAAACGCGATCGCCTGCAGGTCGTGGCCCAGGCCGGCGGCGAACACTCCCGCCTGCTGGGACAGCTCGTCGGCCTCGGCCTCGGCGAACACCAGGGTCAGCGCCATCACACCACCCCGATCTCCTGGAGGATCTCGACCACCCGCGGGGCGGCCTCCGGGCCGTGGCCGAGCACCTCGGCCTGCTTGCTCGAGCCGGGCGGCAGGACCAGCCGCACCATCTCCAGCCGGGCGTCGGCCCGGGTCGGCTCGCTGGCCGACAGCGGCTTGCGCTTGGCCCGCATCCGCCCGGGCACCGACGGATAGCGCGGCAGGTTGATCCCCTCCTTGACCGTCACCACGGCCGGCGTCGGCACCGCGTAGACGTCGCGGCCGCCGGCGACCTCCTGCTCGCAGCGCAGACTGTCGCCGTCGGCGGTGATCGCCTTGATGCCGGTCACGCACGGCCGGCGCAGCGCCTGGGCGACGCGAACCGCCACCTGGTAGTTGCCGGCATCCGCGGACTCGTTGCCGAACAGCAGCAGATCGAACGCCGTGCCGTCGGCCTCGATTGCGGCCACGATCGCCGCGGCGGTGGCCTGCGGATCCCATTCGCCGCCGTCGGAGACGAGGTGGATGGCCCGGTCGATGCCGATGGCCATCATGTCGCGCAGCTGCTCCTCGGCCTCGGGCGGCCCGAGCGTCAGCACCACGGACTCGCCGCCGTGCTGCTCGATCAGCCGGATCGCCTCCTCGGCGGCGCACTCCTCGTGGGGTGAGACGGTGAACCCGAGGTGGCGGGTCTGGATCGCCTGCTCGTCCTCGGTGAGGGTGATCTTGCCGCCGGTCAGCGGCACCCGCTTGACGCACACCAGGATGTTCATGGCCTCAGCTCCGCACCCGCGAGTTGTCGGGGTCGAACACCGGCGTGGAGTCGTTGGTCGCCACGGTCACCGGGTAGAGCTCGCCCATGTACTGGACCTGCAGCTGGGCGCCGACGACGGCGTGCTCGGGCGGCAGGTAGGTCATGAGGATGTGCTTGCCGATCGAGGGCCCGGCGCCGGCGCTGGTGACGAAGGACCGCCGGCCCTTGGCGTCGGTGATCGGCTCGCCCTCGGCGGTGAGGATCGGCTCCCCGCCGAGCATGTAGCGCTTGACGCCGGAGGCGGAGGTGTGATCGTCGACGGTCAGGGTGCACATGGTCGCCGCCGGCGCCTGCTCGCGCTGGCGCACGTGAGCCTCCTTGCCGATGAAGTCCGGCTCCTTGACCTTGCCCCACGCCATGCCGGCCTCGACGACGTCATACTCGCCCTCGAGCTCGGCGCCGTAGGCGCGGTAGGACTTCTCCAGACGGCCGGTGGTGCCGTAGACCCCGGCGCCGACCGGCACCGCCCCGTGCGGCAGGCCCGCCTCGGCGACGATGTCCCACAGCCGGGCGCCCTGCTCGATCGGGACATACAGCTCCCAGCCGAGGTCGCCGACGTAGGAGATCCGCGACGCGATGACCGACAGCGGCCCGACCTCGATCTCCTTCCATCGCGCGAACCCGAACCCCTCGTGCGACACGTCGTCCGAGGTGACGCTCGACAGGATGTCGCGGGCCCGCGGGCCCCACATGCCCAGCGTCGTCCACGCGTTGGTCTGGTCGTGGATCTGCGCCGACCCGTCGGCGGGCAGGTGGTCCCTGAACCACTTCAGATCGGACATCCCCCACGCCCCGCCGGTGACGACTCGGAACACGTCCTGATCCATGCGCATGATCGTCAGGTCGGCCTTGAACCCGCCGGCCGGCAGCAGCACCGGCGTGTAGACCACGCGGCCCACCGGCACGTCCATCTGGCGCATCGCCACCCGCTGCACCGCGTCCAGCGCGCCGGGGCCGGTGACGTCGAAGATGGCGAACGCGGTGAGATCGGTGTATCCCGCCCGCTCGCGCAGGGCGAGGTGCTCGGCGTTGATGATCGGCGACCACCAGCGCGACTCCCACTCGGCCTCGCGCCGGTTGATCCGGTCGCCGAACTCCTCCAGCAGCGGCGCGTTTGACTCATACCACTGCGGACGCTCCCAGCCGGCGGCCTCGTAGAACACCGCCTGGCGCTCCTGCTGACGCTCGTAGTAGGGGGAGACCTTGACCCGCCGGTCGGTCTCCCACTGCTCGGCCGGGTGCACGATCCCGTACATCTTGTTGAACCCCTCGCCCACCCGGGCCTGGATGTGGGTCTTGGTCTTCTGGTGGGGGTAGGCGCGGGCGATGTTGGACTCATAGACATCGATCTCCGCCTCGCCGTGGACCATCAGCTCGGCCACGGTCTTGCCCGCGCCGGGGCCCTCCTTGATCCAGATGGCCGCGGCCGACCACAGCCCCGCGACCTCGGGGGTCTCGCCCAGCAGCGGCAGCCCATCGTGGGTGACCGACAGCAGGCCGTTGATGGCATAGCGCACGCCGACCGACTCGTCGCCCACGATCTCCGGCATCAGCTCCAGCGCCTGCTCCATCTGCACCTCGAAGTCCTGCTGGGTGAACGGCAGCTCGGTCGGGCTGAGCGCCGACTCCTCGATCGAGGGGATCTCGTCGGCGTCCATCATGATCGGGCGGTGCGCGTAGGAGCCGATCTCCAGCCCGCCGCCGTCCTGGCGCTCGTACATGTTGGTGTCCATGTCGCGCACGATCGGGTAATCGACGAGCGTCCTGGCGTCCGCGAAGCGCGCCACCGGCCCGATGTCGATCATCTGGTGCACCGCCGGGCTCAGCGGGATCCGGGCCCCGGCCATGCGGGCGATCCGCGGGCTCCAGCAGCCGCAGGCGATGACGACCCGGTCGGCCTCGATGTCGCCGCGGTCGGTCCGCACACGCGTGACCCGGCCATGCTCGACGTCGAGGCCCAGCACCTCGGTGTTGGCCGCCACGGTCATCCCGGCCTGCACCGCGCGCTCGCGCATGATCGTCGCCGCGCGCAGCGAATCCACCACGCCGGCGCCCGGCGTGTAGAAGCCGCCCAGCAGCAGCTCCTCGTTGATGAACGGAACCATCTCCCTGATCTCGGCGGGGGTCAGTAGCGACGTCGGCTCGATGCCCCACGTCTTGGCCGACACCATCCGGCGATCGAGCTCCTGCATCCGCGCCTCGGTGCGCGCGACCTCGATCCCGCCACACTCCAGGTACACGTCCAGCTCCTTGTACTGGCGCATGCTCTCCTTGGTCAGCGCCGTCATCTCCTTGGAGTGATCCACCGGGAAGATGAAGTTGGACGCGTGCCCGGTCGACCCGCCCGGATTGGGCAGCGGCCCCTTGTCCAGCAGCGTGATCGCGCTCTCGCCCAGGCGAGTCAGGTGATAGGCGACGCTGTTGCCCACGATGCCGGCGCCGATGATCACGATCGACTGGCGGGCCGGCAGCTGCCGGGGTTCCGAAGTGGTGGCCATCCCCGTGATATATCAGATGCAGGTCAGCGCCGTCAACGTGGGTGCGGCTGTGGCTTGGGTGGACTACGGGCTGGCGCGGCGGGCGGGTGGCCGCGTGCGGCGGCGGTCATGCGAAAAACGGCGAGCTTTCGATGGGAGCACCGGTGCCGGCGCGGCTGGCGAACCCCCCGGGCGGGGCCTTGGGGTGTTTCCTCCCCCATATCGCAGTTAGTCCCCAAGGCCTCCCCCAGGAAGGGCCTTGGCGACTTTCTCTGTCCATGTAGGAGTTACTCGCCAAGGCCTCGGTTCTGGGACGCCTGCGCCGCTCCGTCCCCGAATCGATCGCCGAGCCTTTACGCCGATACCCCTCTGACGGCCCACGGACGGCGAACCCACGCCGACAGCCCGACAACGGAGACCATCAGCCGTAGCAACTCCGCGGCCACGGGCGGGTTCTAGTCCTCGACCGTTACGGTGCCATTAGGCTTCCGCGCGGGATGGGCGGGACCTCGTGCTCCCTGGCCGGACGGACCGTGCCGGCGCATTCATCGACCACCAGGAGGGCTGGATGACGACAAAGGACTGGCGGCTGGGACGCTTGGCCGCGGCCACCCTATGCGCGGCGCTGACCGCGTCCGGGGCGCTGGCCGCGCAGGCGTCGGCGGCGACGCTGACGCTGGACAAGGCCTGTTACGTGAACACCGCGTCGGGACCGGCCACGATGACGATCGCCGGGTCGGGCTTCGCCCCGGACGACTCGATCGACGTGAGCGGCGGCACGACGTCGGTCACCGCCACCGCTGACGCCACCGGCGCCTTCAGCGTCGCGGCCCAGGCCCCCGAGTTGACCAACCCCGGTCCCGGCGCCCGGTCCACCACGCTGACCGCGACCGATGACACGACCGGCTCGACCGTCGCCACCGTGGGCGCGATGTCAACCAACCTGGCCGTCTCGACCAAGCCGGGAAGCATCCCCGCGCGCGAGATCAAGCAGAAGAAGATCACCTTCTCGTTCTCGGGCTTCACCCCCGGCAAGGAGATCTGGGGCTTCTACCTGCGCAAGAAGGTCGTCGCCAAGGCCAGGTTCGGCAGGGCCGGCGGGCCGTGCGGGACGCTCACCCACAAGACGCTGCTGTACCCGGGCGGCCACCCCACCAAGGATCAGTACAACGTCGCCTTCGAGAGCACCAGCCGCTACGTCAAGAAGGCGTTCCCGAGCGTGGTCGGCAAGCTGAGCATCCTCAGCTTCTGACGCATCGCAGCGCCGAGTGACCGCGCGCCGGCCGGCGACGGGCTCGCCGGCCGGATCAGCGACCGCGGACACGGACGCGACGCCGGCCGGCTGCCGCCGGGGCCCCCCGCTCAGGCCGGCTGGATGCGGACGGCCATCCGCACCGCCGACAGCGCCGCCAGCCCGTTGGCCGCGCAGGCCAGGACGAACGGGGCGCTGACGCCGGCGGCGCTGATCACGACGCCCCCGAGGGCCGACCCGGCCGCCAGCCCTGAGATGAGGGCCGCCGAGACCCAGGTGAACGCCTCGGTCTCCACGCCGGCCGGAACCGCGCGGCCGATGAGCGCGTACTGGCACGAGAACACCGGCGCCGTGGTCAATCCGGCCAGCACGCTGGCGATGGCGCCCTCGGGGATCGTGCGCGCGATGATCAGCGGCCCGGTGCAGGCGATCGCGGCCAGCAGGAGGCCCCGGTAGCGCGCGCTCAGCGGCACCCGCCAGGTGCGCGATCCGTACCACAGCCCTCCGCTCAGACTGCCGAAGCTCCACAGAGCCAGCAGCAGTCCGGACGCCGGGCGCGACCCCGCGTGCAGGGCCAGCGACGGGATCCCGACCTCGATCGCGCCCAGGGCCATGCCGGTCAGCGCGATCGGCCCCAGCAGGGTGCGCAGCTCGGGGACCGCGAGCACCGGCGTGCGCTCGTGATGGGACTGGCGCGAGCCTCTCCCGCCGGCCCGGGGCGAGGCGACGAACAGGATCGTGCCGACGACGCAGACGGTCGCGCTGAGCAGCACCGCGCCCGCCGGAGAGCTCAGCGAGATGACCACGGCCACCAGCAGTGGCCCGGTGATCCAGATCAGCTCCTGGACGACTGACTCGAGCGAGTAGGCGGTCTCGCGCTGATCGGGGTCGACGACGATCTCTCGCAGCAGCGCCCGCATGCTCGGCGCGATCGGGGGCAGCAGCGCGCCGGCGATGGCCGCCAGCGCGATGAGCACCGCGGCGCCCGCCCGCGCGTCGGCCGCCACGACGAGGCCCACGAACGCCATTGCCTGTCCGATCGCCGAGGGCACCAGAACCCGGCGGCGGCCGAAGCGATCCACCAGCCGGCCCTCGACCGGCGCGCCCGCCGCGGTGGCGAAGGCGAACGCCCCGACGGCGATCCCGGCCGCGACATAGGACCCGGTGTGAGAGTGCACGAGCAGCAGGATCGCCAGCGATGACATCCCCTGGGGCAGCCGGCCGATCAGCGCGGTGGCGAACACCCGCGCGCACCCCGGCGCCGACAGGACGGTGCGGTATTTGGCGACCATGAATCGAGCCTACACGCGGCTCGGCGCCCAGCCGGACCGCGCCGACGCCCGGGTCAGCGGCCGGCGATCCGGTCGGCCGCCGCCGCGATCAGCGACGCGGAATGCGAGCGGCCGCGCTCCTGGCGGTCGGCCAGCCGGTACAGGGTGTAGATCCCGCGCGCGCCCATGAAGCGCAGCGGCTCGGGCTCCCAGTCACGCGCGGGGTCGCCGACCCACGGCAGCCGCGTCAGCTCGGTGTCGCGACCGAGCACCAGATCCCGCAGCGTCCGGGCGGCCAGGTTGCTGGCGGCCACGCCCTCGCCGGCATACCCGCCGGCGTGGCCCAGGCCGGTGGCGCGATCCAGGCCCACCGTCGGGCACCAGTCGCGCGAGACGCCGAGGATCCCGTGCCAGGCCCGCGCCACCGCGACGCCGCCCAGGCCCGGGAACAGCGACAGCAGCCGCGCCCGCAGCTCCTGCACCGTGCGCGCTGGCACCGGTCCCTCACGGTCGGTGCGCGACCCGAAGCGGTACGGCACGCCGCGCCCGCCGATGGCGATCCGGCCGTCGGCGGTCCGCTGCGAGTAGGTGTAGAGATGGGAGCCGTCGAGCATCGTCTCGGCGCCCTCCCAGCCGATCTCGGCCCACGCGGCGTCGCCGAGCGGCTCGGTGACGATCATCGAGCTGTTCATCGGCAGCAGGGTCCGGTGGCTGCCGGGCAGGTCGGCGGTGTAGCCCTCGGTCGCCCGCAGTACATACCGCGCCCGCACCCGCCCCTGGGGGGTGACGGCGGCGCCGGGCGCGAGCGAGGTCACCGGAGTCGACTCGTGGATCGTCGCTCCGGCGCGCTCGGCCGCGACGGCCAGGCCCGTGACGAGCTCGGCCGGCTGGACCCGCGCGCAGTGCGGGCTGTAGAGGCCGCCGCGGGCGCCGGCCACCGCGATGCGCGCGGACAGCTGCTCGGCGTCGAGCACCTGCCAGGCGAGATCCTCGCCCAGCTGGGCCCGCTGGCCCGCGGCGTGCTGGCGCAAACGTTCCATCTGGGTGTCGGTCTGAGCCACCGTCACCGTGCCGCCCTGACGCCAGTCGCAGGCGATGCCCTCGCGTTCGACGGCGGCCCCGATCTCGCCGACGGTGTCCTGGATGGCCCGCTCCATCCGCGCCGCGGCGCCCGGCCCGCCGCGGGCGTTCCACGCCGCGGCAGCGCCCGACAGCTTGCCCAGCACCCAGCCGCCGTTGCGGCCCGAGGCCCCGAAGCCCACCTGCCGCGCCTCGAGCACGACGACCTCGATCCCCGGGTCCGCGCGGCGCAGCTCATAGGCGGTCCACAGCCCGGTGAAGCCGCCGCCGACGATGCACACGTCCGCTTCCCGGTCCCCGGCCAGGGCGGGACGCAGTGACCGGGACCCGAGCTGGTCGAGCCAGAACGACGGAGCGGTGGCCATCGGGGACCGGCTAGGACGTCGCGGTCACAGCAGCGAGTCCGCGGGCGCGAACTCGGCCTCCGGCGTGACCACCTCGATCTTGTCTCCATACACCATCCGCTTCTCCCGCTTGAAGAAACCGGGAGCGCGGCGACGCTGGATCAGCATCAGGACGATGCCGCTGCCGATCCCGAACAGACCGATCCAGTCCGGGACGCCAAGACCCAGGAACGGCGGGCTGGAGTCGTTGACGGCGTGGCCGTAGAAGACGAACCCTCTGATGAAGACGAACATCAGCACCACGAAGCCGAAGATCGGCAGCACGCCCATCATCAGGAAGTTCCGTCCGGACTTGAGCAGCTCCCGGCGGTAGAAGATGGTGCAGGTCAGACCGGTGAACCCGTAGTAGAACGCCACCAGGAAGCCCAGGCCGGTGACGCAGTCCGCGAGCACGTTCGTCGAGACCAGGACGATGAACACGAACCAGATCACCGACAGGATGCCGGCGACGATCGTCGCGTACCCGGGCACCAGGTTGCGCTCGTGGATCGACGCGAACCGAGCCGGGATGGCGCCGCGGCGGGCCATCGAGAGTGCCGAACGCGCCGCCGGCAGGATCGTCGTCTGGGTCGCCGCGGTGGCGGAGGTCAGAACGGCGATGATCAGCAGGAAGTGCAGCGGTCCGAGCACGGCCTTGGACAGACCGCCGGAGAAGATGTCGTTGGCGTTGTTGCCGAGATACGCGGTTCCGGCGTAGGCCTGAGAGGCCGTGGAGACGAGCAGGAAGATGCCGATCAGCACCAGGTTGGACACGAGCGCGGCCCGCCCCGGCGCGGTGGAGGAGTTCTCGGTCTCCTCGTTGACCGAGACGCCCGAGTCCCAGCCCCAATAGAGGAAGACGCCCAGCAGCAGACCCAGCGTCAGCGGGGTGATGCCCACGCCGAACGGGTTGAACCAATCGAGCTTCACCGGCATCGAGTTCTTGGGGTGGTTGGCGTAGACCTTGATCAGCGCCACCACCGCGAAGATGATCAGCGTCACCATCTCGAACCCGAGCAGGAACTGCTGGGTACGCGCCGACAGCTCGATCCCCCGCCAGCAGATCCAGGTCAGGACCACGATGAACACGACGCCGAGGATGGTGACGTCGAGCGTGCTGTTCGAGGCCGCGTTGAGGCCGAACAGGTTAAAGCCGTAGACGCCGGCGATCTGGGCCTGATTGGCGTTGACGACGATGTCAGCGAACAGCACCGCCCAGCCGCCGACCCAGCCCCACCCGGCGCCCATCGCGCGGCTCATCCAGGAGAACGTGGTGCCGCAGTCCGGATCCGCCTCGTTCATGTACTTATAGGCCCACGCGATGCAGATCATCGGCAGGAACGAGACGATGATCACCGCCGGCGTGTGGGTGGTCATACCGCTGATGAGCGCGATGAACCCGATCGTCGCGGCGAGGCTGTAGCCGGGGGCCGTCGAGGCGACGCCGATGACGATGTTGCTGACGTACGAGATCGCACCGCGCTTGAGTTCGGGACGACCCGTTCCCTGACCCGCTGCGTCGGGAGAGCTGAGCGACGTGGCTTCCATCCACTTCCTTCCTAGAGTTGGTCCGCGACGAGACGACTACGTGGGGGGGTGGTAGCCGGGGGGCAGCGTACCGCCGCTGACGTGCCCTGACCAGGACTTTCCGTCCAACTGGGGGGGTCGACGGCACTCCACTCTGGCCCGTCGTGAGCCGGGCTTGCACCGGACATGGCGCCGAAGCGTCGAACCGCCGGGACGATCTGGTGTCATGAGTGGGAATTCGTGAGCAGCGTCGCGAGTGGCCCGGCGTGGCTGGAATCGCATTCGCGACTCAGGACATCAGAGCGCGGTGGGAGCCTCGCGCGCCCGCCGCGACGCCCCCACCGACGCCGCGATCACCAGGGCGATCCCCAGCAGCGCCCGGGCACTGAGCCCCTGGTGCAGGACGATCAGGCCGGCCAGCGCCGCGATCGCGGGCTCCAGGCTCATCAGCACGCCGAACACCGGCGCCGCGATGCGCCGCAGCGCCTCCATCTCGAACGAATACGGGATGGCGGAGGACAGCATTCCCACAGCCGCTCCCAGCGCCAGCGAGCGCGGCCGCAGCAGTCGGGCCCCACCGGCGGCCACTCCGATCGGCAGCATCACCAGCGACGAGAAGCACAGCGCCAGCGCCAGCCCGGTGCCGCGCTCGAACGCGCGCCCCACCCGCGCGCTGAGCAGGATGTAGACGCCCCACAGGCACCCGGCGACGAGCGCCAGCGCAACGCCCAGCCCGTTGACGCCGTGGGCGCCGTCGTGGGTCAGCGCCACGATCCCGGCGACCGCCAGGCCCACCCACAGCAGGTCGATCGGCCGCCGCGATCCGCTGACCGCCACCGCCAGCGGCCCGACGAACTCCAGTGCCACGGCGATCCCCAGCGGGATGCGATGGATGGAGCTGTAGAAGCTGAAGTTCATGCCCGCCAGCACCAGGCCGAATGCCGCCGCCAGTGGCAGCTGGTGCAGCGCTCGGCCGCGCAGCCGCGGGCGCGAAACGATCAGCAGCACGACGCTCGCGGTGGTCAGCCGCAGCAGCACCGCGCCGCCCGGTCCGACCGTCGCGAACAGCCGGACGGCCAGCGCGCCCCCGAACTGCACCGAAGTGATGGCGGCGACGACGAGACCGCCCGACGGCGCCCGCGACAGCCACCCGGTGTCGACCGCGCGCCGGGAGAGATCAGCCATCGGCCGATCGTATTGGGCCTCCGCCCGCGGCTCGATCCCGGCCGCCGCGGACCGTCCCTGGCCGATCAGCTGGGCCGGGTCAGGCGACGACGAACGTCGCCGACCCCACCAGCGACCCGTACCGCGCCGCCTTGCGCGTGGCGAACCCGGGCCACACGTACCAGCGATACCGGCCGCGCTTGAGACGGTGGGCGCGACCCGCGAACCGCCAGGTCCGCTTCAGGTCCAGCGTCGCGCGCTTGGGCCATTCGCTCAGGATCTTGTGGCTGCCCTGCCACAGCTGGACGTTGTAGTAACGGGCTTTGGGCACCGCCGTCCACGCCAGCGTCGGCGGCTTGCTGATCTTGGCGCCCGCGGCCGGGGACAGCAGCCGCGCGCCGGGCGTGGCGACGACGGTGCGCACCGCCGTGTTGCCCGCCTGGTCGACCGCGGTGATCGTGTACGTGTACCGGATCTTGTTGCGCACCCGGGTGTCCTTGTAGGCCCCCGAGGTGCCCCGGTACAGGATGCTCGCCGCCGACGCGTCGATGCCGGGGCTCCGGGCGATTTCGACCGACGCCAGCGGCGCTGGGGTCGACGACGCCTGCCAGTTCACGTTGATCACGCTGTCACCGGCGTCGGCGGCGGCCGAGACCGCCGGCGGGCTGGCGTCATACGCGAGCGTGTAGCTGGCCGGCGCGGTCTTGCCCGCGTTGTCCGTGCACGTGCCGGAGACCGTCAGGCCGGCGGTGTTGGGTCCACCGTAGGCCTCAGGCGCGGTGCACGAGGCGATCCCCGAGAACGAACTGCCGCCGAATGAGACGGAGACCGGGTGGTTGTACCAGCCG
>DATAWL010000065.1:0-27975 GCA_036267215.1 Solirubrobacteraceae bacterium | reverse complement strand
TAGTGTCCTGAGTCGCAAATTCGATGGCAGCCTCGCGGCGTCTGGACGCGCCTGGCGCGGGGCGGCGAACCCGCCGGACCACCAGTACGACTTGGTTCGCCGCCCCACCCCAGCCACGCCCAGCCACTCGCGACGCTGCTCGCGAATTTCTGACTCACGCCACTAGGTGAGTGTCGCTACGGCCGGCCCTCTGGAACCCGGCCGGCCTCGCCGGCTGACGCAGGCCGTCGGCAGCTGACGCGGCGGGTTTGTGGCGGTGAGGGCGGGCGCAGTTGTGCGAGAAACGGCGGGCAACGAAGGGGGCACGGGTGCAAGCGCGGCCAGCGAACCTCCTAGACCACACCCCCCGGCGGATCGGAGACGTGTGGTCTCCACAGCTCGTTTCGTTGCCCATCACGCAACACCCTGCGTGGGACCGTCGGCAAACGTCCCAACCAACCCGCCTCCCCAGCCGCCTGGGGCGTTTGCCTTCCTCACGACGGCAAACGCCCCACGCAACTCCCTGCGCCCACTCGTTGGGACGTTTGCCGACGCCATCAGGACACCGCCTCCTTCGTTGCCCGCCGTTTTTTTCAAAACGTCACGACCCGGCGCGCGCGCCCAACGCCGGCCACCCGGCCACCCGCCCGATGCCGGCCATCCAGCCACCCGCTCACGGGCGGCCGCGGGATCGACCATTTAGCTAGGTGGGCGCGGCCGCCGAGAGGGCAGCCGGTGGCGTGGGGCCGGTCGGGGCGTCATGGCGGGCGACGACCGCGGCCAGCCATTGCAGCACGAGCAGCATCGCCAGTCCGATGGCGGCGGCGCCGGCCAGGTAGACCGGCCACGGGCCCAGCGCGCTCAGCAGCGACCCGTGCTGGGGCTTGGCGCGCAAATACATGTAGTTGCCGCCGGTGATGACGTCGGCCGTGCCCGCGACGGCGGCGAAGATCAGGGTCAGCCCGAACACCTGCCAGGCGGCCCGCGGCCGGGGGTACAGCCCGCAGCCGAAGACGAGCGTGCAGCCGGCGACGATGGAGCCGATGTGGTACCCGAAATAGGTGAAGTAGTAGATGCTGGGGAAATTCCGGCCCAGGTCCGGTGTCAGCGTCGCCTGCAGGGAGGCTGACAACGACCAGAAGTAGGTCAGCTCGACCGCCAACCGCCGGCGGGTGATCAGGGCGGCGGCGGCGGTCAGCGACACGGCGTCGGTCAGCTGCAGGGGCAGCGTGTACTTCACGCTCCAGGTGCCGTTGGCCACGTCGGCGACGTACTCGCCCGCCCAGGCGGCGAGGATGACCGCCGCGACGGCGCAGGCGAAGACGTCCGTCGGCCGTCCGGGGTGGCGGCGGCCGATCCAGATCCCGGCGCACACCAGCGCGACGAGGACGGCCAGAGCGGCGAGATGGGGGTCGGAGAACTGGGGCATGTGCCGTGCGGTGCACTAGCCTCTCATCAAGGAACTCTGATGCCCAAGTTCGAACTCGACAGCGCCTTCTCGCCCACCGCCGATCAGCCGGCGGCGGTCGCCTCGCTGGCCGAGGGCATCGAGGCCGGCGAGCAGTTCCAGACGCTGCTGGGAGCCACCGGAACGGGCAAGACGATGACCATGGCGGCCACGATCGCGGCGGTCCAGCGCCCCAGTCTGATCATCGCCCACAACAAGACGCTGGCGGCCCAGCTGTGCAACGAGTTCCGGACGTATTTCCCCAGCAACTCGGTGGAGTACTTCGTCTCCTACTACGACTACTACCAGCCCGAGGCCTACGTCCCGTCCAAGGACCTCTACATCGAGAAGGACTCGGCGATCAACCAGGAGATCGACCGCCTGCGCCACGCCGCCACCGCGGGCCTGTTCGCCCGCCGGGACGTGGTCATCGTGGCCAGCGTGTCCTGCATCTTCGGCCTGGGGTCGCCCGAGGTCTACGACGAGAACCTCCAGACGCTCAACAAGGGCGAGATGATCGACCGCGATAAGCTGCTGCGCAAGCTGGTCTCCATCCAGTACACGCGCAACGACACCGCGCTCTCGCGGGGCACGTTCCGCGTGCGCGGCGAGACGCTGGAGATCTTCCCGGCCTACGCGGAGACGGCGTACCGGGTGGTGCTGTTCGGCGACGAGGTGGAGCACCTCCAGCACTTCGACCCGGTCACCGGCGAGGTGATCGAGGACGACATGGAGCACATCGCCATCTGGCCGGCGTCGCACTACAACGTGCGCGAGGGGATGATCGAGGACGCCGTGGCCGAGATCGGGCGCGAGCTCAACGCGCGCTGCGCGGAGCTCGAGCAGCAGGGCAAGCTGCTGGAGTCCCACCGGCTGCGCCAGCGCACCCAATACGACATGGAGATGCTGCGCGAGCTGGGGTTCTGCTCGGGCATCGAGAACTACTCCCGGATCCTCGACGGGCGCAACCCGGGCGACCGCCCCTACTGCCTGCTCGACTACTTCCCCAACGACTTCGTCTGCTTCATCGACGAGTCCCATCAGACGGTGCCCCAGATCGGGGGCATGCACGAGGGCGACCGGTCGCGCAAGCAGACGCTGGTCGATTACGGCTTCCGGCTCCCCAGCGCGCTGGACAACCGGCCGCAGACGTTCGCCGAGTTCCTCTCGATCACCCCGCAGATGGTGTTCGTGTCCGCCACGCCCGGCGAGTACGAGCGCTCGCACTCGCCGCGGATCGTCGAGCAGATCGTCCGCCCGACCGGGATCATCGATCCCGAGGTCGAGGTCCGCGAGACCCGCAATCAGATTGACGACCTGATGAACGAGATCCGCGCCCGAGTCGACCGCAACGAGCGCACCCTGGTGACCACGCTGACCAAGAAGATGTCCGAGGACCTCACCGACTACCTGCTCGAGATGGGGTTCAAGGTCCGCTACCTGCACTCGGAGATCGACACCCTGGAGCGGATCCAGATCATCCGCGAGCTGCGGCTGGGCGAGTACGACGTACTCGTCGGCGTCAACCTGCTGCGCGAGGGGCTGGACCTGCCCGAGGTGTCGCTGGTGGCGATCCTCGACGCCGACAAGGAGGGCTTCCTGCGCGGCGAGACCTCGCTGATCCAGACCATCGGCCGGGCGGCGCGCAACGTCGAGGGCAAGGTGCTCATGTACGCGGACAAGGAGACCGCGGCGATGAAGGCCGCTCTCAGTGAGACCGACCGCCGGCGCACGATCCAGCGGGCGTACAACGAGGAGCACGGGATCACCCCGGAGACGATCGTCAAGGGCATCTCCGACATCGCCGAGTTCCTCCAGTCCGACTCCAAGGTCCCGCGCTCGCGCCGCCGCCGTCAGCGCGCCGCGCACTCGATGCCGCCGGCCGAGATCGAGCGCACTATCGTCGAGCTCGAGGAGGAGATGCTCGCCGCCGCCGAGGACCTGCGCTTCGAGTACGCCGCGAAGCTGCGCGACGAGATCCGCGATCTCAAGCGCGAGCTCGATCAGGCCGTCGCCGCGGGTTGACGCCCCGCCGCGGGTTGACGCCCGCCGCGGGTTGACGGCCCGCCGCGGGTTGACGGCCCGCCGCGGGTTGACGGCCCGCCGGCGCTGGTTGACGCGCCGTCGCGGCGGCTCCGTGTCGCTTGCGCACAGCATCGGCTCACGGATGCTCTGCTTTTTTGAGCTTTTGCAGGGAAAGCCGCCGCCGCAGCTCCGATCGTCCGATACTCTGCGCACGTGGTCGCGTCCGTAACTCGTGCGGACGCCCGAATTCCGCAGGATTTATCGACGGGGCCACGAACCTCTTCGACGACCCTGAGCAGGAGGTACTGAGGTGGCGCTGGACCGGCAGAGCATCGAGAAGAACGATTTCCCGGTCGGGGCGCGGGGATATGACCCCGAGGCCGTCGACGCTCACCTGTCCGCACTGGCTGAGGAGGTCGACGAGTTCAAGCGCAATGCGCGTCGCCGCGCCGACACGCTGGCGTCATCGGCCGGTGATCAGGTGCGGGCCATCGTCGAGGCGGCCGAGCGCAGCGCCGCGGACATCCAGCGCCAGGCCGAGGACGAGGCGCAGGAGATCCGCCAGGAGGCGGCCAGCGAGGCCGGTTCGACGCGCGAGCAGGCCACGGAGCACGCCCGGGAGTACGTCAGCAAGGTGTCGGAGTCGACCCAGTCGATGCTGGCGCGCCTGGACCAGATGGAGCAGGAGCTGGGCGGGATGATCGAGTCCCTGCGCGGCGGCGCCACGCGGCTGGCCTCCGAACTGGGGGAGCTGCAGGGTGGCCTGAGCGATGTGAGCGGCGCCGTCACCCCACCGCGGGTGCGCTTCGAGCCCGAGGCCCCGGGCGAGACGGTGGCGACCGACTCACCGGACCCGTTCGGCGAGCAGCCGACCCCCGGCACCGACCCGGTCTCGCACCTGGTCGCGGAGTTCGACGCCCAGTCCGGATCCGGTGACGAGCCGGCCCCGGAGGCGGCCGAGTTTCAGCAGGTGGCCGGCGAGGGCGGCTACGGGCAGGAGGCCGGCGAGGGCGGCCACGAGCACGAGGGCGGCCAGGAACACCTCGGCGGTTTCGGTCACGAGGGCGGCCAGGAGCACGAGGACGGTTTCGGTCACGAGAGCGGCGAGGGTGGCTTTGGCCAGGACGCCGGCGGCCAGGAACCGCATCAGGGGTCCGACGACGCCGAGGGGGCGCGCCTGATCGCGCTCAACATGGCGCTCAACGGCACTCCGCGCGAGGAGACCGCGCGCTACCTGTCGGAGAACTTCCAGCTCTCCGACGCCGGCGGGCTGCTCGACGAGGTCTACGCCAGCGTCGAGGGCTGACGGCAGGCCGGGCGGCGCGGCCGCCCGGGGCCGGCTGCGTGGTTCGTCCCCCGTGGGGCGGTGAGAGGGGTTTGGGCGAACGGCAACGGCGGCGGTCGAGCGGGCGTCTTGACCGCTGTCGCTGAATGGGGGCTGGTTGGGACGTTTGCCGACACCTCGGGACGCTGGGGGCGCGTCAGCGCCTCACACGTCGGCCACGGTCCGCGCCGTCCGGGCCGGATCAGTCGTCGCGCGTTCGCCGCGAGTCGCTGCGACGCTCGACGTGCCGGTGATGGTCATGGTGGTCATGGCGCTGCTTGCGCCGCGCGTCGAGATGGCGCTCGACGGCGTCGAGGTCCGGCGCGGGGCCGTACAGCGCCCAGCCGTTGCGCACCAGCGTGATCAGGAAGACGACCAGCACCAGGACGGGCCAGAACTGACCGGTGGCGCCGCTGGCGAGCCAGATGCCGCTGCACACGACGAACAGCCCCAGCGAGCCGCCGCTCTCCTGGATCATCCGCCGGGTCAGGTGCGACCGCCGGGCGACGTGATCGAGCTGGGTCTGGCGCGCGCTCACGGGCAGGTCCCGCCGCAGCGCCGCCAGCTGGCCGGTGGTCGTCGCCTGGTAGGCCGCCTGCACGCGCTGCTCGAGATCGTCGGTGCTCAGCCGGCCCGCCACGGCGTGCTCGTTGAGCTCGGCGACCAGGCGCTCCCGGTCCTCGTCAGAGGCCCTGACTCCGGCCCCGGGCGTCCGTTCTTCGCTCATAGCGCGAACTGTAGGCCAGGGGTCATGGGAACGTCTGTTCGGTCTACTAGAGTGGTCTTGAGATGGACAAACTCATCGTCTCGGGCGCCCGGGAGCACAACCTCAAGGACATCACGGTCGAGATCCCGCGGAACTCGCTGACCGTCATCACCGGCCTCTCGGGGTCGGGCAAATCGTCGCTCGCGTTCGACACGATCTACGCCGAGGGCCAGCGCCGCTACGTCGAGTCACTGTCGGCCTACGCCCGCCAGTTCCTGGGGCAGATGGACAAGCCGGACGTCGATTCGATCGAGGGTCTGTCGCCGGCGATCTCGATCGATCAGAAGACGACCTCGCGCAATCCGCGATCGACGGTCGGCACCGTCACCGAGATCTACGACTACCTCCGCCTGCTGTGGGCCCGGATCGGGCATCCCCATTGTCACGTCTGCGGGCGCCCGATCGCCGGGCAGTCCGCAGAGCAGATCATCGATCAGGTCATGGAGCTCTCCGAGGGGACCCGGTTCATGGTGCTGGCGCCGATCGTGCGCGGGCGCAAGGGCGAATACGGCAAGCAGTTCGAGGAGCTGCGGGCCGAGGGCTTCGGCCGGGTCAAGGTCAACGGCGAGCTGCGGCGTCTGGACGAGGAGATCGTGCTCGACAAGAAGTACAAGCACGACATCGCGGTGGTCGTCGACCGCCTGGTGATGAAGCCGGACCTGCGCAAGCGGCTGGCGGACTCGATCGAGACCGCGGTGGCGCTCGCGGACGGCCTGGTCGAGATCGAACTGGTGGAATCGGCTAAAGCCGATTCCATTGGAGGTTCGGCCAAGGCCGAACCTCCGGGTGGGGGGAAGACGCTGACCTTCTCGGAGAAGTTCGCCTGCCCGGTTCACGGGCCCAGCCTGGTCGAGCTCGAGCCGCGGATCTTCTCCTTCAACGCGCCCCACGGCGCCTGCCCGCGCTGTACCGGGCTGGGCTCGCAGATGGAGATCGACCCGGACCTGGTGGTGCCCGATCCCACCCTCTCGATCGGAGAGGGGGCGATCGCCCCCTGGGCGGTCAGCGCCTCCAACTACTACGACCAGCTGACCCAGGCGATCGCCGAGCGCTTCGACGTCGACCTCGACACGGCGTGGCAGGACCTGCCCCCCGAGTCCCAGGAGTTCTTCCTGTACGGGACCAACGGCGAGCGGATCCAGGTCTCCTACCGCAACCGCTTCGGCCGCCGGCGCTCCTACGCCACCCAGTTCGAGGGGATCGTCCCCAGCCTCGAGCGCCGCTATCGCGAGACGGACTCCGACTACTCGCGCGAGAAGATCGAGGAGTACATGACGCTGCGGCCGTGCCCGGACTGCAAGGGGGCGCGGCTGAAGCCGGAGTCCCGGGCGGTGCTGGTCTCAGGCATGGCCATCCACGAGTTCACGGCGCTGCCGGCGCGGCGGGCACTGGCCTGGATCAACGAGCTCGAGCTCGACGAGCACGACCGGCGGATCGCCCGGCTGGTGCTGCGCGAGATCCAGGAGCGCCTGCGCTTTTTGGAGAACGTCGGCGTCGGCTACCTGTCGATGGACCGGGCGGCGGCGACGCTGTCGGGCGGCGAGGCTCAGCGCATCCGCCTGGCCACCCAGATCGGATCCTCGCTGGTCGGGGTGCTCTACATCCTCGACGAGCCGTCGATCGGCCTGCACCAGCGCGACAACGAGAAGCTGATCGCCACCCTGGAGCGGCTGCGCGATCTCGGCAACACCGTGATGGTGGTCGAGCACGACGAGGGCACGATGCGCGCCGCCGACCATCTGGTCGACATCGGCCCCGGCGCCGGCGAGCACGGCGGTCACGTCGTCGCCGAGGGGACGGCGGACGAGGTGGCCAAGGTGGCGGACTCGCTGACAGGCCAGTTTCTGGCGGGGACGCGCGTGATCGAGGTGCCGGCCAAGCGGCGGAGGCCGTCGGGGTACATCGGGATCGAGGGCGCCTCGCAGCACAACCTGCGGGGCGTCGACGTCAAGGTGCCGCTCGGGGTGCTGTGCACGGTGACCGGCGTGTCCGGGTCCGGGAAGTCGACGCTGGTCAACGAGGTGCTGCTCAAGGCGGTCTCCAACCACCTGCATCGCAGCCGGCAGCGCGCCGGCGCGCACAAGCGAATCACCGGCCTGGACCAGCTGGACAAGATCATCTCGGTCGATCAGTCGCCGATCGGGCGCACGCCGCGGTCCAACCCGGCGACCTACATCGGGCTGTTCGACCAGATCCGCGAGCTGTTCTCCAAGACCCAGGAGGCCCGAGCCCGCGGCTACAAGCCCGGCCGGTTCTCGTTCAACGTCAAGGGCGGCCGATGTGAGGTGTGCCGCGGCGACGGCCAGATCAAGATCGAGATGCACTTCCTGCCGGACGTGTACGTCCCGTGCGAGCAGTGCCACGGCAAGCGCTACAACCGCGAGACGCTCGAGGTGCGCTTCAAGGGCAAGACGATCGCCGACGTACTGGAGATGCCGATCGAGGAGGCGCTCGAGTTCTTCGCCCACATCCCCAAGATCCGCCGCCGGGTCCAGGCGCTCGTCGATGTCGGGCTGGGATATATGCGGCTGGGCCAGCCGGCGACCACGCTGTCGGGCGGCGAGGCGCAGCGGGTCAAGCTGGCGGCCGAGCTGAGCAAGGTGGCCACCGGGCGGACGATGTACATCCTCGACGAGCCGACGACCGGACTGCACTTCGCGGACATCCAGCGGTTGCTGATCGTGCTCCAGCAGCTGGTCGACGCGGGCAACTCCGTGGTGGTGATCGAGCACAACCTCGACGTCATCAAGGTCTCGGACCGGCTGATCGATCTCGGACCCGAGGGTGGTGATGAGGGTGGGCAGCTGATCGCCACCGGAACGCCGGAGGAGGTGGCGGCCGAGCCCCGGTCGCACACCGGGCACTTCCTGGCCGACATCCTGCCGGTCAAGGCCAAGCGCGGGCGGACGGCCACGTCGCGCAACGGGGGCAAGTCCGGCACCGCCAAGGCCAACAACGGCTCTCGGGCGGCCGGCCAGCCCGCGGCCAACGGCGGCGCCAAGGCGCCGGCCAAGCGCGGCGCCAAGGCGCCGGCCAAGCGCGGCACGCCGCGCCGCCGCGCCGCGTCGTCGGCGCGCTGAACGCCACCGCACCCCGAACGGGTGTCCGGCCTGGAACAATCCGGCTCGTGGCCGACCACTACAAGGCGCCTGACTGGTTCACCCGCCACGTGTTCAACCCGGCGGTGGCCGGGCTGACTCGGCTGGGCGTCGGGGTCTACGGCTCGCGGGTGCTCGAGGTCCGCGGTCGCAAGTCCGGCGAGTGGCGGCGCACTCCGGTCAACCTGCTGACGGTGGGTGACGAGCAGTACCTCGTCGCGCCGCGCGGCCATACCCAGTGGGTGCGCAACATGCGCGCCGCCGGCGGCGACGGCCGGCTCATTCTCGGCCGCCGGGTTCGCCCGATCACCACCACCGAGCTTTCGGACCCGGAGAAGCCGCCGATCCTCCGGGCCTATCTGCGCAAGTGGGCGTGGGAGACCAAGCAGTTCTTCGGCGGCGCGTCCGCGGAGTCGTCGGAGGCCGAGCTGCTGCGCATCGCTCCCGATCACCCGGTCTTCAGGCTGGAGCGATCCTGACCACGCCCCCCGGCCGGCCGACCCGGGCCGACCTGAAGCTGTGGGGGCAGAAATGGCGCTGGTACGAGCGCAACTCGCTGCCGTGGAACCGGGCCCGGATCCACTGGGAGATGATGCGCCGCGGGGCGTTCGTGCGCTGGCCGGTGCACGGCAACGTGCTCGAGGCGCTGCGCGAGGGTCGCTTGGAGATCGGCGCCCAGACGCTGCTGGAGCCCGGCGTGTGGATCACCGCCCCCTGGCGCGCCCGGGTGCGGATCGGCGTCGGCACGTTTCTCAACCTGGGGGTGACGGTCGCCGCCCTGGACCTCGTGGAGATCGGCGACCACTGCATGTTCGCCAACGGGTGCTTGATCACCGACGCCGACCACCGCTATGACGACCCGGACCGGCCCGTCACCTGGCAGGGCTTTCAGAGCAAGGGACCGACGCGCGTCGGCGACAACGTCTGGTGCGGGGCCCACGTCGTCGTCACCAGCGGGGTGACGATCGGGGAGCGCTGTGTGATCGGCGCCAACTCCGTGGTCACGACGGACATCCCGCCCCGCTCGGTCGCCGTCGGCTCGCCGGCGCGCGTGATCAGGACGATCACCTTCCCGGGCTCCTGAGCGCCGCCTCCCCGGGTTCTCGAGCGTCACCTCCGCGGGTCCCGAGCGCGGATCCGTCCTGCGCGCCCCGGATCCCTACGAGTTCTTGATGACGATGCCCTCGATGATGTTGGCGGCCCGCTCGGCGGCGTCGATGGCCGCCTCCAGGCGCTCGAAGATGTCCTTCCAGCGGATCACCACCATCGGGTCGATGCCGCCGTCGAACAGCGAGGCGACCGCCTCGCGGGTGATCCGATCGCCCTCGTTCTCCAGGCGGTTGACCTCGACGGTGAACCGGGAGATGTCGCGGAACCCGCGCAGGTGGGGGATGGCCTCGGCGATCTGGCTCGAGGCGTCCTTGAGCACCCGGGCCAGCCAGATCGCCTGGTCCATCGGGGCCTCGATCTTGTACAGCCCGAGGTAGTCGGCGACCTCCTCGGTGTAGTCGACGATGTCGTCCAGGGCCGACGCCAGCGCCAGGATGTCCTCCCGGTCGATCGGGGTGACGAACGTGTGGTTGAGGCGATCGATGATGTCGTGGGTGATCCGGTCGCCCTCGTGCTCGAGGTCGAGGATCTCCCCGGCCAGCTGCTTGTTGTCCGGGTAGTCGGTGAGGAGCTCGTGCAGCAGCGCCGATGCCCGCATCATGTTCGCCCCCGCCTCCTCGAACAACTCGAAGTAGACCCGGTCACGGGGGGCGAACACCTGCGCAAAGCGTGGCATGTCGCCGGGATGCTAAAGCAGTGCCGGGGCCTTGACCGCCGGGCGCCCGGCTTTTCTCAGTCCAGGCCGGCGCGGAACCGATCCAGCTCCGCGTCATCGATCGAGTAGCAGTGCTCCGGGGCGGGGAACGCCCGGCTGCGGACCTCGGCGGCGTACTCGGCCACCCCGGCGATCATGTGCGACCGGACGTCCGCGAAACGCTTGGCGAAGCGGGCCACGTGGCCGTCGTAGATGCCGAGCAGATCGTGGAACACGAGCACCTGACCGTCGGTCGCCGGTCCGGCGCCGATCCCGATCACCGGGATGCTGACCCGGGCCATGATCTCGGCGGCGACGGCGGCCGGGATCGCCTCGAGCACGATCGCGAAGCACCCCGCCTCCTCCAGCGCGACGGCGTCGCGGGCGACGGCGACGGCCTGGTCGGCGGTCCGCCCCTGGGCCCGGTAGCCGCCCAGCGCGGTCGCGGTCTGCGGGGTCAGGCCGACGTGTCCCATGACCGGGATGCCGGCGCCGACGATCGCTCGCGCCCGCTGCACGCTCGTGCCGCCGCGCTCGAGCTTGACCGCGTCACAGCCGGCCTCCTTGATGAAGCGCTGGGCGGTGGCGATGGCCTGCTCATCGGAGCTCTCATAGGACCCGAACGGCAGGTCGCCCACCAGAAACGGGGTCTGCAGCCCACGGCGCGCGGCCGAGGCGAGCATCACCATCTCGTCGGTGGAGACCGGGACGGTGCTCGGGTAGCCGAGAACCGTCATCGCGCCCGAGTCGCCCACCAGCACCACGTCGACCCCGGCCTCCTGCGCGACCTGCGCCGAGGGGTAGTCGTAGGCGGTGACCATCACGATCGGCTCCCCGAGCCGCTTCTTCTCGGCCAGGCGCGGCAGCGTCATCGGCACCGGGCCGTCGAGGCCGTGCGGTACGGGGGTGTGCGGGGTTGCAGACATGGCTTACGCCTCCTGTGGTTGGTTGGCGCCCCGGACGGGGTCGCCACCGGTCGATCGATGGTCCTGCATCGAAGTTCGTGAGCCGTTGGTTGCGCCGGGCCCCGCCTCAATCGACGCATTGTCGATCAGGCGGACCGGGCCGACCCGGGCGGCGACGACGGCGAGCACGTCGCCCCGCACCCGCCGCACCGGCTCCATCGTGTCGGCGGACACCAGCTCGAGGTATTCGGGCTCGATCCCGGCGGCGGCCAGCTGCGACCGCCCCGCCGCCGTCGCGGCGCCCGGGTCGCGCTCGCCCGAGGACACCACCGCCTGCACGGCGCCCAGCGCCCGATGCAGCGCGGTCGCGCGCTCGCGCTCTTTAGTGGACAGGAGCACGTTGCGGCTCGACAGCGCCAGCCCGTCGTCGGCGCGGATGATCGGACAGACCTCGATTCGCACCGGCAGATCGAGATCGGTGACCAGCCGGCGGATCACCGCCACCTGCTGAGCGTCCTTCTGGCCGAAGTAGGCGGCGTCAGGGGCGACGATGTTCAGCAGCTTGGTCACCACGGTGGTGACGCCGTCGAAATGGCCGTGTCCGCGATGCGCGCCCTCCAGCCCGCCGGTGATGCCGCTGACCGCGACCGTGGTGGCGAAGCCGGTCGGGTAGATGTGAGCCGCGTCGGGGGCGAACAGGTAGTCGACGCCCAGCTCGGCCGCCAGCGCGGCGTCACGGTCCTCGTCGCGCGGATAGACATCGAGGTCGGCGGCGTCGTTGAACTGGGTCGGGTTGACGAACAGCGAGACGACCACCACGTCGCATGCTCGCCGGGCCGCGCGCATGAGCGACAGATGGCCCTCGTGAAACGCCCCCATCGTCGCCACCAGGCCGATGCGCTCGCCGGCGCGGCGGCGTTCGGCGAGGGCACGACGCAGATCGGCGATGGTGCGGACCGTCTTCATCGCGCGCCCACCTGTGCCGCCGCCAGGTCGCGGGTGGCCGCCACCAACGCGTCGAACAGCTCCAGCAGCTCCGGCGTGCGCTCGGCCACGGCCTGGCGCTGGCGCTCGACGGTGGCCTCGTCGCCGCGGGCGACGGGGCCGGTCAGGGCCCGCTCGGGACCGAGTCGCGCCCAGTTGTCGACGGTGGCGCGGACCAGCGCCACCAGATCCTCGCGCTGAACCCCCGCCGACGCCGCCAGCCGCTCGGCGGCCGCCTCCAGGGTGACCAGGAAGTTGGACGCGATCGACGCCGCGGCGTGGTAGGCGGCGCGGTCCTGCGGGCCGATCTCGATCGGCCGCAGGCCAACCGCTCGCGCCAGCCCGCGGGCGAGCTCGAGCGCCCGTGGCGTACTGCCCGCGACCGCCGCGCCGGCGCCGGCGAACGGGGCGGGCCGGGCGGTGGGGCGGGCGGCGTCCGAATCCCCGGTGACGGTCATCAGCGGGTGCAGGCTGAACGCCTCGTGTCCGGCCAGCACCTCGAGTCCGGTCGCGCCCGAGCAGTGCCCGACGGGCGCTCCCGCCGGCACCAGGCTCGCGGCGGCGGCGATCTCGGCGTCGGGCACGCACAGCAGGACGGCGTCCACGCCGGTGGGAGCGGCGCCGCGTCCCAGCGGGCCGGCGACGACGAGGCCGGCGTCGCCCAGCGCCCGCGCCAGGGCGGTGCCGACGCGGCCTGCGCCGACGATCGCGACCCGCGTCGGGGCGCGCTCAGGGAGGGGCTGAGAAAGCCGTTCCAGTTCCCGCATGAGAGATACCGGTCGGTGGTGGAAGAAAAACTCGGAAATTCGAAAAAGGTCCACCCCGGGATTCGGTGGCGGCCTCGCGCTGGAGGATACCCCGTCTGATGACCGGTCTAGCATGGCCCTCCGTGACAAGCGCCACAGAGCGCCGGGAGCAGCTGAAGGCCGTCTACGACCGCGCCCGCACGTGCACCCGGTGCCCGCTGCACCAGACGCGGACCACCGTCGTGTTCGGCTCCGGCAACGCCGACGCCGATCTGATGTTCATCGGCGAGGCCCCGGGCGCCAACGAGGACAAGCAGGGCGTGCCGTTCGTCGGCCAGGCGGGCAAGTTGCTGGAGAAGCTCCTGGGCGAGATCGGGTTGGAGCGGGGCGACGTGTTCATCTGCAACACGGTCAAGTGCCGGCCGCCCAACAACCGCGATCCCCATCCCAACGAGATCGAGTCCTGCAACGAGTACCTGCGCAGCCAGGTGGAGCTGATCGAGCCGACGGTGATCTGCACGCTCGGCAACTTCGCCACCAAGCTGCTGCGCGACGACACCACGGGCATCTCGCGGCTGCACGGTCAGGCGGAGATCCGGATGATCGGCGCCCGGGCGATCCGCCTGTATCCGCTGTATCACCCGGCGGCGGCGCTGTACACGCCGTCGACGCTCGAGATCCTGCGCGCCGATTTTCACCGGATTCCGGAGCTGCTCGCCCTCGGGGCGCCCGAGCAGCCCGAGCCGGTCGGGCCCATCCCCGAGCCCGACGAGGAGCCCGAGCCCGGACCGGGCGCGCTCCCCGGGGCCGCCAACGGGGACGCGCCCGGTGCGCCGGTCGGCGAGGATCCGGGATCGCCGGCGGTCGACGAGACCGTCCAGCTCGGGCTTTTCTAGTCTCGCGCCGGCCCCGCGCGAATCTCAAGCGCGCGAGGGCGGCGGTCGATATATCGGCAAATGGGACTTCGCCGCCATCCGCAGGCCGTCGTGTTCTCCGTATTCGCTCTGGCCACGGTCGCGGCGCTGGGCCCGCACCTGCTCATGCTCGGCTACTACGTGGCCGGCGCGCAGCCACCGGCGGCCGTCCTGCTGTTCTGCCCGCTGCACCACCTGTTCGAGCAGCAGCACGCCCATTGGGCTCTCCACGCCAAACCGCTGGCATGACCGAGGCCGGCGGACGTCCCTCGACGGCGCTGGCGCCGGCGCCCGGGGCGAGGGGCGTGATCGCGCGCGTCCGGGCGGCGCTGCCGCAGGGCGGCTCGCTCCCTGACGCCGATTTCCGCCGGCGCCACATCCTGATCGTCGGACTGCTGTGGGTGATGATCCTGGCGCTGGCGATCTACGCGATCGCCGCCCACGGTGAGGCGGCCGTCGGCTACACCCCCGAGTTCGCGGCGACGCTGGCCTTCGCCGGACTGGCGATGTGGGACGGGGCCTCGCGCAAGTGGCGCTCGATCTCGTCGTCGATGGGCCTGCTGACCGCCTCGGCCACGCTGGTCGACATCTCCGGCGGGCTGATCGACATGCATTTCAGCTTCTTCGTCGTGGTCGTGGTGCTCACGCTCTACGAGGACTGGGTGACGTTCCTGCTGGCCGTCGGGTTCGTGCTCGTCCACCACGGCGTGATGGGGATGATCGATCCGCGGGCGGTCTTCGACGACCCGCGCTACTGGCGCGACCCCTGGTTGTGGGCCGGCCTGCACGCGGTGTTCATCGCGCTGGCCGGCGCCGCCGGTGTCGTCGCCTGGGGATTGAACGAGCGGGTGCGCGACCGCATGCGCGAGACCCAGCGAGCGCTGGAGCGGCTCGGTCTCACCGACCCGCTCACCGGTCTGGGCAACCGCCGGCAGCTGATGACCGACCTGGAAGGAGCGATCGCGGCCGGCGAGCCGGTGGCGCTGGCGATCTTCGATCTCGACGGGTTCAAGGAGTACAACGACCGCTTCGGGCACCCGGCGGGCGACAGCCTGCTGGCCCGGCTGACCGCGAGGCTGCGGACGTCGGTGGCCGGCGCCGACGGCGGCGCCTACCGACTCGGCGGCGACGAGTTCTGCGTACTCTCGGCGCCGATCGAGCCGGCCGGTCTGGAGGCGGCGATGGACGAATGGACGATGTGTTTCGCCGAGCATGGCGAGGGCTTCTCGATCACCGCGTCGAGCGGTGCGGCGATGATCCCGGCCGAGGTCGCCGACCCGTCGGCGGCGCTGCGCCTCTGTGACCGGCGGATGTATTCGGTCAAGCACCGCCGGCGCGCCACCGCCGCCGTCCAGAGCAAGGACGTGCTGCTGGCGGCGCTCGCCGAGTGCCACGAGGAGCTGGGCGGTCATGTCGGGGCGGTCGCCGTGACCGCCGAGGGGGTCGGCGCCGATCTGGGGCTGACCGGGGTCTGGCTCCAGGAGCTCGGCTACGCGGCCGAGCTGCACGACATCGGCAAGGTCGCCGTACCCGAATCGATCATCAACAAGCCCGGGCCGCTCGATGCCCACGAGTGGGAGTTCATCGAGCGCCACACCGTGATCGGTGAGCGCATTCTGGGCGCGGCCCCGGCGACGGCATTGGCGGGCAAGATCGTGCGGGCCACGCACGAACGCTGGGACGGCACCGGCTATCCGGACCGGCTCGCCGGCGAGGGGATTCCGCTCGAGGCCCGCATCATCGCCGTGTGCGACGCCTACGACGCGATGGTCTCCCAGCGGCCCTACCGCCGCCCGGTCACCCATGCTGACGCGATGGCCGAGCTCCGGCGCTGTGCGGGCTCGCAGTTCGACCCGCGGGTCGTCGCCGTGTTCGCCCGCCTCTATGGGCAGGCGCCGCCCGTCGCCGATGGCGCGATCAGACCGGCTCCGGCACCCGCTCCGAGCCGCGCCTGATCGGCGGTTCGGACTGGCTGGGCTCCGGCGGCGCGCTGCGATCGGGGCGCAGCGCCAACGCGAACGCCAGCAGCGCGCCCACCGTCTGGACGGCGAGGACGACTGCGGCGAAGCTCTTGGGCTCGTGGGAGGCGTTGAGCAGCAGGATCGGCTCCGCGACGGCCACCAGTCCCAGCACGGCGAGGAACCAGGTGCGGCGCATCGCCAGCATGTACTGGATGGCCAGATAGGTGCAGGCCAGGGCGGTGAACGCCAGCCCGAGGATCAGCAGGGCGTCGGACGCGTGGGTCTTGGACTCGCCGAACGCGACCTTGATCAGCTCGTGGGAGCCGAAGGCGTAGATGAGCAGGACCGGCACGGCGCACACGGCCACGATGGCAAGCGCACGCGCCAGGACGGGCCGTGGATCCTTGCCCTGCGAGCGCAGCCGCGACACCTCGGGCACGAGATAGAAGCCGGCCCCCATCGCCACCCAGATCAGGACCTTGGCCGCCACCGCCACCGCCCCGTAGGAGCTGGCCATGCCGGTGGTGAAGCGGTGCTTGGCGGCGATGATGTCGATGTTCTGAAGCACCGCGATGATGATCAGGCCGGCGATCGGCGCCCACGCCCGCTTGACGTGGTCCCACAGACTCAGCGTCGCCGCCGGGGCTCTCCTGACCGCGGCCGGTGACTCGGAGGCGAGGGGCTCGGTCTCGCGCACGTACTGGCGCAGGCGGCGCCAGCAGTACAGGCCCATGGCGATGAACGACAGCGGCGTTCCAAGGTAGGCGCCGGTCACGCCCAGCCCGGCGCCGGACAGCGCGGCGGCCAGGATCGCTCCGGTGATCAGCCGCGAGCCCTGCTCGCCGACCAGGCTCAGCCCGACGCCCTTGTAGTCGCCCACGCCCTGAAGCACGCCGCGCAGGACGGAGAGCTCCAGCCACAGTCCGGCGGCGGGGAGGCCCAGTGCCGCCGCCCACTGGTCGTGCTTGACGCCGACCGCCTGCGCGATCGGATCGCGCAGCAGGACCGAGATGACGGTGATCACCAGCGTGAACCACAGCAGCCCGCGCGTCCAGCGCTTGGTCGTCTCCATCAGGCCGGCGCCGACGCCCAGGTGACCCAGGACGCCCTCGCGAGCGGTGGCCACCTGCATCGCCTGGCCGACCACCGACAGGATCAGGAAGTAGCTGACCAGCGCCGCCAGCGAGCCGTAGCCGCCGCCCTGGTTGTCCTTGAGCAGGCGGCTGAACACCACGGTCGACCCGAGGGCGATGACGTTGTTGGCGATCATCGCGCCGGCCAGGCCGACCGCCTTGGCCGTCTCGGACCCCCGCAGCTCCGCCAGCGAAGAGGTGATTCCGGCGCGGTCGCCGGACACGCGCCTGATGAGCATGGCGAGGCGCCCCGGGGCCTCGTCGGACGGACGTTGGGTCATGAGGTCCCCTCAAGGTAGCGAAAGCGCGGGTCGGCTCGGTCTACAGTGGAGGCTGTGCAGGGCCGGTTTCAGTCTCAGGACGCGGCCGAGACCGAGGCTCTCGGGGGTCGACTGGCGTCCGAATTGGGGCCCGGCGACGTGGTGCTGGTGGAGGGAGAACTGGGCGCCGGCAAGACGACGTTCGTCCGCGGGGCCGCCCGCGCGCTCGGCGTGACGGTGCCCGTCACCAGCCCGACCTTCACCATCGGGCAGCGCTACCCGGGCCGCCGCGTTCCGGTCGTCGCTCACGTCGACCTGTACCGCCTCAGCTCGCTGGCCGACGAGGACCCGGACCTGCTCGCGGACTACGTGCGCGCGGACGCGGTGGCCTTCGTCGAGTGGCCCCAGGCGGGCGAGCGGGAACTGGGCGAGCTCGCCCGGGTGGTCGCGCGCGTACGGCTCGAGCACGACGGCGGCGACCGGCGGCGGATCGAGGTCCGGTGAGGATCCTCGGGTTCGACACCGCCACGCCGGCGACGGCGGTGGCGCTGCTGGACACCGGCACCGGGGCCATCCGCGAGGGCCGCGACGATCCCCCGCCGGGCGCGCGTCCACGGCACACCACGACGCTGATGCCGCTCGTGCTGGCGCAGCTGGACGCCCTCGGCGTGGGTTGGGACCAGATCGACCGGATCGCGGTCGGCGTCGGCCCGGGGACGTTCACCGGGCTGAGGATCGGCGTGGCCACCGCCCGGGCGCTGGCCCGCGCTCGTGCCATCGGGCTGGTCGGCGTCTCCACGCTGCACGCTCTCGCCCGGGGCGCCCTCGACGAGCCGGGCGACCACGACGCGGTCCTGGCGGTCATCGACGCGCGCCGGGGCGAGGTGTTCGCCGCAGGGTGGACGGTCGAGGAGGTCGCCGCGGCCGGCGCGGCCCCGCTGCTGGAACCCCGCCCGCAGCCGCCCGACGAGCTGGCGCGCGAGCTCCCGGCGCTCGGGCGCAGCTGGCTGGCGGTGGGCAACGGGGCGGTAGAATTCAGGCAGGCTCTCGAGCGCTCGGGAGCCCGGATCCTGGACGACGACTCAAGGCGCAACCGGGTCAGTGCCGTCGAGCATTGCCGGCTGGCGGCCGCGTTGGAGCCCAAGCCCGCCGAAGGGATCCGGCCGGAGTATCTGCGCCTTCCCGACGCCGAGATCTCGCTCCGTGCGGCGCGGCAGTCATGACATCAGACAGCGTCACCATTCGCCCGCTGGGTTACTCCGATCTCCCTCAGGTGATCGGGATCGAGCGGCGCGCGTTCACCACGCCGTGGTCGCTGGCGATGTTCGTGCTCGAGCTGTCCAAGCCCTCGGGGCTGTGCCTGGCCGCCGTCGATGACCAGGACCGCCTGCTCGGCTATCTCATCTGCGCCCGCTATGACACCGTCTGGCACCTGATGAACATCGCGGTCGATCCGGACCGGCGGCGACGTGGCATCGCCCGGGCGCTGCTGGAGCAGATGATCGAGCGCGCCGGGCCCGATCGGGAGTACACGCTCGAGGTCCGCACGTCCAACGCCCCCGCGATCGCGCTCTACGAGCGGTTCGGCTTTCGCTCCGCCGGAACGCGCCCGCGCTACTACCGCGACAACGGCGAGGACGCGGTGATCATGTGGCGCACCACCGAGACCACCTCGTCGTCGAGCGCCGCGGGATGATCCTGGCGCTGGAAACGAGCTGTGACGACACCTGTGCGGCGGTGGTCACCCGGTCCGGCGAGATTCGGTCCAACGTCATCTCCTCGCAGGGCATCCACGACCGCTACGGCGGCGTCGTCCCCGAGGTCGCCTCGCGCCACCACCTCGAGCTGGTCGGATCGGCGGTCGACGACGCGTTGCACCAGGCGGGGATCCGGCTGACCGACGTCGAGCTGGTGGCGGTGACCCAGGGCCCGGGGCTCGTCGCCGCGCTGCTGGTGGGGCTGGCCACCGCCAAGGCGACCGCGGCCGCCCACGAGCTGCCGCTGGCGCCGGTCGACCACCTGCACGGCCACATCGCCGCCGGCTTCCTGGAGCCGTCCGCCCTCGAGCCGCCGTTTCTCAGCCTCGTCGCCAGCGGCGGCCACACCTTCCTCGCGCGCGTGAGCGATCACGGCCCGGACTTCGAGGTCCTCGGCCAGACGCTCGATGACGCCGCCGGCGAGGCGTTCGACAAGGGCGCGCGCCTGCTCGGCCTGGGATATCCCGGGGGCGCCGCGCTGGAGCGCCTGGCCCGCGACGGCGATCCCGAGGCGTTCCCGTTCCCCACCGGGTCGCGCATGGGCGGGCTGGACTTCTCCTTTGCCGGGCTCAAGACCGCCCTGCTGTACCGGGTGCGCGAGCTCGGGCCCGATGAGTCCGACCGACGGCGCGCCGATCTGGCCGCGTCCTACCAGCGGGCGATCGTCGAGTCGCTGGCGCTGCGGACCGAGCGCGCGCTGGCGCAGACCGGGCTCGACGTGCTGGCGATCGGCGGTGGCGTCGCCGCCAACGGCCCGCTGCGCGAGCGCATGGCCCGGCTGGGGGTGACGCTGGCCGTCCCGCCGCGGGAACTGTGCACCGACAACGCGGCGATGATCGCCAGCGCGGCGCGCTTCGTGCAATCGCTGCCGTTCCCGCGCTACCTGGAGCTCGACGTCTACGCCACCGGCGAGCGGGCCCTGGCCGCGGCGGCCGGATGACTCGGTCAGCGTGACCACCGCGGTCGTCCTGTACGGACGGGAGGGCTGTTGCCTGTGCGATGACGCGCGCGTCATCCTCACGCGCGTTCGCGCCCATCATCCCTTCGACTTCGCCGAGCGCGACATCGATGACGACGAGCGGCTGCTGACGGCCTATCTGGAACGGATCCCGGTGGTGACCATCGACGGCGTCGAGGCGTTCGCGCTGTTCGTCGACGAAGCCGAGTTGCGGCGGCATCTCGAGCGGACCGCCGCCCGCGAACCGTCTAGAGTTGACGGTTCATGAGCTATACGGTCGGCCGCGGTACCGAGCCGGCGGGGCCGGGCCTCGACAAACCGGGTGAGAAGCTCTCGCTCGGAGTTGCGGCGCGCCTCTCCCGGTACCTGCAGGTGCTCACGCAAGCGCGAAAGATTGGCAAGGAGACGATCTCCTCTCAGGAGCTCGCCGACTACACCCATGTCAACTCGACCCAGATCCGCCGCGACCTGTCCGGCTTTGGCAAGTTCGGCAAGCGCGGCGTCGGATACAACGTCGAGTCGCTGGTCAGCCAGATCCGCAAGATCCTGCGCACCGCCGGCCAGCACAACATCGCGCTGTTCGGCGCGGGCCATCTGGGCACCGCGATCGCCACCTCGGACATCTTCGCCGACCACGGCTTCCGCGTCGTCGCCATCTTCGACGTCGATCGCGAGCGGGTCGGCACCCGGATCGGCTCGCTGGCCGTCCGCCACAACTCCGAGCTGCGCGGAGTCGTCGACGATCAGGACATCGTCGTCGCGGTGCTCGCCGTGCCCTCCGCGGCGGCCCAGAAGCTCGCCGACGACCTGGTCGAGGCCGGGGTCAAGATCATCTTCAACTACTCCGAGGCGCTGCTCCAGGTCCCGCCCGAGGTGACCGTCCACACGTCGAGCCCCGCGGTCGATCTGCTCTACGCGCTGTACTTCTATCTGACCTAGCTTTGCCTTACGCGCAGTGGAGCTCGATCACGACACCGCCCGGGCGGCTTTCGACGCCTCGACCGACTTCACCGTTGGCCTGGAGGAGGAGTTCGCCCTGCTCGATCCGGCCGGCCTCGGCCTGGTCGGGCGCTTCGAGCAGCTGCGCGACGCCGCCGCCGGCGACGAGCCGCTGGCCCGGGCCATCGCCGGCGAGCTGATCTCCTCCGAGATCGAGATCCGGTCCGGCCGCGGCGAGGATCTGGCGGCGGCGCGGTCGGCTCAGCGCGAGCTGCGGCGCCGCCTGTTCGCGCTGGCCGCCTCCCAGGAGATCGAGCTGGGCGCGACCGGCACCCATCCCTGGTCGGACTACCGTCAGCAGCACATCATCGACACCGAGCACTATCGCCGGGTGCAGGACGGGCTGCAGTACGTGGCCTGGCGCAACAACACGTTCTCACTGCATGTCCACGTCGGCGTGCGCGGAGCCGACCGGGCCGTGCTGGTGTGCGATCGCCTCCGGCCGGTGCTGCCGGTGCTGCTGGCCATCTCCGCCAACTCGCCGTTCCTGGACGGATCGGACTCCGGCCTGCACAGCGCCCGGACCCAGACGTTCACCAAGAGCTTCCCCCGCTGTGGGGTCCCGGACGCGTTCGGCTCGTGGGACGCGTTCGTGGACTACATCGGGTTCCTGGTCCGGACGCGGTCGATCGTCGAGTACACCCAGGTGTGGTGGTCGATCCGTCCCCACCTGGCCTTCGGCACCGTCGAGGTGCGCATCTGCGACGCCCAACCCACCGCCGTCGAGTCCGACGGCCTGGCGGCGCTGATCGTCGCCTGCGTCGCGCAGGCCGCCCGCGACCAGGACGAGGGGGTCCCGTTCGCCGACCTGCCCAACCGCCTGATCGAGGAGAACGTGTGGCGGGCCCTTCGCTACGGGCTCGACGGAGAGCTGATCGACCTCGAGCGACGCGAGGTCCACCCGGCCGCCGCCGCCCTGGACCGGCTGCTGGAGTGGACCGCGCCCGTGCGGGCCGAGCTGGGCTTCGACGTCAGCCTCCCGTCCCACAACGGCGCGCAGCGTCAGCGCCGGATGCTGAAATCGGGGATGAGCCTGGGAGAGGTCTACGCCGCGACCCAGGCCGAGACCCGGGAAACCTATTCCGGAGTACTGGAGACCCACCGCCGGTGAGCCCTCATCGGCAGACCCGACGAAAGCAGGACCCATGAGCACCGGCGATCAGCCAACCGAGGAAGAACTGCGAGCCGCCTACGAGGCGGAGATCAAGAAGATCCGGGTCGAGCAGATCCTGCTCGAGCAGGTGGTGTCGCTCGTGAACCTGGGGATGCGGCGCACCGGACTGTCGCCCGGCACCGAGGACGAGCGCGATGTGGGCCAGGTCCGCGTGGCGATCGACGCCGTGCGGGCGCTGCTGCCGCTGATCGAGCAGTCCGCGCCGCCGCAGGCGAACGCGATCCGCGACGCCTTGTCCCAGATGCAGCTGGCCTACGTCCGGCTGGGCGGGACCGGGGAGCCCGTTGGCCCGTCGGAGCCCGGCGCGAGCGGCGGCGATCCGGGTGGGGCCGGCGCAGGCGGGGGCGGTGCGGGTGAGGCCGGCGCGGGCGGGGCCGGGGACCCCGCGGGTCCGGGTGGTCCGGGGGAGCCGGGGTCCCAGGGGCCGCCGAGCCCGCCGCCACAGCCCGACGCGCCCGAGCCGGGCGAGCCGGGCGAGCCAGGGCCGGCCCAGCGCAGTGGCCGGCTGTGGGTGCCCGGGCAGTAGTTGGGCGCGTCCGCGAGGTCCGCGACACCCGCGGGCGACGGCGCGGTCGATAAACCCCCTGCATCACCCCACAGTGCCCGGCCGCGTACGGGCGACGTTCGTCGGGCCGGCACGGTAGAGTTCCGCGCGGCTTATGCCGGGGTCTCCGCACTCACAACGCGGGAGGCCCTTTTTGCGGTTGTGCCTGCGCTTTCAGTGCGCTTCAAACTAAGAGCTTCCCCGGAGGACCTTCTTGTCTAGCTTTCTGACGCATCACGGCGTCCTGGTCGCGCTTGTGTGTGCGGTGGCCGCCATCGGCTACGGCTTCGTCACCGCGCGTTCACTTCTGGCGCTATCACCCGGTAACGAGCGCATGCAGGCGATCTCGGCGGCCGTCCAGGAGGGCGCCTCCGCGTACCTGACCCGGCAGTACACGATCATCGCCGGCGTCGGGGTCATCGTGTTCATCCTGCTGATCCCGCTCCAGAACATCCGGGTGGCGATCGGCTTCGCGATCGGAGCCGCCCTGTCGGCCTCGGCCGGCTTCGTCGGCATGAACGTCTCGGTGCGGGCCAACGCTCGCGTCGCCGAAGCCGCGCGGGGCGGTGTGTCCCGTGCCCTGACGGTGGCCTTCCGCGGCGGCGCCGTGACCGGCATGCTGGTCGTCGGCCTGGCCCTGATCGGAGTTGCCGGCTATTACGGCGTGCTGACCGCGATCGCCGGCGAGAGCACGCGGCAGGCCGTGGACGCCCTGATCGGCCTGAGCTTCGGCGGGTCGCTGATCTCGGTGTTCGCCCGTCTGGGTGGCGGCATCTTCACCAAGGGCGCCGACGTCGGCGCTGACATCGTCGGCAAGATCGAGGCCGGCATCCCCGAGGACGACCCCCGCAACCCGGCGGTCATCGCTGACAACGTCGGCGACAACGTGGGTGACTGCGCCGGCATGGCCGCCGACCTGTTCGAGACCTATGCGGTCACCGCGGTCGCCGTGATGCTCCTCGGCGTGCTCACGTTCCACGAGTCCACAGCGGTGGCGATCTACCCGCTGATCCTTGGCGGCATCTCGATCATCGCGTCGATCATCGGCACGTACGCCGTGCGCACGCGTTCGGGCAACGTCGAGCGCGCGCTGTACCAGGGGCTGATCCTGTCCGGCGGGCTGGCCGCGCTGGCCTTCCTCCCGGTCACCTACTGGCTGATGCACGGGCTCACGGAGATCGGCGGCGTCCTCGCGCCGAAGTGGTGGCATTTCTACCTGTGCGCGCTCATCGGTCTCGTGATCACCGCCTGCCTGTTCGTCATCACCGACTACTACACCTCGACGCGGTTCTCGCCGGTGAAGAGCACCGCCCGGGCGTCGCAGACCGGTCACGCCACCAACATCATCCAGGGCCTGGCCCAGGGCTATCAGGCCACCGCGCTGCCGGCGATCATCATCGCGCTCGGCATCTTCGGCGCCTGGAAGCTCGGCCACGGGATCTACGGCATCGGCGTCGCCGTGATGGCCCAGCTGTCGCTCACGGGCCTGATCGTGGCCCTCGATGCCTTCGGCCCGATCACCGACAACGCCGGCGGCATCGCCGAGATGGCCGACTTGCCCGAGGATGTCCGCAACGTCACCGATCCGCTCGACGCCGTCGGCAACACCACCAAGGCCGTGACCAAGGGCTACGCCATCGGCTCGGCCGCCCTGGCGGCGCTCGTCCTGTTCGACGCCTTCAGGCAGGAGCTGACCCAGCGAGGCCATCCGACGAGCTTCGATCTCTCCAACCCGCCGGTGCTGATCGGGCTGCTGGTCGGCGGCATGATGGTCTACCTGTTCGCGGCCCTGTCGATGGAGGCCGTCGGCCGGGCCGGCGGGGCGGTCGTCGAGGAGGTGCGTCGCCAGTTCCGGGAGAAGCCCGGAATCATGGACGGCACCGAGCAGCCGGAGTACGGCCAATGCGTGAGCATCGTCACCGCCGCCGCTCAGCGGGAGATGATCCTCCCGGCGCTGATTCCGATCGTGATCCCGGTGATCATCGGCGTCATCTCGGTCCAGGCGCTCGGCGGCCTGCTGATCGGCGTGATCGTCGTCGGGCTGTTCATGGCGGTCTCGATGACCGCCGGCGGCGGGGCCTGGGACAACGCCAAGAAGCTGATCGAGGACGGTGCGTTCGGCGGCAAGGGCTCCGAGGCCCACGCCGCGGCGGTCACCGGCGACACCGTCGGTGACCCCTACAAGGACACCGCCGGGCCGGCGATCAACCCGATGATCAAAGTGGCCAACATCGTGGCGCTGTTGATCATCCCGCTGATCACCTGAGCCTGCTGTGCGTGCGCCGCGGCGGCGCACCACCCCGGGAGGCATCTTAACCTTGGCTAAGTGCGGTTCGTTTGGTCAGGGTTCGCCGAGTGCCTCCGCCGCAGTGTGCCGCCACGTCGCCGGGCGCTGGCAGGCGTGAGCGCGCTGGTCGGCGCGTCAGTGATCGTTGGCTGTGCCGGGGCGGCGACGCGGAAGGACTCTGACGGGCATGCGTCGCTGACGGCGACTCGGACGGCGTCTGCGACCACGTCGTCGACCGCGGCGGTCCCGACGGCGTCGGTGCCGGCGACGATCTGCACGGCGAAGGCGCTGGCGGCCATCGGAAGCCTCCTGGCGGTGGCGCCGGGGTCGATCGGGACGCACGCCGACACGGCGGACAGCGATTTCCCGGAATGCCACTTCACCGTGCATCCGTCCGGCGGCCGGGTCGTGCGGGTCACGGTCGAGGTCGACACCGAGGCGCAGGCCTACGCGGTCCTGGACCGGACGATCGTCGAGGCGGCGCAGATCTTCGGGCCCCAGCGCTACTCGGCGGCGCCGATCGATGTCCCGCACCTCGGCATCCTGGCGTCCTGGTTTCCACAGGAGCAGCATCTGGAGACGACGGACGCGGTGCGGGTGGTCATCGCCACCATCGCCTGGCCGAAGGCAAAGACCCGGAGCAAGATCGCGCTGGCGACCGCCGCCGCCCGGCCGTATCTGGGGCGCAACCAGCTCCAGCTTGCGCGCGGGCCGGTCTCCGGGGTGGTGAGCGGCACCCTCACCGCGACCGGGGCGGCCACCACCACGCAGACCGGGTCGGCCACCACCAGGCAGACCGGGTCGGCCACCACCACGCAGACGGCGTCGGCCACCACCACCCGGCCGTGACCGTGCGGCGCCGCCTCTCCCCGTAGCCTGCGCGGCTGATGTCGTTGTCCGTCGAACTCGGGCTCCTGCTCGCCCTGCTGACCGCCTTCGGGTCGGTGGCCGGCTTCCTGTACAAGTTCCGCGGCGCCCGCCAGGCACCGCGCGTCGAGCTCCGCCACCCGTGGCGCAGCACCGTCGAGCTGTTTCGCTCGCCGGTCTACTCGCTGGGCATCGCCATCGCGCTGGGGTCGTGGGGGCTGCACGTGGGCGCGTTGTCGCTGGCCCCGATTTCGCTGGTGCAGTCGGTGATCGCGGGCGGGCTGGTCCTGCTCACCGTCGTCGCCGACCGGCTGTTCGGCATCGCGGTCACCCGCCGGGAGTGGATCGGCGTGGGGCTGACCGCCGCCGGACTGGCGTTCCTGGCGGCCACGCTGGCCGGCGACGCCGGCAGCGCCCACTCCCGTTACGCGCCGGGGACGCTGGCCATCTTCCTGGCCGTCGTCGGCGCCGCCGGGCTGGTGCTCGCGGTGGCCCGGCGCCCGGGCTGGCTGGCCGTCTCGGCCGGACTGCTGTGGGCGACCTCGGACACCTCGATCAAGGCGCTCAGCTCCCACCTCGGCAAGCTGGGGGTCGGCGTGCTCGTCCACCCGCTGGCCCTGGTCATCCTCCTCGCCTCGCTCGTCGGCCTGCTGATCTCGGCCAAGAGCCTCCAGCTCGGCGACGCGGTCCCGATGATCGCCCTGACCAGCGCGGCGGCCAACCTGACGACGATCGCCGCCGGCCCGATCGTGTTCGGCGAGCCGATGCCCTCCAGCGGCGTCGGGGTCGCCGTGCGCCTGCTCGCGTTCGGGCTCGTGATCGTCGCCGCCGCGCTCACGCCTCCGCCGGCGCACGCGCCGGATCGGATGGCCTGACGATTTGATGGTCTGACGACTTGCCGGCGACAGGACGTCATCGACCACGGCGACCTCGAACGCCGGCCTGTATGCATATCGGCGGGGCAACTTGGGCAGACCCCCGGTGTGACGCCATTTATCGCGCCCAGCACCTAGAGTCCCGGGCATGTTCATTGTGATCGTTGGTGCCGGCCGCGTGGGGTCGGCGGTAGCCAAGCGCGCGCTCGACGCCGGCCACGACGTCTCCGTGCTTGACAGCGACCCGCTGTCGCACGAACGGCTGGACAAGGACCAGTCGATCAGTTGGGAGGATGCCGGCGGCCGATTCACCGTCGGCGCGGCCCTCGAGGTCGATGGGCTGATCGAGGCCGGGGTCGCCGACGCCGACGTGTTCATGGCCGCCACCCGCGGCGACAACACCAACCTGGTGATCGCTCAACTCGCCCAGCGGCGCTTCAACGTGCCCCGCGTTGTCGTCCGCGTCGCCGATCCGGCCCGCGCCGCCTGGTATGCGGAGCAGGGTTTGCTCACAATCTGCCCCACCCAGCACGCCATCGACCAAGCCGAGCAAGTTGTCCTCGGGGTCTGAAGGGAGCAGCCGCGAGATGTACGTGATCATCGCCGGAGCGGGCAAGGTGGGGTGGAACCTTGCCCGGGAGCTCATCGCCAAGGACCGCGAGGTCACCCTGATCGAGTCCGACCATCGCCGTTTCCGCGTCGTCGAGGAGGAGCTCGAGCACGCCGTCCAGTACGGCGATGCCACCGAGCTGTGGATCCTCGAGCGCGCGGGCATCCAGCGGGCCGACCTGGTCATCGCCGTCACCGGCGACGACGAGGACAACATCCTGATCTGCCAGGTGGCCAAGGAGAAGTACGGGTGCGAGCGGATCGTCGCTCGGGTCAACAACCCCCGCAACCTCGACCACTTCAAGACCCTCGGGGTTCAGCCGGCGGTGTCCGCAACCGACCTCATCCTGCGCCTCATCGAGCATGAGGTCCCGGAGTACGGCCTCGTCCAGCTCCTCGCGCTGGAGGAGGAGCACCTGGAGATCATCGAGCTCGAGGTGGGGGAGGGTTCGACGGCCGCGGGCCAGCGTGTCAACGACGTGTCCCTGCCCGAGGGAGCGCTCATCATCTCGGTCCTGCGCAACGGGGCCGGGTTCGTCCCCAAGGCCGACTCGGTCAT
>DATAWL010000064.1:0-47965 GCA_036267215.1 Solirubrobacteraceae bacterium | reverse complement strand
CGGAGTAGCGCTAGCGATACGTAGCCGTCTTGACTGAGACGGGATGTCAAGATGGAGTCACCGACCTACAAGAAACCCCAGCAAAAGAGATAAATCATGGTCGGTACACGTCGCAGACCTTGGTGTTTAGAACAGAGGGAGAATGTAAGGAAGATGACCGAGCGCCCATCACTGGACTAAGCAACGTGCGCCCGCTCAGGCTCCACGAAGGGAATCGGCACGCGATCGCGCAGCGCCATCGCTGATGCGTCGAAGTGCGTGCGCAGGCGATCCGAGCTGCGGCGCACTGCCGGCAGACGTGATGAGAACCGCGGCGCGAACGACTCGGCCGGCGGTGTGTAGAAATCCGTTAGGAAAGACTCGCCACGCGCCTCAGCAGACCGAGCAGCGCGACTCAGAAAGCATCCATATGCAGCGAGTTCTTGCGATGCCGGAGGAGGGACTCGAACCCCCGACACGCGGATTATGATTCCGCTGCTCTAACCGACTGAGCTACTCCGGCGAGGGCTGCGCAGTGTACCTGCCGGCCCTGCCCGTGAGGGCTCCGCCGGAGGTGCCGCGGGCCCTGCGGTGCGACGATTGTGGGCGATGCCGATCCCCTCGCAGATCGCCGGCCGGCTGAGCCTGGACGAGGGTGAGCTGGTGGGCGCGCTGCTGGCGAGCATGGTCGACGCGGTGTATGCGGTCGATGGGGACGGCGTCGTGCTGTTCGCCAATCCGGCCGCGGTGCAGATCCTCGGATATGCGTCCGAGGCCGAGCTGATCGGCCGCCCGAGCCATGCGACGATCCACGCGCGGTATCCGGACGGACGGCCGTTCCCGGAGGCCGACTGCCCGCTGCTGCGCCCCCGCCGGACCGGGGAGGCGGTGCGGGTGGACCAGGACTGGTTCATCCGCCGCGACGGGTCGTTCGTGCCGGTGGCGTACTCGTCAGCGCCGGTGAGCTTCGCCGAGCGCCGGGGAGCGGTCGTCGTGTTCCGCGACATCTCCGAGCGCAACCGGGCGGAGGCCGAGCGGCTGCGCGCCGAGGCGATCCATGCGTCACGGGCGCGGATCGTCCAGGCCGCGCTCGACGAGCGCCGGCGGCTGGGGCGAGACCTGCACGACGGAGCCCAGCAGCGGCTGATCAACGTCATCTTCGCGCTCCAGGCGGCAGCGCGCGGTGGCGAGGACGGCCGGGCCCGCGCGGCGATCGCGGAGGCTCTGGAGGAGACCCAGCTGGCGATCCGGGATCTGCGCGACCTCGGCGCCGGACTCGATCCGTCGGTTCTCGCCCACCGGGGGTTGGCGGCGGCGATCACGTCGCTCACCGCGCGGACGCCGGTTCCGGTCAGCCTCGACCTGCCGTCCGAGCGGTTCGCGCCGCTGGTCGAGAGCACCGCGTACTTCATCGTCTCCGAGGCGCTCGCCAACGTCGCCAAGCATGCGAACGCGTCAGAGGCGGCGGTCATGATCGCCGCCATCGACGGGCGGCTCACGGTGACGGTGACCGATGACGGGCGCGGTGGCGCGGGCGCCGAGCTCGACGGCGGCTCCGGTCTGGCCGGGCTCGCCGATCGCGTCGCCGCGGTCGGCGGGACGTTGACGGTGGACTCGGCGCCCAGCGCCGGGACGCGGGTGGTCGCGGAGTTGCCGCTGCCGGACGGGGTCAGCGAGCGCGGAGCAGGGTGAGCACGGCCAGCACGCGCCGGTGCTCGAGCGGCTCGTCGGAGAGCCCGAGCTTGCCGAAGATCCGCCCCACGTGCTTCTCGACCGCGGCGAGGGAGACGTTCAGCGACTCGGCGATGCCTCGGTTGGACTTGCCCTCGGCCATGAGGCTGAGCACCTGGTGCTCGCGAGCGGTGAGCGCCTCCAGCGGATCGTGCTTGCGCCGCCGGCCGACCATCAGCGCGACGATCTCGGGGTCGAGCGCGGATCCGCCGGCCGCGACGCGCCGCACCGCGTCGGCGAACGAGTCGACGTCCGCGACCCGGTCCTTGAGCAGATAGCCGACACCCTGGGCGTTCTCGCCGATCAGGTCGAGCGCGTAGGCCTCGTCGCGGAACTGGGAGAGCATCAGGATCCCGACATCCGGATGCGTCCGGCGGATCTCGATGGCCGCCCGCAGCCCGTCATCGGTGTGGTCGGGCGGCATCTGCACGTCGACGATGGCCACATCGGGGTCGTGGGCGGCGACCTTGCGCCGCAGGTCGTCGGCGTCGCCGGCCTGGGCGACGACCTCGAACCCCGCGTCGGCCAACAGGCGGCTGAGTCCCTCGCGCAGCAGCAACTGGTCCTCGGCGACCACGACGCGCAGGGGGCTCACCGGGGCAAAGCTACCGCTCCGGGGGTATGGCCAGCCGGACATCGGGGGTCGGGCCCGCCCCGGCGGTCGGGGAGCGCGCCAGGTCGAAAGGGCGGCCAGCGCGAGCGATCCTAGGGTCAGACCTGTTGATGACACCGAAACAGAGCCGGGAGCCCGCCATGACCTATGCCGCGATCGAACCCCACAACGACCAATCCGAGCCCACGTCGGCCGGGATGCTCGTGGTCCGCTACGGCCTCGGCGGGCTGATGATCCTCGGCGGCGCGATCGTGCTCGTCGTCTCCCCCGCCGGGCTCGGCGTCGACGGCTTCGCCATGGCCGTGGGCGGCGGCCTGTCCGTCCTGCTGCTCAACTTCATGTTCCGTCTCAGCGTGAGCAGCGAGGCCGACCGCGCCGAGGAGGAGCAGGCGCGCGCGTTCTTCGACGCCCACGGCGAGTGGCCCGAGGACAAGCCGCACGAGGGCCGCCGCTGGGTCCTCCCCGCCGGCGTCGTCACCTACGAGCACGAGCAGGCGCAACTGCGCGCCCGCGAAACCGCCGGGGGCGCGACGGAGCGCCTGGTCGCGCCTCGTTAGACAAACGTCTTCGCCTCGTCGGACCTATCCTCCTGTCCGAACACTTGGGCAACTGCCCGGAGAGAGGACTTCGATGAGCGATTACGCAGTAGTGGACCCGGCCACCGGCGAAACGGTCAAGGAATACCCGACGATCACCGACGATGCTCTGCACGACGCGATCGCCCGCGCCGACAGGGCCCATCGCGAGTGGTCGGCGTCGACGACCGTCGAGGAGCGCGCCGCGCTGATCCGCCGGGTCGGCGAGCTGCACGGCGAACGGCGTCAGCAGCTCGGGGAGATCATCGTCCGTGAGATGGGCAAGCCGATCGAGCAGGCGGTGGGCGAGGTCGACTTCTGCGTCGCGATCTACGACTACTACGCGGACAACGCCGCCAAGCTGATGGCCGACGAGCCGATCGAGTTGCTCGAGGGCGAGGGCTCGGCGATCATCCGCCGCAGCTCGCTCGGCGTCCTGCTGGGGATCATGCCGTGGAACTACCCCTACTACCAGGTGGCGCGGTTCGCCGGACCCAACCTGGTCATCGGCAACACGATCCTGCTCAAGCACGCACCGCAATGCCCCGAGTCGGCGGCGGCGATCGAGCAGATCTATCACGACGCCGGCTTCCCGCCGGACGCGTACATCAACATCTACGCGACCAACGCCCAGATCGAATGGCTCATCGCCGACCCCGCCGTGCGCGGGGTGTCGCTGACCGGGTCTGAGCGGGCCGGTGCCGCGGTCGCCGAGATCGCGGGGCGCAACCTCAAGAAGGTGGTGCTCGAGCTGGGCGGGTCGGACCCGTTCATCCTGCTCGCCACCGATGATCTCGACGCCGCCGTCAAGTCCGCGGTGGGCGCCCGGCTGGAGAACACCGGCCAGGCGTGCAACGCGGCCAAGCGGTTCATCGTCGTCGACGAGCTCTACGAGCCGTTCCTGGAGAAGTTCACGTCCGCGCTGACCGCCGTCAAGCCCGGCGACCCGTCGTCGGCGGACACGACGATCGGCCCGCTGTCCTCCAGCACCGCCACCCAGCGCCTGGCCGATCAGGTCAAGCGGGCCGTCGACCAGGGCGCCAAGCTCGTCGCCGGCGGCGATCACGAGGGGAACTTCTTCTCGACGACGGTCCTGACCGGTGTGACGCCGGACAACGCCGCCTACCGCGAGGAGTTCTTCGGCCCCGTGGCCCAGGTCTACCGGGTCAAGAACGAGGACGAGGCGGTCAAGGTGGCCAACGACACGCCCTACGGGCTGGGCTCCTATGTGATGACCAACGACCCGGACCAGGCGATGCGCGTCGCCGACCAGATCGATGCCGGCATGGTGTTCGTCAACGCGGTCGGCCTCGAGGGCGCGGAGCTGCCGTTCGGCGGCGTCAAGCGCTCGGGCTTCGGCCGCGAGCTCGGGCGGTTCGGCGCCGACGAGTTCGTCAACAAGAAGATGATTCGCGTCGGCGGCTGAGGCCCCGGGGCCTGTCCCCGGGCCGATCGCCCCGGAGGTGTGACGGTGGATTTCGAGCTCAGCCCGACCGCCCAGTCGCTGCGTGAGCAGCTCCTGGAGTTCATGGCGGATCGCGTGTACCCGGCAGAGTCCGTGTACGAGCGGCAGCTGGAGCGGTCGGGCGAGCCGCACTTCCATCCGCCGGTGATGGAGGAGCTCAAGGCCGAAGCGCAGCGGCGCGGCCTGTGGAACCTGTTCCTGCCCCACGAGACCGAATGGGGCGGCGGCCTGAGCAACCTCGACTACGCGCCGCTGGCCGAGATCAGCGGCCGCAGCATGATCGCGCCCGAGGCCATCAACTGTGCCGCGCCGGATACGGGCAACATGGAGATCCTGACGATGTTCGGGACCGAGGAGCAGAAGGAGCGCTGGCTCCGTCCCCTGCTGGACGGCGAGATCCGCTCGTGCTTTGCCATGACCGAGCCGGCGGTGGCCAGCTCCGACGCGACCAACATCGAGTGCCGCATCGACGCCGACGGCGACGACTACGTCATCAACGGACGCAAGTGGTGGATCTCGGGCGCGGCCAACCCCCGCTGCCGGATCTCGATCGTGATGGGCAAGACCGACGTCGACGCGCCGGCGCACCGCCAGCAGAGCATGGTGCTCGTGCCGATGGACACGCCGGGAGTGGAGGTCGTGCGCGATCTGCTCGTGTTCGGCTACAACGACCGGGAGGGCCACTGCGAGGTCGCGTTGAACGACGTCCGCGTTCCGCGCGCCAACCTGCTGGGCGAAGAGGGCGGCGGCTTTGCCATCGCGCAGGCCCGGCTGGGCCCCGGCCGGATCCATCACTGCATGCGGTCGATCGGCGCGGCCGAGCGCGCGTTCGAGCTGATGTGCGTACGAGCGCACGAGCGCACGGCGTTCGGCCGGACGCTCGCCGACCAGGGCGTGATCCGCGAATGGGTGGCCGACTCGCGCGTCGAGATCGACCAGGCCCGGCTGCTGACGTTGCACGCCGCCTGGCTGATGGATCGCTACGACAACAAGGTCGCCCGGACTCAGATCTCGGCGATCAAGGTCGCCGCACCGAACATGGCGGCGAGGGTGATCGACCGCGCGATCCAGGTCCACGGCGGCGGCGGCATGAGCCAGGACTTCCCGCTGGCGCGGATGTACGCCTGGCAGCGCGCGCTCCGGCTGGCCGACGGCCCCGACGAGGTCCACCGCCGGACGCTGGGTCGCCTCGAGCTGTCGCGGTTCGCCCCGTAACGGCGTGGTGTGGCCGGCGGCCGGGGTGTAACGTCGCCGCGTCAAACATGGCCCCCGATTCCCTGACCCGAGGTCCCGGCTCCGAGCTGCAGGGCCGCGGGCGCGAGTGCGATGTGCTCGACGGGCTGCTCGAGGCGGTGCGCCGGGAGGAGAGCCAGGCTCTGGTGCTGCGGGGCGAGCCGGGCGTCGGCAAGACGGCGCTGCTGGGCTACCTCGTGGCGCGGGGGTCGGGCTGCCGCGTCGTGCGCGCGGCCGGCGTGCAGTCTGAGATGGAGCTGCCGTTTGCCGGATTGCATCAGCTCGTGGCCACGATGCTCGACGGTGTCGAGCGTCTGCCGACGCCCCAGCGTGACGCGGTGCAGACGGCGTTTGGCATGAGTCCCGGGCCGGCGCCGGATCGTTTCCTCCTCGGGCTGGCCATCCTCGGCCTGCTCGCCGATGCGGCCGAGGAACGGCCGCTCATCTGCGTGGTGGACGACGAGCAATGGCTCGATCGGGCCTCTGCGCAGACGCTCGCATTCGTGGCCCGGCGCCTGGACACGAGTCGGTGGCACTGATCTTCGCCGCGCGGACGCCGGGCGAGGAGCTGGCCGGGCTCCCGGAGCTGGAGGTGAGAGGCCTGCGGGAAACCGACGCCCGCCAGCTGCTCGAATCCGTGCTCGCCGGACCGCTGGACGACCGGATCCGCGACCGGATCGTCAGCGAGGCGCGCGGGAACCCGTTGGCGTTGCTCGAGCTTCCGCGGGAGACGACGCCCGCCGAAGCTGGCGGGTGGCTTTGGACTGCCCGGCGCGGTGTCGCTCTCCGGCCGGCTCGAGCAGAGCTTCGGTCGCCAGCTCGACGCCCTTCCGCTCCAGACGCGGCGCCTGCTGCAGATCGCGGTCGCCGATCCGGTGGGCGAGCCGTCGCTGGTGTGGGCCGCGGCCGAGCGGCTCGGCATCACCCCTGACGCCGCGGCGCCCGCGATCGACGCCGGACTGGTCGAGCTCGGCACGCGGGTGCGCTTTCGCCACCCGCTCGTCCGATCGGCGGCGTACGGCTCAGCCTCGCCTCGAGAACGACAGGAGGTGCATCGCGCTCTCGCCGAGGTCATCGATCCGACGGTCGACCCCGACCGCCGCGCGTGGCATCGGGCCCAGGCCACGCCAACGCCTGAGGAGGACGTGGCCGCCGAGCTCGAGGGCGCGGCTGTCCGCGCCCAGGCGCGCGGCGGGCTGGCCGCCGCGGCGGCCTTCCTGGAGCGCGCCGCCACGCTGACCCCCGGGCCTGGCCACCGGTCTCGGCGGCTGCTGGCGGCCGCTCGCGCACATCGCGACGCCGGCGCGCTCGACGGCGCCCTCGCCCTGCTGTCAGCGATCGAGGCGGGCCCTCTCGACGAGCGAGAGAGCGCCGAGGCCGAGCAGCTGCGCGGGCAGATCGCGTTCGACCAGCGCCGGGGCACCGACGCCGCAACGCTGCTCGCCGACGCCGCCGCGCGCCTGGAGCCGATCGATGCCGGCCGGGCGCGTGAAACCCACGCGGAGGCGCTGCTCGCGGCGATGTGGGCCGACGACCTGGAGCTGCCCGGCGGCCTGCGCAGAGCGGCGCAGGCGGCATGCGCCGCCCCGCCGGGTCCCAGCCCTCCCCGGGCCGTGGACGTCCTGCTCGATGCGTTCGCCATCCGGCTCACGGACGGCTATGCGGCCGCGGCACCGACGCTGACGCGTGCGCTGAAGCTGCTGCTCGAGCTCGACCTGGGCTCCGACGAGGCCCGCCGCTGGCTGTGGCTGATCGGCGCTCGGACCAGCGGCCTGATCGCCATGGAGGTGTGGGAGTTTCAGTCCTGGCATACCCTCGCGTTGCGTCAGGTGCAGGTCGCACGCGACATCGGCGCACTCGTCCACCTCCAGGTCGTCATGGCCGCCGCCACCGTCATGCGGCTGCAGACGATCGTGTCCAGGGAGATCGCCGCCTTCGAACCCGCCGTCGTGACGATCGGCTCGCTGCAAGCCGGTACCAAGGGCAACGTCATCCCCGACGAGGCCGTTCTCAAGATCAACGTGCGCAGTTTCGACGAAGCCGTCCGGGCTCGCGTACTGGCCGCGATCAAGCGGATCGTGATGGCGGAGGCGACCGCCTCCGGGGCGCCTGAAACCCCCGGTTTCAAGGCATTCGACCAGTTCGATCTGACGATCAACGATCCCGCCACGGCGAATCACGTCGGCGACGCGTTCCGCGGCTACTTCGGAGCCGACCGCGTGATCGAGCTCACCGACCCGCTGCCCGTCAGCGAGGACTTCGGCCTGTTCGGTCAGGAATGGAAGGTCCCGTCCCTGTTCTGGTACGTCGGCGGCACCGACCCCGGCCTCTATGACCGAGCCAAGCAGGCCGGCCGGATCGCCCAGGACGTTCCCACCAACCACAGCTCCAAGTTCGCGCCCGTCCTGCATCCGACCCTCGAAACCGGCATCCAGACCCTTGCGACGGCCAGCCTCAGCTACCTCGCCCATCAGTGAACGGCGCCTGGCGATCGTCCACAGCCTCGCGCTGGCGACCGCGTGCCTGATCACGCACTGGCTGACCGTGCACGGGCTGGCTCGGATTCACTCCGTCTCGGGAGCTGACGACGTCCTCGGGGGCATCTGGGCGATCATCGCGACCGTGTTCGTCTACCACACCAGCTACGACGCCAGCACCACCGCCGCGCTGACCCGGATGACGGCGACGTTGCTGAGCTTCTGCCTGTGCCTGATCTACCTGCTGATCCTCCCGGTCAGCGCCGTCGGCCTGGCGGCGATGATCGGCATCACCGGGCTGGTCACGACGCTGCTCGGCAGACCGCAGGACGCGGTCACCGCGGGCATCACCACGGCGATCGTGCTCGGCGTGGCTTCGCTCAGCCCGCACGACGTCTGGCAGCAGCCGATCCTGCGACTGGTGGACACGGCCCTGGGGACGGCGGTGGGTCCGGGCGCGGCGTGGATCGCGCCGCGCCTCACCCTCGCCAAGGCCGGGCGAGCATGACCACCCAGCTGGTTCTCCTGGGGACGGCGGGCGCGCCCATGCCGGTCGCGGGCCGAGGGGGGATCGCCTCGGCGCTCGTCGTCGATGATCGCGTCTTCGTCATCGACTGCGGTCGGGGAGCACCGTCGGCGTTCGTCGACGCGGGCCTCGATTTCCGATGCCTGGACGCGGTGTTCATCACCCACCTGCACGCCGACCACGTCGGGGATCTCCCCGGCATGCTGCTGTACCCGTGGGGGGTTCGCACCGGTGCGCACGGGCCACTGCCACCGATCCGGGTCCACGGCCCCGCCTCTCCGGCGGCGCTGCCCAGAGGCGACGCCGCGTTTCATCGCGAGACGACGATCGATCCCGAGCGAGCGGCTCCCGGGACGACGGACCTCGTGCAGAGCATTCTGGCCGGTTACGCCTACCACCTGAACGTCATGCCACTCGACGCGAAGATGCCCGATCCCGGGGGCCTCGTCCGGGCCGTCGACATCCCGCTCCCGGCGCCCGCCGACGGTGAGGCCCAGCGGCCGGTCGTCGTCCTGGACGATGGTGACGTGCGGGTCACCGCGATCGCCGTCACCCACGGCCATGCGGTCCCGGCGCTGGCCTACCGCTTCGATACTGCGGATGGCTCCGTCGTGTTCTCCGGCGACACGACGGTCAACGAGGATCTCATCGCCCTGGCCCAGGAGGCGGACATCCTGCTCCACTGCGTCGCTGACCTGGGCTACCTCGAGCGCCACGGGACGACGGGCGCCGAGCTGGAACGGATGGCGGGCCTTCACACCGACGTGACGGAGGTCGGGGGCGTCGCCGAGCGCGCCCGCGTCGGCGAGCTCATCCTCACCCATTACCTCCCGGCCGAGCCGGACGCGATCGGCGAGGCGGAGTGGGCGTCGCGCGCCGCCACGACCTTCACCGGCACGACCACCGCGGGACGCGACGGCCTCCGTCGCGTCCTCCCGCGCGCCGGCGACTGACACCTCGGGGTCCTCCATCCACTCGGAGGACAGTCCGGGTGCATGGAGGACAGCCCGGTGTGTGGGGGACAGTCCGGTGTCTGGAGGACAGTCCGCTCGAGGCGAGACTGGCCCATCGCACTGTCCCCTGGCGGATGCGAGGGGGGCTGCCGCCGTTGACACTGATGCTTGCAATGAACGCACCCTTCAACCATCAGGAGATCGACATGAGCGATATCAGCAGTGATCCGAGACTGACCAATGCGCCGGCGCCGGTGTACGGTGCTCCGGCCCGCGGGGGCGACGCAATCGTGGGCGACCAGAGCCGGGCGGTGTTCGGCCAGGTCATGGGGCTGGTGGCGTTGGCCGTGGGCTGCGCGGCGCTGGGCGCCTACATCGGGCGCGACCTCAGTGGCGGGGCCGGGATCATCGCGTTCGTCGCCGCCTTCGCCTGCATCTTCGGGCTCAACGCCGCCTCCGCGCGCGGCAACGAGCAGCTGGCGACCGGCCTGTTGCTCGGACTGGGGCTGCTGCTGGGACTCGCCGTCGCACCGGTGCTCGCGGTCTACGCCAAGACCGAGCCATCCGTCCTGTGGCAGGCCGCCGGCGCGACCGCCGCGTTCGTGGGCGCACTCGGGTGCTACGGCTACGCCACGCGCCGGGATCTGTCCTCGTGGGCCCGGACGCTGTTCTGGGCGCTGCTGGGGCTGATCGTGCTCGGGATCGTCCTGATCTTCGTCTCGATCCCCGGAGCGCACATCATCTACGCCGTGGCCGGGCTGGCGATCTTCGGCGCATTCACGATCTTTGACTTCAACCGCCTGCGCCGATCGAACCCGGGCGGTGCCGTGCCCATCGCCTCGAGCATCTTCCTCGACGTCTTCAACGTCTTCCTGCTCTTCCTCCAACTGTTCGGCGGCGAGCGCGAGTAGCGCGTTGGGCCGACCGTCGTGTCACGTCCGTTCCACCAGCCAGTCCAACCACAGGAGACCCTCATGACCCAGCACCAGCAGACCCCATCGTCATCGGCCGCAGCTCATCCGCAGGTGCGCCGACGGTGGCCCAGCAGCGAGCCGCCACCGGGAGGAGCCGGAAGCGCTCCATCCTGCAGTGGATCCTCCTGATCGCGATCCTGATCATTTGAGTGGTGATGTCACGGCCGAGGTCGCCGAGGCGTGTGTGAGGGCAGCCCGGTGGCTGCCCCTCGTTGTCTGTCGCATCGGCGCCCGGATCGATAGGTATTTGGCGAGCTCCGCGCATGACCTCGGCCTCGGCGACCGCCGCCATCTCCTCCCTCTCCGGCACCGTGACGTCAACCAGAACATCGCGCCCGCGGTGGCCTGAGCGCTGATTGGCCGCGCCGGCGTCGGCTTGGCCGGGTCGCGGCCGGCCACCCGCCGCGCCCGCCGGCCACCAGCCGAGTCAGCCGGCCACCAGCCGAGTCAGCCGGCCACCAGCCGAGTCAGCCGGCCACCAGCCGAGTCAGCCGGCCGCCTGGTCCTTGCGCTGACGCGCGGCGCCGCGCCCGCGGGTGGGCAGCTCGCCGCCGACGTCGATCACCGCCGCGCGCAGCGAGGCCGGGTCATAGCCCGGCTCGAGCAGCTCGATGACCTCGAACCCGGTCCGGGCCAGGTGGCTGGCCAGCGTCCCGGCGCTGCGGTCGCGGTCCCCGGCCTTGCAGGCGTCGAGGATGTCCCGGTGGCCGGCCGTGGCCCACGGGGTGGGCCCATGGCCGATGTGCAGCCGGCGGTAGCGCTCGGCGTGATCGAACAGCTGGCCCAGCAGGTCGTTGATCCGCTCGCCGGCCGGAGCGGTCAGCGCGCGGTGGAAGCTCTGGTGGGGCACGGTCCAGCGCCGGTAGTCCTCGACGTTGGCGAAGTGGGCCATCTCCGCCATGTAGCCCTCCATGCGCGCCAGGTCCTCGGAGCTCATCCGTGGCACGGACAGACGGATCGCCTCGGCCTCGAGCGTGACCCGGGCCACGCACAGCTCCTCCATATCGCCCGGCGACATCGGCGCCACGCGGACGCGGCGGTTGGGCTCGGCCTCGACGAGGCGCTCGCTCTGCAGCATCCGCAGCGCCTCGCGCAGCGGCGTCCGGCTGATCCCGAGCTCCTCGGCCAGCGCCACCTGCGACATGACCGCCCCCGGGGCCAGCTCGCCGTCGAGGATGGCGTTGCGGACGCGCTGGTAGACGTCGTCGCCGTTCTGGCCGTTGTCAGTGAGGCTCATTTCAGGCTCTCCCTCACGCTCCGAGCATGCTGTAGCCGCCGTCGGCGATCATGTAGGAACCGGTGATGTGGTGCGCATCGTCGCTGGCGAGGAACAGCGCGGCCCCGGTCATCTCCTCGGGCTTGGGGATCTTGCCGGCCGGGGTGCCCGAGAGCACCACCTCGCGACGGCCGGCCTTCCACTCGGGACGCGCCAGCAGCGCCTCGGTCTCCATGAATCCCGGGGCGTAGGTGTTGACGCGCACGGTCGGCGCCAGCGCCTTGGCGTAGGACTTGGTGACGCCGAGCAGCCCATACTTGCCGGCCGCGTACTGGGGTGCCCGCGGGCTGCCGCGCACGATCACCGTCGAGCCGACGTTGACGATCGCCCCGCCGCCGGCCTGGACCATCCGCTGGCCGAACTCGTGGACCATGAGCATGGTCCCCTTGATGTCGACGGACAGCACATGGTCGATCGCCTCCTCGGTGACCTCTGTCCACGATGCCTGGCCGGATGCCATATCGCCCACGTTGTTGATCAACACGTCGAGGCCGTCGGCCTCGCCGAAAGCGTAGTCGGCCATGCGCTTGATGTCCGCCCAGGAGGTGATGTCGCCCTGCACGAGCTCGGCACCGGCCCCGGCCTCGCGCACCCGCTCGGCGGTGCGCTGCGCTCCGGTGGCGGAGCTGCGGTAGTGCACGAGGACGTTCGCCGCCCCCTCCTGGGCGGCGCGCACCGCCAGCTCGGCGCCGAAGCCGGTGCCGGCGCCGGTGACCATGAATCTCCTGCCCTCGAATCTGCGCTGCACCTGGCCTCCTCCTCGCGCGCTAGACGATCGTCCGCCCGCCATCGATGTACAGAACCTGCCCGGTGATGAAGCTCGCCCGCGGGGAGCAGAGGAACAGCACCGGGTCCACGACCTCCGGCAGGCGCCCGAAGCGCCCGGCGGGGATGAGCTGCACGAGCGCCTGGCGCCGGTCCGGGTGATCGGCGAGGTACTGCCGGGTCAGTTCGGTGTCCATGTAGCCCGGCGCGACCGCATTCGCCGTCACCCCGTGCTCGGCGTACTCGTGCGCCAGCACCCGCATGAACTGGTTGACGGCGCCCTTGCTGGCGGCGTAGGGGCCGTGATGCCTGTGGCCGCTGCGTCCCGCCACGGACGAGAAGAACACGATCCGCCCCCGGCCCTGGGCGCGCATGCCGACGGCCGCCTCGGTCGAGGTGTGCATCGCGCTGGTCAGGTTGACGGCGATGATCCGGGCGACGTCATCGGCGGTGTAATCCTCGACCGCCCGGCGGTCGTTGATGCCCACGCAGTGCACGAAGACGTCGAGTCCGCCCAGGCCGTCGCGGACCTCCGCGAGCGCCGCCCGGGCGCGAACCGGGTCGCTGAGATCGCCGTCAGCCCGGGTGCTGACCCGCCCGTCGGCGGCGTCGGTGGCGAGGTCGAGCACCCCCACCGACGCGCCGGCGTCGAGGAATCCGGCCACCAGCGCGGCGCCGATCGTGCCGGCGCCGCCGGCGACCGCCACGCGCTGGCCCTCCAGCCCGAGCCAATCAGGCACGGGGCGGCGCGTCCCGGTGGGTGAATACGTTGAGCGTGACCGCGCCCGCCGGAGGCGTCGTCGCGGAGTGAGGCGTCCCGCCGGGGAGCGTGGCCAGCTGCCCGGCGTGCAGGTGCACCGGCTCGCCGGCGACGACGAAGTCGATCGCGCCCTCGAGCACCGTGGTGATCTGGTCCTGGGGGTGCCGGTGCTCCTCCCAGCTGGATCCCGGCGCGTACCGGTACAGCGTCGCCGTCAGCTGCGGCGTGTGGACGGTGGCGCCGAAGATGCCGGGCCGCACCTCGTCGAAGGGCTGCTCGTCCCAGTCGATCAGCTGCGGTTGATCCATGAGCCTGGAGTATTGCATACAGTTTGGCGATTCGTCCACAGTTTGCCGGAATGCTCCTTCCGGGCGAGATCACACCGTCCAGCTGTGCTCGAGCCCGCGGATCAGGTCGACGATCGCCCGGTGGTGGGGCACCGCCACCCCGGCCCCCCGGGCCGCGTCGACGATGCCGCCGTTGAGGGTGGCGATCTCCGTCGGGCGCCGCGCGGCGATGTCCTGGAGCATGCTCGGCCGGTGCAGGTAGTTGGCCTGGCCCGCCTCGTCGACGAGCGCGACCGGGTCGCTGTCGAGGACGATCCCGAGCGTGTCGGCGACGGCCTGTCCCTCGCGCAACAGCTCGCCGGCCAGCCGGCGCGACGGCGGGTGGTCGACCATCTGGCCGTGGGTCAGCCCGGTCAACGCGCACACCGGGTTGGTGGCGGCGTTGAACAGCAGCTTGGTCCACTGCGCGCCGCGGGCGTCGGCGAGGGCGCGCGTCTCCAGTCCGCTGCGGTTGAGCAGCTCCGCCAACAGCTCGATGTCGGATGACGGCGCCGGCGCCGGCTCGAACGGCCCGATCCAGGTCAGCCCGGGCCCGACCATGTGGATGACGCCGGGGCCGTCGACCCGGGCGGCCGGGAGCGTCACGCCGCGGATCACCCGCGGCACGTCGGCGGCGATGACCTCCTCGTTGCCGATGCCGTTCTGCATGCTGCAGACCGCCCCGCCGGCGGCGAAGATCGGCGCCGCGGCGGCGATGGCCGGCGCCGTCGCAGTGCCCTTGGTGGCGACGATGCCCAGCTCGCAGGGCGGAATCTGCCCCGGATCGCTCCGGGCGTTGACCGGCGCGACCAGCTCGACGTGGCCGGTCAGGCGCAGGCCGCCGGCGTTGATGGCGTCGACATGCTCCGCGGACAGGTCGAGGGCCCAGACCTCCGTGTCGCCGAGCGTCGCCAGATGGGCGGCGAACAACCCGCCGATCGCCCCGGCGCCCACGATGCAGATGCGATAAGCCATCGGGGAGGTCAGGCGGTCAGGGCGGCTCGGGCGCCGTCGGCGATCTCGGCGCACAGCTCGGGTGACACGCCGGCCACCCCGATCGCGGCGACGGTCCGGCCGTCCTCGTCGACGGGCAGGCCGCCGGGGACGGCCAGGATCCTGAACGGCAGGGTCGCGGCGAGCATCACCAGCGCGCCGTCGCCGGGGTAGCGCGCGGCCACTTCCTGGCTGGGGCAGGCGAACGTGGCCGCCGCGGCGGCGGTCGCCTCGGCCACCTGGACCGACGCCGCCGGCGCCCCGTCCATGCGGTCCTGCTGGATCGGGTCGCCGCGCTCATCGACGATGGCCACCGCGATCCGCACGGCGCGCCGCCGCGCCTGCGCGATCGCGGCGTCGGCGATGGCCAGGGCCCAGAGATGCTCGGGCTGGCGGCGAGACGGAGGCGGCTCGGCCATACCCAGCCCCGCGCCGGCGTCGGCGGGGAACGGCCCGTAGGCCCGTTCCCAGCGCTCGAGATCGTCGCCGTGCTGGCCCTCGTAGGCGATGGCGAGGGCGTAGTGGACGAGCAGGTCCTCGCCGTTGGCCGGCTTGCCGTCGGCGATCAGCTTCCGCGGATCAGCCCCCGGGTAGTCGACGAACGGGCCGATCCCGGCGCCGGACGCGGCGATGCCGGCGATGACCGGTCCGCCTCCCGGGACGTCGTCACCGCCGGTGCGGATCGGCATCCCGCCCGCACCGGGGAAGACCGCCTCGGGCGAGCACGCGGTGAACCCGGCGACCATCGGCGGCGCGACCGTGCGCATCCGGCTCAGGTGCTCGAGGCTCGGGATCTGCTGGGTGGCGGCGATCCACGCCTTCGAGCGGGCGCGCGCCATGCCCCCGGCGCCGCCGTGGTCCATGCGCGACGCGGACACCAGCGCGCCGGTCGCGCCCACCACCGCGACGCCGCCCCGCATGCCGATGTCCTCGGCCTTGTCGATGGCGCGGGCGATGAGCGCGCGCGCGTCGTCGAGCGTCATGTCGGTGGTGTGCCCCATGCGAGCCGCACTATACACAGACTGCGGAACTGTATGCAGTATGCTGATGGCCGTGAGCAGCGAGCACTGGGGCGGCCGGCCGCGCGACTGGGCCGAGCTGGCCGAACCGTCCAATCATCCCCTGTTCGAACGGGTGCTCGATCGTCTGAACGTCGCGCCGGGCACGCGGCTGCTGGACGTCGGCTGCGGGTCGGGATACGCGCTGCGCCTCGCCCACGAAGGCGGCGCCACCGTCACCGGACTCGACATCACCCCCGAGCTGCTGGCGATCGCCCGGGAGCGGGTGCCGGCGGCGATGCTGGCGCAGGCCGGCATGGACGACCTGCCGTTCACCGACGACGCATTCGACGCCGTCGTCGGCTTCAACGCGTTCCCCTTCGCCGACGACCCGTCTGCCGCCGTTGCCGAGGCCGCGCGCGTGGTGGCGCCCGGCGGCCTCGTGGCCGCCACCACGTTCGCCGAGCCCGACCGCAATGAATCGACCGCGCTGCACCTGGCGCTCGACCCGTTGCGCGCCGTCCGGTCGGGCGGCGGCGCCCACCTGCCCTACGCGCTGTCGGCGCCCGGCGGCCTCGAGCGACTGCTGAGCCGTGCCGGCCTGGAGCCGGCCGGCAGCGGCGAGGTGCCGCTTGTCTGGGCCCACGACGACGTGGACGGCGCCGTGCGCGCGGTCCTGGCCTCGGGGGGCGGGGCGATGGCGATCGAGGCGTCGGGCGAGACCGCCGCTCGGGCGGCGCTCACCGAGGCGGTGGCGCCGTTCGTGCGTCCGGGCGGGCGCGTCGAGATGCACAACGTGTTCCGTTACGCCGTCGCCCGGCGTCCCTGACCGCGCGGCGAGATCCGCCGGTCCGGGCTCGCGAAGGCCGCGACGCGCCGTTCGATCTCCGCGGCCAGCGGCCCCTGGGCCGCCGCCGTGTCCTGGACCTCGCGGAAGTGGGCCCGTTTCTCGGTGAGCGAGATCACCGAGCGCTCCAGGCCGGCGGGGTCGTCGAAGCGCACCGCGGCCTCGCCCTCCTGCACGACCAGCCGGCCCGTGGCCCCGCAGGTCGCGCATTGCGCCTCGGCGCCGGCGATGGTCACAACCGACAGGTGGCAGAGCGGGCACAGTCCGGGCTCGCCCCGGTACTCCACGTCCTCGAATGCCCGGCCGAGCTGCATGCCCACGCTGTCCCCGACTCGCGCCGCGGCGCGCAGCGCGGCCGCGTCGAGCACGACGGCCCGGGGCATTCCGGCGCCGCCGACGAGCAGGTGGTCGGCCACCGCGATGTGGGCGGAGAACATCATCTGGTGCATGAGCGGCAGCGCCAGGGCCTTCCACTGGCTGGTCAGCGCGCCGCCGACGGCGATCAGCCCGGCCACGCGCGGGCGGAACACCCGCTCGTCGTAGGGGAAGGCCACCGGCGGCGTCTCCCCCGCCTCCAGCATCGCCCGGTAGCTCTCGGCGAAGGCCACGTCGGCCGCCGGGCCGGCCAGCCGGTCGGCCACGAGCTTGAGCTTGCCCGGGACGGTCCGCGAGTAGATCGGAGCCGAGACGATCAGCCCGTCGCTCTCCATGACCTGATCCCACAGCCACGGCCCGTCGTCGTCGGCGATCGCCTGACCGGGCGCGATCGGGCGGGTCGGGAGCTCGAGGTCGTCGAGGGAGACCAGCACGGCGTCCGCCCCCTCGGCGGCGACCGCGCTCAGCGCGCATTCGAGCAGGATCTGCGCGCTGCCGCCGGGGTTCCCGGCGCTCAGCCCGAGCACTCTCATGCCGACACCTGGTCCGGATCGGGCGCCTGGCCCGCCGCAGGGCCGCGCAGTCCGCCGCCGCCGAACCGGTCGTGGTCGGCGGCCAGCTCCATCAGCGGGTAGGTGGCGGTCCGCATGTCGTCCTCGTAGCCGGCGATCGCGTCCACCAGCGCCACGTCGCCCCGGTGAGCGGCGACGAGCGCGTCGCGCAGCACCGCGGCGTTGCGCATCGCCATGTTGGCGCCCTTGCCCAGCGTCGGCAGCATGGCGTGAATCGCATCGCCGACGAGGGTGACGCGCGAGGCCGGCCAGGGCGGCGTCGGGTCCAGGCGGCGAAACGGATGAGAGAACAGCGTCTGCGGGTCGACGCGGTCGACCAGCCCGCGGATCGCCGGGTGCCAGTCGGCGACGCCCGCCCGCATCGCCGCATGCAGCTGCTCTGCGGTACCGGCGGTCCAGTCGGCCGGCGTGGGCACCGGTGTCCCGGGAGCGATGCCGCCCGAGAGCATCATGTAGGGGGCGGCGACATCCGGGCCGCCCCGGCGCGGCACGCACTGGCCCAAAGACAGCATCGCGCCGCGGTCGTCGCGAGCGATGACGAAGGCGGCGGAGAGGACCTCGGGCAGCTGCGCGAGGATCTCGTCAGTCAGCGGCGAGCGGCCGAACAGGCCCAGGGCGCCCACCGGCGCCGGGACGATCGGCACGTCGGGCAACAGCTGCCGGCGGACGGCCGAGGCGACCCCGTCGGCGCCGACCAGCACGTCGCCGGCGACCGTCCGTCCGTCGGCGAGGCGGAGCACCACCCCGTCATCGTCGGCGGCGAACCCGTCGACGGCGGCGTCGTAGTGCAGGACGCCGGTCAGGCCCGTGCAGAGGATCGCCCGGAAGGTGCGGCGGTCGATCGCCGTGTGCGGGATCGGGCCGTCGTTGGGCGGACCGATGTGGGGCGCGGTGGTCAGCTCCCGGCACTGGCTGTCGATCACGACCGCGACATCGGGCCGGCTGGGCGCCCGGTGCGACGCCTGGAGGTAGCGCTCGTAGAGGTCGGGCGCCAGGCAGCCCTCGAGTGCCTGCCCACCATCGGCGTCGAGCGTGAGCCGGTAGCCGGAGGGGGCGTCCTCGCGCGGTCCGCGCTCGAACGCCTCGCAGTCCAGCCCGGCGCGCCGCAGCCCGTGGGCCAGCGTCAGCCCGGCGATGCCGCCGCCCGCGATCAGGACCTTCATCCTCTCCCCCCTCTCAGCCGGCGAACGCGATGTCGAGCTCGGCCCCGGCCGCCGCCAGCCGGTCAGGATCGACCGCGGGGCTGTCCTCGGGAAAGATCCGCTGCTCGGCGATCTCGCCGGCGACCTCGTGGAAGCGCTCGAGCCCGGACGGGCCGTACATGGTGGCGAAGCGGGTGAGATGCGACTCGAGCGCGTACGCATGCTCGCAGCCCGCCGGGATGGAGACGAAGTCGCCGCGCGTCAGCAGGTTGTCGACGCCCTCGATGGTGACCCGCAGACGCCCGTCCAGGCAGTAGATCCCCTCGTAGGTCCCCTGGTGGACGTGGGTGGGGATCGGCGGGCACTTGGGCCCCTCGGTGACGGTCATCCCCAGGCGCCCGCCGCTCTCGGCGCCGGTCATCAGCTGATAGGCGACCTGGCCGAACAGGAGGTGGCGCGGCCCCTCGCCCGCCCGCAGGAAGTACGGCTCCTGCGCGCCCGGCAGGGCGTCGTCGGCACCGGTGCCGGCCTCGGCGTAGGGCTCCTCCGGGAAGTACTTCATCGCGAACTTCGCCTCCGCGGCCCCGAACTTGGCAAACGGCGGCGGACTGTTGTCGACCTGCGGGTACGCCGGCCCGGTGTACGGCATGCCGGTGAGGTCGAAGAATCGGTCCCAGCCGGCCGGCGCGATCGGCCCCATGAACTGGCTGTAGTGGCCATGGAACTGGTAGGCGTGCAGGACGCCGGGCGGCACGCTGGCCACGTCGCCGGGGTACAGCACCCGGCTGGCCCCGTCGGCCCACACCTGGATGGCGCCGCGGACACAGAGGAACCAGTCGTGCTCGGCCTCGTGGCGGTGCATCGGGATCGGGCCGCCGGCCGGCCCCAGCGCGGTCATGACCGACATCGCGCCGGCCGTCTCCTCGGTGCCGGCGAGCGCGCGGCCCACCTGACCGAGCAGCAGGTGGGCGCGGCCGTCGCCGTCCGCCAGGTAGTACGGGACCGCCTCGCCGGGCAGTTCGCGCACCGGCGCCGATGCATCGACGTGAAAGGACATCAGTTTCTCCTCAGGCTTGTCGTTGGCGTGATTGTGCTGGCTGCGCCAGGTCCGGCGGGGGCTGCGGCGCCCGCCGGGGCGCCGCGGCGTTGAGCGTCTCGCCGTCGGCGATCAGGTAGGAGCAGAAGCGCCCGTCGGGATCGCGGCGGGCTCGGATCTCCTGGAGACGGGCGAAGTGCTCGGGCGCCAGGAAGCGGTCGGCGCGGCGGGTGAAGTCGGTGTCGCCCAGGTAGACGCCCGCGCCGAGCTCGGCCAGCCGTCCGATGTGGCCCGTCACCCAGTCGCGGTGGCGCTCGTCGTCGGCCGGGTCGGTCCAGATCGCGTACGTCGCGATGTAGGCCCGGGCCTGCACTGAGAACGCCATGTCAGGCAGCGGGCGGCTGGGCGCCCACCCGTACCAGATCGAGAACGAGTGCTCGGTGGGCAGTTGCGACCACAGCTCGCGCAGCTGCGGCGCGAGCTGCGCCGCGCGCGCATCGGTCCAGGTGCAGTCCACGGCGTAGCGGTGGCCCTCGGGGTTCTGGAGCGCCTGGGCCGTGTTCTCGAGCTCGACCGTCGTGCGCCCGCGGTCGTGGGCGATGGCCCGGGCCACGATCGGGCAGCCGGCCAGCGGCGCGAGCACCCGCTCGGCCTCGGCGTCGGAGTGGCACATCGCCGTCGTGTGCAGCAGCAGCACCGGTGGCCCCTCCGGGCGGGGCAGCCGCGTGGCGGCGATGACCGGCTCGACGACCCGATCCAGCGTGGGCAGCAGTCCGTCGATCCAGCCCAGCAGCGGCTCGAGCTCGTCGAGCTCGAACGTCCAGGTGTCGTGCATCATCGCCGCCGGCAGCGCGAACGTCCGCAGGTAAAAGCGGGTGACGATTCCGAAGAAGCCGGGCCCGGCGCCCCGGGCGGCCCACAGCAGGTCTGCGTTGTCGGTCTCGTCGGCGTGGACCAGGTCGCCGTCGGCGGTGACGACGTCGATCGCGGCGACGTTCTCGCACGCCCAGCCGTGCTTGCGCGAGTTCCAGCCCTGTCCGCCCTGCAGCAGGAACCCGCCGAGGCCGACGCCGGGACAGTGGCCGCCGGTGAACGCGCGCCCGTGGCCGCTCAGAAACGGCGTCAGCTCGGCGCCGCCCTGGACGGCGGGCGACGCGGTCGCGATCTGTGTGGCCGGGTCATAGGTCATCTCGCGCATGCGCCCGAGGTCGATCAGCAGCGCGTCGTCCCGGACGCTCCACGCCGCCCACGAGTGACCGCCCGAGCGCACCGAGATCCGCAGGCCCCGATCGCGGGCCAGCCGCACCCCGGCGCCCACCTCGGCCTCGTCGGCGGCCAGCAGGACGGCGGCGGGATACCGCTCGGGGCGCCGGGCGTTGAACACGCGGCCGACCCGCGCCTCCTCGTAGCCGGCCTGGCCGCGCCAGATGAGCTCGCCGTTCATGAGATGAGCGACTGCCCGCCGTCGACGACGATGTCGACGGCGTTGAGATAGGCGGCGTCGTCGGAGGCCAGAAACAGGGCCACGCGGGCCACGTCGTCGGGGGTGCCGAGCCGGCCGAGCGGGTGGGTGCGCTGCATCTCGTGGACCGGATGGCCGGGCTGCTGCAGGAACGGCTCGATCTGCGGCGTGACGATCAGCCCGGGACTGATCGAGTTGGCCCGGATGCCGTGGGCGGCGCCCGAGGCGGCCAGATGACGGGTGATGGACAGGACCCCGCCCTTGGCCGCGCCATGCGCGGCCTGCTCGATGAAGGTGGCCCCGCGGTGGGCGGACACCGACGCCGTGTTGACGATCGCCCCGCCGCCGCGGGCGATCAGATGCGGCCAGGCCGCGTGGGTCACGGTCCAGATGAGATCGAGTTCGTTGTGGAGGGTGAAGCGCCAGTCGTCCCAGCTCATCTCGTCGAATGGGCCGACCCGCGGCGCCGAGGCGTTGTTGTAGACGACGTCGATCCCGCCCGCCTGGGCCGCCGCGGCGTCCACCCACGCCGTGGCCTGCTCCGGATCGGCCAGGTCGACGGGCGCGGCGCAGTGCATCGCGCCGCCGCCCGCGCGGATCTCCCGCGCCACCGCCTCGGCGCGCTCCGCATCCAGATCGCAGCCGGCGACGGTCGCGCCCTCCGCGGCGAACAGCCGGGCCGCGGCCGCGCCCTGCCCGCCGGCGGTGCCGGTGATCAGGGTGACCCTGCCCCGGAGCCGGCCCGTCACGCGGCCCCTCGCGCCACCAGCTCGATCAGGTTGCCCTCGGGGTCGGCGAGGAACGCGAACCGCACCCCCGGCTCGGGCGACGGCCCCGGCTCTTTCACCGGCCGGGCGCCGGCCGCCAGCGCGGCGGCGAACACCGCGTCGATGTCGGACGCGGCCAGGGCGAAGTGCCCGTAGCCGCGTACCGCCAGGGCCTCGATCGGGCTCGCTCCCTGGATCCCCGGCATGGACCCGGCGTGGCCGAACAGCTCGAGTCGCATCCCGGACGGATGGGTCATCATCAGCCCGCGAATCGGGTGCGGCGCCAGCTCGAACGGGAATTCTGGGGCAAAGCCCAGGGCGCCCTGGTAGAACGCGGCCGCCGCATCGAGATCGGCAACCGACAGGCCGACGTGGTCGAAGATGGTCTCCATCCGGTCTGCATAATTGCATACAGACTGACACTTCGTCTACAGTTTTCCCTCATGAGCGCACTGCCTCCGATCCACCACGTCGGCTACGTTGTCGACGACCTGCGATCGGGCGTTGGGCGCTTCGCCGCCGGATTTGGCGCCGGGCCGTTCTTCGCGATGGAGCACATCGCGTTCGAGCAGGTGACCTACCGCGATGCGGATGCGGTCTATGACCACTCGTCGGCCTTCGGGCAATGGGGCCCGATCCTGGTCGAGCTGACCCAGGTCCACGAGGCCCGGCCGGCGGGGCTGCGCGAGGCCCTGGTCGTGCCGGGCGGCGGCGTCGGCCACGTCGCCTGGCTGGCCGACTCGCTGGCCGACGAGACCGCGCGGCTGCGGTCGCTCGGCCTCGCTCCGTTTCACAGCGGCCAGACCGGGCCCGCCAGCGCGGTGTGGTTTGACGGCGGTCCGCTGCTGGGCCATCCGATCGAGGTGCTCCAGCGCCGCGACGAGCTCGAGGGCTTCTACGCGATGGTCCGCGACGCGTCGCTCGGGTGGGACGGGGCCGATCCGCTGCGGATCATGACCGGGCCGCCCGCGTGACCGCGCCCGACGCCGCCACCACCATCCCCAACGCCACGGTGGGCCCGCGTCATGCAACGGCGAGCATCCCCGACGAGGTCGACGTCCTCGTGGCCGGCTTCGGCGCCGCCGGGGCGGCCGCGGCCATCGCGGCCCACGACGCGGGCGCGCGCGTGGCGATCGTCGAGAAGACCGAGGCCGGGGGCGGCAACTGCCCCCACTCCGGCGGCTTCCTGTTCGAGGTCGACGGGGCCGGCGCGATCGACCACCTCGATGCCCTGTGCTTCGGCAAGACCGACCGGGAGGTCCTCGAGGCGTTCGCCGCCGGGCTGCCGGGCGTCGCCGGCTTCATCGCGTCGCTCGGCGGCGAGACCGCCCCGGTCGATCCGGCCGCATTCAGCGGGATGCTGCCGTCCTGGCCCCACTTCCCCGGGGCCGGGCACGTCCGCTACCACCGGTTCGTGCCCCGGGGCGAGGACCGCCCCGGCGTGGGGCTCTGGCGGATGCTCGAGGACGCGGTGCTCGCCCGCGACATCCCGGTCGCGACCGCGACGCCCGTCCGTGAGCTGGTGCGCACCGGCGAGCGGGCGACCGGCGCCGTCGTCGCCTGGGACGGCGGGCGACGGACCATCCGGGCCCGGGCCGGGGTCATCCTGGCCAGCGGGAGTTTTGAGGCCGACCCGGCACTGCGCGACGCCTACCTGCCGCTGCCGTTGGTGTCGGTGGGACATCCGGGCAACACCGGCGACACGCTGGCCCTGGCCGCCCAGGTCGACGCCCAGCTGTGGCACATGAGCGCCTTCTTCGGGTGGTTCTCGTTCGTCGCGCCGGGGTTTCCGGCCGCCTTCGCCCTCGACCTGCACGCGCCGAGCTTCGTCATGCTCGACGGCGACGGACGCCGGTTCGCCGACGAGACCGGCTGGGAGGTCCACGACAGGGTCCGGGCGGCCACCGCCTACCTGCCACGCCGGTCCAACCGCCCGCGGATGCCCGGCTGGATCGTGTTCGACGAGACGGCGCGGCTCGCCGGGCCGCTGCACGGCATCGTCGGCAGCCCCAACCGCTACCGGTGGAGCGCTGACAACGCCGCGGAGGTGGCCGCCGGCTGGATCCGCCGGGCCCAGGACGTCGCCGGGCTGGCCGCCACCGCCGGACTGGACGCGACCACGCTGGGCGAGACGCTGGCCGGCTACGCGGCCGCGGTCGGCCAGGGGCGCGACGAGGCGTTCGGCCGCGACGCCGCGACGCTGGTGGCGCTGGAGCCGCCGCTGTATGCGATCCCCATGTGGCCGGGCGTGGCGACCGCCTCGGGCGGGCCGCGCCGCGACGGCCGCGCCCGGGTGATCGGCCGCGACGGCGCGCCGATCCCCGGCCTCTACGCCGCGGGAGCGGCCGGCTCGATCTGGGGCCACCTGACCGAGCACGGCGGCGGGCTGGCAGACGCGATCGTGTTCGGTCGCATCGCCGGCGCGCACGCGGCCGCCTGACGGCTGCGCTCAGACGTGGCGCGGCGCCTTGGAGGCCGCCGGCACCTCGGCGAGCGGCGCCTCGCGGGCTGATCCATCGTTCGGAGCCGTGGGCCGGTCGGCACGGCCGGCAACCGCCGGGAGCGCGCCGCGGGCGGGCGCGAAGCGGGCGATGACCCGGTCGCGCGCCTTGAAGAAGGCCACCGCCGGGCCCTTGCCGGTGCTGGTGCTCATGACGCCGTCGGGGTTGGCGATCGCGGTGATCGTCAGCAGCACCCCGGCGACGAGCGTCTGGTATTTGCCGATGCCGAAGCGCTCGTCCAGGAAGGTGACGAAGAAGCCGGTCGAGGACATCATGATCCCGGCGAACACCGCACCGGAGATCCGCCCGATGCCGGCCACGTAGACGATCGCCAGCAGCCCCAGCGAGACGAAGGTGGCAAAGCCGTCGGCGGTCAGCGTGCCCTGCTGGTAGCCGGTCAGCGCCCCGCCGATCCCGGCGATGAAGGCGGCGATGCCGAAGGCCATCAGCTTGGCCTCGGCCACGTTGATGCCGACCGAGGCGGCCGCGCGCTCGTTGGAGCGCACCGCCAGCAGCATGCGTCCGGCGGCGCCCCGGCGCAGCCGGGCCACCAGCAGGCCCATCAGGATGACCACCACCAGCACCATGACGCCGAAGATGATCGTCGGGTAGTCCTTGCCCTGGGCGATCGACAGGTTCAGGCCGAGCAGATGAGGCGACTTGATCGGCAACCCGGTCAAACCGCCGGCGAACCCCTGGCTGTTGAACAGGATCGCGTCGGCGGTGAACGCCGCGCCGAGGGTGACCACGGCCAGGTTGACGCCGCGCAATCGCAGCGCCGGCAGCCCGATCAGCAGCCCGACCGGTACGGCGCACAGCCCGGCGGCGATCAGCGAGAACGGGAAACCGAGCCCCCAGCCGTGCGAGATGTGCCCGAGCATGAACCCGCCCACGCCGGCGAACGTCATCTGCGCCAGCGACACCTGTCCGACGTAGCCGGTGAGCAGCACCAGCGACAGCGCCACGCAGGCGAACGTCATCGACGAGATGAACGCGTTGCGCAGCGAGCCCTGGAGCACGATCAGGATGACCGTGCCCGCGACCAGACAGAACGCCGCGCTCAGCAGGGGGTTCCGGGGCCGAGCGACCGTCGGGTTGCGCAGCCCGGCCGCCTCGCCGCGCCCCAGCACGCTGCGAGCGCGCAGCGCCATGGTCACGATGATCAGGATGAACGGCAGCGCGTCGGCCACGTCGCCCTGCGGGAACCAGCTCCACATGGCCTGGAACTTGATGACCTCGGACTGGCCCATGCCCAGCAGGATCCCGGCGAGCGCGACCAGCCAGAAGGACTCGAAGCGGCCCACCAGCGCGACGCCGAGCGCGGGCACGATGAACAGCGTGTACGACGTCGGATCGAGGTTCGCGATCGGCGCGATCAGGATGCCGGCCGCGCCCGCGCCCACGGTCGCGATCACGTAGTTGACCGCCGCCACCCGGTTGGCGGAGATCCCGATCAGCGCCGCTCCGCGGTCGTTCTCCGCCCCCGCCCGGGTCGCCAGCCCAAACCGGGTGTAGCGGTAGACGAGCGACAGCGCGATCGCCACCACCACGACGATCCCGGTGAAGAAGATCCGGTCAGACGGGAACGTCACCCCGCCCAGCGTCAGCGACGTCGTCGGCAGGATCGCCGGGGTGCTCTTGGGCTCGGTGCCGAAGTTGAGCACCGCGACCGCCTCGAACGCGAGCATCACGCCGACCGACGCGCAGATCCGCGTCAGCGGCGCGGCAAAGCGCAGTGGGCGATACACCAGGAAGTACAGGACGGCGCCCAGCAGGCCGGCGTACACCAGCGAGATGACGATCGCCAGCGTGGTGTCCATCCCCCCGGAGCTCACATTGATGTGGTTGGGGACCACGATCAACGGCAGCGGCAGCACCCCACTGGTCCGCAGATTCACGAACACGTACGCGATCCACATCGCGATCGCGCCGTGAGCGAAATCGACGACACCCGCGCTGCGGTACTTCAGCACCAGACCGAGGCCGAGGATGGCGTAGGTGGCGCCCGAGCCGAGGCCGAGAATCAAAAACAGGATGTAGCTGGACATGAGAAAGACGAGCCGACGGGTCTGGGCGGGCGGGCCCGCTCCCCTGAGCGGGCCCGCGGTTGCGCCAGGAGCGCCTAGAGGCCCTTGAAGTAGCCCTTCGACGTGATCCAATCGGTCGGGTTGGCGATCACCGGCTTTGACCCCTTGATCTGCTCCATCAGGTAGTAGTCGTTGCAGATCGACACCGCCTTGGCCACCGCCTCGCCGTTGCAGGTGTACGGGTGCGACATGAAGTTCGGGTGGTCAGACCCGGCCTTGAACGCCGCGAGGATCGTCTTGGTGGTCGGCGTGCCCTTGATCGTGGCCAGCATGTTGCGCACGTTGATCACCGTGGCGAAGCCCGCCTCCGAGATGCCGTCCACCGCGGTGTTGGGCGCCGCCCACTTGTTCATCGCCGCCAGGAACTGAGCGAACTGCGTGCCGGTCGTGTCGAACGCGGTGGCGACGTACATGCCCTCAGCCGCGCCGGCGGCCGACGCGATCGCCTGGGGCGAGGTGCACGGGTCGATGCCCAGCAGCTTGCCGCTGTAGCCCAGCGCCTTGATGTCCTTGAGCACGACCCCGCAGTTGTTGGGGATGTCGACGTAGATGGCGTCGGGGTGGGCGCTGACCGCCGTCGCCACGTCCGGCGAGGGGTCAGGCGTGGTCGGGGGCACCCCGACCGTCTTGACGCTCGTGGCGCCGGCCGCCTTCATCACCGGCGGGATGATCCCCAGGCCGGCCACCTTGCCCTGCGAGTTGTCGAAGTACATGACCGAGGCGCTCTTGACGCCGAGGCTCTTGACCGCATAGACCGAGGCGGCCGCGTTGTCGCCGAGGCTGACCGACCAGAACTGCACCGAGTTGGGCGCGTTCTGCTCGACCGGCGTGAACGGCACCCCGCCCAGATAGGCCAGGCCGGCCCGCGCGTAGACGGTCTCGGCGCCCGGCGTGCCGGTGTCAGCGGCGCCCAGGATGGCGATCGGGTGCTTGGCCACCAGCTCCGAGGCGCAGCGGGCGCTGGTGGGAGCGGTGCCGTCGGAGATGCAGTCGGCGAGCTGGATCGGGTGGCCGTTGATGCCGCCCAGGTAGTTGTTGACGTAGGCGGCGGCGGCGATCTCCGCCTGGCGCGACTCGGGGAACGTCACCGGGCCGGTCTCGTCGTTGATCAGGCCGAACACGTAGGGGGACCCGGTGGCCTTCTTGGGGGTGCCGAGAACGCTGGCGCTGGGGGCGCCGCCCGAGGACGACGCCGCCGCGGTCGATGTCGCGGCTGCCGACGAAGACGACGAACTGGAGCTCGAGCCGCAGCCGGCGGCGGCGAGCGCGGCCGCGCCGATCACCGCGGCCGCGGCCAATGGTCTACGGAGTGATCTCATCGCTTGGTCCTTTAGGTGGTTGGCGTGATGCCGTTGTGGGTGGGTTCGGCGGCGGCCTCGCCGAGATAACTGGCCGCGATCAGGCTGCGATCGGCCCTCAGCCGTTCGGCTGATCCCTCCAGGACGATCCGGCCGTGGGTCAGGACATAGGCGCGGTCGGCGATCTCGAGCGCGAGCGCCACGTGCTGCTCGACGAACAGCACCGCGGTGCCCAGCTCCGACGCGATCCGCCGCAGGATCGGCAGCAGCCGCTCGACGATCACCGGCGCCAGGCCGAGGCTCATCTCGTCGACCAGCAGCAGCCGCGGGCGGCTGACCAGGGCCCGGCCGACGGCGAGCATCTGCTGTTCCCCGCCTGACAGCAGCCCCGCGCGGCGATCCAGGCACTTCTGCAGCTCGGGGAGCATCTCCAACAGCTCCCGCTGACCGACGCCGTCCTTGGATCGGGCGAGCCGCAAGTGCTCGCGGACGGTCAGCCCAAAGAACAGGGCACGGCCCTCCGGCACCAGCGCCAGGCCCTCGCGCGCCAGCAGATGGGTCGCGCGATCGCCGGTGGGCGTCCCGTAGACGGAGATCGAGCCCGCCATCGGGCGGTTGAGGCCCGCGATCGTCTCCAGCGTGGTCGTCTTGCCGGCGCCGTTGGGGCCGAGCATGGCCACCACCTCGCCCGGAGCCACGTTGAGGTTGATGTCGCGGATGACCGGGCTGCCGAAGTAGCCGGCGGCCAGGCCGTCGACCGAGAGAGCCAGCTCGGTGGCCGTCGCCGTGGTCACGCCATCCCTCCGGCCGATGCGCCTGTCGCCGCGCCGTGAGTGCCCAGATACGCCTCCAGGACCCGCGGGTCCTCGCGGATCTCGGCCGGCGCCCCCTGGGCAATGGTCTTGCCGAAGTCGAGCACCATCAGGCGGTCGCACACCGACAGCACCAGGCCCATGTCGTGGTCGACCAGCATCACGGTCACGCCGTGCTCGTCCGGGAGCGACCGCAGGCGGCGGCCGAGCTCCTCTGACTCGTTCGTGTCCAGGCCGGCGGCGGGCTCGTCGAGCAGGACCAGCCGCGGGCGCTGGGCCAGGGCCCGGCCGACGCCGACCAGCTTGCGCTGCCCGGTGGAGATCTCATCTGGGTAGCGGTCGGCGACCGCGCCGAGATCGCAGACCGAGATGGCCCAGTCCACGGCGCTGCGGTCCGACACCCGTCCCGGCCAGAACAGATCGCGCATGGCGTGGCGGACCCCGGCGCGTTCGCTGGCCACCAGCAGGTTCTCGTCCACGGTCAGGTCGTCGAACAGCTCGACCGACTGGAACGTGCGGGTCAGCCGCATCCGCGCGCGGCGGTGGGCGCGCATGCCGGTGATGTCGCGGCCGTCGAACATGATGCGGCCCGCTGCCGGGCGCTGGTAGCCGGTGAGCGCGTCGATCATCGACGTCTTGCCGGCACCGTTGGGCCCGATCAGCCCGAACACGGTGCCCTCCCGGATCGCCAGGTCGACGTCGGCGACGGCGACGACGCCGCCGTAGGTGACGCGAAGCCCGCGGATGTCGAGCAGCGGCTGGTCGGTGGTCACGGTCCTGTCTCTCCTCGGAAGCGATCGTCAGGATCGCCGGGGCAAATGTACACAGTTTTCATTCTTGTGTCCAGTATGTTTGCCAGCACGCAAGTTGCCGCTGAGTTGGCGGGCCGCGGGCGCGGCCACGGTCAGCGCCATCCGGCCCCCGAAGATGCCGACCTCGCCCCCCCCGCCGCCCGCGTCCACCGGGGCCCAGCCGGGGTCCTCGCCGTGGATGAACCGGATCCAGGCCGCTCGCAGCGCCGCCGCGACGTCCGCCGTGTCCGCGTAGCCGGCCGGCGCGGGCGCCCCGCCCAGGCGCTCGCCGGGGCCGCCGTCGCGCCAGGTCCCGAACAGGAGCGGCACCTCCGCGGTATGGGTGGCCCCGAGGTCCGGCCCGGCCCCGGGATGGTCGAAGCGGTAGCGGAACACCCGGCCGCCGTCAGCGGCCACGGCGCGGGCACGGTCGCCCGCCCACGCCCCGATCGGGCCGGTGATCATGTGCTCGGTGGCGATCCGGCGCAGCAGATCGAGGGGCCCGGCGGCCAGGCCGCGACTCGTGGCGTCCTGTCGATGGCGGCGCAGGACCGACTCGGGCGGCTCCCCGGTCAGGCGCTCGACGATGGCCGCAATCCGCTCCGGCGGCGGTGCCGGCCGCCATGGTGCGCCGAAGAAGAAGCTCCCCTCGTCGGCGTTGGCGCCGATCAGGACGTCGACCGCCGGCCGGGCTCCGGGCCGCTCGCGGGGCGAGACCGGGATCGTGGCCGCGTCGATCGTCGGCAGCGCGCCGCCCCGGGTGCCCCGGAAGGCGGGCGCGTCGAGCAGTTCCTCGTGCAGCGCGACGAGGCGCGCCGTGGGCGCGGACCGCAGCGCGGCGAGGTCGAACTCCTCGTGCGGTGAGAGCGCGCGGCTGAGTGCCCGGGCCCAGTCGCGGGCGCGCTGTGGGGGCTGGGCCACGTCGCCCAGCGGCGGCGACTGAAGGATCGCGCGGGCGAACAGTCCGTCTGCGGCCGGGCAGACCAGCAGGTCCATGGCGCTCAGTGCGCCCGCCGACTGGCCGCCGAGCGTGACCCGGCCGGGATCGCCCCCGAACGCACCGATGTTGGCCGCCACCCACCGCAGCGCCCCCGCCTGATCGAGCAGGCCCCAGTTGGCCGTGGGCGCGCCAGGGCCGACCGACAGCTCTGGATGGCCCAGCCAGCCGAGGCTGCCCAGCCGGTAGCCGACGGCGACGACGACGATGTCGGCCGCGGCGGCCAGGTCGGCGCCGTCGTACAGGCTCGCGGCGGCGGAGCCGATCGCAAACCCGCCGCCGTGCACCCACACCAGGACCGGGCGGCTCCCGGTCAGGCCCGGGGTGAAGACGTCCAGCGCCAGGCAGTCCTCCCCGGTCGCCGGCCGCGCCCCGTGGGTGAACGTCGCGACCGCGCGGTCGGGCTGGGGGGCCGCCGGGCCGGGCGTCGTCGCCGGGCGGACATCGGCCCACGCCACGGGGGCGCTGGGCGCGGCGAATCGCTCCGCGCGGCCGTAGGGCACCCCGCGGAACTCGAGGATGTCACCGCGCCGCGCCCCCTGGACCCGTCCGGCCTCGGTGACGGCGATCGGTCCGGCGCTCACGCCCCGGCGACCGCCTCGGCGCCGGCCGGCTGGTCCGGATGCCCCTCGGCCCACGAGATGACCGGGTTGCGCAGCGTGCCGATGCCCTCGACCTCGGCCTCGACCACATCGCCGGGCTTGAGGTACAGCGACGCCGCGTCCTCGCTGAAGCCGGCCACGCCCGCCACGGTGCCGGTGGAGATGATGTCGCCAGGGCTGTACCCCATCGCCGAGTAGTGGCTGATGATCTCCGGGATCGTCACCGACATCCGGCTGGTGTGCGACGTCTGGCGGGTCTCGCCGTTGACCCGCAGCTGCATCGCCAGGTTCTGCGGGTCGGGCACCTCGTCCGGGGTCACGATCCACGGCCCGATCGGTACGAACGTGTCGATGCTCTTGGACAGGCAGAACACGCCGGACTTCATCTCCTCGCGCTGGATGTCGCGCGCGGTGATGTCGTTGAACACGATGTAGCCGGCGATGTAGTCGGCGGCCTCCTCGGGCGAGAAGAACTTGCCGGCCTTGCCGATGATGACCGCCAGCTCGAGCTCGTAGTCCAGCTCGTTGGTCATCCCCTCGGGATAGACGATCGGCTCCTCGGGGCCGATGATCGCGTCGAGGTTCTGAAAGAACACGATCCACGGGAGCACCGGATGCGACCAGTTGACCCGGGTGGACTCCTCGTGGTGCTCGCGGAAGTTGCCGGCGGTGTGGAAGAACTTCTTGGGGACGATCGGCGCCCGCAGCGTGACCTCGTCCAGCGGCGTCTGTCGACCGGTGGGCTCGACATCGCCCCCGAGCTCGAAGTAGCGCCGCATGTCCGGGACGTCCAACTCGATCACGGTGCCATCGACGACCTTGCCGACCCGCCCGTCGTCATACGTCACCAGCTTCATATCCAGCTCCCTTTGCAGTTCTCGCCTCGCCGCAGGCACGGCGACTCCTACCGGGAACTATAGACAGAACCTCAAACTGTATGCAAGTGGTCGACTTGCGAACGGCGACCGCGCGCCCTCTCTCACGCCACTACTGATAGGCGGGCCCGGCGGCTCTTGCCATCTGCGCCACGGGCGCGGGCGGGCCCACGACGGCGGTGACCCCGGGCCAGGTCCCCTCGCTGGTCAGCCCCGGCCACAGCCACTGGTCGGGCTCGGGCTTGGTCGGGTTCGGCGATACGTAGACGTTGGATAGATGCAGCGGCACCCGGGGCTTGCTCTGAAGCCAGAGCGCGTATCCGCCGCGGTCCTGGATGTAGACGTTGCGCAGGTCGAACTGCCGGGGCGCCGGCCCCCTGTACAGCTGGTTGGGCAGCAGGAAGAAGCCCTGGTAGTCGGTGCTGCCGACGAACCCGTCGACCAGGAGGCGCCGTGGTCCGGCCCAGGTCTGGATCAGGTCGGCATGGTTGGTGCTCTCGCTGCCGTGCACGGTGCCCACGTAGAGGTTCTCCAGCTCGACCGTCGCGCCCTTGGGCTCTGAGAGGTCGAAGCCCTCCATGAGCTTGGGGCCGGTGAAGCGAACCCCCTCGATGTGAACGATGCCGGTCTGGTCGGTGAGGTCCATCACCCCCGATGCGCGACGGATATTGAGCGACCCCCCGACCATGACGACGTTGTGACCGCCCCACACCGAGAATCCACGGGCCACGTTGAGCGCATGACCCGTCGGGAGCTGCAGGATGTAATCGAGCCGAGGATTGAGCACGAGGCTCGACGGCGTCTTGGCGGTGAGGGGGATGATCGTGGGGTTGCTCAGCTTCGGCGCCGGCCATGGCAGCCGGGCCGACGCAGCCACCGGAGGCGGCTGGTTGGCAAGCCCGCAGGTGAGGGCCAGCAGCGCGGCCACCACCGCCAGCCGCCCGAAGCGCCCAATCACGGATGCTGGCATTCGTCATTGAATACCCCAACCGCGGGCGCGCACGGTCATATGACCAATAAGTGGATATTCGATGCGCGGCAGGCTGCGCATTCCCGCACAATCCTTCACAAACCGCTCAGCGAAGCTCCATCGCTGGAGCGGCGACACGGAGCGAGCCTGGCCGTGATCAGCCGGCCGGGGCCAGCGAGGCCCGCAGGGCGTCGAGGTCCGCGGCGCCGAACACGACCCGGTTCCGGGTGGCGACGTAGACGAGGTCGAGATCGACCCCCGCCCGGGCGATCCGGCGGGTGAGGTCGGCCAGCACGCCCGGGCGATCCTCGACGTCGACCACGACGACCTCGCGCTCGCGGCTGACGGCCAGGTGGGAGATGGCCAACGAGTGCCGGGCCGCCTCGGCGTGCGGGACCAGGATGTGCAGTTCCGCCCGCTCGCCGGAGCCGATGCACGTGGCCGCCGCGATGTTGACGCCGGCGTCGCTGATGAGCGCGGCGACCTCGGCCAGGGCCCCCGGATTGTTCTCGATGTCGATGACCAGGTCGAATGCCATCCGGCGCCTCGGCGTGAGCCTATGCGGCGGGTGCGCGCGATACAACCCCCTTGCCCGGTGACCGCCGCTGCGCACCGGTCCGCAACGGTATCGTCAGTGGTCGCATGCGGGTGCTCGTCGTGGTCGAGCCGGGACGCGGTGGTGCCGCCGCGCTCGACCGCGCGCGTGAGCTGGCGGAGGTCGCCGATGCCGTGCTGACGCTCGTGGCGATCGCGCCGTGGGCGGCATCCGGCTCGCGCTGCGGAAACTCCGCCATCGACTACAACGCGGTCGTGGCCGAGACGGTGGCCGATGACCTGATCGCGGCGCGGGCTCGGCTCGGCGAGGCGGGCGCGGGCGTGCCCGCCGAGCTGCTCGACGGCGGCCGGGGGTCCGATCTCGCGCGCTTCGTCGCGGACGGCGCGTTCGACATGGTGCTCCTGCCCGGCCGGCGCGGTCTGCGCCGTGAGGCCCGTCACCCGGCGGCCGAGCGGCTGCGGCGCGCCGGCACCGCGGACGTCGTCGTCGTCGGCCCGGCGGCCGGCCCAGCGCACGTCGCCCGGCAGGGGCGCTGATCGCGGCGCCGAAACCCGGGGCCATGCCAGAGGCATGGGTCTATCTGCTGCGCTGCCACGACGGCTCGCTCTACACCGGGTGGACGGTCGACCTGGCGCGGCGGCTGGCCCGCCACCACGCCGGCACCGCCAGCCGCTACACGGCCAGCCGGCGTCCGGTGGCGCTGGCGGTGGCGCTGCCGATGCCCGACCGGACGACGGCGCGGCGCGAGGAGGCCCGCATCAAGCGGCTCCCGCGCGCGGCCAAGCTGACGCTGCTGGGCTGAGCGCCGGGGCGCGGGCGGGCGCTCACGGGCGACGTCAGTCGAGGAGGTTGTCGACGATCTCGGTCGCGCGCGACCACTGCGGCTGCGGCACGACGAGATAGATGTCGCCGCGCCCAAACCGGTCCAGGGGATGATCGGCGACGCAGGCGGCATCGACACCGGCGGCGCGCAGGTGATCGCGCCAGGCGACCGCGGTCTTCTCGTCCTCGAGCTCGGTGACCGTCTCCCACCCGTCGAACCGCGGGTCGCCGACTGACACCGCGGGCTGCTTGGCCGGCCGGCCCCTGAAGATCCGCACCGGCCGAGGGTACGGCGTCAGACCGCGACGTGGGAGCTGACCACCACCGTCTTGTCGACCGGCAGCGCGAAATGCTCGATCGGGCTGGTCGCGTTGCGCGCCATGGTGATGAACATCCGTTTGCGCCAGCGCTGCATGCCGCCCTCGCGGGTCGGCGTCATCGTCATGCGCGACACGAAGTAGGAGGCGTGCTCGAGGTCGAGGTTGCGTGGCAGCATCCCGCGCTTGCGGGCCAGGGCCAGCGCCGCCGGCACGTTGGGCGTGTCGTGATAGCCCATGCGCATGGTGACGTGAGCGATCTTGAACAGGCCGCTGCCGAGCGTCTCGACGACGAACCGGTCGGCGTCGTCGACATGCGGGACGCTGATCGACTCGACCGAGACGATCAGCACCTTGTCGTGGAAGACCCGGTGGTGCTCCACATCGGCGCGCATCGCCAGCGGGGTGGTCAGCTTGCCCGGGCTCAGGTAGACGGCGACGTTCATGACGCGCTGGATCGGCGGGTCGGACATCCGCAGCTCATAGAGGAAGTCCTGGAGCGGGCCCTCCTCCTTGGCCCGGTTCACGGTCACGATCTCGCGGCCCTTGCGCCAGGTGATCATCACGGTCGCGACGAACAGCCCGACGCACAGTGGGATCCATGCGCCATGGTCGACCTTCGTGATGTTGGAGGAGAAGAATGAGACCTCGACGGTGAGGAACACCGCTCCCAGGATCGCGAGCTTCCAGGTCTTGGTGCGCCACAGGAAGTGCGCGACCGCGAGGAACAGGATCGTGTCGAGGATGAAGGTGCCGGTGACCGCGACGCCGTAGATGTCCGCGAGCGAGCTCGACTTCTGGAAGATCAGCACCAGGGCGGCGACGCCGGCGGCCAGCCCCCAGCTGACCACCGGCACGTAGATCTGGCCCTCGACGGTCGAGGTGTGCTGGATCTTCAGCCGCGGCAGGAACCCCAGCTGCACCGCCTGGCGGGCCATCGAGAACGAGCCGGTGATCGCCGCCTGCGAGGCGATGATCGTCGCGATGGTGGCCAGGAACACCATGGGGATGCGTCCGCCTGGGGGCACCAGCAGGTAGAACGGGTTTGTGACGGTGGCGGGGTGGGCCAGGATGAGCGCGCCCTGGCCGAGATATGACAGCAGCACGCCCGGGAATACGATCCCGAACCAGGTCATCCGGATCGGCGCCGCGCCGAAATGGCCGCGGTCCGCGTACAGCGCCTCGGCCCCGGTGACCGCAAGCACGACGCCGCCGAGCGCGAGGAACGCGGCGACGCCGTGATCGACCATGAACCGCGCCCCCCAAATGGGATTCAGCGCCTGGAGCACTCCCGGATGAGCCACCACCTCGCGTGCGCCGAGGGCCCCGATGACCACGCACCACAGCAGCAGCAGCGGGCCGAACAGCCAGCCGACCGCTCCGGTGCCGAACCGCTGGATGGCGAACAGGCCCACGAGTATCCCCAGCGATATGGGCACGACGAGATGCGCCAGCCCGGGGCTGGCCACCTTCAGGCCCTCGACGGCCGATGTGACCGAGATCGCCGGCGTGATCATCCCGTCGCCGAAGAACAGGCCGGCCCCAAAGATGCCGAGGGTCACCAGCAGCGCGGTGCGCCCGACCCGACGGCGCTGGATGAGAGCGGCCAGCGCCATGACGCCGCCGTCGCCGCGGTTGTGGGCCCGCATCAGCACCACGGCGTACTTGATCGACACGATGATGACCAGGGCCCAGAAGATCAGCGAGACGATCCCGTAGACGCCGGCCACGGTCGCGTGGGCGGCGTCGGCGTGCTGGGTGAAGATCACCTGCTCGGCGTAGAGCGGGCTGGTGCCGATGTCGCCGTACACGATGCCGAGCGCCCCCAGGGCAAGGACGATCCGGCCGGCGTGCGCGACGACGTCTCGGTCGTCGTCGGCGTGGCCGTTGAGCGAGCCGTTGACCGGCGCCGGCTCGGTCGTGACCGGCCAGCGTCCGAGCCGCTCGGCCAGCCCGACGCCGTGGCGCGAGTCCATGTCGAGCTTGTGAGCCCCCTCGTTGAGGCTCCGGCGCCCAGGTTGCGCGCTCATGGCTGCACGACCGGGATCGGGCGACCGAACGCTTCCCCAGCCCATGCTGTGGCAGGGCGCGTCCTCTTGGTACGACATCCAGTCGCCGGCAACGGACAATTCATTCGGTAGCGATTCGCAGAAAAGCCGATCGTTGCCGAGCGAGCTATCGGTACTTCTACCTATCTTGTGGTGCGACGCCGTGGGAGCGGACGAGAGCGGCGCCCGCTGGGCCCGCCGTCAGGGCTCGAGCAGCCCGCGGCGGATGGCGTACCGGGTCAGCTCGGCCCCGTTGCGCAGCCCGAGCTTGTCCAGGATGTTGGCCCGATGGTGGTCGACGGTCTTGCGGCGGATGACCAGCTCGTTTGCGATCTCATCGCTGGTGTAGCCCTCGGCGATCAGCTTGACCACCTGGAGCTCGCGCGGGGTCAGCGGATCCTCGGGCGCGGCCTCGCCGGCGCGGGCCCGCTCCAGGTAGTCCCGGATCAGCGCGGTGACCGCCTTGGGGTACAGGAACGGCTCGCCGCGCATGGCCGCCCGGCAGGCGTCGATGAGATCGCGGTTGGCCGCCGTCTTGAGCACGTAGCCCGACGCGCCGGCCCGCAGCGCCTCGAAGAAGTACTGCTCGTTGTCATGCACGGACAGGATCAGCACGCGCACCGGGAGCCCGCGCCGGTGCATCTCGGCGGTGGCCTGCAGCCCGGTCAGCTTGGGCATCGACACGTCGAGGATGGCCAGGTCGACCTCGTGGGCGAGCGCCAGCTCGACCGCCTCGCCGCCGTCGGCCGCCTCGGCGACAACCTCGATGTCGGGCTCCCCGTCGAGCACGGCGCGCAGCCCGCTGCGCACGACCGCGTGGTCGTCGGCCAACAGCACGCGCGTCTTGAGCGGGGTGGTCATGGCGCGCGGGCGCCCGTCGGCACCGTGAGGACGATCTCGGTCCCGCCACCGGGCCCGGGGCCGACGGCGAGCTGGGCCTCGATCAGCATCGCCCGCTCGCGCATGCCGCTCAAGCCGCCCTCCCGGACCTCGGCGGGGAGCCCGCGGCCGTCGTCGGTGACGGTGAGGACGACCCGCTCGTCCTCCGGGTGCAGCGCCACCGTGGCCTCGGTGGCGGTGGCGTGGCGCAGCACGTTGGTCAGCGCCTCCTGGGCCACCCGGTAGATGACCAGCTCGACCTCGGGCGACAGTGGCGGGAGCTCCCACTCCAGGTTGCGCCGGACGTGCAGCCCCGCCTCGCCGTCGATCCGCGAGCAGAGCACGATCAGCGCGTTGACCAGACCGAGGTCGTCCAGCGCCTCGGGGCGCAGCTCGCGGCCGATGCGGTGCACGTCCTCGAGGCTCTGCAGGACCGTCTCGGCCATCTCGGCCAGCGCCGCGCGCTGCGGCGAGGGCTCGCCGGCGGCCCGCTCGGCCCGCAGGGCGATCGCGGTCAGCGTCTGACCGATCTCGTCGTGCAGCTCGCGAGCGATCCGCTTGCGCTCGCTCTCCTGGGCCGCCAGGGCGCGGCGGCCGCTCTCGCGCCGCTCGCCCTCCAGGCGGTCCAGCATGTCATTGAGCGCGGTGGCGAGCGCGATCACCTCGCGCCCCGCGCCACGAGGCGCCTGGGCCCGGCGGCCCGGCTGCCCGGGGTCGACCCGCTCCATCATCGACGCCAGCCGCCGCAACGGCGCGAACGCGCGCCGCAGCAGCACCAGGTCAACCGCCAGCATGAGCGCCACGCCGATCGCCAGCACGACCAGCTCGCTCGGCGTGGCCACGCGGTGCACGGTGACCGGCGTCCAGGCCAGCAGCGCGGCGGCGACGACGAACACCGCGATGTTGGCGGCGAACACGAGCCACAGCAGCGAGACCCGATCCCACAGCCGGCGACCGGCCGTCCCGGCGGCCGTCGGATCGGACTGCGGCGGGGGCGCGGCCGCTGCCGGCCGGCGAACGGACGTCAGCGCGGGGCCGGGCGGGACGGGACTCGATGGCGACGGCATCGAGCGGTCCGCACTGTCAGTAGTTGCCTGAGATGAGGTCCCAGGCGCGCTTCAGCTTGTCAGCGAGCGCATTGGATCGGCCGGCCCCCGGGTCGTCGTGCATGACCGCGGGGTTCGGGCTCGGCTTGGGCAGCAGCGCGGATTCGGCGCTGGAGAGCTTGAGCAGCACGGCGTTGGCGTGGATCTCCGCGATGTCGTCGGCATCCGCGAACCGGTGGCCGCCGGGTCCCTCCCGCTCGTCGATGACGATGCCGTCGAAGACGTCCTCGCTCTCGTCGGCGAGGACGTGCACGACGCTGCCCACCTCGGCCCCGTCGGAGCTGAGGACCTTCGTCCCCTTGGCGAGCGCCTCATATGAGATCGGCGGACCGACGTCCACCGGTCGAGCATATCCGCTGAGCGGGTCCGCGACCGGCTCGGTGCGGCCCACATCCGCAGGCCCGATCGGCGAGGATGGCATCCGTGGACGCGGTGCGGCGACTGGCGGAGCTGGCGGTGGTGTTCGGCGCCAACGTCCAGCCCGGGCAGGTCGTCGGCGTGGGGGCCGAGGTGGGCCACCAGGACCTGGTCCGGGCCGTGGCCGACGCCGCCTACCGCCACGGCGCTCGCTACGTCGACGTCGAGCTGAGCGACCCCCATGTCCATCGTTCCCGGGTCCTGCACGCACCGGCCGATGCGCTGGGCTACCAGTCGCGGTGGCGCGAGGCACGCATCCGCGAGCTCGACGAGGAGCACGGCGCCAGCGTGCGGATCCTGGGCCCAACGGCGCCCGGGCTGTTCGACGACCTCGATCCGGTTCGGGTCCTACGGGCCCAGGGCCCCCGGAGCCGAGCCTGGCGCGAGGTCGAGCATCGGGTCAACTGCACGATCATCCCCGGCCCCACAGTCGGTTGGGCCCAGTCGCTGTGGCCGGATCTGCCGGCCGACGGCGCGCTGAGCGAGCTGTGGCGCGAGATCGCCATCGCCTGCCGGCTGGACGCCGAGGACCCGGTGGCCGCCTGGCGTGAGCGCTTCGCGGCGCTGGCCGCCCGCGCGCGGGCCCTGAGCGCGCTGACCCTGGACGCCGTGCACTTCCAGGGGCCGGGCACCGACCTGGTGCTCGGACTCCCGGCGACCGCTCACTGGGAGCACGCCGGAAACCTCAATGACCGCGGCGTGGAGCACGCCTGGAACCTGCCATCCGAGGAGGTGTTCACCGTCCCGGACCGCGACCGCGTCGACGGCCAGGTGCGCCTGACGCGCCCGGCGCTCGTCGGCGAGCGTCTGATCGAGGGGGTTTCGCTCACGTTCCTGGCCGGTCAGGTGGTGGATGTGTCCGGGCCCGACGGGGTACAGGCGCTGCGCGAGTTCGTCGCCTGCGACCCGGGGGCGGCGCATCTGGGCGAGGTCGCGCTCGTCGACCGCGACAGCGAGGTGGGGCGTCTGGGCCGGACCTTCGGCGTCATCCTGCTCGATGAGAACGCCGCCAGCCACATCGCGCTCGGGTTCGGGTTCCCCGAGCTGGTCGGCGAGGCCGACCGCGATCGCGTCAACGACAGCGGCGACCACCTCGACGTGATGATCGGCTCTGACGAGATCGCCGTCACCGGACTGCACGCCGACGGCCGCCGGACGCCGCTGCTGCGCGACGGCCGCTGGCGGTTGGATACCTAGCGCGATCGGGCACCGCGTCCTGTCCTGAGGGGAGCGCGGTGGCGCCGGTGCTGCTGGTCTGAGACCGGCAGCACCGGCGGCGTCGCCGACCCCGGGCTGCGCCTCAGCCGAAGTAGTGGCCGTTCTCCACGTCCTGCACCCAGCCGGGATGGGTCGGCTCCCAGCCCAGCACCTCGCGGGTCTTGTCGTTTGAGGTCGGGTTGTCAAACCCGGCAAACGCGGCGAGGAAGCCGAGGTACTGCGGCGCCTGCTCATCCGTGATGCTCTTGGTCTGCACCCCGAGCTTGCCGGCGATCGTCTCGGCGATCACCTTGCGTGGGATGCCGGTGTCGCCGACGCCGTGGAAGGTCGACCCGGCGGGGGCCCGCTCCAGCGCCAGGCGGTAGAGCGCTCCGATGTCGTATGTGTTCGCCGCCGGCCAGCGGTTGCTGCCGTCGCCGGTGTAGGCGGCAACGCCGTTCTCACGGGCGAAGCCGATCAGCGCATGCGTGAAGCCATGATGGTCGAGGTCTGAGTGGACCATCGGCGCGAGCCGGACGACTGAGGAGCGCACGCCCTGCCGGCCCAGACTGATCGTGTAGTTCGCGGCGTCGGTCCGGGGACCGCCCTCGGACTGGTCGTCCTCGGTGCCGGAGCGGCCGGTGATCCCGGCCATGGCGAGCATCAACGTGCCCCCGGTTGTCACGAAGGCCTTGTCGGTGCCGATGAGGGTCTCCCCGATCGCCTGGATGGCCGCCAGATCGGCGGAGACCGCTCCCATGAAGTCGCCCGTGCGCATCGCCTCGTGCTTGAAGGCGAGGTGGATCACGCCGTCGGCCTGCGCGGCGGCGCCCCTCAGACCGTCGAGGTCGTCGAGATCGCCCCGGCGGACCTCGGCGCCGAGCGCGGCGACCGCCTCAGCGGATGCATCTGAGCGGGCCAGGCCGACGACCTGGTGGCCGTTGTCGAGCAGTTCGGGGATGACGGCGGAGGCGATGTGGCCTGAGGCGCCGGTTACGAAAACGCGCATTGGAATCTCCAGTCGGTGGGTATGTCACCCGGTGTCATCAAAGATAGCACTCCATGTCACCCGGTGCCATCAACTAGGCTGTGCCCAGATGTCACGTTGGAAACCAGACGCCCAGGGCCGGCTGATGAGCGCCGCGATCGAGCTGTTCCACGAGCAGGGATATGAGGCGACGACCGTCGCCGAGATCGCCGAGCGCGCCGGGCTGACGAAGCGCACCTTCTTCCGCTACTTCGCGGACAAGCGCGAGGTGCTGTTCAGCGGCAGCGACGAGCTCCAGCGCCTCTGGCTCGAGGGGGTGGCCGCCGCCCCGGCCGACGCGACTCCGCTCGCGGTCGTCGCGGCCGGACTCGATCCCGTCGCGGAGATGTTCGCCGAGCGTCACGACTTCGCCCGGATCCGCGCGGGGATCGTCAACGCCAACCCGGAGCTGCAGGAGCGTGAGCTAATCAAGCTGCAGAACCTGGCCGGCACCATCAAGGCCGCACTCGTCGAGCGGGGCGTCTGCGCGAATGCGGCGATCCTCGCCGCCCAGGCGGGCGTGACCGTCTTTCATGTGGCGTTCGCCCGCTGGGTGGAGCAGGATGACCCGACCGCCTTCCGGCGACTGATGGACGAGTCGCTGGATGAGTTGCGCTCGGTGACCGCCGCCTAGCGTCGTGAAGCGGAGATTCGGCGCCGGCGGGCGGCGCGTCCGGACGCGCCTGGCGGGAGAGCGCGCGGGCGGGCGGGGGAGCGAGCGGGCGGGCGAGCGGGCGAGCGAGCGGGCGAGCGAGGGAGCGAGCGGGCGAGCGAGCGGGCGAGCGGGGGAGCGAGCGGGGGAGCGAGCGGGCGAGCGAGCGGGGGAGCGGGCGGGCTGGCGCGTGCGGTCGTCATCGGGCGAAGACGACGGGCCATCGATGGGTGCGCCGGCGCCTGCGTCGCCTGCGAACGTCCCGGCCAACCAGTCCTCAGCAGCGGTCGGGGGGTTTGCTCTCGTGAGGAAGGCAGACACCCCAGTGGATCGTCAGCGAGCGTTCATAGGGACCTTTGCAGACGCCGGCACGACCGCAAACGCCCCACCGACCTGGCAGCTGACGCGGGGCGCTGGAGCCCACCGCGGGGTTGCGGTAGATCATTGATCTTGGAGCCGGGACAATGTGACGCGTGGCCGTCCCACCGGACCTGTTCGACGAGGACTACCTCTACTTCTGCCACCAGCTGTTCGGGGCCGAGCGCAGCGACGGCGAGGCGGCGCTGGTCTCCCGGCTGCTGGACCTGGCGCCGGGCATGCGCGTGCTCGACGTGCCCTGCGGCGAGGGCCGGATCGCCGGCCGGCTGGCGGCCGCCGGCTGTGAGGTGGTGGGCGTGGACAACAGCGAGCTGTTCCTCGCGCTCGGCCGCGAGCGGTGGCCGGCGGTCACCTTCGTGGCCGGCGACATGCGCGAGTTGCGCTACGACGGCGACTTCGACGCAGTGGTCAACTGGTACACCGGCTTCGGCTACTTCGACCGCGCCACCAACGACGCCGTGCTGGCGGCGTTCGCACGGGCGCTGCGGCCAGGCGGCCAGCTGCTGATCGAGCTGCACAACCCGGGCCGGCTGGCGCGCGCGGTCGAGATCGGCGGAGGACAGGCGGCGCAGGTCACCGAGCGCGACCGGAACCTGATGGTCGACCGCGTGCGCTACGACCGCGACGAGGGGTTCTCGCACACGGAACGGTTCATGGTCCGCGACGGGTCGGTGCGCAAGGTCCAGTTCTCGCTGGAGCAGATCCCCGCGCCGGCGCTGGTCCAGCGCCTGCAGGTGGCCGGGTTTGCCGAGGTGTCGCTGTTGGGCCACGACGGAGGGCCGTTTGACCCCGAGGGCCCGCGGTTGATCGCGGTCGCCCGGCGGGCCGGGTAGGGCTCGCCCGCCCGGCGGGCCGCGTAGGCGGCCGCGCGCCCGGCCCCGTGTCAGCCCACGAGCGCGGCGGCGAGATGCCACAACCGGTCTGACGCCGCCGGATCGAGCGCCCAGCGGGCGACGCCGCCACCGAACATCTCCGGCGGCTCGTCGCGGACCTCGGACTCGTTGCAGTCCTCGAAGTACCGGCCCCCGACCCCCTCGAGAAGAGGCGACGCGGCCAGTAGGACCGACGTCGCCGCCCCCTGCTCCACGGTCTTGCGCTTCTCCACCGGCGTGCGCATTCCGCCCGTGTACTTCTGCAGGCCTGTGGCGATCGCGCCCGGGTTGAGCGCATTGGCGCGCACCCGCTCGGCCGACCATCGCCGGTCCACCTCGACGGCGAGGAGGATGCAGGCGGTCTTGGACTGCCCGTACGCCGACCAGGGGTCATAGGGCCGGTCGCGGTAGTCGGGATCGTCGAACACCACGGGCGAGTACCAGTGCGCGTTGGAGCTGAGCGACACCACCCGGGCGCCGCCGGCGGCGGCGAGAGCCGTGTGCAGGCCGGCGGTCAGCGCGAAGTGACCCAGGAAATTGGTGCCGAATTGGAGCTCGTGCCCGTCGGCGGTGCGCTCGCGCTCGGGCACGGCCATGATGCCGGCATTGTTGACCAGGATATGGAGCGGCCCGGTCCACGCGCCCACGAACGCGGCGACGGATTCCAGCTCGGCGAGGTCGAGGGGCACGGCCGTGACCGCGTCGTTGCCGGTCTGCTCGACGATGCCGGCCGCGACCTGCCTGCCGGCGTCCAACCGCCGCACGGCCAGCGTCACCTCGGCGCCGGCGGCCGCCAGCGCGCGGGCGGTCTCCACTCCGATTCCGGAGGAGGCGCCGGTGACGACCACGCGCTTCCCGGTCAGGTCGACGCCCTCCAGGACCTCGGCGGAGGTGGTGGCGAATCCGAATGGCGTCCGTACGGTCACGATGTCCAGGGTAGTCTCGGCTCGGTGACCAGCTCCCCCGACACGGGCGACCTGCTGGGCGAGCTCGAGCTGGCGCTGGAGCTGGCTCAGCTGGGCGCGGACATCGCGCTGCCCAGGTTTCGCGACCGCGACTTCACCGTGACGATCAAGCCCGACGGCTCGCCGGTGACCAATGTCGACCAGGCGGTCGAGCGGGCGCTGCGCGCCCGGATCGCCGAGGCCCATCCCGACCACGCGGTGACTGGCGAGGAGTACGGCGACACCGGCGAGTCCGACTGGCGCTGGTACCTGGACCCGATCGACGGGACCAAGCACTACGTGGCCGGCGATCCGCTGTGGATGGTCCTCGTCGCGCTCGCGCATCGCGAGCGGGTTCAGGTGGGCGTCGTGATGTTCCCCGCCCGCGGCGAGCGATGGTGGGCCGCCCGCGGCCAAGGCGCGTTCCGCGACGGCGAACCGATCGCCGTATCGCGCACGGCACGGCTACGGGATGCCGTCGTCGCCGACGACTGGCGCGAGACGCTGGCCAGGGGCGTGACCGACCATCCGCTCGCGTCGCTCGCCGCCCGCGCCGGCGGCATCCTGCCCCATGAGGGCTACAACTTCCTCTCGGTCGCCGCCGGGCGGGCCGACGTCGCCCTCGGGCTCGGCGCGTTCTCATGGGACTACGCCCCGGCCACCGTAATCGTCGAAGAGGCCGGCGGACGGTTCACCGATTTCGATGGCGGGCCTCGCTTCGACGCGCGCAGGGCCGTGGTCACCAACGGCCTGTTGCACGACGAGGTCCTGGCCGCGCTGCGCGAGTGACCCGGTCCGCCCGGTCCACCCGGTCCGCCCGGGACGGCTGGACGGCGGACGGCTGGACGGTGGTGACCGCCGACGGCACGCTCTCGGCGCACGCCGGGCACACGATCGTGATCACCGCCGGGGACCCGCTGGTCCTGACGGCGTAGTGTCATTACGCTGTCGGGCATGCTGCCGACGGCTCACCTGGTGCCGTTCCTGATCACGGTCTACGTGCTCATCCTGATCCCGGGGCCGAGCGTCCTGTTCACGGTCAGCCGGGGCGTGGCCATGGGCCGCCGGGCGGCCCTGGCGACGGTGCTGGGCAACACGTCGGGGCTGATGTTCCAGCTGGTGCTGGTCGTGATCGGGCTGGGCTCGATCCTGGCCAGTTCGCAGACGGTCTACACGGTGATCAAGCTGATCGGGGCGGCCTACCTGATCATGCTCGGCGTGCGGAGCATCCGCGATCGCAAGGAGCTCGCCGTCGCGCTGGCGCCGACGGGCGACGCCCACTCGCGTCAGATGCGCACGATCATCCGCGAGGGGTTTCTCGTCGGCGCCACCAATCCCAAGGGGCTGATCATCTTCACCGCGGTGCTGCCGACGTTCATCCAGCCGTCGCTGGGCCACCAGACGCTTCAGCTGGCCACGCTCGGAGTGATCTGCGCAGTCGTGGCCCTGTTGTCAGACAGCAGCTGGGCGCTGGCCTCGGGCACCGCGAGGGTGTGGCTGGGCCGGTCGCCCCGGCGGCTGGAGCGGCTCAGCGCGGGCGGCGGGGTGACGATGATCGCGCTGGGCGTGGCCCTGGCGCTGACCGGCCGCCGCCGGTAGTCGCGTTCGTCTCGGCCCGAGAGCATCGGTTCGCCGACAAAACTGCCGGCGCCAACCGGTTTTGCCGGCAGAACGCCCTCCCGGCGTGCAAAACCGGACAAACCTGCTCGGCGGTTCGCGGTTTGGCCCCAGATCGCCCTGTGGCGTGGAAAACTGGACAAACCTCCGAGGCACTTCGAGGTTTGGCGCGTTTTCCACGTCGCCGGCCTCAGCGGCGCCGAGCGCGACTCGCCGTGGCCCCGGCCACCACCAGCATCACGCCGAAGACCGCGAGGCGCCCGGTGCCCACGCCGGCGACCATCTCGAAGATCCCGGCCACTACGACGCGGCCACTACGACGAGTGCGCCGAGGGCCCGTCAGGCCAGGGCGCCGTACCCGGCCGGGTCCCACGCCAGCAGCGCGAACACGGACACCATCGCGCTCTGGTCCAGCAGCGTCCCCGGCCCCCGGGAGAAACGGAAGCCGTCGCGACCGTCCCGGCGTCGGTGCCAGGCCGCCTCGCCATAGTCCTCGATGACGCCGCGGATGTGGGCGCGCAGCTGGGCGTCGGCGGTGGCGCCCGACAACGCCAGCAGGTTGCGAAAGCAGATGGCGTTGAAGGCGGGCGGCTGGGACTCCCAGGCGCGGTCGTAGTGGCGCAGCGTTCGGCGGGCGATCGCCTCGGCGCGGCCGAGGTGACGCGCGCGCGCCGCCGCGTCGCCGGCGGCGCGCGCGCGCCGCGCCAGGAGCAGGTTGAGCCCGAGCATGTTGCCCTGGTTGTAGCTCCACAGCGTGCGGTCGATGCCGCCGTCGCCGCGGACCTTGTCCCAGAACAGCCCGGCCGCTCGGTCCTCCTCGCCGCCGTCGCCGGCCGCGCTCAGAGTCGTGTCGACCCAGGCGCACATCTGCGCCGGGTCCGGACCCGGCCAGCCGCCGGCCGGGTCAACCGGCGCGCCGGAGAGCTCCTCGAGGTGAAGCGCGAGCTGGGCGTTGGGTGCGGTCGAGACCGTGTTGCGGTCGTGGTTGCGCATCCCGAGCCCCCTCCCCTGCTCGACCCAGAACACGCCCCCCGGGGCGGACACGTCGGTCCGGCGATCCCAGGCGGCCGCGGCGAACCGCCACAGCGCGGCGGCCCGCTCCAGCCATCCCGCGCCCGGGCGCAGCCGCTCGAGCTGGACGAGTCCCAGCCCGACCCAGGCGTTGTCGTCGTAGTAGCGGTCGCCGCCCCAGCGGGAGCCGACGACGTCCGAGGCGAATCCGGGCACCGCCTCGGACGGATCCCAGTAGTGCTCCAGCGCCGCCAGGTGCCAGGCGATCGCCGCGTCAGGGTCAAACCCCGCCGTCAGCGACGGCGGCGTCCCGGCCAGATCGAGCGTGGCAACCAGCGCCCGGGCCAGCGGCCACAGGTGGGCGGCGGCGCCCGGGCGGCGCGGGAACCCGTCGCGCCGATACACGCCGTCAGCGCGGGCGAATCGCCGCTGCATCGCGCGATGGGCGCGGAGGGCCCGCTGCGCGGCGAGCGCGAGCGCGGGGGCGGGGGCGGTCACCGTGGCTGGCACCGGCGACGAGCGGCGGCGCACTGGCGAAACTCGCCGGCGGCGACGATCTCCAGCGCCTCTGCGGGGCCGGCCGCCAGGTGCATCGAGCGCAGATCACTCCGTGTGATCCGCCCATCGGCGAGGGCGCGGGCCCGCAGCCAGTCCAGCAGACCGTCCCACTCCCCCTCCCCCAGCAGCACGACCGGGAAATGGCGGATGGTCCCGGTCTGGATCAGGGTCAGCGACTCGAACAGCTCGTCGAGCGTGCCGAAGCCGCCGGGGCAGATCACGAACGCGCAGGCGTAGCGCACGAACATGACCTTGCGGGCGAAGAAGTGGCGGAACTCGATCCCGATGTCGACGTACGGGTTCATCCGCTGCTCGTGCGGCAGCTCGATGTTGCAACCGACCGACAGCGCCCCGGCGTCGCGGGCGCCCCGGTTGGCGGCCTCCATCAGCCCCGGGCCGCCGCCGGTGATGATCGCGTAGCCCGCGCCGCCCAGCGTCGCCGCCGTCTGACGCGCGAGCGCGTAGGCGGGATGGTCTGGTGGGGTACGCGCCGAGCCGAACATCGTGACCGCGCGCTTGACCTGGGCGAGCATGTCGAATCCGCGGGCGAACTCGGCCGCGATCTCGTGCACGCGCTGGGCGTCGGCGGCTCGGATCCCGGGCAGCTCGTCGCCCAGCCAGAGCAGCAGCTCCTCGTCGAAGGTCGGGCGGCGATCACTGGGGTCGGCGGGGTCGGCGGGGTCGGCGGGGTCGGCGGGGTCGGCGGGGTCGGCGGGGTCGGCGGGGTCGGCGGGGTCGGCGGGGTCGGCGGGGTCGGCGGGGTCGGCGGGGTCGGCGGGGTCGTCG
>DATAWL010000063.1:0-42179 GCA_036267215.1 Solirubrobacteraceae bacterium | reverse complement strand
AAGCGACTGCCGCCCGGCCTGCGGCTCGCTGCGACGCTCAGCCAACAGCAAATGACGCGCAGTGACAATCAGCCACGGCCGAGCATCAGCAGCCGGAACATCCGCCAACCGACGCCACGCAATCGCCATCACCTCAGCCGCGATCCCATCCGGATCGCGTGCCCCCCGACGACCCACATAGGCCGAAATGAAATCCAGATGCACAAAAACCCCGGCAAACCGGGCCTCAACCGCGCTGCGATCCCACTGATGATCTCTCGTCATAACCCCTACTGTCGATTTCAACCCAAATCGTTACAGCGGACGCCCAGTCGATCGGCTCGTAGGCTCGTGCTCGCCCAACGGCTCCATTCCCAGCCGCTGAGCGATCCTGATCAGCCTGCGCCGCCTCAGTAGCAAAGCCATAGCGCAATGCCGATCGAGTGAAACATTCAGCCGACCTCTCATCCGGGCCATGCCTCGGGCTGCCACAGCCCGGCCCGACCGAGGATGGCTTCGTCGGTTCGCCGGCGCCGTCAGCTTCTGAGGTATTGCACGACGGCCGCGACCCGGCGGTGACGCTGGTCATCGTCGGGGGGCAGATCGAGTTTCATGAAGATGTTGGCGACGTGCTTCTCGACCGCGCCCATCGTGACGACGAGCGTTGCGGCGATCGCGGCATTCGAGCGGCCCTGGGCCATCAGCGCGAGTACCTCCCGCTCACGGGGCGTCAGTTGCCCGAGCGGGTTGGCCTGCCGGCTTCTCGCGAGGAGCTGGCGGACGACCTCGGGATCCAGCGCCGTCCCCCCGGTGGCGACGCGGCGGACCGCCTCCAGGAACTCCTCGACGTCGGCGACTCGGTCCTTGAGGAGGTAGCCGAGCGACCGGGTGTCGCCGGCCAGCAGTTCGGTCGCGTACCGTTCCTCAACGAACTGCGAGAGGACAAGCACCGCGACGTCGGGCCAGCGGCGCCGGATCTCGATGGCGGCGCGCAGGCCCTCGTCCCGATGCGTCGGCGGCATCCGCACATCGACGATCGCGAGGTCCGGCTGGGCTTCCTCGATGCTCTGTATGAGCGCGTCGGCGTCGCTCACCCCGGCGGTCACCTCGATGCCGCCTTCGGAGAGAAGCCGGCCGATGCCCTCGCGCAAGAGCACGCTGTCGTCGGCGATCACCACCCGCATGGGATCCTGGCCTCGATCCATGTAGGCCCCCCTTCAGGGCTCGTGACCGAGAACGTCCCGTCGACACCGGCGATCCGGGCGGCGAGTCCGTCAAGGCCACCGCCGGGCTCGGGCGCCGCCCCGCCCCGTCCGTCGTCCTGCACGAGGACCCGAAGCGAGCCATCGATCTCGGTGACCGTGACCGTCGCCACACGGGCGTGAGCGTGCTTGTTGACGTTGGTGATCGCCTCAGCGACGACGAAGTACGCGATCCCCTCGGCCTCGCGCGCGGGCCGGCGATCGAGGTGGACGTCGATCTGCAGGGGGACGCCGCTGCCGGCGGCAAGCGCCGAGAAGGCGGCGTCGAGTCCGCGCTCGTCGAGCACTGAGGGATGAATGCCCCGGACGAGGTTGCGCAGATCCGCCGTCGCCCGCTTGGCGTCCTCGTGGGCGCGGTCCAGCAGCGCGCGGGCGGAGTCGGGATCGGTCGCCAGCCGGGACCTCGCGAGCCCGAGGTTGAGGGCGAGGTTGACCAGCTGGGGCTGAAACCCGTCGTGCAGGTCGCGCTCGATGCGGCGTCGCTCGGCGTCGGCGGCGGCGACGGCCTGTGCCCGCGTCTGCGACACGCGCACGACCTCCTGCGACAGCTCGCTCGTGGTGGGGCCCAACAGCAGGCGCGAGAGGGCGCGTGAAACGGCGACATCGACGGCCGGCACCGCCCGCACCGCCGTCGGCCACGCCACCACGCCGATGATGCCGCCGAGCAGCCCGAAGATCCTCTGGTGGTCCAGCAGAGTCGAGGGACCGATCGTCACGCCGAGCAGGTGGATCGAGGATCCCCAGTAGTCATGCACCTCGGTGGCGGCGATCAGGCCGGCAATCGTCCCCCACCACCACGCGACCGCCCCGGCGATCAGCGCCGTCGCGACCAGGGCGGAGAGAAGCTCGTAGACCGGTAGCTGCCACCACCATTGCGCCTGCTCCAGCGCCTGGCGGCGTTGACGCGATGTGGCGCCGGGGACCGCTCGGACCAACGCGAGCGGCTGGATCAGAACGCCGGAGAAGAACTCGATCCGTCGCAGGTCGGCGCGGACCGTCCCGCCGGACAGATGCAACGCCGACGCCCGGACCGCCGCTCCTCGCTCACCGATCCGCCCGGCCACAAATGAGGCCAGCAGCCCGGCGAGGCCGAGCACGGCGAAGACCCAGGACATGACGAACCAGGCCACGAGCTGCGCAGTAGCCCGCCATGTCCTCGCCTGAAACCACCTGAACGGACCCGCGACGAGCGAAGCGGCCGTGCGGCCTGGGCCAAGACGCACGCGATCATGGTCGTCGATGGCCGACCGGGGACGCGTGCCGGTGGACGGCTGAGTCACCCCCGGCACTGTACGTGGATGATCGCCGCCTGACATTGGGGGTGGCACCAGGCTTTGCAGTGCTGTCCGCGCCACCACAGCTTCGGGGGCGACTCCCATTGCCCGGTGGCCGTGGTTCCCCGACGCTTGCTGCATGCCGACAACCGACATGCACCCATCCAGCAAGCAGCAACCGCCGCCCACCGCCGGGCCGCCGCATACGGCAGGCGAGCTGGAATCGCTGACCAACCGATACGGCACCCGCCGCCCAGGCAAGCGCGCCGTCGCAGAGGACCGGTTCGATCTACCCGCTCGCTCATGGAGCCGAGCGAGTCTGCTCACAGCTCGGTTGCGCCCGCGCACGGCCGCCGCCTGGACACCGTGGCTCATTGCGGTCGGTCTTGTGTGTGTTGGCCTACCGGTAGTGGCCTCTGCGCTCAGCGGCAACCTGACGATTCCCCACAACGACGCCTGGTCGATGAGCAGGATCACACAGACGTTCGCAAGCACAGGGCAGATTCGTCTCCTCAACTGGAATGACATGAACCTAATCGGTCAAGTCGTGATGCTGGGGCCCTTGGGTTCATCACTCGTCGTCCAGCAGCTGGCGGTTGCGGCTCTTTCGGTCGTGTGCCTCCTGTGCGCTTACCGGCTGCTCGCGGTATCACTGACGACCCGTGACGCGGTCCTGGGCACCGCGTTGCTCGGCATGTGGCCAGGATGGGCGTCACTGTCGACTTCCTTCGAAACCGACGTCCCCGCCTTCGCCGCCACGTTCGCCGCCCTGCTCTTGGGTCGGCGCGCGCTCATGCGCGACTCGCGCGGATGGCTGACGGCGGCGTGGCTCATGTCGCTGTGGGCCATATCGATCCGCGAGCAGGCGATCGTCGCGCCGGCCGCCATCGTCGGCTGCGCCTGGCTCACCAGGCACTCGCGCCGACACCTCGGGGCACGCACCATCGGTCTCTCGGCGGCGAGCGCCGTCGTTGTCCTCGCAGCATTCGAGATCTGGCGGTGGGGGCTCCCACTCGGTCAGGACCCGCGGCCGACAGCCAGCCTGCTCCACCTCCCGCGAAACCTCGTCGGGTACGGGTGCCTGACGTACTTCACCCTGGCGCTGTGTCTGGCGCCGGCTGTGCTCATCGGTGCCGGGCGCCACCGGTGGACTCGTCGCGACTGCGGCGCGCTCGGCGTCGGGTTCGTTCTGGTCACGCTGGCCCTGCACTGGGGCGGCGTCGTCGGCCGGTACCTGGAGCCGTCCGGTGAGTACTCCCAGGTGCTCCCAGGGGCACGGGTCGTCGTTCCCCGAAACGTCTGGGACGCGCTGCTCGTTCTCGGCGGCGTCAGCGGAATGCTGCTCGTGCCCGTGGCGCGCCAGCGCTGGCGATCGGTGGATCCTCTGCTCGCCCTGTTCACGATTCTCGCATTCGTCGAGATCGTCATCATCGGAGCCATCGGGAACGGGGTGTGGGACCGATATTTGCCGGCGCTCGTGCCCGGGACCCTGTCGGTCGTCCTCTTGCCCGCCCGAGTTCGATCCAAGACGCACCCACCGAACGGCTCGCGCACGGCGGCGGCGACCGATCGTCGTGCCGCCGTCATGCTGAGGAGTTCGGCGGTCGTCGCGTTCGCCTGCATCGCCGTCATCTCCGCCTCGCTGGCGGCCAACGGCTACTCGTTTGACACTGCGCGCTGGCACGCGGCTCAGCGCCTCGCGCACGCCGGTGTTCCCCCCAGCCGCATCGACGCCGGGATGGAATGGGTCGGATGGCACTCATCGCACGGCATGATCTACAGCCGTGATCAGGCCGGGCGCCCGGGCGGATGGGAGCTCGCCTTCTCCCGAGCGGCCGCCTGCCTCGTCCTCTCGTCCTCACCCCTGAGAGCCGGTGCGAGGAGCGAGAACGCTTCATGGACTCTCGCTGGCTCCTTCGCGTACAGGACCTTCCTCGTCGCGGGTCGGTCCAGACTGTATGCGTACCGGACCCACGCCCAGGGGTGCCGTTCGTGATCCCCAGCCACTCCCCCGACCTGGCCCGAATGCCTGTTGCGCGCCGCGCCGCCCGGATCGACATCGTCGTGCCGGTGTTCAACGAGCAGGCCGTACTCGTCCGCTCGATCGGGCGCTTGCACGCATATCTGCTCGCACACTTCGACCATGACTGGCGGATCGTGATCGTCAACAACGCCTCGATCGATGCGACGCCGCGGATCGCCGACGATCTGGCCCGCGACCTGCCCCGCGTCCGGGCCGTCCACCTCTCCGAGAAGGGGCGTGGCCGGGCGCTGCGCTCGGCGTGGTCGGCCAGCGACGCCGACGTGGTCGCCTACATGGACGTCGACCTCTCGACCGACTTGCGGGCGCTGCAGCCGCTGGTGGCACCGCTGCTGAGCGGACACAGCGAGGTCGCGATCGGCACGCGGCTGGCATCCGGCTCGCGCGTGACCCGCGGCCCTCGGCGCGAGCTCATCTCCCGCGCCTACAACCGGATCCTGCGCGTGTCGCTGCGCGCCCGCTTCTCCGACGCGCAGTGCGGCTTCAAGTCGCTGCGCGCCGACGCGGCCCGAACCCTGCTACCCGACGTCGTCGACCAGGACTGGTTCTTCGACACCGAACTGCTCGTGGCCGCGCAGCGGCGAGGCATGCGCATTCACGAGGTAGCGGTCGACTGGGTCGACGATCCTGACTCGAGGGTGCGGATCCTCGCCACCGCGCTCGCGGACCTGCGTGGCGTCCTGCGGCTGCGCTTTGCCTCCGCGCGTTCGCGCTTTCTCGCGATCGGCGCCGCCTCCACGCTGGCATACGTACTGCTGTACTCCGCGCTACGCGGCGCGGGCACCGCGACGATGTCCGCCAACGCGATCGCGCTCGCCATCACCACGGTTGCCAACACGCAGGCGAACCACTCGTGGGCGTTCAGACCCCGAGCATGCGACACGCTTGTGCGCCAGCATGCCGGCGCCGCACTGGGCTACGCGATCACGCTGGGCCTCATCGAGGGAGCGCTCGCGCTAGGGCATGGGCTCGATCCGCGGGTCGACCGGCTGTCGGGGGTCGCCGTGCTCATCTCGGCGAGCCTCGTGACGATAACAACGAGCTACGCCGCGCTGCGCACCGGGATCTTCGCTCGTACGTCGAGATCGCAACCCGTGCTGAGGCGCCCCGCGCGCTTGCAGTCGCCGCGAGCATCGAGGGATGGTGAACGGCCAGCCGATCAGATGATCGAGGCGGCGCGCGGTTTCGCGGTGTCTGCCGCGATGTCTCCGCTTGAGCAGTCTCGACGAGGTGGCTGCTCTCCGCCGAAGGCCATGTGACGAAGTCGGCGTCTCAACCGGGAGCAACTGCCACACGCTCGCTCGTCGCCGGGCCGGAGCATCCAATGTCTCGCACCCCGTCGGTCCTGCCGTCGCACCAGCCCCGTCCGATGAGTTTTGCACCGAGCCCCCGGTAAACGAACGCCGCCGGTCTCGCCCCGGATCAGGGTCACCGCGCGACGCGCTCATCCGAGACGCGAAGACATCCTCACTGCCCAGCGCGCCTGTCCACCGCTACTCTCAGGCCGGCAGAGCCATCGCTGCCCGCAAGATGGCGATAGAGCGTGGCTCGGCTGACGCCCAGTGCAGCAGCGATCTCCCGCATCGAATGCTGGCGTGTGGCGGAAGCCGGCGCGGACCATCCCTATGTCGCCGGCAGACGACCCCAATTTCCGACAGCCTCTCGCCATAGCAGTGGCCCGCTTCGAGACTGCCCGGATCGTGAAAGATGTCATGTCCCGGTTGGCGTGATGTGGCGGTGAAGGTGGCCGGTCCTCCGCGTCGAACGGCGGTGTAGGCGCGCGCGGATTGCGGCCGCGCGGCCGGCCAATCGAAGAGGAGGTACCGACCGTGGTTCACGGTATGCGATGGGCTGCCCGGAGGGCTGGAGCCGTGGTGCTCGTCGGCGTTGGAGGCGTCGAGGGGGTGGCGACGTGCCGATCGTGATGGGTTTAGATCAGCATCGAGCGCAGATCGCGGCGGAGTGGATCGACACGGTCACCGCCGAGGTTTCGCGCGCCCGGATCGTTCCGGGGGACCGCGCTGCGGTCCGCGCGTTCTTTGAGCCGTTCCGCGGGTCGGGTCTGGAGGTCGCGTTGGAGGCGACGACCGGCTGGCGGTTCGTGGTCGAGGAGCTCGAGCGGGTCGGGGCGGAGGTGCATCTCGCAGAAGCGGCCGAGGCCAGCGCGCTGAAGGGCAAAAAGAGACGTGCCAAGACCGACTTCGCCGACGCGCGGCATCTGCGGGAGCTGTTGTTGATCGGGCGGATCCCCGAGTCGTGAATCCCGCCCGCTCATATTCTCGATCTCCGAGCCCGGGTCCGGACCCGGCATCTGCTCTCTCATCAGCGGACCGAGTGGCAGCAACGGATGCACGCCGTGCTCTATCACCATGGCGTCGCGCAACGCCGTGACCTGCTTAACCGCGCCAGCCGCGAGTGGCTCGCCGGCGTCACGCTGCCCGCCGCTGCACGTGAGCAGCTTGAGGTCGCGCTGCACGTGATCGACGCGATCGAGCAGCGACTGATCCCGTTTGACCGCGAGCTGCATCAGATCGCCAAAGCACAGCCCGGATGCCAGACCCTGATGCGCGAGATCTATGGCGTCGGCGCCCTGACCTCGGTCACCATCCTGGCCGAGCTCGGCGACGTCCGACGATTCTCTAACTCGCGTGACGTGGTCCGCTATGGCGGGATGGACATCACCGTCTATCAATCCGACGCGCACCGCGCCCCCGGGCATCTCTCGCGCCAGGAGCCACCCGCCCTGCGCTGGGCGCTGTATGAGGCCGCGCAGCGAGCCCGGTTCCCCGCCAGCCCCGACCGCGCGTACTACGAACAGCTCGCCGCCAGGATCGGCGGCAACCGCGCGTGCCTTGCCCTCGCGCGCAAGCTGCTCAAACGCTGCTACCACCTCCTCAAAGGCCTCGGCGACCAAGCGCTCGCGCCGGTCGCCTGACCCCTGTCACGCGGCAAGCCCGACACCACCCGATGACCCGCGGTCAGCTCCTGGCTAGATTGCTGCCGACCCGCCATCACAGCGGCGGGGACGGCCCAGAAAGAATGAGCGGCCGCACCACCATCTGCCGGAACCCCCCATCACACATCATGCCGCCGGCCCGGAGCCAACCCGGGTCGAGTACCGAAGTAAGCCTGGGCGTCCGCCGACACACCATGACACCCCACCGCGCGCACGCCCCTCCGCCGCCACCTCACACCCCCTCACCGACAACGAATTCCCGCAGACGCCTTGACGCGCACACCGAGACAAGTAAGCAATCGCCAGCGTCCGGACCACCCGCGGAGCCTGCGGTCGACCTGCGCTTCCGTAAGGTGTCACTGGGCGAGTGTCACTTCGGTCAGCCTCCGCACGAGCTCGTCGGCGACGATCGCATGGGCGTCGCAGATGCGGCCGATGTGAAGCAGCGAGTCGGTCTCGGCCGCCACCGCTCCGTCTCCCAGTCGTAGGACGACCGGCACGGACGGGGCCAGGTCACTGGCGGCAAGCGCAATCTCGACGTTCACCAGGTCGGTTGAGGTGACGGCGGCGACCACCGCGCAACGTCTGATACCCAGGAGCTCGAGGGTCGCCCGATCCTCCCCGCGCCGGATCGAGACCGGGATCCCGGCGCCGCGAGCCAGCCTCAGGCACGGAGCATCTGAATCGCGCTCAGCCGCCAGCACCGGGATACCGGAGCGCCGAAGGCGCTGGGCCAGTCGGAAGCCGACCTGCCCAAAGCCGACGAGGAGCACATGCCGGGCGGCGGGAGCTGCACGCGCGCCGAACAGGGCGGTCAGCCGCGGTCGACTCAGCCTGCGAACGAGCGCCGCGGTGAACACGGCCACCATTAGCACGGCGACGATCGTGTCGAGAGCTGAAACGAGCTTGAACCACGCCGGCGCCCTTGCCGCCCCCGGCGTCGCCGCCACCGTCGCCACCGACCTGGTGCTGAAGTAAAAGGCGTCTAACACATCGTCGTGGAGCGCAAGCATCGAGCTCCCCGCCTCCACGAGCAGGGCCGCGATCAGTCCCAACCCTGCCCCCACCACCAGACGCAACGCGTCATCTACAAAGCGAACGCGACTTCGGACACGCCCGACCGGCTCCGCACCTGCCGCAAGGCATTGCGCCGCGAGCTCCTCCGCCACGAGGTCTGCTGGCGATAGCACGTTCACCGTCGGCACGGCGTGGTGCAGCTCACGCGTGACGGTCGCATCGAACATCGTCGCCCACACCGGCAGCTCGGGCCGGACGTGAGCACTCAGCAGGGACAGGCGAAGCGACAGGACGTCGTCCCGCGTGAGGATCACGACCGCTAGCCACCGGTCTGGCTCGAGCGACGCCGAGATCTCGGCGTCGGACGTGTACTCGATGTACTCGGCGCCGTGCCCGAAAAGCTCAAGCCGCGATACCAGCGCGTAGGCGAGGCTCTCCTCGTCGCCGAGAACAAGAATCGGCAGTCCCGTGGAGTACATCGCGCCTGCCATCGGCGGAGCCTACAAAACCACCGCTATGCGGCTGAAGCCATTGCTGGGGGACCGGTGGTTTGATGCGCCACCACCGCATTGGGATAGTCCGCGCACGGGTCTCGTCTTGCCAACTGGCGGTCGGACCGCAGGTCGAGTGCTGGTTGTAATTTTATGCTCCGCCGTTACGCTGCTTTTCAGTGGCGCTGCGGGTGCATTGTCCGCCCGGAATCGCATTCGCCCTCCGGCTGGCGCCAACGGGCCAGTGCTCCGCGCGAAACGAACGTCCGGGAGGCGTCCAAGCCCCACGACAACGTTCGTGGCGGAGCGATCGTCCGGCGTCGGCACGGCCGACGCGTGCTCCGTCGCCGAAGGACTTGTCGGCGTCGATCGAGTCCGCAAGTAGAAGCGATCGTGCGGCTCGGACCGTCCGCACCCTAGGTTCCCGGGGCGCGTTCGCCTCTGTGAGCCGGGTCTTGGCGCGGGCGGGGTGACCTGCGATGCTCGGCGTCGATGATTGGCAGCTCGCGCTATGCGGATGACGACGGCTGCGGTCAGGCGCCGCTGGCGTTGCGCGTGGGATGTACGTTCGGTGTGGAGACCACCCAGCCGGCGGCCGCGATCATGCAGGTCGCTCCTCGCCCCCAGCCTGGCCTTTCGATCAGGGATGAACGTTGGGCGGCGGACGCGTATCACTACTGCTACGTCGACCTTTATGGGAATCGTTGCGAGCGGTTTGCGCTCGCCGGTGGCTGCACGACCGTCGGCTATGAAGCCCACGTCGTCCTGGCGCAGCCGGCCGACGTGATCGCGCGGGGCGCGGTCGAGACACCGGTGGCGTTGCTGCCCGACGAGGTTCTGAGTTTCGTGATGCCCAGCCGGTTCTGCCTGCCTGACGAGTTGGGGCACGAGGCGTGGCAACGGTTTGGCGGGTTGGCGCCCGGCTGGGACCGAGTGCAGGCGATCGTCGATTACGTCCATGAGCATTTGGAGTTCACGCCCGGGGCATCGAATCCGTGGACGACCGCCGCCGATGCGTATCGGGCCGGGCAGGGGGTGTGTCGTGACTTTGCTCATCTTGCGATCACGTTCTGTCGGGCTCTGAACATTCCGGCGCGCTACGTCTTTGGGTACATCCCCGACGTTGATGTCCCACCACCCTCTGAACCGATGGACTTCGCAGCGTGGTTCGAGGCCTACCTCGACGGTCGGTGGCGCACGTTTGACGCTCGCAACAACACGCCGCGCGTCGGGCGGGTCATTGTTGGCCGCGGCCGAGACGCCGTTGACGTCGCGCTGATCACGTCGTTCGGACCGCTCACGCTCACGGGCTTTGAGGTCCGCGCCGATCAGGTCCCGCCCGACGGCGCCACGACCGGACCCTGAAACGCGCTCACCGCGGCCAGCGCGTCCAAGTGACGCTCGCCTGCTGGTTGATCAAACTCCCGCGCATGTCGGCGCTCGCGCGGTAATGGGTGCAGCCGCCTGTCGCTATGTACGGTGATCCTTCACGGGCGACAGGGATCGGAGGCCGGGAATGAGGCAGCCGGATCGGTGAGTCCAGCCGCGACGCAGTTCGTGTCAGGGCCGTTCGGTCGTCTGGCGTTGCAGCGGTCGGTCCTACTGGGGAGGTTCCCCTGCTGCTGTGCCATCGGTTTCGTGGGACGATCGACGACTGGGATCCTAGGTTCTTGAGCGTGCCGGCGGCTCAGCGCGACGTCATCCTGTTTGATGAGTCCAGCTGCGACACCATTCTCATGAGACGTCTGCGGGCAGGATCCAGGTGTCCTTGCCGCCGCCGTCCTGGGAGGAGTTCACGACCAGAGCGCCCTCTTCGAGCGCGACGCGGCTGAGGCCGCCGGGCATCAGCGCGATGTCCTCCGCGGCGAACGAGAACGCGCGCAGGTCAACGTGGCGCGGCGCGAGACCGCCTTCGATGACCGTGGGGTGGACCGACAGCGTGATCGTGGGCTGCGCGATGTAGCCGCTCGGGTCCTTTCGCAGCTCCCGTGTGAGGCCTTGCAGCTCGCCTTCGTCGGAGTGTCGCCCGATGACGACGCCGATCCCGCCGTGCCCGTGGCGGGGCTTGACCACCAGCTCGCTCAGCCGATCGGCGACCTGGTCTGGATCGGATTCGACAGACGTTGTCGGGACGGACCTGATCAGCGGCGCCTCGTCGAGGTAGAACTGGACGAACTGCTCGACGTGGCTGTGGACCAGCTTGTCGTCTGCCACGCCGTTCCCGAACGCGTTGACCAAGCCGATGCTCCCGGCGAGCCATGGCTCGAGCAGCTTCGCGGCGACCGGCGTCAGCTCGCCCTGCTCATCTCGGGCGCGATCTTCGTTCGTTCGCCGGTAGATCACGTCGACGGCGGAGGTGCTCCCGTCGGGACGGGCGACGCGCAGCCGGCTACCGTCGCGCACGAGATCATCGGGAGTCGCCAGCACGGCCGCGAGGGCATCGGCCGCCAGCGCGTGCTCCCAGTAGGCGACGTTGTCCGGACCATCCGTGAGGACGACGACCAAGGGATCGGCGGGGCGACCCGGGGCGGTCGCGCGCAGTGCCGCGCCGAGCAGCTCCCAGAGGGCTGGTTCGAGTGATCGCGGAGACGGGAGGGCCTCACCCAGCGCTGCGAGCACGGCGGTCCGAGCTGCGAGTGCATAGGCGAATCCGGACGGCGTCCGCAGGTTGTCCTCGAGGACGAGGAACTCGCCGTCCGGGGCGCGGACGACGTCGAACCCGATGACGGCGGCGGGCCACGGCTGATGCGGAACGGTCCCCCGGAGATCCCGCTCAAAGCCCTCGGCGCTGTCGAGCGCCGCTTGTGGCACGACGCCGGCAGCAACGATTTCCTGCGCCCCGTAGACGTCGCTGAGGAACCGGTTCAGCGCGCGCGCGCGCTGGCATAGCCCCATCTCAAGGTACCGCCATTCCACGGCCGTGATGAGCCGGGGGATCGGATCGACGACGAACCGAGCTTCACCGAACGTGACCTCACCCTCGGTGAGTGCCTGCGCGACCGTGGCCGAGAGCGCGTCAGCGCCGATCTCGTTGACGGCGTCCATCACCGCCTGATAGTGCGGCCGTGGCGCGCCCGCCCGCGCCCACGCCTCATCGAAGGGAGGATCGAGCTCAGAGGCCATGCTTGTCCAACCACAGCTCGAGCAGGGCAAGCTGCCACAGCTTTGATCCCTCCAGCGTCGTGAGGTGCTCGTTGGGCGCGGAGAGCAAACGCTTCACGTGCTCGCGGCGATACAGACCGCGGCGGCGGACCGCCGCTTCGTCGAGCGTCTCCCGCACCAGCTGGAGCGCTCCGTCCTCGAGCGTGGAAAGCGCAGGCACCGGGAAATAGCCCTTCGGGCGGTCGATGACCAGGTCCGGGACGACGCCCCGCGCCGCCACCTTGAGGACGCCCTTTCCGTTATGAGCGAGCTTCAGATCGGGCGGGCACGCCGCCGCCAGCTCGACGAGCTCGTGATCCAGGAACGGAGTCCGCGCCTCGAGACCCCAGGCCATCGTCATGTTGTCGACCCGCTTCACCGGGTCGTCGACCAGCATGATCTCCGTGTCGAGGCGCAGCGCCCGATCGACCGGGGTGTCGGCGCCGGGCTCTGAGAAGTGACGCTGGACGAACGACCAGCTCATGGCGTCGTCGAGTTGGTACTCGGGCTGCAGGAGATCGGCGAACTCACTCTCCGTGCGATCGAAGAAGGCGGCGCGGTAGGCCTCGGCACCGCTGCCCTCTGTGTCCGCGAGCGGGCGGTACCACGAGTAGCCGGCGAAGACCTCGTCGGCGCCCTGCCCGGACTGCACCACCTTGAGCGAACGTGAGACCTCTTGTGAGAGGAGGTAGAAGGCAACCGCGTCGTGGGAGACCATGGGCTCGCTCATCGACCGGATGGCGCCGTCCAGCGCGGGCAGCATGCGCTCCGTGGCGATCGGGATCTCGTGGTGGTCGGTCTCGAACTCCGCTGCCACCGCATCCGAGTAGCGAAACTCGTTGCCCTCCCGCTGGCCCACGTCTTCGAAGCCGACGCTGAACGTCTCGAGCCCGGTCTGGCCGGATTTCGCCAGCAGTGCCACGATCAGACTCGAGTCAAGGCCACCGGAGAGCAGCACACCGACCGGCACGTCGGACACCATCCGGCGCTCGACCGCGAGCTGAAGGGCGTCCATGACGGCACGCGCCCAGTCCGGCTCGCTCCATCCGGCCTTGTCGGGGTCGCGGCCGAAGTCGGCTCGCCAATAGCGCTCGGTACCCGTCTCACCTGACGACTCGACGACCATCATCGTCGCGGGAGGCAGTTTCTTGACGCCCGTCAGGATCGTGTGCGGGGCGGGCACGACTGCATGCCAGCTGAAGTAATGGTGGAGAGCCACAGCATCGAGACGCGTGTCGATGCCGCCGCCGGCGAGGAGGCCGGGCAGCGTCGACCCAAATCGCAGACGGGCGCCGTCATCTGCCAGGTAGAGCGGCTTGATGCCAAGCCGATCGCGCACCAGGACGAGCCGCCCGGCGCGATGCTCGTAGAGCGCGAAGGCAAACATCCCGACCAGCCGCTCTACGCTCTGGCGCCCCCAGTGGTCATATGCCTTGAGGATCACCTCGGTGTCGCTGGTCGAGAAGAAGGAGTAGCCCGCCCGCTCGAGCTCACGGCGTAGCTCACGGTGGTTATAGATGCAGCCGTTGAACACGACGGTCAGGCCCAGGGCCTCGTCGACCATCGGCTGATCGCCGGCCGACGAAAGGTCGATCACCTTCAGCCGCCGGTGGGCGAAGGCCACCGGGCCCGTCCCCCACGAACCCGAGCCGTCCGGTCCGCGCGACGCCATCGTGGCGGCCATCCGCTCGACGGCCTCGCGGTCGGCATTTCCCTTCCGGGAAAACTCACCGGCGAAGCCACACACGTCTCTATCTCAGCAGGTCGGCCATCAGGCCGCGGATTGGAGGCGTCCGGTGCTGCGCTCGTAACGACGGGTGGCATCGATGAACGACAGGAATAGGGCGCTCTGAGCGGCGTCCGCCGTCAGCGCCTCGGCACGCCGTTTCACACCGATGAGGAAGTCCCGATGGGTGGCTTCCGAGGCCTCGATCGTGCCGTCGGGAGCGCGGCTGGTGGCGATAAGCCGGTCGCCGGCATTCGCGGCTGCTTGATGATGAAAAGGAGTTTCCCATGATGTCGGCCGCGCGGCTGCTCAAATGCCCAATCGGATCCTCACCGCTGGGGTGGTGCTTGACCTTGGCCGCGGGTACAGCGATCGCGTCCGATGTCGGTCCCGGAGGCCAATATGTAGCGACTTGGCTGAGCAACCCAGCGTTGTCCTCGGGATCGACCTGCAACCACGCTGCCGGCGCTCGCGACGGGGTACGCCTAACGGCGTCTTGGCCTCGGACGAATGGGTTTGCCCCACAGGTCTGTTACCGGCGGCCGTTGTGCGTCGCTCGGCTGGCCAGGTGGGGCGGGCTGCGGAACCGAGGCCGCGGCGGGCAGCTCGCCGATGCGTGGCTCATCCTCGTGCGGTGACTCCTGGTCCGCGCGCTCAACGAGCCATGGCCCGTCGACTTGCTCGCCTCGACACACGATTTGAAGCCTCGCGGTCGTCGGCTGTTCCCCGGCAAAGTCCCTGTATGGAACCGCGAGCTGCCAGGCAATACCGAACATCACTCGTCCGGGCACCGCTTCGTATGAGTCTTGCCACCGCAACGCGCCGGTGATGAGCTCGATCCGCGTCGTCTCGCCGACGGGAACGTGGCGGCGTTGGATCGTCCGGTGCTCGCGCGCCCCGACGAGTGGGCCCGCCAACTCGATGCCATCGCCATCAATGACCGCCAGGCCGCGTCCCACATTGCGAAGCGGGATGCTGAGGAAAATTTTTCCCCCTTGGAACAGCACGAACGCGCTGCGCGGATCAACGAACCTCGCCTCCATCCCAGGCAGCTTGGTTTCAATCACCGGTCCGGGCTCGTGGACGGTCGCGTTCGGCCCTTGCGACCTAGAGATGTCGTACAGCGCCCCCATGTCATCGGGCGCCGGCGCGCTCGTCAGCACGTCCACCAACAGCGGCCGATAGCCAGCACCGACCTGACGCTTCAATACCTTGAGCTCAGCTTTCGCGTCTGCCCGCGCCTCACGGGTCCCGGCGCGCGTGGAGAGCACCAGCCAGATCGTCGCGAACACCAGCGCGAGCGTGATCCCCGCCAGGACAAGCGTCGCGATCGGCGTCAGACTGTCTGACGCGCCCGTGGCTGCAACGAAAAGTACGAATGACACCAATGCCGATGGTATGGCTGCGGCCGGCGGTGAGCTCCTCTCGGCCTGGTCACGCACGGTCGGTCGGGTCTCGCGATCTCTCGAGCCCAAGCCACGAGTGCCTCGTGGCTCATCGACGACGGGAAGCCGTCAGCCGGACAAATGAGGGCGTCGCCGTCGCACGCCCGGACGCGCACCTGACACCAGCGGGTGCGGCGTGAACTGATCGGCGCTCGGCTCGGGAAACATGCTGGTGGCCGAACGCACGAAGACGGCCACCGGGACGATCGGTGTGCTTCTCGCGCGTCGCTACCGCTTACGATCGCGATGGCCACGAAGCAGGCGCACCCCGGCGTCGATATCGCACGAGCGCCATGCCACGGACGCGGTCGCCGCGGCTTGAATGCCCGGGCGATCGCGATGGGCGACAAGCACTCGCGCGGTGGGAGACGGCCAAGACCGACGGACCCATGATGCCCCTGGACCGCGGGAGCATCGGCAGGTCAACCATCGCCCGAAGGAGGACGCATGCAAGCCGCCGTCTGTCGGACGCCTGCGGTCGACGTCGCTCGCCGGCGACACTGTCGAGTTTCCACCAGGGCCGCCCGCCGCGCAACAAGGGCCAGCGCTACCCAAGCCGACTCGCCGTCGGTCGAGGAGATCATCGCCGTGATGCACGCCGCAGGCGACGACAGCGACGCGGTCCGACTGGGTGGCCTGATCGTCGTACTCTGGCGCGCCGGGCTGCGCATCAGCGAAGCGCCGGCCTTGACCGAGAGCGACCTTGACCTCCACCGCGGCGCGATCCTGGTCCGCCGCGGCAACGGCGGCAAGCGTCGCGAGGTCGGGATGGCCCGCTCGGCATGGGAGCAGCTGCGCACGCGGTGGCACTCCGCTCCGGCCGCCCTCCGGGCGACCTCTGCTACCCGCCCACCGCGTAACCAACCCGGGCGTTCAGCCCCTGCCAACACGGTCCACACCAGATCTCTCGGGCGAACTGCCATATCACCCGCATATCCAACCCGCCGACCTCGCGATCACCTCGGTCTACCTTCGGGGAATCGACAACACCGCGAGCGTGCGCGCTGTCCACGGCCGCCCGGCACCGATGATCCCGGCCACCCACGGCCTGTGGATCCTGCGTCGACCCGTCAGAGAGGGCGGCCGAGGAACGCCTCGAGCGCGAGCCAGGTCGGAGCGTGCGCGAGAGGCCCGATACGGATCAGACGACCCTCCCCGTCGCGCTTGACCGCTGCGGCAAGCCCCAGCTTCTCCAGCCGCGATTGCTGGACATGGGCTCGCTCCAAGCCGGTGAGTCCGTGGTAGTGCGCGTCGATCCCATAGTGGCCGCCCTCGACCGGCCACACCGACAACCGATCTGGCGCCCGCAGCGGGCCCGTCTCGGCCGGGTTCGGTCTCGGCAGTTGCTTCAGCCGGGGGAGACGGCGCCGGAGTGAGTGTCGGTTCGCCGAGGTCCAGCATCGACGTCTCGTCATCGAGCGAGACACCGGCGAACCGGCGGCCTGACGATCGCGCCGGCCGGCACCGGCCTGCCGCCGTCACGCTCACACGATCGTCACAGGCTGGTCATTGGATGGACACCAAATCCAGGCGGTCCGGCGATTAGCTGGGCGGTGCTTGTCACCCTGTAAGGCCTTGGGCAATCGCGGGCCAGCGTCCGCGGTTCCAACGGCACGGAATCGCCGCGGCACGGGGGCGCCACGGCACGGTATCGCACGAGAGTGAGGCGGTTGAATGCTCGAGCATGACCACAAGCCGGGCGGCGAGGAGCCGACCGGAGCGGGCGGTGCACGCGGTCAGGAGCAGGAGTCGGAGGGCCTCCTCGTCACGCGGCGTACGGCCCTCGTGGCCGGCGGTGTCGGCGTCGGCGGCCTGATCTTTGCCGGCGGCCTCGCCGTCGGTGTCCCCGCGGCGGCCGCGGCGCTGCCGACCACCACCGCCCCCGAGCAGCTGCGGCTCGAGTTCGGCAACAGCCCCGAGACGGAGATGACGGTCTCTTGGAGCGCGCCCGGCACGGTTCCGATGCCGGCACCGACGCTGGCCTACTCGACCAGTGCGATCTCGGCCACGAACCGCGGCAAGGTGATCACTCTGCCCGAGCCGACGCCGCTCGATCTGGCCAAGGGACCCCGCCGGGGCGCGAGCTCGACCAGCTTCCTCGATGGTCAGACCGGACAGACGACCTACCACTACCACGTCCCGCTCAGGAACCTACGGCCTGACACGACCTACTACTACGAGGTCTCCGACGGTGCCGGCTCGACCGCCTCGGCGCAGCTCCGGACCGCGCCCCGCGGGCGTGCCTCGTTCCGTTTCACCGCGTTCGGGGACCAGGGCGTGAACCCGCCCTCACCGGGCACCACCGCGGGCGTGCTCAACCCCGGCGACGGCGCCGGCGGACCGCTGTTCCATCTGATGGTGGGTGACCTGGCGTACGCGAACACGGCCAACCCGCCGTCGGTGTGGCGGCCGTGGGCGCTGATGATCGCGCCCGCCGCCTCGACCTTCCCGTGGATGCCGGTGCCCGGCAACCACGAGCTTGAGACGGGCACGACCGACATCCACGGCGCTCCCGGCGGCGTCTACAACGGTGCCTACGGCCTGGGCACCTACATGGCCCGCTACCTGCTGCCGGAGAACGGGCTGACCAACTGGGGCGGGAACACACTTCAGGGCAACTTCTACAGCTTCCGGGTCGGCACCGTGCTGTTCGTCAACCTCTACGGCAACGATGTGATCTGGCAGACCTCGGACTTCAGCTCGCCCAATGTGACCCAGTACACCGGCGATCTGAAGCCCGCCCCGGGGACCACGGACCTCGTCCCCGACCACAGCAACGGCACCCCGAACCTGCAGCTCGAGTGGCTGGAGAAGACGCTCAGCGAGGCCCGCAGGCCGGGTTCCGGCGTCGAGATGATCGTCGCGCAGTTCCACTTCCCGTTCGCGAGCGTCGACACCGGCAACAGCTGCGACATGGGCCTCCGCGCCGCCTTCGGACCGCTGTTTGACAAGTACGAGGTTGACATCACCCTCTCGGGCCACAACCACAACTACTGCCGCTCGCTGCCGGTCCGCGGATACGACCCGCCGGCCGGGGTCGCCACCGGTGCCATCGCCAACCCGTTCGGCACCTTCGCCACGGGCGATACGCTCGACACCCGCCGTCCGACCGTGCGCCAGTCCGAGCCGATCTCGATCGACGGCAGGCAGGTCTTCGACACCTCGCTCGGCACCGTGCACCTGGTCGTCGGCGGCGGCGGCGCCGGCTCGACGATCGGCGAGACGATCGATTCCGAGACCGGGTTCACGCAGGCCCACCCGTTTGCCTCCTCCAACGGCAACAACGTCCAGGCGATCGAGGACGCGCCATGGCTCGGGTTCTACGACACCGTCAACGCCTACGGCTACGGGGTCTTCGACGTCGACCCTGGCGACCGCCCGGGTGAGACCTCGATCACGTTCCAGTGGTTCTCGGTACCACCCACCAGCAGCCCGCTGCCGACGACGCCGGTGGAGAAGTTCACCTTCACCCGCCGCACCCAGAAGATCCAGGCGGGCGAGCCGATCATCGTCGGCCGCCCAACGGTCGGCCGCACGGTCACCACTGACCCGGGCAACTGGTCCCCGAAGTCGGCCCGGCTCAGCTACCGGTGGCTGCGCGCCGGTTTGCCGATCGCCGGAGCCACCTCCTCGAGGTACACGCTCACCGCGGACGATGTCGGTCGGCAGCTGCAGGTCCAGGTCACCGGCACGATCCCCGGTAACGTGACCGACACCGCGACCTCGGCGAGCGTCGTCGGCGGGGCCGCGCCGCCGGCACCGCGCCACGTGACGATGCGCGGCAAGCTCGCTGCCGGCGGCTCGCTGGCCGCCGTGGCGGCGCCGCTGGCGCTGGGCGCGACCCGCAAGTTCCAGTGGCTGCGGGATGGTGAGCCGATCAGCGGTGCGACCGACAGCACCTACGACCCGCTCGACTCAGACGTCGGCCATCTGCTCGAGGTGCAGGTCACCGAGAGCGTCGACGGCTACGACCCGGTGTCTGTGACTTCGGCGCCGCAGCCGGTGTCGGGCGATGGCACGGCGCTCGCGATCCCGGCGCTCACACCGGAGCCGACCGTCGGGGTCGGGGTCCGGGCCGAGACCGCCGCCGAGGGCGCCGCCCACCGGTGGCTGCTCGACGGGGCCGAGATCAACGGCGTCGAGTCCGCCACCTACACCCCGGTCCCGGCAGACGCCGGCAGGCAGCTTCAGCTGAAGCTCACCGTCGACGGCGAGTCCGTGATCTCCGCACCGCAGACCGTCGCCGAGGCGGCGTTCAAGACCGCGTCGCGCCCTGGTTTCCGTGCCACCACGCCGGTGGTCGGCGGTACGCTGAGCGCGATCGCCGGCCCGTGGTCACCGAACCCGACGCTCAGCTACCAGTGGCTGCAGGACCGCGAGGCGATCGACGGTGCCACCGAGGACACGTTGGTGGTTCCGGCCGTTTGCGCGGGCAAGGAGGTCAGCCTGCAGGTGACCGCCGAGCGCACCGGTTACATCACCCGCGAGATGATCTCCGACGCGGTCAAGATCGGCTACGGCACGATCAAGTCCTCGATGCCGTGGATCGAAGGCGACCCGCGCGTCGATCAGACGCTCCACGTGATCAAGGGCGAGTGGGAGCGCCGAAGCCGAGTTCCATTACCAGTGGATCGTCGGCGGCATCGCCCCCGACGGCCGCAGCACCGGCCCCGCGTACAAGGTCCGTCCCGAGGATCGCGGTCAGCGCGTGACGGTCGAGGTGACCGGTCGCATGGACGGGTGCAAGCCGGTCGTGCGGAGTTCCGCCGCGACCGAGCCCGTCCGCCGCGCATAACGGCCTGGCCGGCGGTTGGGGCCATGCAAGCCCCAACCGCCGCTGTACCGCCCCGAACCATCAGCTGACGCGCCGATCCCGCGGCGGTCATCAGGATCATCGGTAGAAGTCCTCTCCTCGTCCCGCCACGAGTACACCCCGATGCTCCGTCAAGCGGCTCAGCTGCAACGCGAAGCGCTGGGTCTGTGAACGCGATAAAGCAGGGGTGAGACAGGCCGAAGGCCGGCCCCGGCACAGTTCTGCTCTCGCCCAGAAGGAGGCGCCAGCCGCCGTGGCCAACGCTCAAGCATCGCCACGAACTGGATCGTCGGCGCTCCGCCATCCGGATGACTGGATCCGTGGTCGCGATAACGGCAGGCGAGTTCAGCTGCAGCCAATCGGCGCGTCGCTGAAGCCGGCCACCGAAAACGATTTGTCTTTGCGCGTCAGCACCAATGTCTCTATGCGACTGATCGAAAGCCGATAGCCCTCCCAGGAGTGCGCCACGAGGACCGGCTTGCCGTTGACCGCGGTGCACCGGCTGATTCTGTGGTGAGGCTTCTCGAGCCAGGCGAAGAGCTTGCGCGCCACGACGCAGGCCGCACCGCCATTCATGTTGTGAAGATCAACGACGAACATCGAGCGTGAGCTGTTGCAGTAGTGAACCTCCGCGGCGCGCGGGACGCTGGCCACGGCGCCCGGTGCGAGTGAGGCGATCACGGCAACGATCGATACGAGCGGGAGCGGGACGAGCAGGCGTCGCATGGACCACCGTCAAGACTACCGCGCGCCCAGACTGGCCGCGCAGCCCTAACCGTGAGATTCGACAACCCTCCGCGGCGGTCTGACCGCACGGTTATCCCCGTGGAAAAGGATTCGATCGGGAGCTGTTGTCGCCGCCGCTCCTCGGCGCCCAGAGTGCCTCCGCTGATCTCTCGCCTTGGCGCGGAATGCAGTCGTGACCCCGCGACATTCGAGGGCGTTAGTCTCGCCACAAGGGGAGCCGAGCCCGGGCCTGCTGCTACATCGCTCTCGGTGTACGAGGCCTGCTGCTCAACGACGAAGGGGCCGTCCGGTTCGCACCACAGAAGCGGTAGGCAACGCGCTGTCGATCTGCGAAGGAATCGGTCTGGATCGACGTGATCTTTACGAGTGCGCTTGGCCCGACGCGGCGACGTCAGTAGCTGAAGATGGTCGCTTCGTCCTGTCCGAGCCAGTCGAGCATTGGAGTGGCGCCAGCGATCGTCGCGTTGGTGACCATCGCACCTTCGTCGAGCTTGCGGGCGTTGAAGCAGATCGGGCAGACCAGGAGCTGGCCGCCGCCGTCTGCGTACTGCTCAAACAGCCGTGACAGCGGCGGGCATCCGTCACAGGCGACTGCCTCGGCGTGACCAGCGAGCGCGAGCCTGACCGCCTCCTTGGTCAGCCACATCGCGACCGCATCGTCCCGCGCAAGAGCCGCGCCACCCACCAGGAACGCGACGGTCACGCGCTCGGGATCCTCAAGTCCCGTCGCCAGATTGATCAGCACCTTCCGACCCATCACCACCCCCCGGTCTCGACTTGCCAACGGTGCAAGCATCGTCGATCCACCGGCTCAGCGCAACCCGCGGGCCGTCGGGGCGTCCGACGAACAGCCTGCGCCGAGACAGCCGCTCCGCGCCCGAGACAACCGGCGACCGACGTCGGCGCGTTGAGCTAGCCGCGGGCGGCGCGGTCGAGCTCGTCGACCAGCTGTTGCACGCGGCGGGCGATGTCGTCGCGGGTGGCCCGGACCTCGTCGAGCGGTCGGTCCTTGGGGTCGGGCAGCTCCCAGTTGATGTAGCGCTTTCCGGGAAGGAAGGGGCAGGCGTCTCCACAGCCCATCGTCACCACGGCGTCGGCCTGTTGGGCCAACTCGGGTGAGAGCCTGCGTGGGCGGCGGTCAGCCAGATCGATGCCGAGCTCGCGCATGGCCTCCACTACCGGCGGGTGCACCTGGCCCGCGGGGTCGGCCTCGCTGCCGGCTGACAAGGCGTGGTGGCGGCCCTGGGCGGCTCGGTCGAACAGCGCTGCGCTCATCTGCGAGCGCCCTGCGTTGTGCAGACACACGAACAGCACCGTGGCCATCAGCGACCTCCGACTGTGGGCGGGCTCTCGGCGTCGTCCATCCGAAGCCGCACGGCGTCACGCCGGTCGGCGGTTGCCCGAGGACGTGACCGCCCCCCTCGCCGCGGTCGTGTCGGCGCGCGGCTTGCGGGCGCGGATGATCGCCGAGGTCGCGTGCTCGTGGACCCGGTGGGTCTGGCGGATCTCGACGTCGACCAGCCCGGCCACCGCCAGCCCGTCGCGGAACTCCTGCTCGGTCAGGGCGCCGGCGATGCACCCGGTGTAGGCCGCCATGTCCGTACGCGTCGCGTCATCCATGTCCGGGCCGGCGATGACGTCTGACACGGCAAAGCGCCCCCCGGGCTTCAGCACCCGGGCGGCCTCGGCCAGCACCTTGGGCTTATCGCCGGAGAGATTCAGCACACAGTTGGAGACGATCACGTCGACTGAGCCGTCAGCGAGCGGGATGTCCTCGATGTAGCCCTTTATGAACTCGACATTTGCCACCCCCGCCTCGGCGGCGTTGGCGCGGGCGAGCTCGAGCATCTCATCGGTCATGTCCAGTCCGATCGCGCGACCGGTGGGACCGACGCGCTGGGCGCTGATCAGCACATCTGCGCCGGCCCCGGAGCCGAGGTCAAGCACCGTTTCACCCTCGTGCAGGTCGGCCACCGCGGTCGGCACACCGCAGCCCAGCGACGCCGCGACCGCCGTCGCGGTCGCGCCCTCGGTATCGCCCCCTTCGTAGAGCGATCCTCCGAACACCTCGGTCGGATCGGCGTCGGTCAGCGCGATCGACCCACAGCACGAGGACCCCCGTTCGCTCACCGCCCGGGCGGCCTGCGCGTACTTCGCCCGGACGGTCTCGCGGATGTCGGACTCCGCCGAAGCGCCCGCGGGTTCAGCCGTCTCGCCGGCGGCGCAGCCACAGCCGCCCGCGGCGGCCGCTTCGGTTTCGCAGCACTCGGCCTTGTCAGCCGGCTCGCAACACGTCGCCTGCGCTTCGGTCGAACAGCAGCTCGACATCATGGGCGGATCGGGGGTGCTCAGCTCAGCCATGTGGTCAGCTCCTTGAACGCGGTGGGGGAAACGGAGTAGTAGGCCCACTTGTGACGACGCTCGACGTCGACCACACCGGCCTCGATGAGCTTGCGCATGTGATGCGAGAGCAGCGATTGATTGATGCCGAACAGCGCGAGCAGCTCGCATTGGCAGACCTGGGTGTCGCTGCGACGCAACACGTCCAGGATGCGCACGCGGACCGGCTCGGCCAACGCCTTGCCCGCGGCGGCGATGCGCTCAGCATCGAGGCCGGAGTCGACTCCGACCGGCGGAGCGCAACAATCGATCGCGGCGGGTCCGGCGGGGAGCACGGGAAGCGGAGAGGTCATATCGATATTCGTTTCTATGACGGTGGCGGAAGGTAGCACGGCCACGCCCTCATATCAACAAATGTTGATCAGAATGCCGCGATGGGTCCCCGGCAACGACGACGCGACCCGCGCGCAGGCGCCACGGAGTCAGAGGCGCCCTCGAGCGGGACACTGCGCGAAGGCTCGCGTTCGGCGTGACGCAGTGGTAGATGTAGGCGCCGTGACCGGTCAGTCGCAGCGCGCAGCAAAGGGGCTGCCGGTGTCGCTGATCCTGGTGGTGTCGATGACGGCCGCCGGCGTCGTGTATCCGGTGACCGACGCCGCGCTGCCTCACACGTCGCCGATCATGATCGCCACGCTGCGAGCGCTCGGCGGCGGCGTCCTGCTGACCGCCGTGCTGCCGCTGATGGGCAGCCGCTTGCCGCGTACGCGACGCCTGTGGCTGTGGGCGCTGGCGATCGGGATAGGCAACACAACGCTCACGCAGGTCGGGATCAGCGTCGGCACCGATCGAGCCGGCGCCGCCGTCGCGTCGGTGCTACTGAACTCATCCCCGTTCTTTGTGGCACTGATGGCGCGGGTCGTGCTCGCCGAACCGATCACGCGACTGCGAGCCGCCGGCCTGGTGATCGGGTTCGGCGGCGTGCTGCTGGTCGTGTTCGCCGATCCGGGCAGCATCGCCCACGGGTCGCGGCTCATCCTCGGCTTCGTTCTGGCCCTACTGGGCGCACTGGGCTGGGCGGCCGGCGGATTGGGGATGCGTGTCCTCACCCAGCGCGACCCCGATCTCGACATCGCCGGGATCACCGCAGCGCAATTTCTCGCCGGCGGCCTGCCGCTCATTCCCCTGGTCCTGGTCGCTGGTGGATCGACCGACTGGGCACGACCGACGCTGCTAGCCCAACTCGGGTACCTCGTGATCGGCGGCCAGGTCCTGGTCTACCTCGGCTTCAACGCCGCGCTCAGCCGGTGGCCAGCCACGCGCGTGTACGCGTGGACATTTCTGGTCCCGGCGGTCGCGGTGCTGGTCGACGCAGCTCAAGGCAAGCTTCCCGGCCCCGGCGCCACCATCGGGATCGTGGTCGTGATCCTCGGCGTGGTCATCGTCAACCTCCCCCGCGCGGAGTCCCAGGACACCAATCCGGCCACCACGCAGCCCGAGTTCGACGAGGAACCCCCCCGGACCACCTCTCATGTCTGATGACCTCGACGCTGACGCGGCTGACATCCACCGCACGCGTCGTCACCGCCGGTCCACCGCAGGCGTGCCCTGGCCCCGGGGCGAGGGTCGTTCCTCGGCGTAGATCCGGTCGGCGAACGCGCCGGCCGGGTGGGCGCGCAGCCGCCGGACGACGCGGGCCATCGGCTCCGGCATCGCCGCGAGCGGCGGGAGCGGTGAGCCGTAGGCGGCCGGGAGCAACATCGGCGCCGCCAGCGAGGCGAACGTGAGATCCGCGGCGGTGAACCGGTCACCGAGCAGGCAGCGGCGTCCATCGGACAGGCGGCCCGCGATCTCGTCGAACACCACCTCCACCCGTCCCAGCGCTGCCGCCGCCGAACCGGTGTCGACACCGAGGAAGCGCCGCAGAGCGAGACCGATCATCGGGCCTCCGGCGTGGAACAGCTGACGTTCCCATCCCGGAATCCCGATCAGCGCCCACGGCTCCATCTCACGGATCACCGGCAAGGTCTCGTGGTAGAGCCACAGGCGCCCGTCCGGACCCAGCCCGCCGTCGAGCCACGCTTCCACGCCCGCCGCCTCGATGCCGAGCTCGCCGTCGGGATACAGCCGCCGGTCAGCGCCGAGGCGCTCGTCCGCCCAGCGCAGGATCGCCGCCGACTCGCCCAGCACCTCGCCCTGATCGGTCACGAACACCGGGACGGTCCTGCCTCCACCGGCGCGTCGGGCGGCGAACACGTGCACCAGCTGCAGGTGCCGCTGCTCCACGTAGCCGACCCCGGCCCGGTCCAGCGCCCAGCGCGCCTTCTCGCAGAAATGGCTGATCGGGATCGTCACCAGGCGCGCCACGATCCGACCAGTCTGACACCGCGCGCCGTGCATCTGTACGGCGCACCGGCGCGGGTGTAGGCTGGCGCCGACAACGCCGGAGAGCGAGGCACCGCCGGGTGACCTGGAGATCCACTGCTGCACTGCGGCTGGCCGCATTGATCATTGCGGCGGGGTCCCTGTCGATCACGGCGCAGGCGACGGCGGGGACGCTGGACCGGGCGCTGAGCGACACCGACTCGACGCCCACCGCGGCCGCAGCGCAGCTGGCGCTGCGAGCGCAGGACTCCGTCTGCCGGGTCGGGCATCCCGGCCGTGTCGTCGTCCCGGACACGTCGTCGGCGCTGGCCGCGTCGATCGGGCTTCTGGCCGCGCACAGCTCCACTGGCCGGGTCAAGGCACTGCTGGCCGGCGGCGCGCTTGGACGTGACACCGACGTGGCAGTCAGCCTCTCAGGGCTGGCCAAGGGCCAGCCCGATGGCGCGCTGGTGGGATTTCTCGCTGCCCACCACAGCGACCCTTCTGATCCGTTGCCGTTGCTGGACGCCGCGGTCATCCTGTCCGCCGTGGGGCGGCAGTCCGATGCGCTCGCATTGGTCAACGCGGCGCAGCGGCTCCCCAGCGGGGGCGTGGCCACGCTGGGGATCCCCGTCGGCGCGCTGATCGACAACGCGCGCGGCGTGGCGATGTTTCGGCTCGGTCGCTTTGCGCAGGCGGCGGCGCTGTTCCGCGCGGCCGACGCCGGGACCCGGCGCTTTCCCCAACCGAAACGCAACCTCGCGGCGGCGGACCTGTGCCGGGGTCAGATGGCAGGGGCCGTCGACTCATACCGGGCCAGCGTCTATACCGATCCGGTCGGAGACCAGCCGTCATCGGCAAGCGCGGACGGTGGGACGCCGCCGGTCCCCGCCGACGCCATCGATCTCTCTCAGGGCATTCCCGGCACGCTCCCCGCGTTGACCATTCCGGCCACGGCGGACGCCGGCGCCGACAGTGACCCCGAGATCGAGACCGACGCCACGAACGCCTACAACCAGGGGCAGCAAGCCGCTCAGGCGGTTGGCCCACTGATCGCTCAGCTGAGTGTGGAGCAGGAGCCGCTGTACCGCACCGGCGCCGGGATCCTGACGATCAAGCGCGCCAACGCGATTCTCAGCCTGTGGAACGACTGGATGACCAACCAGCCAGACATCGAGTCGCTCTACGAGCGGGTGCGAGCCGATTACGCGCAGATGGAGCCCAACTCGCCGACCCCGGCATTGGGGAGCCAGGTGCAGAACATTCGTGACAACTGCAGCCAGACGACGATGAGCACGGCGGCGTACGACGCCTGCCTGCAGGCCGACTGCGGCCCCGCGCTACGAGCAGGCCACGCCGCGTGGCTGCCGCAGATGCAGTCCTACGACCACGACGTCCGCGCATTTGCGGGCGCGATCTACCGTTACGCCACCGCCGTTGCGAGCAACCTCGCCAACCCGACGGAGGGAGCCGCAATCACCACCGGGGCGCGCGCGCTGATGCTCGTGCAGTACCAGGGAGAGCTGGACGTGATCTCGGACATGACCGGCTTCGAGGCCCACAACGACGATTGTCTGTCCGCGCCGGCTCCGGGCGCCGGCGATAACGGCATCACCTCCACCCCGACGGCATCGCCCTGCCCGCCGGCGCTGTCGACCGTCAAGTTCACGATCAAGCTCGCATTCTTCAAGTTCGGAGTCAGCTGCGAGAACGTCGAGGTGAGCGCATCGGACGGCACGCCGCTCACCCCCTACGTGTCCGACAAGTACAAGTTCGCCGACGGCTCGATCACCGCCTTCGCCGGGTTCAAGGCCGGATATGACCTGGCGCCGGATGTCAAGCTGAGTGCCAAGGGAGGCATGTACATGACGTGGGATTCACACGGGAATCCCACCGACGCCGGAATCGAGATCAGCGGGCCGAGCTTCTCGGGCCCCAGCCTGCTTCCCGGCGGCGCAGACATCACCAGCAGTGATGGCGGGAGCAAGCTCCAGATCAGCCTGGCGCCCGAGCTGCTTCAGTGACTCTCCTAGACGGGGATATCGTCTGTGTGGGGCGGCGGCGCCGACCGCGGCCGGGACGGGCCCGGGGTCGGCCTGATGCTCGCGGGCGCGCGTGGATTAGCCTACGTCGGCTGTGGAGATAGCTGCTTCAGACCGCGCGATGCTGGTGCCGGGCGAGTCCGCCGAGCGCGGACGCGCCGCCAGACAGGCGGTACCCCGCACGGCCCATGGCGAGTGGTCGCCCAGCCGGGACCGGCCCGATCCGGTCGCTGTCCTTGAGGGTCAGGCGGCCACCCGCCTGCAGGAGCTGGTGCCGATCCGCTACGGGCGGATGCTGCTCTCGCCGTTCACCTTCTATCGGGGCGCCGCTGCGGTGATGGCCGACGACCTGGCGCGGACGCCCGATTCGGGGGTCGTCGTGCAGGCATGCGGGGATGCCCACATCTCGAACTTCGGCGGCTTCGCCGCCCAGGATCGCCGGCTCCTGTTCGGACCCAACGATTTCGACGAGACCCTCCCGGGTCCATGGGAGTGGGACGTGAAACGGATGGCGGCAAGCGTCGAGATCGCCGGTCGCGACGTCGGGCTCGCCGCGGACCGCCGCGCATCGCTGGTGACCGACTGCGTGGGCGAGTACCGCGGCGCGATGCGCGATTTCGCGAGCCGCAGCCACCTCGCGGTGTGGTACGAGCGCCTGGACACCAGCGAGCTGGTCGACCGCTTCGGGGGGCGGCTGGGCAAGCAGGGCCGGATCCTGTTCGCCCAGCCATTCGCCAAGGCCCGCCGCAAGACCAGCCTGCGGGCGGTCAAGCGGCTCACCGAGCGCGTCGACGGGGAACTGCGCTTCCGCAGGGTTCCACCGCTCCTGGTCCCGCTCCGCGAACTGGTCGCCGCCGATGACGCACGGCGCGACATCGACATCGTCGGCGCCGCGGTCGAGCAGTACGCGCTCAACCTCGACCAGGATCGCCGCTACCTGCTTGCCAACTACCGCTTCGTCGACATGGCTCGCAAGGTCGTGGGCGTCGGGAGCGTGGGGACCCGTGCATGGGTGCTGCTGTTCGCGGGGCGTGATGGTCGGGATCCGCTGGTGCTCCAGATGAAGGAAGCCCAGGCATCGGTGCTGGAGGCCTACCTCGGGTCAAGCGAGTTCGAGAACCACGGCGAGCGCGTCGTCCGGGGTCAACGCCTCTCGCAGGTGGCGATCGATGTCTTCCTCGGCTGGCAGCGGAGCGTGGGGCTCGACGGCAATGAGCGTGACTTCTACATCCGGCAACTGTGGGACTGGAAGGCGTCGATCGACCTGTCGGTGATGACCTACGGCGGCCTGCACGCCTACGCGCGCGCGTGCGGGTGGTCGCTGGCGCGCGCCCACGCCCGCTCGGGCGACCGGCTCGCCATCGCCGCCTACCTGGGAGCCGGACCGGCATTCGACCGGGCGATCGCCCGCTTCTCCGCCGCCTACGCGGATCAGAACGAGATCGACTACCAGCGGCTCGCCGACGCTGCTGCCGCCGGCGAGGTCGAGGCCCACCTCGGGGTGTGAGCCGTCCCGGCGCCCGCGCGCTCAACCCTTCGCGTTGAGCTCCTGGGCGACCTTGACCACGGCGGTGCGCTCGTAGAAGTCGACGGCGACGATCGCGCCGGCGATGTGCCGCTGGCGCGTACATCGCTGGATCCAGCCGCGCAGCACGGGGGCGCGACCGATCTGGGCGTTGATCGTCGGGCTGGGAGGAAACGGCGGGATCCAGTGGTTGATCATGAGCATCGGGCTGGATTGCTCTCCCCGATACCGATCGCAACTGAGCTGCCCCGGGTGCACGGCGCCCAGCGGCGTGTCCTGGATGAACGAGAAGGCGGGCATGTACCAGGCTGGAGAGCCTCCCTTGACCTCGGCGAACACGAGCAGCCGACGGCCACTCTTGATCAACTCGCCGAGGGTCGGCACCGGCGCGCCCGTCTTCAGGGTCGCGACATCGTCCGTCAGTCCCGCACCGGCAAACGCCTGTTTGATCGTCGACGGCGGAACGTAGTCCTCGACGATCACGATCAGGACCTGATCGGGGTGCGCATCGAGAAAGCCCGCGATGACCTTCAGCTCGCGGTCGAGCGGGTCGGCACCGAGCTCGCACAGCGTGTGACAGAGATACGGCTCGGGCGTCCCCTTCAGGGACCCGAGGCCGACGCCTCCGGCGACCCGATCGGCCACCCGCAGTGCCCTCGGAGGTACCTGCTTGGCCACCTTGTTGCGGTCAGAGCCCTCGGCGGCGAGGTCGGTTCGGACGCGTCCCACGGCGGAGTCGTAGACCCCATAGTGGATGTCAAGGAGCAGCGCCCGGATTCCGTCCTCCAGCTGGCGCTGGATGGGGTAGGTCTGGCTGGCGAAATGCCAGCCCGGTAGCTCGGAGGCGGCGAACGAGTTGTGCGTCGCGGGGAAGACCACCTGGTTGAGCCGGCGCGAGCACAGCTTGGTGGACCCGTTGCACGAGAGAGCGGGGGCGCCGGCGCGCGCGGAGCTCCCGCACGACGTGGCGAGGACGACCGCGGCAGACGCCGCGACCGCCGCGCCAACCTTACGCAGCCAGCGCCTTGGCCTTGATGGCGTCGAACTCCGCCTGGGTGATCGTCCCGTTGTCGAGAAGCTCCTTGGCCTTCGCGATCTCACTGGCGGCTCCGCCGCTGCTGGCCGCCTTGCGGACGTAGTCGTCGAACTGGGACTGCGCCACCTGGGCCTCCTGCGTCCGTCGCTCATTCATCCCCGTGTGGTTGAAGATCAGGTACACCAACACCCCGATCCACGGAAGGACCACGATGAAGATAACCCACCCGGCCTTGGCCCAGCCGGAGATGTCGTGGCGCCGGAAGACGTCGATCAGCACGGTGATCGCGATCCAGATGAAGATCACCCACGCGAACACCACGAGGATCGTCCATACAACGTCGAGGAATGGGTACGACGTCGCGGTGATGAGCATCCGGTCCGCCTCCTGTCTGTGAGCTATCTCGAATTGTTCTGTCGCGCCTTCGCAGAGCCGGAAGCACCGGTTTCTCGCGCGCGATCCGAGATGCTCCGGCGTCCGTACTCTAATCACATCACCCCAAGCGGATGATCACGGTTCCCGACCGGCTTCGGAGACGGTCTCGAGATGCGCTTGGAGGCAGGGAGGCGGCGCGGTTATACTGCCGCGCCAGGAGACCGGGGCCCCGGGGGCTTGTCGTCACGCCTGTGGTGGATGCGCACGGCGTCGGCGGCACCGTGGGACTCGATCTGAACGCGACGACGAGGTTCCTGGGCATGTGTGAGCCGACCGACCGTACGGTCATCCGATCGCGCTTCGCGATCGCCTCCCCGATTCGCCGGATCCGTCCCGGCCGCCCGGGCCTCCGTGCCAGGTCGGCCGCGGTGATCGCGGTCGTTGTGACGTCCGTCGTGGCCGTCTCGGTGGCCGCGGCCGAGAGCTTCGGCATCTTGCCGCCGCCGGATCAATCGCGGTGCGCGCCGCTGTCCGCGAACCACACGGTGCTCAACATCGGGCAAGAGGTCACCCTGCGCGCCGGTCCGATCACCAGCCAGTGCGGCGGGCCGGCCAGCACCACGCGCTACGGGTGGCAGACCACCGACCCGTCTCAGCCGTCGGCCGCGATCGGACTCATCCAGGTCCACCCGTGCGTCCCGGACGCGCCCGCCTGCGTCTACCGGGCCCGCCTGTTCACCCAACCCGGCATCTGGCAGGCGGTCGGGATCGACGGAACGTCGCCGGACGGTGGCTGGGGCGCCAGCGTCCCCTACGCGATCCGCTACGGCAGATACTTCGGGATCAACGTTGACACCGAGTACCCCACCGGCGCGCCGAACGCGGTGGCGCTGACCGGCGACGGTCGCCACGAGACGATCGGCGCCGACCAGGCGGGCCTGTTCGCGTTCGCGGTCCTGCCCGGCACCTACACGTTCTCCTTCCGCATCGGCCACAAGTCGCTGCATCAGAAGGTTCGGCTCAAGGAACGCCCGGGGGATGAGATCCAGCTGACGCTCGCCCCCCACGACGTCCGGATCGGGTAGCGACCGATGGCCGATCGCGACGCCGGGGCACCGCGCTCACGGATCATGCGAGGGGTCGGCGCCGGGCTGTCGATCGCGCTGCTCGCGTGTTGCGTCGCGCACTTCGCCTCCGCCCCAGCCGCCGCCCGCGCTGCCACGAGCACCGCCGCCGAGGCGACCGAGAGCCCGTGGCAGGTCGTCCCGCCACCGCTCCCATCCGGGTCCGACCCGTCGCTGAGCAGCGTTTCGTGTCCCACCTCTGACTTCTGCATGGCCGCCGGCGAGTACATCGTGTCCGTCGGGAACGGTCAGGCCAAGTCGATCGGCCTCTACGAAACCTGGAACGGGACCAACTGGAGCATCGTCTCGAGCCCGCAGACCCCCGGCTACCTCGGCGGTGGCGAGATCCAAGCCGTCTCGTGTACGAGCTCGAGCTTCTGCATGGCGGTCGGGCAGTACGACGTATATGCGAGCGACGGCTCTCGGCTGGGGGAGAAGACGCTCACCGAAGAGTGGAACGGCGGCGCCTGGACCGTGGTGGCCAGCCCGACGCCGCCCCAGATCGACGCCTCGGGGGCCGACGTCGCCCTCTCCGGGATCTCATGCAGCTCCACATTCAGCTGCGTCGCCGTCGGCACCTACCAGACGGACGGCAACTCGCCGTTCCAGCCGCTGATCGAGGCGTTCAGCGGCGGCGGCTGGACGATCGACCAGGCCCCGTCGGCGGGGGCGATCAGCTTCCTCACGACGGTCACCTGCGTGTCAGCGTCGACGTGCTTCGCCGGTGGCGGCGAGGAGTCGAGCACGGGGGGTCCCGACCACGCCATCCTGCTCGACGACGAGGGCGGCGCCTGGTCGATCGCGTCGACGGTGGACAAGGTGCCCGCCAACGGGAGTGAGATCAACGGCATCTCCTGCAGCTCGAGCACCCGATGCGTCGCGGCCGGTCGCTATACAGTGGACGGCGCCAACTTCCTGCTGGACGAGAACTGGAACGGCAGCGGCTGGTCCACGGTCACCACCCCGCCGACCCTGAGCGAGGGCCTGGGCGTCGCGTGTGCGAGCCAAACCCTGTGCACGACCGTCGGCGTCAAGGAGATCGCTGTCTGGAACGGGCACGCCTGGACCAGGACCACGATCCCCGCAGAGCCCGCGACGCCCACCCTCGCCTCGGTCTCCTGCGCCGGGACGATGTGCATGGCCGTCGGGGCCTCGACCACACCCGGCCAGCCGCTCCTGGCCGAGTATCTGCCCTCACACGACCAGGTGACCGTGTCGCTGGACTCCGCCGCCACCACGGCGACGGGCCTCGAGGTCATCAAGGCGACGATCACTGACACCGGGCCCGACGGCAGCCCGGTCACAGACCAGGCGATCAAGATCGATCCGCCGCCCGGCTACGAGACCCCCGCGCTCGTCTGCGACGCCTCCGATCGACTCGTCTATCCAGAGGTCCTGCACGACCGCTCGGCGCTCGGGGTCCGCTTCGAGCGGCGGACGAACGGGGACGGTGAGATCCACCTCACGATCTACACCGGGACCGTCGAGGGGTCATGGCTGCTGGAGGCCGGCGAGCCTGGCGCGCCGATCTCGCAATGGGGTCACGACGAGCTCGCGGTCGCGCAGGCGGGTACCGCACACGAGCTGCCGTTCGAGCTCTCCGCGCTGCTCGTCGCCGCCAGCGATGAGAAGCTGACCGATTACCGCCAGGGCGGCCTGACCGACGTGCTCGACTGGCTCGGGCGCCTGAAGACCCACGGCGGCGAGGACGCCGGCGTGTTGCGCGGCGTCGGCTTCGCGCCGGTCTGGGGTCGCGACCCCTCGCATCGAGTTCACGTCGGCGTCGTCCTGTTCGCCGATGCGCCGGCGGTGCGCCAGCGCGTTTTCGACTACCTCGACGGGAAGTCCGACGACGTGCCGCCTGAGTCCGAGGCGATCGTGATCGATGTCGCCAAGATGCGCGAGCTCCAATTCGGGACCGCGCTGGCCGGACATCCGGTCGACACCGTGGGCTACCGGCTCCCGTCGCTGAAGGAGTGGGCCGACGGCGCCGTGGTCAGGATCGGCGAGAACGTCAAGGGCGAGGAGCGCAAGCTGCCGATCGAATCGCGCGGGCGGGCGCACTTCGGCTTCGTCGACCCGCAGGGCGCCGAGGACCTGACCTACCAATACGGACCCTACCCGCAGTTCGGTTCCGCCGACGCGCTGCGCAGGTTCAACAGCTGCGTCAAACGGGCCCGCTGAGGACGCGGTCAGCCCTCCGGCGCGCCCCGAGCGATCGGACCGCGCACCCGGATCAGACACTGGCCCTGGTCGCGGTGGCGGATCGCGGCCGGGCTGGTGGCATCATGTGCCGACGATGGCGAGCGAGATCTCCCAGCCCGGATCCGACGCCGCGGAGGAGGTGTGCCGCAACGAGTCCGTCGACCGCCACGACGCTCCCGGTCTCCGGGTCCGCGATGCGATGGTGGCTTCGCCCAAGACCGTGCCCGCGCAGGCCACGGTCGGGGATCTGCGGGCGATGTTCGCCAATCCTCACGTCGTGACCGCCCTGCTGGTCGACGGGTCGCGGTTCGTCGGCCTGGTGCATCGCGCGCAGGTGGATGATCAGATGCGGGATGAGCGGCCGGCCGGGTCGCTGGCCAGCCGCGACGTGCCGACGATCGATCCCGACGCGCCATTGACCGACGCCCTGGCGATCCTGGACGCCGGCCACGAGCGCCGGCTGGTCGTGCTCGACGGCGACGGCGACCGGCTGCGTGGGCTGCTCTGCCTGACCGGCGACCGTCGCGGGTTCTGCCAGAGCTGACCGCCGGCCGAGGCACGTTGCCCGACCCGACCACCGACTTCGCCGCCCGGTCCCTGGCCGACATCGTCGCCTCCGTGGCCGCGCGCGACCCGACTCCCGGGGCGGGGGCGAGTCTGGCGTGGACCTGCGCGCTCGCCGCCGCCCTGGTCGAGATGGTCAGCGCGGTGACGCTGAGGCAGGAGCCGGAGGCGGCCGGCCCGATCGAGGCCCGCCGCGCTCGCGCGCACGAACTCCGCGTCACCGCGATGTCGCTGGCCGATCTCGACGCCGCCGCCTACCGCGACGTGATCGCGGTGCAGCAGCGCCGCGACGAGCCCGGCCATCCGCAGCGACTGCGCCAGGCGCTGGCCGACGCCGCCGATCCGCTGGTCCGCATCGCCGAGACCGCCCGGGAGGTCATCGAGCTGGCCGCCGGCGCCATCGGCGACGCGCGCGGCGGAGTCCGGGGCGAGGCCATCACCGCCCTGGTGCTCGCCGCCGGCGTGACCCGCGCCACGGTGCCCCTGGTCGACCTCAACCTGGCCGGTCAACCTCAGGACCCGCGACGCGAGACGGTTCGCGCCGCCGCGGCGGCGGCCGACGCCGCGCTCCAGCGGGCGGTCGGCCCCGTCTGACGCCGGCCGGCGCCGGCACCATGCCGGCAAAACCCCTCCGCGAAAGTGTCGTCGCTCACAGCAGGGTGATCAGCGGCAGATGGCCCCAGCGGATGGCGATCCGGGCGCGCTCGGGTCGCCAGCTCGGAGCCTGCAGCCACAGCAGCAACCGGTCGCCGGCGCGGTAGCCCCGGCCCCGCAGGCCGTGCAGCAGCCCCCGCAGGCGCCGCGGCCCGCTGGCGCGCGCCACCGCCGGGCGCGGGCAGCCGCTCCCCTCGCAGCGGACCGCCAACCGCGTCGTGGCCGGGAACCGGCCGACCGAGACCGACCGCAGCCACGTCCGCGAGCGGTTCCACGTCCAGGCGATCACCAGCTTGACCCGCAGGGCACGGGAGGCCGGCGAGGGCCGCGGCACCGGGACGCTGACCGGCGTGGTGACCACCGGCGGACTCGGCGGCGCGGTGGTCGTCGGCGCGGTCGTGGTCGTCGAGCTCGTCGGCGTCGCGAACGTCGGCACGCCGACCGGGGTCCCGCAGTGCCAGCCGCCGTTGGTGCTGCACACCGTCACCTTGACGTTGGTGGGCAACTGCGTCAGCGAGGTCTTGTCGTTGACGCCCTCGGTGTTGGGCTCGCCGGCGGTCTCGGCGTTGACGTTGTGGTAGGAGGGGCTGTCCCAGGACAGCCACACCGAGGTCGTGCCCGAACAGGTGGTGTCCCAGACCTCGCTGTAGAGCTGGATGAACGCGCCGCTGGGACCCGACCACACCACGTGGCCGTTGAACCCGCCGCAGTTGTCGCGCGGGCTGACCGTCGCGGTCGACGACGCCACCGCCGATGTCGCGAGGGCGAGCGTGACGCCCGCGGCGACGGCGGCCAGAGCCCCGGCGCCCATTCGCACCGGCCGAAGCTTGAAACATCCGCGACCTCCCTTCAAATCAGCGCACCTGTGACCGGGCGCTCCCGTGCCGCATTCCATGTTGCCGCCTGCTCGGGCGGGGCGCAAGTCCGGGGAGCCGGGGCGACCGTCCCGGGCCGCGGTCGCACCTTCGTGACAGGATTGGCGGAGTGAGCCGGATCGTCGGCGCCGAGCTGCTCGCGCCGTCCCCGAGCCGATAGAGCGCCGCCGACGGCGGCCGCGACGAGGTTTTCCCGGCACGGGTTGTCCATCTGGTCGCGGTCCGCTCGTCGTCTGGCCATACCGCACAACCGACGGAGGTTTCGATGAACTACCTCATGTTTGTCTGCATGGACGACACCGCGACGCCCGACCCCGAGGACCTCGCCACGATGCGCGAGCGCACCCAATCGTGGGTCGACGAGATGGACGGGCGCGGCATCCGCGTGCAGGGCCAGCGGCTGCGCCCGCAGCAGGACGCGACCACGGTGAGCGTCCGCGCCGGCGACGTCGTCGTCGCCGACGGCCCCTTCGCGGAGACCAAGGAGCAGATCGCCGGCTTCGACATCCTGCACTGCGCCGACCTGGACGAGGCCATCGAGGTGGCCTCCAAGCACCCGGTGGCGCGCTTCGGGACGCTGGAGCTGCGACCGTTCTGGGAGGAGTGACCCCGGACGCCCGCACCGCCGTCGCCGAGGCCTTCACCGAGGAGTGGGGGCGCGTGGTCGCCACCCTGATCGGGCGGACCGGCGACTGGGACCTGGCCGAGGACTGCGCCCAGCAGGCATTCGCCGAGGCGGTCCGGCGCTGGCCGCGCGACGGCGTGCCCGACCGCCCGGGTGCGTGGCTGACCACGGTCGCCCGCAACCGGGCGACCGACCGGCTGCGTCACGAGCAGATGAAGACCCGGAAGCTGCGCGAGGCAAGCGACATGGCGGCGCGCCATGCCCCCGGCGACGACGATCCCGCCGCCGAGCCCGACGACAGCGGGATCGAAGACGAACGGCTGCGGCTGATGTTCACCTGCTGCCATCCGGCGCTCCCGCTCGAGGGCCGGGTGGCGCTGACCCTGCGCGCCCTGGCCGGGCTGACGACGGCGGAGATCGCCCACGCCTTCTTCGTCTCGGAGCCGACGATGGCCAAGCGGCTGGTGCGGGCCAAGGGCAAGATCATCCACGCCGGGATTCCCTACCGGGTGCCGCCCGCCCACCTGCTGCCCGAACGCACCAGCGGCGTCCTCGCCGTGCTGTACCTGCTGTTCAACGAGGGATACGCCGCCTCGGCCGGAGACCATCTGATCCGGATCGACCTGTGCGGCGAGGCCATCCGGCTGGCCCGGGCCCTCACCGCGCTGATGCCCGACGAGCCCGAGGCGACCGGGCTGCTGGCGCTGATGCTGTTCCAGCACTCCCGGCGGCTGGCCCGGGTGGACGCGGCCGGCGATCTGGTCACGCTGGAGAACCAGGACCGCGCACGTTGGAACCGAGCCGAGTGCGACGAGGCCGAGGTGCTGCTCCAGGGCGCCCTGCGCCGCCGCCAGGCCGGGCCCTATCAGCTCCAGGCGGCGATCGCCGCCTGTCACGCCGGCGCGCCGACGGCCGAGGCGACCGACTGGGCCCAGATCGCCGGCCTGTACGAGCGGCTCCTCGAGGTCATGCCGCAAGCGCTGGTACGCCTCAACCACGCGGTCGCGATCGGGATGGCCACGTCGCCCGAGCAGGGCCTGGCCCTGGCGGACGAACTCGTCGCCGCCGGGGAACTGGCCGACTACCACCTGCTGTACGCGACGCGGGCGGACCTGCTGCGCCGGCTCGGCCGCGACGCCGAGGCCCACGCCGCCTATCGCGACGCACTGCAGCGCACGACATCCGCCGCCGAGCGCCGGTTCCTGAACCGGCGTATACAGGAGACCGATGGACGTCGATGACCTCTACGGGCTCGCGCGCGACCAGTTCGTGCCCGAGCGCACCGCGCTGGTCAAACAGCTGCGATCCGACGGGCGTCGCGACGAGGCGGCCGAGGTGGCCGCGCTGCGCAAGCCGTCGGTGGCGGCGTGGGCGGTCAACCAGCTGGTGCGGACCCAGCGCAAGGCGCTCGACGAGCTGATGGCCGCCGGCGACGCGCTGGGCGAGGTCCAGTCCGACGTGCTGGCGGGGCGGGCCGACGCCCGCGCCCTACGCGTCGGGGCCGACCGCGAGCGGGCCGCCGTGGATGCGCTGGCCGACTCCGCCCGCGGCCTGCTGAGCGCGGGTGGGCACGAGCTGAGCCCGGCGACCATGGAGCGGGTGACCGAGACGCTGCACGCGGCGGCGCTCGACGATGAGGCGCGGGAGCTGATCGCGGCCGGGCGGCTGGAGCGCGAGCTGCGCCACGTGGGCTTCGGCTCCGGGCTTGGCGACGTCGCGGCCGCCCCGCCGCGCCGTCCCGCCACGAGAAAGCCCAGCGAGCCGGGAAGTAAACGGGGCGCCAAGGAGACGCGCGAGCGCGAACGGACTCCTGAACGCGAGCAGGCCCGCGAACGCGAGCAGGCCCGCGAGCGCGAGCAGGCCCGTGAGCGCGAGCAGGCGCGCAAGGCCGCCCAGGCCGCCGAGCGTCAGGCCCGGCGCGACGTCGACCGGGCCGAGCGCGCGCTCAAGAGCGCCCGGCAACGTCAGGACCGCGCCGCCACCGCCCACCGCGACGCGACCGAGGAACTCGAGCAGGCCGATGCCGCGCTGGCCGACGCCCAGGAGGCGGCGCAGGCCGCCGGCGACGCCCACCAGGCGGCCAAGGCAGCTCTAGCTGAGGCGTAGAGACGACTGGGCCAGCACCCGCGTCGCGCCCGGCACCGCGACGCTGACGCTCAGCAGCCCGGGCCCGGGCTCGCCGAGCGCCGGGTCGGCGACCGTCAACGCCTGGCGTCCGGCGTGCAGCCGCCACGTCCGGCGCTGCATCGCGCGGCCGGCGATCACCGCGCGCCGCCCGTGGCGCACCGTCCGCACGACGGTCATCTGGACCTGCGCGCTCACCGCCGAACCGGTCGCGCCCGCCATCACCACCTCGAGCGTCACCCGCCGTCCCCGGCGGTGCAGCCCGGCCAGCCGGACGGTCGGCGAAGCCGGCGGCCCCTCCCAGGCTCCCGTGACACAGTCGCCGGCGGCGCCCCACTCTCCGGTGGCCGTCTGAGCGACGCACACGCGGTAGTCGCCGGTGGGCAGCGCCAGCGCCACGCCCCGATTCGCGCCCACGCTCAGGCGCTTGACCACGCTGCCGTCCGGCAGGGCGGTCACGGTCATCTGAACCGGGGCGGTGGACTCGCTGACCGTCTCCACCGTCCGCCCAAACAGGCTCACCCCGAACGACGGGTCCGACGAGGGCGGCGGCGACGTCGGCGAACCGTCGCCGGATCCGGCCGGCCAGACCGGCGCCGCGTATCCGGCCGGCGGGCGGTGGACGAACTGGATCATTCCGGGCACGAGCTCAGAGCGTGCGAGCAGCAGGGTGGTGGTGTTCCCCTGCCCGCGCGAGGCGTCGTCCAGCCCCTCGACGTTCATCTCGGAGACGGTGACCAGGAGATCGCCGGTGGACGGGTCGGTCCCGCCGATCGCGTCGACGATCGCCACGTGCCCGGTGGAGTTGCCCACCGCGGCCCGCGAGTAGACCATCACGTCGCCGGGCCGGGGATCGCCGTCGACGCTGAGACCCTCGGCCTGGGCATGCTCGACCCAGGTCCAGGCGTCCCAGTCGTCGCTGAGCGGGTCCTGTGCGGGCGGGGCGCGGTCGTCCCAGATGTCGGGACGCATCAGGCCCGCGTAGTAGGTGCACTGCCCCCACGGGTAGGGCGATCCCGGCGGCTGGGCCATCCACGCCGAGCTGTCCTCGGTCATCGACCAGCACACCGGCGGGGTCGGCGCGTCGATCGCCATGGGGCACGGGCGCAGGGTCCGGACCAGGTCGGCGCCGGTGGGCTGCCACTGCTGGGGCGCGGTGTCGGCCCAGCCGGCCGCGGTCCCGACCGCGGCGTTGCCGGCCACCAGGACGAGCGCCAGCAGGCCGACCCGGCGCGCCGGCAGCCGGCGCAGGACTCCGGCGATCGCCGGCGGAAACGGGGAACGGGCGCTCATGTCGAGGGGACGCGTCACCCCTTTCTCGGCAGATCGCGCCGGATCTTTGAATCTCGACGAATTGCGGCGGTCGCCGGCCCCTCCACACGACGACCGGCGACGATCTTGTGCACCGCACTAGGCTCCCGGCTGGTGACCACACTCCAGAACCGTCCCGGCGTGCTCATCACCGGCGCCACCACCGGCCTGGGCCGCGCCATGGCCCAGGCGCTGAGCGACGCGGGCGCGCGGGTCGCCGTCACCGGCCGCGACCGCTCCCGCGCGCAGTCGGTCGCCGGCGAGCTCGGCTCCGGCGCGACGGCGTACGAGCTCGACGTGCGCGACGAGGCATCGGTGCGGGCGTGCGTGACCGCCGTACAGGCCGAGCTGGGCGCGATCGACATGTTGGTCAACAACGCCGGGATCGGGATGCGAACGGTCAACCCGCGCTTCCTGTCCGAGCCCCAGCCATTCTGGGAGGTGGCGCCCGCGGGCTTTCGCGACGTCGTCGAGACCAAGGTCACCGGGTGCTTCCTGGTCGCGCGGGCGGTGGCGCCGCTGATGCTCGATCAGGGCCACGGCCGGATCGTCAACATCACCATGAACGAGTCGACGATGAACCGGCGCGGCTTCGTCCCCTACGGTCCGGCCGGCGCCGGGGTCGAGGCGCTCTCGCGGGTGATGGCCGCCGACCTGGCCGACACGCCGGTGAGGGTCAACCTGCTGCTCCCCGGCGGCGCCACCGAGACCGGCATGATCCCCGAGGACGTCCCGGCCGAGGCGCGCGCCCGTCTCCTGGATCCGGCGATCATGGGACCGGCGATCGTCTGGCTGGCCTCCGACGCCGCCGCCGACGTCCACGACGAGCGGATCGCGGCGACCGAGTTCGATCAGTGGCTGGCCCGGCAATGACGACGCTGCTCGTCCTCCAGCACATCGCCTGCGAGCCGCCCGCGGCCTACGAGGACGAGATGCGGGCGTGGGGCGTCGAGCGCCATCGGGTGCAGATCGACGACGGCGAGCCGCTCCCGGACTGGCGCGAGTTCGCCGGGATCGTGGCCATGGGCGGCCCGATGGGCGCCTACGAGGACAAGCGGCTGCCGTGGCTGACCGCGGAGAAGCGGCTGATCGCCGAGGCCGTGCGCGCGGGCACTCCGTACTGGGGCGTGTGCCTGGGCTCACAGCTGCTGGCGGCCAGCCTCGGCGCCGATGTCTTTCCCGGCCCGGAGGCCGAGGTGGGCGTGCTGCCGGTGTTCCTCACCGAGCAGGGACGCGCCGATCCGGTGTTCAGCCATCTGCCCGCCGAGTTCCCGGCGCTGCAGTGGCACGGAGACACGTTCGCGCTGCCCGCGGGCGCGGTGCCGCTGGCCCGCTCTGACGCCTACCCGCAGCAGGCGTTCGTGTTCGAGCGCGCCTACGCGCTCCAGTTCCACCTCGAGGTCGACGCCGCCCTCGCCACCGAGTGGGGCGCCGTGCCGGCCTACGCCGCGAGCCTGCGCATCCTGCTGGGCGATGACGGGCTGCCGGCGCTGGTCGGCGCCGTTGAACGCCACCAGGCGCAGACCGTGCGGCTGGCCCACGAGCTGTTCGCGGCCTGGCTGGAGGAGATCGTCGGGCTCACACGATCCCCCGGGCGACGCACAGCCGCTGAAGCTGCTCCATAGCGTCGGCCGTGCGAGTGGGCAGCGCGTCCAGCGCGGCGGCGGCGGCCCGCAGATCCCTGATCGTGACCGCGCCGGCCTCGAGCGCGAAGCGCCCGAGCCAGCGCACGGCCGCGCGGTCGTAGCGATCGGCGTCGCCGTCGCGCAGCACCAGGCAGATGCGCAGCGCATCGTCGAGCGCGATCTGGGGCAGCTCACGCGCCGCGCCCAGCACGAGCGTCTCGTTGCCGGTCTCCAGGGCGCGCCGGAACCGCGCGTAGGGGCTGCCGTCGCTCGTCACAGGGTCGGGAGGAGGCGTCAGCGAGCCGCGCGGGCTTGCCGACTGGCCGCCTGGCGCCTCCCCCCGCCACATCGATCCGTGCGTGCGGTTCTCCCGCACACGGCTCTCCGACATCCTTCACCGCGAGGCATGCGCAGTCCCGTAGTTCACGTTGCCACCCAGGGTGTGAACACCAAGCCGCCGGAACCATTCGCCGTTAAAGCGGCTGACCCATTTGCGGCCTG
>DATAWL010000062.1:0-81853 GCA_036267215.1 Solirubrobacteraceae bacterium | reverse complement strand
GCCGAGGGTCTCGAGCTCCCGTGCATAGGCGGCGTAGATCCGCCCGAGGTCGTGGGTGAATCCAGCGCGCCGGACATCCTGAGCGGCCCACGCACGCAGCGCCTGGGTGAAGCGCTGCGGAGTGACGAGCGAGCGCTGCAGCTCGGCGATGAGGTCACCGGCGGCGAGCGCGAACCCCGGCCCGCGCGCCGAGGAGTCCAGGGCGTCGAACCCGGCGCGCCGCAGCCTCGCGACCACCGAGACAAGCAACTGCTCACGCTGCAGCGACGACAGCCGGCGGCCGCCGTAGCCCGTGCGCTCGGCGATGCGGGCGACGAGCCCGTCGAAGGTGAGCACCGATCCGAGCACGACCGGCGGCCGGTCACCGCCCGGCGCGGCGAGCTCGCGCTCGTAGTGGCGGGCGTCCCCCGCCGTCGGCACCACGAGCACCGCACCGCGGCGGCTGGCCGCCGCGTAGGCAGCGCACACTTCCCCCGCCTTGGCGGAGTTGGCAGGCCCGGTGATGAGCGTAAGGGTCACCGTCCCATGGTGGCGCCTGGGTCCGACGGCACGGGGGGTGTGGTCCCTGAGTGCCGATAATCGACGCTCAGGTGACCCACGTCACCGGCGCGGGCGACTCAGGCGGGGCGCGGGCGACTCAGGCGGGGCTCAGGCGGCTCAGGCGGCTTCTGCGGCGGACGCGTCGCCCGTGGCCTGCTCGCCGCCGGCCTCAGCGGCAGCCTCCGCAGGCTCGGCCTCGGGCGGCTTGGCGCCCTCGCGTGCCCATGGCTCGTCGAACTCGACGCGCCAGCGGCCCTCGTCGGTCTGCTGCAGCGCCAACCGAGCCCGGAACGACTTGCCAGAGCGGCCCTTGAAGCCGGTCACCGGCCGCGCGGTGCGCCCGGTCTTGATCAGCTCCTTGGCGACGGCGACCGGCAGCTGCTTGCCGGCTTTGCCCTTCCAGATCACGAAGCCGCAACCCGGATCCTCGCGTGACCAGCAGGAGTAGCCCTTGCGGTTCTCGTTGATGTCGCGCCCGCAGACGGGGCAGGGCCCGAGGTTGGCCCGCGGGATGCGGACGTCCTTGAGCTTGGCGTCGAGCTCGCCGACGGTGTCCTCGGTGAACTTGACGATGTCGCCCATGAACTTCTCGCGCGAGTCGTGGCCGATCTCGATGTTCGAGAGGCGGTGCTCCCAGTCGCCGGTGAGGCCGGGGCTGGTCAGGGGATGCTCGCCCAGCAGGCGGATGACGTTGAGCCCCTTCTCAGTGACGACCAGGGCCCGGCCGTCGCGCTCGATGTAGCCGACCTGGAGCAGGCGCTCGATGATCGCCGCCCGCGTGGCGGGGGTGCCGATCCCGGAGTCCTTCATCGCCTCGCGCAGCTCCTCCTCCTCGACGAGCTTGCCGGCGGTCTCCATCATGTCCAGCAGCGAGCGCTCGGTGTGGCGGCGCGGCGGCTTGGTCTCCTTGGCCTCGTCACCGACCTCGGTGACGGCGGCGTCCTCGCCCTTGTTGAGCTTGGGCAGGCGCTGCTCGCGCGCCTCGTCGTCGTCGGAGGCCGCGGCGTCGTCGATGTCGGCGGTCTCGCCGTAGACGCCTCGCCAGCCCGGGACGAGCAGGAGCTTGCCCCGGGTGCGGAACACGTGCTCGGCGACGGTCGTCTCCACCCGCGTGTTCTCCGAGACCGCCTCGGGGTGAAAAACGGCCAAAAAGCGGCGGACGACGAGGTCGTAGATGCGCGCGTCGTCCTCGTTGAACTTGTCGACCGGGTGGCGCTCGGCGTTGGTGGGGATGATCGCGTGGTGGTCGGTGACCTTGGCGTCATCGACCACCCGGCCCAGGGGCAGGACGTCGAGCCCCAGCACGTACTGGGCGGCGGCGGCGTACTCCCGCTGGCCGCCGACCAGCCCCGCGATCGGCTTGATCTCGGGCACCATGTCGCCGGTCAGATAACGGGAGCTGGTCCGCGGGTAGGTCAGCGCCTTGTGCTCCTCATACAGCCGCTGGGCGGCGGCCAGGGTGCGCCGGGCGGTGAACCCGAAGCGGCCGTTGGCGTCGCGCTGCAGCTGGGTCAGGTCGTAGAGCAGCGGCGCCCGCTCCTTGCGCTCGGTCTTCTCGAGCTTGGTGATCGTGCCGATCTGCTCGCGGCAGGCGGCGACGATGGCCCGGGCCTCCTCGGCGGTCTTCAGGCGCGGGTTGGCCCCGGCGTAGTAGCGGCCTTCGTAGGCGCGACCCGCGGGCTCCCCCATGGCGCGGAACGCCGCGTCGACGATCCAGTAGGGCTCGGGCTTGAAGGCGCGGATCTCCTCCTCGCGCCGGGCCAGAATGGCCAGCGTCGGGGTCTGGACGCGGCCCAGCGACACCGCGCCGTCAAACGAGGAGCGCAGGCGGATGGTCGCCGCCCGGGTGGCGTTCATGCCGACGATCCAGTCGGCCTCCGAACGAGAGCGCGCCGCCGCCTCCAGCGAGGCCAGCTCGTCGCCGGGCCGCAGCTCGCGAAACGCGGCCTCGATCGCCGCCTTGGTCATCGAGTTCAGCCACAGCCGCTGCACCGGCTTGCGCGACCCGGACTTCTCGTAGAGGTAGGCGAAGATCAGCTCGCCCTCGCGCCCGGCGTCGCAGGCGTTGACGACGAGATCGACGTCGTCGCGGCCGATCAGCCGCTTGACGAGGTTCATCTGCTTCTTGGAACGCTCGTCGCGGACCACGAGCTTGAACCGATCGGGCACGATCGGCAGATCGGCCATGCGCCACTTCTTGTACTTCTCGTCGTACTCGTCGGGGTCGGCGAGCTGGACCAGATGGCCGACCGCCCAGGTGACCACGTGCTCTGGCCCCTCCAGGTATTCCTCCCCCTTGCCGCCGGCCTTGGTGATCTGGCCGGGGAGCACCCGGATGAGGTCGCGTCCGACGGATGGCTTCTCGGCGATGACGAGCGTCTTGGGCATAGGCCGCGGAGGGTAGCGCGGCCGATCACCCGTCCTGCAACTCAGCCGCCCTGTGGCCCACCCGGGGCAGCGCGCGCTCGGCGGCCGCCTGCCGCGCGAGCGCGACGAGGTCGCGGCTCTCGGCCACCGGTCCCAGCGCATTGGCCAGATCAAGCTGCGTGTGGGCGGTCTCGATCACCGCCTGCAGCGCCGTGTTGGACACCAGGGCGCGACGCAGGTGCGCCACCGCCTCCTCCCGGCGCCCCAGCGTCAGCGCCAGCCGCCCGAGGTAGCGCTGGGTCGAGCCCAGGCACAGCGCCCCCAGCCCGACGACGACGTTGGTCTCCGCGTGCGGCGCCAGCAGCCCGTAGAGCTCGCCGGCGCGCTCGACGTCGCCGACCCCGTGGGCGACGTCGGCGCACAGCGACGCCACCACCATCCAGTCGCCGTCACGGGGGATGGTGGAGAAGCCGTCCCGGCCCAGGACCTCGAGCTCGGCGTGGGCCTCGTCGGGGCGGCCGTTCTCGCTGAGCAGGGTGCCCAGCGCGGCCCGCCACGCGGCGCGGTTGGGGTTGGTGGACACCAGCTCGCGCGCGGGGGCCTCGAGCTCTGCCATCCGAGCCTGCTCGCGACGGATGCCCATCAGCTGGATCGCGTAGTACTGGGGCGCGGTCACCCCCTCGGCCCGGATGCCGGACGACACGGCCCCGGCCGCCAGTTGATCGGCCTCCTCCAGGCGGCCCTCCAGCAGGGCGATCATCGCCTGCCAGACGGCGCCGTTCCACATGTACAGCGGCTGGCGCAGGCGCTCGGCGCCGGACATGAAGGCCTCGATCTGGACGTCCACCGCGCGCCGGTCGCCTCGCTCGAGCAGATCCACGACCAGCCAGGCGTGGCCCTGCAGGGTCAGCTCGAGATCTGACGCCTCGCGTGCGGCGCGCAGGAGTAGCGTCGAGTCGGTCAGCCGCCGTTCGAGCTGCCCCGGGCCCCAGTAGGCCCGCCGGCGGGCGGCGGCGGCCAGCGCCACCGCCTGCGGCGACCCCAGCTCGGTGGCGATCGCCGTGGCCTCGGCGGCCAGCTCGGTCATCTCGTCGCGCCGGTCGGAGAAGTACAGCGCGCCGCACAGGCGCGACAGGAGCCGGACCCGCGTCACCGTCCGCTCGCCGGCGGTCATCTCCCGCGCCTGCGCCAGCAGCGCGATCAGCTCCTCGTCGACCACCCCGGGCGGCTGGACGTAGCGCCGCGACGCCCCGATCGCCGCCCGGGCCAGCGCGGTCCGGTCGCCCAGCTGGGCGGCCAGCGCCGCCGCCTCGCGGAAGGTCTGCCAGGCCAGCGGCCGCTCGCCGCTGCGCACCCGAGCCTCGCCCAGCTCCAGCATCAGGTCGCAGCGGCGCCGCACCGCGTCGGGCTCAGAGCGCTGGAGCACCTCCAGCGCCCGGGAGTAGTAGTCGGCGGCCTCCTCGTGGGCGAGCACCGCGGTCGCCTGGGCGCCGGCCGCAAGCGCGTAGCGGATGGCCCGCTCGGCGTCCTCGGGCTCGGCGGCGCGGGTGAAGTGCAGGGCCAGCGCGCCGATGTGGCGCTCGTCGCCGATCCCCTCCAGGGCGACGCCGACCCGGTGGTGGATGCGGGTGCGCCGCGCCGAGGACATGCCGCCGTAGAGCGTCTCGCGGATGAGCGCGTGGGAGAAGCTGTAGCGACCGGACTCGCCCGGGGACTCGCTCACCAGACCGGCGTCGAGCGCGTCCTCCAGAGCGCGCAGGAACCGCTCCTCGTCCACGTCGAGCACCCGCTCGAGCAGCCCCGCGTCGAAGTCGCGACCGATCACCGCCGCCACGCGCAGCCACTCGATCGCGTCGGAGTCCAGCCGTTCCAGCCGGCGCGAGATGACGTCGCGGACGTCGTCGGGTAGGCCGACGCTCTCCAGCTCGTGGGCACCGGCCTCGTGCGAGCGCACGCCGGAGTCGACCAGGTGGCGGACGATCTCCTCGACGAAGAACGGGTTGCCCTCGGTCTCGCGATACAGCGCCCGCAGGAACGCCAGCGACGGGGTCCCGCCCGCGCGCAGGCGCACCAGCTCCATCGTCTCGGCCTCGCCGAGCCCGCCGACGTCCATCTGGACCATGAGCCGCTCGCGGCGCAGTCCGGACAGCGCAGCGTCGAACCCCTCGCTCCAATGGTCCACGGCGCGGTAGGCGCCGATGATCGACACGCGGGCGTTGTGAGGGGAGCGAGCCAGGTGGCGCAGGAGCAGCAGCGTCGGACGGTCGGCCCACTGGAGATCGTCGAGGACGATCAGGACCGGCACCGCGGCCGAGAGCTCGGCCAGCAGGCCGGCCACCGCCTCGAACAGGCGGTAGCGGTCGGTCTCGGGATCGCCCGGCTCGGGCGGGGGCAGCTCGGGCATCCGGCGGCGCAGCTCGGGGATGAGCCGGCCGAGCTCCCCGCCGTACTCCCGGGTGGCGGCGCGCAGGTCCTCCAGCGGCGCCCGGAACACGTAGTGGCCCAGCGCCTCCAGAAACGGCTGATAGGGCACCAGTGTCTCCTCCGGCGCGCGGCCGGCCAGCACGACGGCGCGCGACGCGTGGGCGCGAACCGCGGTCTCGGCGAGCAGGCGCGTCTTGCCGATCCCGGGGTCGCCGGCCAGCAGCATCACCCGCTCGGCCCCGGAGGCGTGCCACCACAGCTCCAGCCGCGCCATCTCCTCGCGACGGCCGATCAGCGGCCCCGCGGCCGCGGCCTGCAGCTCCGCCGGGACCTCGATCGACTCGAGGTCGCTCGTCGGGGCGAACCGCGCGCTGTCGCGGGCGCCGGGCGGGTGCAGCAGCCGCTCGTGGGCCTGCAACGCCTCCGGCGAGGGGGTGATGCCGAGCTCGTCCCGCAACAGGGAGCGCAACTGCTCGAACACCCGGAGCCCCTCCGCGGCGTTGCCCTCGGCCTCGAGCGCGGCCATCAGCAGCACGTAGCCGGACTCGCGGTAGGGCTCGGTCTCGATCAGGGTGCGGGCGGCCCGTTCGACCGAGCCCAGCTGAGTTCCGCCCAGGACCAGGCCCGCCCGGCCGATCACCTCCAGCGCCTGGAGCCTGATATCCGCCAGCTCGCGCCGCCGCGGCTCGAGCCAGGCCGCCTGGGTGCCGGGCAGCAGACCCCGGCTGGCGATGTTGAGCGGGACCTGGGCCAACGCCCACGCCGCCCGGACGTCGGCGGACTCCAGCGCCCGCTGGGCCCGCCACACCTCGCTGGCCGCCGCCTCGACGTCGACCCAGGCGGGTTCGGGGAGCTCGAGATCCAGCTCGTCGCGCCCGGCGAGGATGTCCGTGCCCAGCGCGGAGCGCAGCCGCGAGAGCAGCGTGCGCATCGCGGCGTCCTGGGAACGGGGCGCCGTGTCGGGCCACAGCGCGCCGATCAGCTCCTCGCGGCCGACCGGCCGCTCGCGGTTGAGCACCAGGTAGGCCAGCAGCAGGGGCACCTGCTTGCCACGCAGCGACCCGACCAGCTCGACGCCATCCAGTTCCACACTCAAGCGCCCACACAGCTGGATCCTGGTCCTCTCACCAACGGGAGCAAGTTCCGGCAACGTTATGGAAACGTATCGCCAACGGGCGACTGACAGGTTCCGCGCCCGTGGCCACCGGGGGCCACGGGACCACTAGCAGACCGGCGTCCCGTCCTGGGACGCCGTCCGCCTTGTCGCACGACCGAGGATTGATGACCCCGATCAACGAACAGCACCGACGGATCGCCTACTGCGAGTGTGGGGCACAACTCCTTGGCGATTCCGAGCAGGAACTGTTCGACGCGGCACAGGCTCACCTCGCTCATCACCACCCCGAGCTCCTAGGGGCCGTCGGGCTCGACGTGGTGGCGCAGATGGCCGAGGAACGTCCGGGGGCAATCAACGCCTGAGGCGGGCGGCGCGCAGACCGCCGCCCGCCGGGCGCTGACCCTGAAGTGACGCCGAGGGGGCGCGCCGTCGTCGTGCGCGGTCGACCGTGGGGCCGTGAGAGGGGCCTCGGCGCAACGGCTTGGGCGCTGGAGCGTGGAGCGAGCGGCCCGCCGCGTCAGCCGGCGAACCGCGGCCGCTAGTTGGCGCAGTTGCCGGTGGCGACCGGCGTCATCTGCCCCTCCGCCTTGGCCAGATCGGCCTTGACCAGCGTGTTCGGGACCGCGAACCCGCCCGCGCGGGTGGTGCCGGTCAGAGCGGCGAACACGGTCGCGACCACCTGCCCGTGGTTGTCGATCATCGGGCCGCCCGAGTTGCCCGGGCGCACCCTGCCCCGCAGCGCGGTGATGGTGCGCAGCACGTGGCCCTGGCCGTAGGCGTTCTGGGTATCGACGGTCTCGGTCTGGCCCAGGCGCCCGGGCTCCGCATCGAACGGCCCGTCGAGCGGATAGCCCAGGATGGCCGCAGACGTGCCCGACTGCGGGGCGCCGGCGGTCGACAGGGGCGGCAGGTCCAAACCGGGGACCTCGAGGATGGACACGTCGTTGCGGGGGTCGAACCACACCGGCTGGGCCGGCAGGCCCCGCCCGCCGCCGCCGATCTGAACCTCCGTGTCCTGCTCGCCGGCGACGACGTGGGCGTTGGTGACGACCAGGTCGGGGGCGGCCACCCAGCCGCTGCCCTCCACCCCGAGCCCGCAGGCGGTCCCGAACACGCGGACGACGCTGCGACTCGCGGCGCGGACGCCGGGGGCGTTCAGGATTCGCGACGTGGGCGGCGGCACGTCGGCCTGCGGGCCATGGACCGACGGCAGGGGATCGAAGCGGGCCAGCGCGTTGAGGATCGGTCCCGACGGCGGCAGCAGCTGATCGAGCGTCCGCAGGATCGCCGAGTCCTGGATGTCGGCCCGCAGCGGCCGCGAGCTCGACGCATCGAGCGCCACGGCGCCGATGATCCAGGCGATGCCGAGGCCCACGCACGCGGTCAGCGCGGCGCCGAGCAGCCCGTCGACGGTGCGCAGGCCCGGGATCCGCAGCGCCGAGCGCACCCGGGCACCCAGGCCCTCGAGGCCGCTGGCGAACACGCCGCCGGCCAGCAGGGCCCCCAGCAGACCGAACAGCGGCGCGTAGGGCGACCGGTCGCCCTCGTTGAGCAGCAGCGGCGCGAGCCGGGTCCCCAGAAACGCCCCGATCGTGAACCCGACCAGCGACAGGGCGCCCACGATGAAGCCCTGCAGGTAACCGTAGAAGGCCAGCAGAACGGTGAAGGCGACGATCACCCAGTCGAGCGCGGTCAAGGGGCTCCAGGGTACGGGCCGTGACAGCGCTGTGTCGCTGTTGGCCATCTCATCTTCTACCGTTACCGACACGGTGGCAGAAGGTGGGGTTTTCGTTGCGTCGACACCGCGGCCCGGACGGCGCCGCCGTCGTCGTCGGCGGTTATTGACCCGGACGCTTCCGGTGCTGGGTCTGGCGGCCGCATCCTTCGCGGCCGGCGCGGTGCTGGCCACTCAGCCCGGGCGCGACGAGCGTCAACTGGTGACGCGCTACGTCCACGATTGGGAGCGGTCGGACTTCGCCCCCATGTACCGGATGCTCGATGCCCGGTCACGGCACCACACCTCGCAGTCGCGGTTCGTCCACGAGCTGCAGGTCGACGCGGACACGGCGACGATGACCTCGTTGCGGACGCTGCACGTCGGGTCCGATCGCGGCAGCCGGATCGCGGTGGCGGTTCAGGTGCAGACCCGGGTGTGGGGGGCGCTCGACCAGACGCTGGTCGTGCCGGTCAGCGGCAGCGGGGACGGCGCCCGCGTCCACCTCGCCCGCGAGCTCCTGTTCCCGGGGCTGCGCCCCGGCGAGCGCCTGCACCGCCACATGACGCTCCCGGTGCGGGGCGCGCTGCTGGCCAGCAACGGCGTCCCGCTCGCCCAGGGACCCAACCGGACGTCGCCGATCCCCACCGTCGCCGAGCAGGTCGTCGGGACCATGGGCCCGATCCCGGCGTCGCTGTCAGCGGCCTATGCCGCCGCCGGGTACCCGGCCAACGCGCAGGTGGGGCTCGACGGGCTCGAGCACGTCTTTCAGAACCGGCTGGCCGGCCGCCTGGGCGGCACGCTGATGGCGGGCCGGCGGGTCCTGGCGACCGCCCGGCCGGTGCAGTCCAACGCAGTGGAGACCACGATCAACCCCACAATGGAGCAGGAGGCCGTCGCGGCCCTGGGCGGCGCCTACGCCGGACTGGCGGTGATGAACCCGCGCACCGGCGCGGTGGAGGCGCTCGCCGGGATCGCCTTCTCCGCGCCCCAGCCGCCGGGGTCGACGATGAAGATCATCACCGCCTCGGCCGCGCTCCAGGCCGGTCTGGTCACGCTCGGCTCGACGTTTCCCTACGCGACCTCGGCCACGATCGACGGGTACACGATGCAGAACGCCAGCGGCGAGGACTGCGGCGGGACCCTGCTCAACGCGTTCGCGGTCTCGTGTAACTCGGTGTTCGCCCCGCTGGGCGCGAAGGTCGGCGGCGCCCGGCTGGTGGCGATGGCGGAGAAGTTCGGCTTCGACCAGCCCTCCTCGATCCTCGGCGCCGCCGAGAGCACGATCCCGTCGGCGAAGACCATCGGCAATGACCTCGCGGTCGGATCGTCAGCGATCGGGCAGGGGCTGGTGCAGACCACGCCGCTGGAGATGACCGACGTGGCCGCGACGATCGCGATGGGCGGCCGCCGCCCGATCCCCACCCTGCTGGCGCATCAGCGGCCGCGATTCGTGCGGGTCATCAGCCCGCACGTGGCCCACGAGGTGCAGCAGATGATGATCGCGGTCGTCCAGTACGGAACCGGGACCGCCGCCCAGATTCCCGGCGTGGTCGTCGCCGGCAAGACCGGTACCGCCGAGCTGGTCGACACCGCCACCAACGCCAACAACCCCAACGCCAGCTCGCCCAAGAACACCGACGCGTGGTTCGTCGGCTACGCGCCGGTCGGGCACCCCAAGGTGACCGCGGGGGCCCTGTTCCCCAACCAGGGGGCCGGCGGCGGGACCGCCGCGCCGCCCGTCCGCCAGGTCATCGCCTCCGCGCTGGGCGGCTGACGCAGGGGTGGGCGGCCGCACCTGCAGCAGCCGTCGGGGCGAGAAACGGCGGCCGCGCGTGGGGCGGGCTTCGTTGCCCATCGCGCAACAGACGAGGCCCCAGGCCGTCGGCAAACGTCCCAAACGACCACTTCTCAGCGGCCACTGGGGCGTTTGCCCCGCCGTCACGACGGCAAACGCCCCACTGGCCTGCCAGCAGGCGCCGCTCGGGACGTTTGCAGACGCCGGCGCGGCCGAACGACCGCCCGGGCTGCCTCTGATCGCAGGCGTTGACGTCCGCGCAGCCCTGCCCCCGGGCGCCCCGGCCAACCACCTCCCGTCACCAGCTGCCAGTGGCCCCAACCGGAACGGTCGGAACCACTAGCCGCTGTAGGCGGCGCCGACGACGCTCGGGTTCAGCGTGCCCTGCGTCCACGCGGCCAGCGCCCGGCCGCCCGCGCCCGAGGCCAGCGCGATGTCGTCGGCGTACGTCGACGACGACAGCGACTGGGCCGCCCCGAAGGCGCGGCCGGGCGTCCGCGCCACCGCCGCGACCGGCCGCCCGCCGCGCACCCAGGCCACCACCGCCTGTCCCTTGGCCCCCACGGTCAGTGCCGGCGTCTGGGAGCTGTCGATCGCCCCCAGCGCGCGGGCCCCCCCGAAGCTGCCGTGAGCGCCCCGGACGGCGACCTGGGTCGTGCAGGCGTCGTTGACCGTGCAGGACTCCCAGGACAGCGCCTGGTCGCCCGCCGGGTCCCCGGCGAAGCTGAGCCCCGACGCGAGGCGGCTCGCGGCCGACAGGGTGGTGGCGGCCGCGTGGGGGGCGACGTCAGCCGCCCGCACCTGCGAGTGGTAGTTGCCGTGGCCGTCGAACCAGCTCTCGATCCACGCGACGGTCGCCGAGCCGGCGCGCGCCGCGACCCCCAGCTCGTCGACGCGATGCCCGGCGGGGACGGTGATCGCGGTCCTGACCCGCCGCGGCGCGCTGGTGCGCGATCCGAGCGCATAGGCGATCGTCCGCGGGTCCGCGGCCCCGGCGGTGCCCGACGCCCCGGTCCAGGCGACGATCGTGGCCTGACCGCCCAGCCACGCGGTGGCCAGCGCCGATGGCATCAGCCCTCCGCCGGTCAGCAGGTGCTGGGCGCCGAAGCGATTGGCCTTGGCCGACTGCACGACCCACACCCCGCGCTCGGTGGCCACCGCGGCCAGCATCTGCCCGCCGGCGAGGGGCTGCAGCTGGGCGAGGGTCGGCCCGGTCAGGCCGCTGACGAGCGTCCGCGGCGGCGCCGGACGGCCCGCGGCACTGACCGCGACTGCCTGGGCGCTGCTACAGCAGACCTGGTCGGCCGCCGTGGTGCCGGTGAGCAGCTCGAGGCCGCCATGGTCATAGGCTTCGGCCAGGATCTGGCTGGCGCCGCCGATCGCGGCGGGCTGCCCGACGGCCCCGCGCGGGGAGCGCAGCGTCAGGTACCCCTGCGAGGTCCCCGGCGTGTCCACGTCCTGCATGCCGAACGCCGCGGCGGCGGCGCCGCTGGACGAGATCGCCAGCTGAGGCGCCAGCACGTCGAGCGTGCCCGGGGCGGTGAACTGAAACGGCGTACCCCACCGCGCCTGGGCCGCCGCCGGCAGTCCGACCGACAGCGGCGCCGCCAGGGCCCCGGCGACGAGAACCCTCCCCAACCAACCCCGCACCGACAACCGAAACGCCGCTGTCCCCGTCCGCCGGCCTAGAGGTTCAGCGAGATCCCGGCGAGCCGCTTGTCATCGGGCCCGAGGATCCACAGCGTCAGTGGCCGGTTGGAGTACACGGAGGTGTTGAGTTTGAACAGCAGTAGGCCGCCCTGGGTCGGACCGTTGGCGGCGATCGTCTCGGGTTCCGGCTCGATGGCCAGCGGCTCCAGTTTCATCGAGGTCCAGGCGAACGGATTGAGCTCGGTATCGAGCTTGATCGGGTAGTAGTTGTTGCCCAGCGTGTCCGAGATCCGGAACTTGTCGGTGCTGACCTGGGGCTCCTGGGTCTGGTTCTTGGCCCACAGGAACACGCCGAACCACAGCTGAGTCGGCCCCAGGCTGGTCGACATGCCGGCCGGCAGGCCCTTGACGTATTGGGAGTCCTCGACGCTGTACTGGTTGAGCTCGCGCGAGATCTGCAGCTGGTAGGTGATCGGCCCGGCGTCGACGTAGACGCCGTCGTTGTTGTCGTCTGCGAAATGCGGGTGCGGCTGCTTGTGGCCGCACGCGGCGAGACCGAGCGCGAGCACCAGCGCGGACAGGACGATCCGGGAGCGACGGGCGATCAAAGCGGCCGTGAGTCTACCTGCGGTCATCGAGTGAGTGATTCAGCGGGCTTCGACCGACGCGCGCTTGCCGCGTTCGCGCCCGTCCTCCAGGATCGCCCGCAGTCGGCGCATGGCCTTGGCGGCCTTGCGGCGGGTCCAGGAGCGCCCCCCGAACGTCTCCATCAGCTTGTCCGACAGCTGCGACGGCACCGTCTCGTACGTGAACTCGACCTTGGTGGTGCCGCCCGGTCCGGGCGAGAGCGTGTAGCTGCCGACCATCCGGATCCGGTTGTACTTGCCGCCCCGCCCGCGCTCGACGATCCGGAACGGCGGCTGCATCTCGGCAAAGGTGGTGTCCGCCCAGGCGAACCGGTTCAACGGTGCCTTGACCCGGAACCGGGCCCCCGCGCCGGGGCCGTAGGACTCGATGCGGGTCAGGTGCCAGTCGACGAGGTAGTGGTCGGTGAACTCGGCGTGATTGGCGATGTCGGCCAGATATTCATAGATCTGCTCGCGCGGCTTGGCGATCGTCGTCGAGACGGTGAAGGGCTCCACACGGCCGGAGTTTAAGTCTGCGCCCGGCGGCGTGCTCTGCGGCCGTGATGGCGGGCTGCCAGGTGCCCGCCGGCGGGCTCGATCGACGCTCAGGCGGCGGCGCGCTGATCGGTGATCCGCATCGTGTGCCCGAACTCGGGGCCGTGGACGACGCGGGTCTGCAGCGGGGCCTCCCGCTGGCGGCCGCGGCACAGCTCGCACGCGATCGTCCCCGACGGGTACACGTACACCCGCTCGCCCACCAGCGGCGTCCGATGGCAACAGGTGCAGCGCTCGGAGCCGGCCAGCCGCTCGTCGAGACCGCGGCGCAGTAGCGCGAGCTCCAGATCGAGCATGTCTCGGAGCGATGCGGCCACCGACAGTTGTTCGCTATGTGAACCGCCGTTCCTCCCCTACAATGGGAGTCGTTCCAGGTGTGATCGGATCGTCGCCTCGCCCGGCTAGGGGCAACCGCAACGGCGTCAGCGGCGACGCCGGGTTTTTGCGGCAAATACCGGTCTGCGGCTGGACGAAGGTCCGATATCCGGTTTTAGGAGTGCCCAGGCGGGCAAAGTTTATGATCGCGTTGAGCTCAAAGAGCTTCGCAGCACTTGTGACCCCTGATGCGGAGCTGCCGGAATCCGTAGCGAGGAGACGGCCATGAAAGCTTGGATGACTGGCAGTGTCGCTGGGACGGGTACGTTCCGCTGCACGGAGTGTGACTTCCCGGTGTCGCTGGACGCCGCCGACGAGCTTCCCCCCTGCCCCAACTGCGGTGGGACGGAGTTCGTCCGCGCGTCGCTGTTCACCACCTCTCAGCAGGCGGTGATCGACATCGCCCCCGAGGTCGAGGACCGCACCTGGATCGAGGAGCTGCGCGGCAACGTGGAGGAGCCGGGGCAGTACGTCGCCTACCAGGCCGGCGGCGACGTCGTCGCCTACGCGCTCACCCGCGAGTGGACCCGGATCGGCCGCAGCCTGGCCGCCGACATCCGCTTCGACGATCCGACCGTCAGCCGCCGCCACGCCCTGATCGTCCGCCAGCCGGACGGCCTGCGCGTGCTCGACGACCGCAGCCTCAACGGCGTGTTCGTCAACGGCGAGCGGGTCGAGTGGAGCACGCTGGCCGATGGCGACGAGGTCGTGATCGGCCGCCACCACCTGCATTTCATCGACGTTCCGGTCGTCTCCGGGATGCGCTTCGGCTCCACGCCGGAGAGCGAGACCGGCGCCTCGACGGGGTGACGCCGGCCGTGTGCGTAGTGGTCGCCGGGCCAGGGTCAACGGTCGTCTAGCTCGCCTATAGTGGGCCCCGGATGCCCGTCACGATCTCGGTTCTCTCCCAGAAGGGGGGCACTGGCAAGACGACCACGGTGCGGACGCTGACAGACGTCTTTCGTCGCATCGGGCTGTCGGTGCTCGCCGTCGACCTCGACCCCCAGGGAAACCTCTCGGACTACCTCGACGTCGATCCCGACGCCGATCCCACGATCGGCGACGTGCTCGCCGGCCGCGCCAAGGCCCGGGACGCGGTCCACAACGGGATCATCCCCGCCAACCTGGGCCTGGCCGAGGCCGAGCTGGCGCTGGGCGGCAAGATGGGCCGGGAGCTGACGCTCAAGAAGGCGCTGCGCGAGGTCTCCGGCAACTTCGACATCGTCCTCATCGACTGCCCGCCGGCGCTCGGGCTGCTGACCGTCAACGCCCTGGTCGCCTCCGACTACGCGCTGCTCTCGGCCGAGGCGCAGTACTTCGCCCTGCAGGGCGTCGAGCAGGCGCTCGAGGTCATCGAGCTGGCCCGCGACAGCCTCAACCCGGACCTCGAATGGCTGGGCGTGATGCTCAACATCGCTGACATGCGCACCCGGCATTCCCGAGAGGCCTACGAGTCGCTGCGCGAGCACTACGACGACCGGCTGCTGCAGACCACGATCCGCTCGTCGATCGCCTACGCCGAGTCGGCCGAGCGGGCGCTGTCGATCCTCGACTACCGCCCCGATCTGGGCGCGGACTATCTGGCGGTGGCCGATGAGCTGCTCGTCCGCCTGGGGCTCGAGGAGCCGCGCAAGCCGCTGCGCAAGCTGACCCGCGAGCTGGCGCCGCTGCAGGCCCAGGCCTGACCGGGGCTCAAGACGGACTCTTACGCGGTTCTTACGCGGCGGCCCAAGACTGCCGCGCCGTGAGCTCACAGTCCGCCGCCCTGGCGTCCGGCCGCCACCGCCCCTCCGCCGTGCTCGTGCTGGGCGTGCTGGGGCTGCTGACCTTCGCGCTGGTCCCCATCCAGATCAACACGATCTACGACGGGCTCCCGGCCCATCCGCTGTTTCTCCACGTGCCGGTGATCCTCATCCCGGTGGCGGGCATCGCCGCCCTGGCGCTGGCCGCCCGCCCGGCCCTGTTCGAACGCCACGGCGTCTGGACCACGGCGGTCGCGGTGATCGCGCTCGGCGCGCTGAACCTGACGATGGGGGCCGGCAAGGCGCTGCGGGGCGACCTGTTCGGCGCCGGCGGCGGGTTCGGCGGCGCCGACGCGTCCCTGATCGCCCGCCACGAGCACGCCGCCGACCTGTTGCGGATCTTCTTCATCCTGTTCACCGCGGTGCTGATCGTCAGCCTCGCGGTCTACCGGGCCCGCGGCGACGCGCCGGTCACCGGCATCGCGTTCGTCGATCCGCTGCTGGCCCGGGTCCGCGCGCTGATGCCGTCGCTGATCCCGCTGCGGGTCGCGATGGTGGTCCTGTCGCTGCTCTCGCTGTACTTCGTCTTCCACACCGGCGACCTCGGCGCCAAGGCGGTGTGGCAGGGCCGGGTCGGCGGTCACGGCGGCTTCGTCGGGCCGCCCGGCGGCGGGGTCCAGGGGTTGTTCGGTCCCGGCGGCGGGTAGCCCCGCCTCCCGGTTGGGGCCCCCTCCCGGTTGCGGCCCCGTCCCGGTTGGGGGCGTTGGCTCAGGGCATCGGCTCAGGGTGTCGGTTCAGGGCATCGGCTCAGGGTGTCGGTTCAGGGTGGTGGTGAGCCGTGGGGCGGGACGCGGGGTATCGGCGCACGTCAACGGCGGCTATCGAATGCGGGACGGAGGGGGTTGGGGGTCCCTGGGCGTCGGCAAACGTCCCAAGCGGCGGGCGCTGGAAGTTGGGTGGGGCGTTTGCGGCCGTGGCGGCGGCAAACGTCCCGCGCGGTTTTGGGCGGGGGTCGGGTGGGACGTTTGCCGACGCTCCACGGTCGCGACCGCCAGCAAACGTCCCACCGACCGGCGGGTGACGACTCAGTGGGGCGTTTGCCTTCCTGCGGAAAGCAAACATCCCCGGCGCCTCTGAGAGCGGGTTGGTTGGGGCGTTTGCCGGCGCCGCCGGCACCCTCGCCGCCTTCGATGCCCGCCGTTTTTCGCCCGCGGCGACCGGACGTGTGGCCACCCACCCGCCGCGCCAGCCGCCCTAGGCCGCCCTAGGCCGCCCTAGGCCGCGCCAGCCGCCCTAGGCCGCCGCCAGCGTGGGCTCGTCGGCCATCACCGCGTCCATCGCCACCAGGACGCGCTGAGCGATCTCGGGCCGCGCGTTGTGCCCCATGAGACCGACCCGCCAGATCGGCGGCGCGGCCGGGCCCAGCCCTCCCCCGATCTCCACCCCGTGCTCGCGCAGCATCCGCAGCTGCACCTGGCGGCCGTCGACCCCCTCCGGGACCCGGATCGCGGTCAGCGGCGCCAGCTGATGGTCGGCGTCGGCCAGCAGCTCGAATCCACGGGCCATCACCTCGGTCTGGAAGAACCGGCCGACGTCGACGTGCCGGCGCCAGCGCTGCGCCAGGCCCTCGCCCGCGACCTCCCGCAGCGCCTCATGCAGCGCGTAGATGTGCAGGATCGGCGCCGTGTGGTGATAGACGACGGGACGCTGCACCCAGTAGCGCTCGAGGGCGAGCAGATCGAGTGAGAACATGACCGGCGCGGTGCGGGCGCGGATCCGCTCCAGGGCACGATCGGAGACCGCGATCGGCGACATGCCGGGAGGCGCCCCGAGGCACTTCTGGGTGCACGAGTAGGCGTAGTCGATCCCCCAGGCGTCGACGTCGAGCTGCACGCCCCCCAGCGAGGTGACGCAGTCGGCCATCAGCAGCGCGTCGGATGAGGCCATCGCCGCGCCCAGCGCCGCCAGCGGGTGCTCGGCCCCCGTCGAGGTCTCGGCGTGCACGACCGCCACGAGTCGCGCGTCCGGATGGCGCGCCAGCGCGTCGAGGATCCGGTCGTTGGCCACGATCTCTCCCCAGTCGGCGACCAGCTCCACCACGTCGGCGCCGTGGCGGCGGGCCATCTCGGCCATCCGCGCCCCGAAGAACCCTCCGGCCGCCACGATCACCACATCGCCCGGCGCCACCAGGTTCGCGATGCCGGCCTCCATGCCCGACGTCCCGGTCGCCTGCAGGGGGAACACCAGCCCGCCGGAGGCTCGGTAGGTGGTGCGCAGCAGTTGCACGACCTCGGTCAGGATGTCGTGAAAGTCGGGATCGAGATGACCGAGCATCGGCCGCTGCATCGCATCCAGCGCGGCGGGTGACACGTTGCTGGGACCGGGTCCGCAGAGCAGACGCGGCGAGGGATTCAGAGGTGGCGGTATTGACATGGCGGGCGACGCTACCGCACCCAGTCACACTGAAAGTGAAAAATAATCCGTGCATGTGTAAGTGCGGATCTATATGTGAACCGATCGGCTTGGGTGCCAGACAAATTTGTCTATGAGTGCTTGCGGGCCGCCGCACGCACTGATTTAGTAACCGCCATGAGCCCGGCATCGACACCCCTCCCCCAGCGCCCTCAGGCATCCGCCTCGCGCCTTCACCGCAGCGAACTGGCCGTCCCCGGAAGCAACGTCCGCATGCTCGAGAAGGCGCCCGGCCTGGGCGCCGACATCGTGATGCTCGACCTCGAGGACGCGGTCGCGCCTGACGACAAGCCGCAGGCGCGGCGCAACATCATCGAGGCGCTGCATGCCCGCGACTGGACGCGCAGCTCCGTGTCGTTGCGCATCAACGGCCTGGACACCCACTACTGCTACCGCGACATCGTCGACGTGGTCGAGCAGGCGGGCCAGTTCCTGGACACGATCATGATTCCCAAGGCGAGCTGCGCCGGAGACGTGCACCTGGTGGCGACGCTCCTGACCCAGATCGAGGACGCGATGGGACTCGAGCGCCGGATCGGGATCTCGGTGCTGATCGAGACGGCGAGCGGCATGAACCACTGCGAGGAGATCGCCGCCGCGTGTCCGGCGCGGATGGAGGCGATGGTGTTCGGCGTGGCCGACTACGCCGCGTCACTGCAGAGCCACACGACATCGATCGGGGGAGCCAACCCGGACTACGCGATGCTCACCGACCCGTCCGGCACCTCGGCGCGACAGACGCACTGGGGCGACCAGTGGCACTACGCGCTCAGCCGGATCGCGGTCGCCTGCCGGGCGAACGGACTGCGGCCGATCGACGGGCCGTTCGGCGACTTCACCGATCCCGACGGCTTCGTGGCGGCCGCCCGCCGCGCGGCGGCGCTCGGCTACGAGGGCAAGTGGGCCATCCACCCCTCGCAGATCGAGCTCGCCAACGAGGTCTTCACGCCCGACGCTCACCTGGTGGAGAAGACCACCCGGATCATCGCCGCGATGAAGGAGGCGGCCGCCCACGGCAAGGGCGCCGTGTCGCTCGACGGCCGGCTGATCGACGCCGCATCGATCCGGATGGCCGAGACGCTGCTGGCCAAGCTCGAGCAGATCGAGGCCCGGACCGAGGGCTCGGTCGCGGGTCTCAGCCCCCGGCGACCGGTGGCCGCGGCGCAGGCGTGACCGCGCGGGTCGCCGCCGTCACAGCTCGCGGACGTCGGCGCCCTGGGACTCGAACGGCGCGCGCAGGACGGTGGCCCAGCCGTCAGCCGCCTGAGTCAGGCGCTCGATGACCCGGCCGGTCTGCTCGTACAGGCACCAGAACAGGACGGTCGGGCCCGCGCCCGAGACGGTGGCGCCCAGCGCGCCCAGCTCGCCGGCGCGCTCCAGCAGCTGCGCCGAACGAGGGAACAGCCGGGCGCGGTATGGCTGGTGCAGCCGGTCGCCCAGACCGCGGCCGACCAGCTCCCAGTCGCCGGTGGCCAGCCCGAGCGTCAGCGTCGACGCGGAGGCGACGTTGAACACGGCGTCGGCCATCGGCACGGTCGCCGGGAGCGCCGCGCGGGCCTGCTCGGTGCGCACGGCCTCGAACGGAATGACCAGGACCGCCTCGAGCCCCATCGGCGGCTCGAAGCGATGCGCGTCCGGGCCCTGGCAGATGACGAAGCCGCCGTCCAGCGCGGCGGAGACGTTGTCAGGGTGGCCCTCGAGCGCCACCGCGCCGGCGCGCAGATCGGCGTCGAGCTCGAACAGGTGGTCGGCGGCGGTCAGTCCCGCGACGATCGCCGCGGCGCTCGACCCCAGGCCGCCGCTCATGGGGATGTCCGAGCGGATGTGGAACGTGAAGTCATCGGCCGGGTGCAGCTGCTCGAAGGCGCGCACGACGAGGTTGGAGCGGTCGGTGGGGACGTCGAGCTCGGAGTGGACGGCGAAGCTCCCGGTCTCCACCACCTCGAGCTCGAGATGCAGGGCCAGGGCGGCCGCCATCACGTCGAACCCCGGCCCCAGGTTGGCGGTGGATGCCGGGACGCGGATCAGCCGACGGCGGCCGAGCGTCATGCGGGGTTCGCGGCCGCGGAGCTCATCCGAGCACGGCGCTCTCGAGCGCCTCGAACTCGGGGGCGCAGGGCACGACGGCGCCGACCTGGGCCAGGGCGGTCTGCGGGTCCTTGAGCCCGTTGCCGGTCAGCACGCAGGTCACCCGGCGGGCGTCGCCGGCCCCGTGGGCCAGCAGGCCGGCCACGCTGGCCGCCGACGCCGGCTCGCAGAAGATGCCCTCGCTGGCGGCCAGCAGCCGGTAGGCGGAGAGGATCTGCTCGTCAGTGACCGCGTTGACCGCCCCGCCCGACGCGGTCATGGCGTTCATCGCGTCCTCCCAGCGGGCCGGGTTGCCGATGCGGATCGCGCTCGCCACCGTCTCCGGGTGCTCGATCGGGTGGCCGCGGACCAGCGGTGCCGCGCCGGCCGCCTGGAAGCCGAGCATGCGCGGAGACGCGCCGCGTTCGCGAAAGCCCCGCCAGTAGGCGGTGATGTTGCCGGCGTTGCCGACCGGGATGCACAGCGCGTCGAGCTCGCCGAGCTCGTCGAGGATCTCGAAGGCGGCCGTCTTCTGGCCCTCCATCCGGAAGTCGTTGACCGAGTTGACCAGGGCGATCGGATGGGTGGAGGCCAGCCGGCGCACCAGCCGGAGGGCGACGTCGAAGTTGCCGCTGAGCGCGATCACCCGGGCGCCGTGCATGAGCGCCTGGGCCAGCTTGCCCGAGGCGATCTTCCCGTCGGGGACGATCACGGCGCAGCGCAGGCCGGCCCGAGCGGCGTAGGCGGCCGCGGAGGCCGCGGTGTTGCCGGTGGAGGCGCACACGATCGTCTCCGCGCCCTCGCGGACCGCGGCCGACACCGCGCAGGTCATCCCGCGGTCCTTGAACGAGCCGGTCGGGTTCAGCCCCTCGAGCTTGCACCACACCTCGACGCCGGCGCGCTCGGACAGGGTGGGGGCCAGCACCAGCGGGGTGCCGCCCTCCCCCAGCGAGACGACGGGGTCGTCGGCGGCGAACGGGAGCCGCTCCCGGTAGCGCTCGATCAGTCCAGCCATCGCGCCGGAGGATGCCAGAGCCGGCGCCGGCGCTTGCGGTTGGGGCCACTAGTCGACGTCGAGCACGACCTTGCCGGTCGCGCCGCGTCCCTCGAGGAGGCGGAGTGCGTCCGCCGCCTGCGCGAGTCCGAAGCGGGCGCCGACGATGGGGGCGATCTGCCCGGCCTCGATCATGCCCTCGATCGCGGCGCCGATCCGCTCGGTCCGCGTGGGCCAGCCGATGACCGAGGCGCCCCAGCCGGCGCCGATGACCTCGGTGTTGTTGAGCAGCAGCCGGTTGACGCGAACCTCCGGGATGGAGCCGGCGGTGAAGCCGACCACCACCAGCCGGCCGAACTCGCGCAGCGAGCGCAGGCTGTCGGTGAAGCGGTCGCCGCCGACCGGGTCCAGGACCACGTCGGCGCCGCCGTCAGTCATCTCCCTGACCTGATCCTTCCAGGGGCCGTCGGAGCGGACCACCTCATCGGCGCCGGCCCGGCGGGCGATCTGCTCCTTCTCGTCGCTGGAGACCACCGCGATGCTGCGTGCGCCCCACGCCTTGGCGACCTGGAGCGTGGCCGTGCCCACTCCGCCGGCCGCGCCGTGGACGACGACGGTCTCGCCCTCGGCCAGGCGCCCTCGGCCGATCAGCGCGAAGTAGGCGGTGTGGTAGTTGAGGACCAGCGCGGCGCCCTGGGCGTAGTCCCAGTCATCGGGGATCTTGAAGCAGAAGTAGCCCGGTGCCACGGTCGCCTGCGCCCACGCGGCCAGCCCGCAGAAGGCGGCGACGCGATCCCCGGGCTCGACCTTGGCCTCGCCGCGCACGGCGCGGACGACACCGCCGACCTCGGAGCCGGGCACGAACGGCAGGTCCGGCTTCATCTGGTACTCGCCGCGGGTCTGCAGCAGCTCCGGGAACGACACGCCGGCGGCCCGGACGTCGACCAGGACGCCGCTGCCGGGCGTCATCGGGTGATCGAGCTCGGGCTCCGGGATGTCTCCCAGCGCCAGCGCGGTGTCCGGGCCGGTCAGCTGGGTGATCTGCATCGCGCGCATCGGGCGCGGATGCTATCTGGCGCGGCGAGCCGCTCGCGGCGAGACGCCCGCGAACAGACCGCGGCTAGCCGAACTCCTCCTCGATCACCCGGATCGCCCGCGGCGGCGCTCGCATGACGTCGAGCGCGCCGATCTTCTCCATGGCGAGGGCGAACCGCGACTCCAGCACCGGGTGGACGACCATCACCAGCCGCGCCTGGTCGCTGAGGCCCTTCTGCACGACGGACCTGACCGAGACGTGCTGCTCGGCCAGGACCTGGGCGACCTGGGCGAGCACGCCCGGCTCGTCGGCGACCTCGAGGTGCAGATAGAAGGAGGACATGACGTCTGAGACGATCTCCAGCGTCTCGGTGGCGGGCGGGGTCGACGCGGGCGGGATCATGGCGCTGATCACGTCGCCCAGGACGGCGGTCGCGGTCTGCGGGCCGCCGGCGCCGGGGCCGGACATGGTGATCTCGGTGATGGCCTCCGACTGGACGGTGACCGCGTTGAACGGCCCGTTGACCGACGTGAGCGGGTGGCCGGGGTACAGGAACGCCGGATAGACGCGCACCGACAGGCCCGAGGCGCCGATCCGCTCAGCGGTGCCGATCAGCTTCAGCCCGAGGCCCAGGTCGCGCGCGTACTCGAGATCGTCGGGCTGGATCAGCTCGACCCCCTCGTAGCTGACCTGGTCGATGTGGACGGGGGTCTCGAACGCCAGCCGGGCGATGATCGCCATCTTGGCGGCGGCGTCGCGGCCGGACACGTCGTCGGAGGGGTCGGCCTCGGCGTAGCCCAGCCGCTGAGCGTCGGCCAGCGCCTCGGCGAAGGTCGCGCCGGTGCGGGCCATCTCGGTGAGGATGAAGTTGGTGGTGCCGTTGACGATTCCGTGGACGCGGTCGACATCGGCGCCGGCCAGCGACTCCTGGAGCACGCGGATCACCGGGATGACCCCGGCCACGGCGCCCTCGAAGCGCAGCTGGACCCCCTGCACCCGCGCGGCCTCCCACAGCTCCTCGCCGTGGTGGGAGAGGAGCTGCTTGTTCGCGGTGACGACGTGACGGCCGGACCGCATGGCGGCCAGCAGGTAGTCGCGCGCCGGCTCCAGACCGCCGATCAGCTCGACGATCAGGTCCGAGCCCTCGAGGATGTCCTCAAACGAGCCGCGGCTGCGGGTCAGCACCCCCGACAGCTCGGGGCGCAGCCCGGTGATCCGATGGATCCGGTCGGCGTGGCGGGGCAGCAGCTCCGCGAACGCCGAGCCGACCGTCCCATACCCGAGCAGGCCCACCCGGAACTTGTCGCCGTCGGCCACCCCCGTACCCCCTCTCAGCCGGCGTCCCGGCTCATCAGATCAGCGTAGGTCTCGCGGCGGACCACGATCCGGGGCTCGCCGTCACGGCAGAACACGACCGGGGCGCGGGGCACGCCGTTGTAGTTGTTGGCCATCGCGTAGCCGTAGGCGCCCGTCGCCGGAGTGGCGACGATGTCGCCGACCGCGGGGTCGGCCAGCCGGGCGTCGCGCACGATCACATCGCCGGACTCGCAGTGCTTGCCGGCCAGATGGCAGACGGTGGTCGCGTCCTGGAGCGGCCGATCGGCGATGGCCGCCTCGTAGCGGGCGCCGTACATCATCGGCCGCAGGTTGTCGGACATCCCGCCGTCCACGGCGACCCACGTCGAGACGTTGCGCTTGATCGTCTGCACGGTGTAGAGGGTGACCGCGGAGTTGGCCACCAGCGCGCGCCCGGGCTCGAGCAGCAGCCGCTTGTCGGGCCCCAGCTCGGAGTGGGCGGCGTCGACGATCGCCTCCACGTAGTCCTCGGGGCTCGGCGGGCGCTGGTCAGCGGTGTAGGCCACGCCGAGCCCGCCGCCGAGGTTGTAGACGGGGAAGTCGCCCAGGGTTGCGATTGCGCGTATCGCGGTCCGGAACGGCTCGAGCTCGAACAGCTGGGACCCGATGTGGAAGTGCAGCCCGACGAGGTGCAGCCGCCGGTGGCCCTCCAGCGCAGCGATGGCGTCGCGCGCCTGCTCCAGCGAGAAGCCGAACTTGGAGTCCGCCTGACCGGTGGAGATCGCGTGATGGGTGTCGCCGGCGACGTCGGGGGTGACGCGAACCAGCACGTCCTGGCGCTGGGCGGGCGGGAGCATGTCCTCGGCGATGCCGGCCAGCCGCTCGATCTCCGGCAGCGAGTCCAGGACGATGTGGCCGACGCCGGCGCTGAGCGCCTCGCGCAGCTCGCGCTCGGACTTCGCGTTGCCGTGCATGTAGGTGCGCCCGGCGTCGAAGCCGGCGGCCAGCGCCAGCGCCAGCTCCCCCCCGGAGGCCACGTCGCAGGCCAGGCCCTCCTCCGACAGAGCCCGGTACACGGCGGTACAGGGGAAGGCCTTGGATGCGAACAGGACGTCGAAGTCCCGGTGGCGCGCGGCGAGCGCGTCGACGAACCCGCGGGCCCGGGCGCGCAGGTCGTCCTCGACGACGACGTAGACCGGGGTGCCGAACTCGCGCGCCAGCTGCACCGCGTCGCAGCCGCCCAGCTCGAGATGGCCGTGCCCGTTGACGCGGCTACCGCGGGGATAGACGTGGGACAGCTGCGGGGTCGTGGTCGTCACCTCCGCTAACGATATGGTTTCGGCGACGCGCACCGTCACCCCGCTGCTTCCCGCGCAGACCGGCACCGCTGACGGTCTCGCCTTCACGCTGTGGCTCCCGCCCTCGCCCCAGCCGCCCGCGCACGCCGGCGTCGTCGTCCTGCACGGCGCTGACTCCTGCAAGGAGAGCCACCACGACTTCGCGCGTGCTGCGGTTGCGCTGGGGCTGGCGGCCATCTGCTTTGACCAGAAGGGCCACGGCGAGAGCGAGGGCCGGCTCGGCGGCGACGCGCTGGACGACGTCGCCGCGATCGCGGGGCGCCTGCGCGCGGCGATCGGCGATCCCCACGCGCCGCTCGCTCTTCGCGGGTCCAGCATGGGGGGCTACCTGGCCATCCTCGCCTGCCCCGTGATCGGCGCCGGCGCCACGGTCGCGATCTGCCCGGCCAGCGCCGACGGACTGCGGCGAGGCCTGCAGACCGGCCGCTTCAGCTTCCGGGCTGACCGGCTCACGCTCGCGGCGTTCGTGGACGCGCACGACCCGCGCGATGTCGTGGGGTCGCTGACCGCCCCGCTGCTGCTGATGCACGCCGAGGGCGACGAGCAGGTGCCCATCGCCCACTCGCGCGAGCTGGCCGGACTGACCGGCGCGCCCGGCAGCCGGCTGATCGCGGTGCCCGGCGGTCACCACCGCTCGGTGCAGCACGACGAGGAGCTGCAGGCGGTCAGCCTGCGGTTCATCACCAGGACGCTCGCGACGAGCGCCCCGGGCGCTTAGCTCGCGCCGCCGATCGACCGCGACGAGCCCGACCCCATCGTGGCGCCCGTCGTGGTGGCGACGCTGCTCGCGCTCGAGGTGGTCGGGGTCGACGCCGAGGCGGCGGAGGCGGTGGCGACGCTGGTGGCCGAGTCAGCGGCGCTCGACGTCGCGACGGTGTTCGAGATGTCGGTGGCCGGCTTGCCGATCGTGCCGGTGATCTTCGACACGGTGCCGGTGACGGTGCTGCCGGCGCCGGCCGCCGCCTGGCCCGCGCCGGTGGACACCGGCTGGATGACCGGACTCCCCGGGCTGACGGGCTTGGTCGGGGTGACGGGCTTGGTGCCGGTGGAGCCTCCGCTGCCACTGCCGGAACCCGACCCCGATCCGGACCCTGAACCTGAACCTGAGCCCGAGCCTGAGCCTGAGCCTGAGCCGTTGGTCGCGGTGGAGGTCGGCGTGGTGGTGGTCGTCGGGGTGCTGCCGGAGGTGGGGGTCGTGGTGCGCGAGCCGGGATTGGTGGAGAGCGAGCCCGAGCGCGAGACCGGAGAGGTCAGGCGGCCGGTGCCGTTCCTGCCCGCGGAGCCGTGCGACGAGCCGCCGCCGGTGGTGCCGTTGAACGCCCGCGCATCCTTGAGGGCCAGGGCCACCTGCTGAGCGCCGGATACGACGGTCACGGCGGCCACGGGAACGCCGGCGGTCCCACGGCGATGGCCGGGGCTGCCCGCGGATGAGTGCGCGGTCAGAAACTGAGTCGCGGGAGAGTTGGTGCCGTCGAGCTTCGGCCATCCGTTGAACGCCACCATCGCGCTGCCGAGGATGAACAGCATCGAGGCGGCCAGAACCAGTGTTCCGGCAGTCCCCAGCCCCGCCATGTAGGCACGAGTCGCTCGCACCCTCATCTCATCGGCACCGCTCGGCGATTCCTTTAGTCCGAATTTCATGGCCGTCTCCACCCCCACCGGCAACGGGCCCATGGTGGCAAAGTCATCGCTGCGCTTCAAGCCCGGGTTAGGGCGTTTGACAACATTTCATGGGCCATGCCCGCCCCAAGATCATTCGGTCGTGACCGCGGTTTGCAGACGCGGATGCTGGCCACGCTGTTCCTGCTCGGCCTCGTCTACGTGATCCTGATCGCCGTGCTGATCGCCGCCGGCGTCGGCGCGATCACGGTCGCGATCATCGCCGGCGCGCTGTTCCTGGTGCAGTACTTCACCTCGGACAAGCTGGCGCTGGCCTCGATGGGCGCCCAGGAGGTCACCGCCCATGAGGCCCCGGCGCTGTTCGCCACGATCGAGCGCCTCTGCATCCAGGCCGATCTGCCCATGCCCCACGTGGCGATCGCCCAGACGCCGATGCCCAATGCGTTCGCGGTGGGTCGCTCGCCCGGCACCGCGACGGTGTGCGTCACCACCGGGCTGCTCAACCTGCTCGAGCCCAACGAGTTGGAGGCCGTGCTGGGCCACGAGCTGACCCACATCGCCAACCGCGATGTGATGTTGATGACGATCGCCAGCTTCTTCGCCTCGATCGCGGCGTTCATCGTCCAGTTCGGCTTCCTCTTCGGCGGAGCCTTCGGCGGCAACGACCGCGACGACAACGGCCCCGGCTTCGTGGTCGTGATCGTCGTCTCCGGCCTCGTCTACGTGCTGTCGTTCGTCCTGCTCCAGGCGCTGTCGCGCTACCGGGAGTTCGCGGCCGATCGCGGCTCGGCCATCATCACCGGGCGGCCGAGCGCGCTCGTCTCGGCGCTGATGAAGATCGACGGGCGGATGGACCAGATCCCCCAGCGTGACCTGCGCGCGGCCTCGGGCGAGCTGGCCGCCTTCTACATCTTCCCCCCGAAGGCCAAGCAGACCCTCGCCACCCTGTTCTCCACCCACCCGTCGCTCGAGCAGCGCGTCACCGCGCTCGAGCGGCTCGAGGCCCAGCTGCAGGGGACCCGCTGATGGTCGCGTCGCGGCGGACCTGCGCGTCCACGCCGGCGAACCGCTGATGGGGCTGCGCGAGATCATCACCGGCAAGCGCAAGCTCGCCCCACCGGCGCCGGACCGGCTGTTCGCGATCAGCACCGCCAACGTCGTGTTCGAGACCTCGCTGGAGATCACCAGCCGCGGCAGCGCCGCGATCGTGTTCCAGTCGCTGGCCACGTCTGACTTCACGTCGATCGTGCGCGACATGGAGGAGGTGGTCCGGGCGACCGCATCCGAGAGCGCCACCACGGTCGAAACCTCCGAGGACAGCTATGGCTTCAGCTGGCTGATCCTCCGCGGCCAGGACTTCGACGGGCTGGTCGTCGGCATCAACGCGGTGTCCGGCGCGCTGCAGGCCGGCGGCTACGGCGACCGGGTGCTGTGCTCGGTGTTCGCCTTCCAGGACGGGCGCGGACGGCCGTTGTACTGGATCTACAACTACAAGCGCGGCACCTTCTACCCGTTCGTCCCCGGGCCGGGCCCGCAGCAGCGCGACAACGAGCGCGAGCTGGTACTCAAGGCACAGGTCGGCTCAGAGCTCCCGGTCGAGCCCGAACTGCAGCGATGGTTCCCGCTCTGGGGCGCCCCCCTCTAGGCGCGCGCGGAGTTGTAAGGTCTTCGTCCCTGAGACGCGCCCGCGCCCGCCGCAGACGCCTGGCGGTGCGCTACTCTCGGACCTTGGCTGACTGCTGCCTGAGCAGAGGCTAACCCTTTCGCTGCGCCGCTTAGCGAGCGCGAGCCATTCGCAACGGACAAGGGAGATACCTTGCGCATATTGATTCTCGGTGGTGACGGCTTCTGTGGTTGGCCGACGTCGCTGCACCTGTCGGCATGTGGCCACGACGTCGCCATCGTGGACAACCTCGCCCGGCGCAAGGCCGATGTGGAGCTCGAGGCCGACTCCCTGACCCCGATCAAGCCGATCGGCACCCGCCTGGCCGCGTGGCGCGAGCTGACCGGGCGCGAGATCCCGTTCCACCGGTTCAACGTCGCCGAGAACTACCGGGTGATGCTCGACCTGCTGATGGAGTGGCAGCCCGACGCCGTCGTGCATTTCGCCGAGCAGCGCGCCGCCCCGTACTCGATGAAGAGCCCGTGGCACAAGCGCTACACGGTCAACAACAACGTCAACGCCACCCACAACCTGCTGACCGCCCTGGTCGAGGCCGAGCTCGACGCCCATGTCGTCCACCTCGGCACGATGGGCGTCTACGGCTACGGCACCGCTGGGGTCAAGATCCCCGAGGGCTACCTCCGGGTGCGGATCGACACCGACGAGGGGACCGAGGTCGAGCAGGAGATCCTGTACCCGGTCAACCCGGGCAGCGTCTACCACATGACCAAGACCCAGGACCAGCTCCTGTTCGCGTTCTACAACAAGAACGACGGCACCCGGGTCACCGACCTGCATCAGGGCATCGTGTGGGGCACCCAGACCGCCGAGACCCGCCTCGACGACCGCCTGATCAACCGCTTCGACTATGACGGCGACTATGGGACCGTGCTCAACCGGTTCCTGATGCAGGCGGCGGTCGGCTACCCGCTCACGGTCCATGGCACCGGCGGCCAGACCCGCGCGTTCATCCACATCCAGGACACCGTGCGCTGCATCCAGCTGGCGATCGAGAACTCGCCGGACCAGGGCGACCGGGTGCGGGTGTTCAACCAGATGACCGAGTGTCACCGCGTCCGTGACCTGGCCAAGCTCGTCTCCAGCATGACCGGCGCGGAGATCGACTACGTCGACAACCCGCGCAAGGAGGCGGCCGAGAACGAGCTGTTCGTCGAGAACCGGCAGCTGCTGGATCTCGGCCTGGAGCCGATCCGCCTCCAGGACGACCTGCTCACCGAGGTGACCGAGATCGCCCGGCGCTACGCGGACCGCTGCGATCGCAGCAAGATCCCGTGTAGCTCCAAGTGGATCCAGCGCACCCGCGAGCCGGCCGTCCCCGCCGCCACCGCATAGCGACCGGAGCTGACGAAGACCGGTCCCCGGGGCCGGTCGTCCTCAACCGTCGGGCCGCCACCCGTCCGACGGTCACCGGGGTCGAGCGCTGGACCGCCCAGGTCACCGGCCGGCTGGCCGCGCTCGCCCCCGATCGCTATGTCGTGGCGCAGCCGCGGCCGCGAGCCCGGCGCCGGGCGGCCGCCCAGGCCTGGGAGCAGCTGGCGCTGCCGGCCCGGGCCGCGCGCCTGCGCGCCGCGCTGATCTTCTCGCCGGCCAACCTGGCGCCGCTGGCCTGGCCGCGCAACGTGCTGGTCATGCACGATGCCGCCGCGCTGCGCGAGCCCCTGGCCTACTCCGCCGCCTACCGGGCGTGGCACGGCCGGCTGGGCCTGGCCTGCGCCCGGCGCGCGATCGCGGTCATCACCGTGTCGGAGTTCAGCCGCGGCGAGCTGGTCGACGTGGCGGGCCTGGACCCGGGGCGCCTGACGGTCATTCCCGGCGGCGTCGACGAGCGCTTCACGCCCGATGTCGGCCCCGAGCCGGCGCTGCGGCGACTCGGCCTGGACCGCCCGTACGCGCTGACCATCGCCACCGACGACCCCCGCAAGAACCTGGCGGCGCTGGCGCCGGTGTCCACGGCACTGGCGGCGCAGGGGATCGAGCTGGTCTGGGCCGGGGACTCGCGGCCGTACTTCGCCCGGTCGCGGTCGGTGGCGGGATTGCGGTCCATCGGCTATGTCGACGACGCCGATCTGCCCGCGCTGTACCGCGGAGCTCGCACGTTCGTGCTCCCGTCCCGCTACGAGGGTTTCGGCCTCACCTGCCTGGAGGCGATGGCCTGCGGGACGCCCGTCGTCGCCGCCGATCGCGCGGCGCTGCCCGAGACCTGCGGCGACGCCGCGCTGCTGGTCGACCCCGACGACCCCGCCGCGCTCACCGCCGCGGTGCTCGCGGCCGCCACCGAGTCGAGCACGCGCGCAACGCTGCGGGCCGCCGGTCTGGGCCGGGCCGCGCAGTTCACCTGGCACCGAACCGCGACGCGGATCCATCGTCTGCTGATGGACCTGGCCGAGCGCCCGGCAGATCAATGTGCGAAATCCGCTCAAGGTCTGCCGCCGAGCGGCCGATAACAAGGGGAGGGCCGCCGCAGCAGCGCTCAGACGCCGCGGCGGCTGAGCACGTGGGGCACCGTGCGCAGCAGGATCTTCAGGTCGAGCCACACGGACCAGTTGGCGCCGTACAGGTAATCGATCTTCACCATCTCCGGCAGCGGGATCCGCGTCGAACCGAAGATCTGCCATAGACCCGTCATCCCTGGCTTCACCGCCAGCCTTCGTCGCTGCCAGCCCTCGATGAGGGCATCCTCGTCGGCCACCAGCGGCCGAGGACCGACGAGGCTCATGTCCCCGCGCAGCACGTTGATCAGCTGCGGGAGCTCGTCGAGCGAGGTCTGGCGCAGGAACCGGCCGACCCGGGTGACCCGCGGGTCGCCGACGATCTTGAACAATCCCCCCTCCGCGTCGTTGAGACCGCGGTAGTCGTCTCGGAGCGTGTCGGCACCGCGAACCATCGAGCGGAACTTGAGCATCGAGAAGCGGTCGCCGTGGCGCCCGATGCGCGATTGGCGGAACAGCGGCCGCCCCGGTGAGTCCAGGCAGATGAGGATGGCGATGACGGTCAGCAACGGCGACAGCACGATCAGGCCGAGACCGGCCACGGCGAGGTCGGTCAGGCGCTTGAGCAGCTCCGATGACTTCGACAACCCGTACTGGCGCACGCCGAGCAGGGTCGTCCCCTCCACCTCGTCGAACACCGCCGAGGTCCCGACGACCTCGAGGAGCCGCGGGACGACGCTCACCTTCACACCGACCGCCTTGACCAGGCGAATGCAGTGCAGGATCAGTTCCTCATCGCGGCCGTCGGGGACGATGATCACGCGCTCGACCGCGTGCTCGCGGATGAGGCTCGGGAGCCGTGACACCCGGTCGGGCGCGGCGAGTCCGTCACCGCCGATCGCGAGATGGCCGACGATCCTCGCGTTCGCCCCGTGGGAGCGGCGCAGCTTGGCGGCGGTTCGGCCCGCGTCGGCGGCCGTCCCGACGAACAGGCAGCGCTCCGGCGGGTTGCCGGCGGCCGCCGCCGATCGTGCGACGGCACGACACACGATCAGCAGGCCGAGACTCGATACGGCGAGCCCGAACACCTGAGCGCGCGACAGCTCGCCGGCCACCACGACCTCCTGGGCCAGCCAGACCGCCAGCGCGTAGAAGACGGCGAGCTGCACCAGCGAGGGCGTCTCGTCGAGGGTCGTCTTGCACAGTCGATGCTCGTCGCGGTCATACAGGCCGATCGCCTTGCTGAGCATCACGATGAACGGCGCGACGAGCAGCGCCGCCGGCCGCGGAGTGACCGGCTCGCCGGGCACCACGAGGGCCGCGAAGAGCAGCCCCAACCAGGCGGCGATGACGTCTGCCAGTGCCAGCGCCCAGCGCAGGATCGCGTGGCGCCTGCGCAGAGCGCGCAGGCCGGTGCCGGCGGCGAGCAGCTCACGGTCCTCGGGAAACTCCCATACGGGCGAGAGGTCCGTGGCGGAGTCGCCCTGCGCCGGCAGCTCGGCGACCGGATCGGTGGCCCGTCGCCCGCCGCGCCGGCGCTCGGGGTGGCGCCACGGATGTGGACCGCGCGCGAGCGCGTCGACCGTCGCATCCTGGTCGCGCCTGTCGTGAGGACTTCTCTGGGCCTCGGGGAGCCCGCTCATCCGTTTGGCCGGGAGTCTCAACAACCGCTCCCGGGTCTCCGTCCTGTCCAGTCTCTCCGGGCGAAAGGCCGGCTGTCGGCGGCCGGCCTTCGCTAATCTACGATTTTGCCGTTCATCGAATACCCATTTTCTCGTGTAAATCCACCACCGTCGAAGATTCCGCCTGGTGACCGGTTCTGGCGCAGCCGCCGATCCGGCCTCGAACATTCGTCCAGGCCGACGCCTCCAGCGGCTCGTCAGCATTTGGCGCAGCCGACCTATTTCCGGTGAACCGGCCCTCGCACTCGTCGCCGCCAGCGCTGCACCAACGGCCGTCCCGGGTGGCCGCTGCCGTGGTTGACCCCCGCCGGTTCGCACCATCCGGCCGGCGGTGGCTCGCCGGGCTGGTGCTCGTCGCCGTGATCGCGCTGCTCCAGGTGACAGCGCGGCCGGCCCTCGCCGCGACCGTCTCCGGGGAACCGATCTCGGCGATGAACGGGTGGTCGTTGTACGGGCTGTCCCTGCCCGATCTCAACACGCAGCTGGCCTCGATGGAGGTCGAGGGCGTCGGGGTACTGCGCTTCGACGCGTCGTGGAGCTCGATCCAGCTCGCCGCCCCGGGCGCGAGTGGCTCCGTCGACCACCTCAGTAGCGAGGACGCCGAGGTGGCGGCGCTGGCGACCCATCACATTCGATGGCTCCCGATCATCGACTACTCGGCGCCCTGGGCGGCGACGACGGTCGGGGACTGGCGCAGCCCGCCCGCGAGCGACGCTCAGTTCGGGTCGTTTGCCGCGGCGATCGCCGCGCGCTATGGCCCCGACGGAACCTTCTGGGCGCAGTACCCGCAGCTGCCCTATGAGCCGGTGAGCACGTTCGAGATCTGGAACGAGGAGAACGCCGACTACTACTGGGACACCGGGCCCGACCCGGCGGCCTACGGGCAGCTGTACCTGGCCGCGCGCCAGGCGATCCACGCCGTGGACGCCGGCGCCCAGGTCATGATCGGCGGCCTGACCGATCCGCAGCAGGGGATCAGCGCCCTCGCCTTCCTCACCCAGATGTTCCAGGACGTGCCGGGGCTGGCGGGCAACGTCGATGCGGTCGGGCTGCACCCGTACGCCGCCAACGCCGCCGGCGTCGTCGGCTTCGTGGTCGCCGTGCGCGATCTGCTCGACTCCGTCGGCGAGAGCGCGGCGCCGATCGACGTCACCGAATTCGGGTGGCAGACCGGCAGCGCGGCCGTCGAGCAGCAGCGAGCGGCGAACATGAACGCGGTCGCGCTCGCCCTGGGCAATTCCAACTGCGGAATCGGGATGCTGGCCCCCTATGACTGGATGGATCCGTCATACATCTCAGGCGGCGACTGGGGCCTGACCGGCAGCAGCGGCATCCGGGCGGCCGGGGTCTCATGGTTCGCCGCCCTGAGCAGCGCCGCCGCCTCCCCGCAGACCCAGCCGTGCCCGGCCATCGCAGCGCCGCCGAGCACGCCGGGCGCGACGCCACCGCCGCCGGCGGCGACGACGACGACGACGACGGTCGCCCAGCCGCCGAGTGCGACCACCGGGACGCCGGCGACCGGCGTGACGTCCCCCACCCCGACGACGCACGTCGCGTCCACGGCCTCGACCGCCACGCCGGGGAGGACGAAGACCGCGCCCAAGCGGGTGGCGAGCACGCGGCGCGCCGGCCCCCGGCGCCGCGGCAGCGCCGCGCACCGCCGCCGTCGCCCCGTCCGTTCACGCGCCAACGCCGCGCGCACACGCGCTAAGAGCAAAAGAAACCGAAGATAGGTGCATCGAGTCTGAGATCGGCCGGCTGCGGGTAATCTCGGCTCGCATCGTCCGATGACCGTCACCGCACCGGCTGAGGATTCCACGCGTTTTCACGTCGCCCGGCCGACGGGGCTCCGCCATGCGCGACCCTGGCATCGCCTGGCCTACATCATCCGGGTCCTGCCGCGCCGGCTCGAGGCGCTCGCCCCCGTGCTCGCGGTGCCGCCCCGCGGGAGCGTCCTCGACTTTGGCTGCGCGGAGCAGCCGTACCGCCGCTTCTTCGCCGAGACCGTCGAGTTCGTCGGCGCCGACCTGCCGGGCAACCCGGCCGCGGACATGACGATCGGCCCCGACGGGACGGTCCCGGTCCCGGACGACGCCTTCGATGCCGTGCTCTCCACCCAGGTCCTCGAGCACGCCTCGGACCCGCCGGGCTACCTCGCTGAGTGCCGGCGCATCCTGCGGCCAGGCGGCCGGATGCTCCTGTCAACGCACGGGCTGATGGTCTACCACCCCGATCCGGTGGATTATTGGCGCTGGACGCGCGCCGGGCTCGATCGCCTGATCGAGTCCGCCGGCTTTGAGATCGTCCACGGCGAGGGGATCATGGGCCTCGGCGCGGTCGGCCTGCAGTTCGTTCAGGACTCGATCTACTTCCGCCTCCCCCGGTGGCTGCGCCGTCCGGTGGCCGGCCTGTTCCAGACGCTGATCGCGCTCGTCGATCGGCTGATTCCCGCCGGCGGCGACGATGCCAACGCATTGGTGTACGTGATCGTCGCCGAGAAGCCCGCGGAGGATGCACCGGCGTGAGCACAGCGCGCTCACCCTCTGCGATCCGCGCCCTGCCCTGGCCTCGCGGCGCTCGCCGCGTCGTGCGCGGCGTCCGGGTGGCCCGTCGTCACTGGGCGGCGCGCCGGGTGCAGCGGCGCCTGGCCGGCCCCAAGATCCTGCGCCGGTTTGCGGATGCCTATCCCGCGGCGTTCTTCGTCGAGATCGGCGCCAACGACGGCGACCAGCACGATCACCTGCGCCCGATCCTCGACTCCACCCAATGGCGGGGGATCATGGTCGAGCCGGTGCCCTACGTGTTCGAGCGGCTGGCGGCGAACTACGGCGGACGTCCGCGCATCGCCCTCGAGAACGCGGCGATCGCCGACCGCGACGGTGAACTGCCCTTCTACCACCTGCGGGAGGCCGAGGATCGCGAGGCCGCAGGCCTGCCCCGCTGGTATGACGGCATCGGATCCTTCTCCCAGGAGGCGGTGCTCGGCCACGCTGCGCTGCTGCCCGACGTCGCGGACCGGCTGACCCGCGTCGCGGTGCCGTGCCTGACGTTCGACTCGCTGCTGGCCAAGCATGGCGTCGGCCGCATCGATCTGCTGATCGTCGACACCGAGGGCTACGACCGCGAGATCCTGGGCAGCATCGATTGGGACCGCCACCGGCCGCTGCTGGTCGTCTACGAGCACTACCACCTCGCCGACGATGACCGTGTGCAGCTGCGGGAGGCGTTCGCCGATCGCGGGTACGACATCAAGGAGGAGGGCTTCGACACCTGGTGCCTGCACGCCGACGCCGACGAGCGCCTCCAGCTCGCCTTCCGCTCGCTTGAGCCCGCGATCCCCGCGGCCTCGGTACATCGGGACCGATGAGCTGGGTTCGGTCACAGGCCCACCGGATCCGGAGCCACCGGCTGGCGATCGTCGACCGCCATCCGCGGCCGGCCCACCCCGAGCTGGTGATCACCGACGCCGACGAGCGATACCTGACCTCGCCCTATGACCGGGGTGTGCCGCTCCCGGACACAGCGGGCGCGCTGCACCCCGCCAACCCGGCGCTGACCGACCTGCGGCGCCGCTATGCGGCGCTCGATCTGCCGCCGCTGGCGGCGTCGCGCTGGAACCCCGAGGCGGTCGACGGCTTCCTCGATCACCGCTACTTCCGCGGTGACTCGCTCATCACCTGGCACTACCGAGAGCTGCCGCGGGCGACCCGGCTGAAGTATTTCGTGTACGCGCAGTACGTCCGCAGCCGCGACGATGACGGCCTGCTCGATCGCCTCGAGGAGGACGGCGCGTTCGGGTGCTGGACGTTCACCTACTCCGGCCATCCCCGCTACAGCCGGGATCTCATCGAGTCCGTCAACGAGATCCTGTTCCTCGAGCGCGAGCTCGCGTTGCGAGAGCGGGCGCGGTTCTCGGTGCTCGATGTCGGGGCCGGCTACGGCCGCCTGGCCCATCGTGTGAGCAGCGCCTATCCCAACCTGGACGACTACTGCTGCGTCGACGCGATCCCCGACTCGACGTTCCTGTGCGACTACTACCTGCGCCATCGCGGCTGCCGGCCCCCGGCACGCGCGGTGGCCCTCGACGAGTGCGATCGCGAGCTGCGCCCGGGCGGGTTCGATCTCGCGGTCAACGTCCACAGCTTCCCCGAGTGCACCTACGACGCGGTCCGCTGGTGGATCGAATTGATCGCCCGCCTCGAGATCCCCCACCTCCTGATCGTCCCCAACGAGCCGGGCGGGCTGCGGTCACTCGAGGCCGACGGAACCCATCGCGACTTCCGGCCCGTGATCGACCAGGCGGGGTATGCGCCGGTGCGAATCGAGCCCGTCATCGCCGACCCGGCCGTGGCCGAGCTCGTCCGCGTCCACGACGAGTTCCACCTCTTCCGCCGGCGATGAGCGCCATGCACGTCGCCTGCGCGGCGGATGAGCGCTATGTCCCGCATTGCGCCACCGCCGTCCGCTCCCTGACCGCCAGCAACCCGGGCGTCGCGATCACCGTCCATCTCCTGCACGGGCCCGAGCTGTCGGCCAAGTCGGTCGCGCGCCTGGGCGGGATGTCCGGCGGCGAGCTCACGATCGTCGCGCACGCCGTCGACCCGGGGGCCGTCGCCGGTCTCCCGCCCTGGGGGCGGATCCCGGAGACGATGTGGTACCGCATCCTGCTGCCGGACCTGCTGCCCGACGTCGACCGCGTCCTGTACCTCGACGCTGACGTCCTCGTGCTCGATGCGTTGACGGACCTGTGGGGGTTGCCCCTCGACGCTCACTATCTCGCCGCCGTCACCAACGTGCCCGAGCGCCATCGGCTGGGACACGCCGCCGAGCTGGGACTGGCGGGCCCGGAGCGCTATTTCAACTCCGGCGTACTGCTGCTCAACCTCAAGCTGATGCGCCGTGACGGCTGCACCGCGGCCCTGCGCGAACGCGCGCGGCGCGATCTCGACCGGCTGCTGTGGCCCGATCAGGACGTGCTCAACCTGGTCCTGGGCGAGCGGCGGATCGCGCTTGATCCCCGCTGGAATCTGATGAACAGCATCCGCCGCTTCCCCTGGGCTGCCGACCTGCTCGGCCGGGCCCAGATCGCCGAGGCGATCGCCCGGCCGGCGATCATCCATTTCGAAGGGCCCGCTGAGAACAAGCCGTGGCACGTGCTGTGCGACCATCCGGCGCGCCCGATCTACGAGGCGCATCGCGGCCACACGCCGTGGGCCCGCTATCGGCGCGAGGGCCTCACGCCGGGCACCGCGGCCCGCCTGCTGCGTCGCCGGCTGCTCGCGTCGCCGGCGGCCGACGCCCGCGCCTCCGCCTCCACCGTCAGGCCTTGACGGCGATCCGCCCGGTGTAGTCGATCCGGTTCAGCAGCAGCGGATCGCGAGTGTCGAAGTACTCGTCGACGGCCCGCCGCGCCCCTTCGAAGTGCCCGTAGTCGTCGACGATCAGCACCCCGCCGGCTTCCAACCGCGGATAGAGATGCGTCAGCTCGTGACGAGTCGACTCATACCAGTCGGTGTCGAGCCTCAGCAACGCCAGCGAGGTCGCCGGCACCTGATCGGGCAGCGTCTCCTCCACCGGCCCGCGCACGAAGTGCAGCCGCTCCTGGGGATAGCCCGTCTGGGCGAGGGTGGCCCTGACGATCCCTTCGTTGAACACCTGCGCGTCAAACAGCTCCGCCCACGGCCGCTCCCCGCGGGACACGGCGGTCCGCCACGTCTTCAGCGCCGGGGGGTCGAACTCGGACACGTCCTCGGCGGTGGGCTCGGTCATGCCCTCGAACGTGTCGTAGAGCCAGATGTCGCGCGGCGCGGCGCCCAGCGATCGGAGGGTCGCGATCATCGCGAGCACCGACCCGCCGCGCCAGACGCCGCATTCGGCAAAGCCCCCCGCGACGCCGCGTCGCTCGATGTACCGGACGGCATCGATCAGCGCCTGGAGGCGCGGCACGCCGGTCATGGTGTGGGGCAGCGCGGCCTCGACGATCACGCGGTCCTCGGCCGACAGATGAGCCAATTGAGCCGCGACCTCTCCGTCGCCCTCGGGTCGGCTGCGAGCGCGCCGCGCCCGCGCGAACCGCCGGGCTGTGGGTCTAAACGCCGTCATCGGACGCTGGATTCTGGCACAGCCGAGAGCCCGCCGGAGCCACCTGCTCTCGGCTCCAAACACCGGGAACCGTAGGGCGTTCGCCATTGCTCTAAAAGTTGGCGTACGCGGGTAGCATCCCGCCCGATGACTCCCGGCCCGGCCAGCGACCCAGCCGCCAGGAGCCACCGGTTCCAGCTGGTCGACGCGATGCGCGCGATCGCGGCCTGCAGCGTGCTGGTGCTGCATGTCGCCGGTGCTGCCGACAAGCTCGGTCCGCACGCCTTCGGGAGCTCCTACCTCCAACGGCTCAACGTCGGGGTGTGGATCTTCTTCGTGATCTCGGGCTTCGTTCTGTTCCGACCGTTCGCGGTGAGCCACCTGCGCGGCGAGCCCGAGCCCCGGACGGGCGCCTATGCATGGCGCCGAGCGCTGCGGATCGTCCCCGCCTACTGGGTCGCGCTGGCGATCTCAGGCGTCGCGATCCCGGGGATGCTCTATCTGCGCAACATCCCATGGACGTTCGGTTTCGCTCAGATCTACCGTGGCAGCCAGGCGGGGATGGGCATCTTCCCGGCGTGGACGGTGTGCGTCGAGGTCACCTTCTACATCTTCCTCCCGTTCTACTCGATCCTGATCGGGCGCTTGGCGCGGCGCCCTGGGTCGTGGCTGCGCGCCGAGCTGAGCGGCTTGGCGGTGCTGTTCGCGATCGGCATCGCCTACCGCCTGGCGATCTACGGAGGTGGTGGACGCCACGTCAACCACCTCGCCGCGGGCAACTTCCTGCCCGGGTGGTTTGACCTGTTCTCGCTCGGGATGGCGCTCGCGGTCGTACAGGTGTGGGTCCAGTCCAAGCCCGCCCTCCCCCACCCGGTCCGTCTGATCGATCGGTTTCCGGCAGGCTGCTGGCTGGTCGCAGCGGTCGCCTTCTGGTACCTGAGCACCCAGTGCGGGCTGGCGCAACAGCCGGACTACAGTCGCTGGACCAAAACCCAGATCCTCGACGAGCATTGGCTCTTGGCGGTCGTGGCGGTCGCGGTCATGCTCCCCGCGGTCCTGGGGAATCCGCGGCGGGGCCTGGTACGGCGATTCCTGGGTCATCGCTGGATGCTGTGGCTGGGAGCGGTCTCCTACGGCGTGTATCTGTGGCAATCGAGCTGGCTGCTGGAGCTCAAGCGCCTCGGACTCGGTCCGGGGCCCGCCGGGGTCACGGCGCAATGGCTGGTATTCGGCATCGGCGGGACGCTGGCATTGGGTGCCGCGAGCTTCCGATGGGTCGAGCGGCCGGCCCAGCGACTCAGCCGCCTGGGCGACCGAGCGGCTGACCGGCGAATCGCGATCCCGGCCGAGACCTGAGGGCTCGGAGCGATCGTGTCCGAGGTGCAGCTGTCGATCATCATCCCGACGCGCGACCGTCCCGAGCGGCTGGCCGCCTGCCTGCAGACGCTATGGGCTCAGGATGCGTCCGCCGGCGGCCTGGAGGTGATCGTGGTCGATGACGGCTCCTCCGAGCCGGTGCAGCGCCGGCTCGCCGCAGCTGTGGACGGTCCGCGGCCGCGCTTCGTGTGGCAGGAGCCCGCCGGCCTCAATGCCGCCCGCAACACCGGCGCGGCGGCCTCACACGGGGAGGTGCTGGCGTTCCTCGACGATGACACGCTCGTCGATCCCGGATGGGCCCGGGCGGTGACCGCCGCGTTCCACGACACCGGCTGCGATGCCCTGGGCGGACGGATCAACCTGCTCATGGAGGACGCGCCCCCGCGCTGGATGACCCCCCGACTGCGCCGCTACCTCGCCGAGTACGAGCTCGGCGACCAGCCCGACTGGATCACCGCCGAGCCCGTGCCCGTCGGCGCCAACTGCGCGGTGCGGCGCTCCACGTTCGATCGCCTGGGCGGCTTCGCGGCGGGGCTGGACCGCGTCGGCAGCTCGCTGATCTCAAACGGAGACACGGAGTTCTTTCGGCGTCTGCAGCGCGCCGGCGGAACGATCCGCTACGAGCCGCGTGCGTCGGTCGGTCACTGCGTTCCGGCCACACGTCTGAGTCGCGACTTCTTCCAGCGGCGCGCTCACGCCCAGGGGCTGAGCGACGCTCTGCTCGACGTTGCGCTCGAGCGCCGCGTGGTTGCGATGCGCGAGTACGTGCGAGCCGGTCGCAGCCTTCCGATCGCGGGCAAGGGCCTGCTGGCGGGACGCGGGCTCACCGGCGGCCGGATCTGGCTGGAGTACTGCAGGGGACGTCTATCCGCGAAGTGCGATGACAGCCAGCCGCGTTGACAGCCCCCCGGTGGGGCCGGTCGCCCATCGCCGGCGGCTCGCTCCGCCCGGCGAGGACCTGCGCCACCGGACAGCGCGAGGCACCATCATCAACGGCGGCTTTCAGGTGGCACTCGCCGGCCTGGCGCTCGTCCAGCGGCTGGTGGTGGCCAAGCTGCTGCTGCCGGCCGAGTACGGCCTCTGGAGTGCGGTGCTGATGATCGTGCTGACGGTTCTGTTCCTCAAGAACGCGGGCATCGGTGACAAGTTCATCCAGCAGCGTGAGCATGATCAGGAGCGCGAGTTCCAGCGCGCGTTCACCTTCGACCTGACGCTCGCGCTGGCCTGCGTCGGGCTCGCGGTGGTCGCCGTGCCGCTGCTGGCGATCGCCTACGGCAACACGCGCGTGATCGGACTGGGGCTCGTGCTGAGCCTGGCGATCGTGGGCAACAGCCTTCAGGCGCCCGTGTGGATTCACTACCGCGAAATGGACTTCGCTCGGCAGCGGGTGCTGCTGTCCGTCGACCCATGCGTGACGTTCGTGGTCACCATCGCGCTCGCCATCGCGGGCGCGGGTGTGTGGAGCCTCGTCGCGGGGGCCACGGTCGGCGCCTGGACCGGTGGGCTGGTCGCGCTCAAGCTCTCGCCCTATCGCCCCCGCTGGCGACTGGAACGGAGCGCGGTGCGCGCCTACGCGCGCTTCTCGTGGCCGCTGGTGTTCGCCAACGGCAGCGGAATGTTCATCGCCCAGGGGGCGGTGCTCGCGGCCACGCGCCTGGTCGGGCTGGCGGGCGCCGGGGGCATCGGCGTCGCGTCGTCCGTGTCGGGCTTCACCGACGGCGTCGACGGCATCATCACGCAGGCCCTGTATCCGGCCGTGTGCGCAGTCCGCGACCGGATGGAACTGCTGGAGGAGGCGTTCGTGAAGTCCAATCGCCTGGCCTTGCTGTGGGGCCTGCCGTTCGGGGTCGGCGTCGCGCTCTTCGCGCCCCAGCTGGTGCACTTCGTGATCGGAGCAAAGTGGAGCTTCGCCACCGACGTGATCGCCGCATTTGGTCTCGTCGCCGGTTTCGACCAGCTCGGCTTCAACTGGACGGCCTTCCTGCGCGCGCTTGATCAGACGCGACCGATCGCCGTCATCGGAGCGGTGAACGTGATCGCCTTCCTCGCCGTCGCCATCCCGTTGATGGTCCTCGACGGGATGCAGGGGTTCGCGCTCGGCTGGCTGGTGATCGGGATCACGACGCTGTCGACCCGTACCTACTACCTCAAACGGTTGTTCCCCGGCTTCAGCATGATCCGCCATTCGGCCCGCGCGATGCTGCCCTGTGCGCCGGCGGTTGCGGCGGTCGTGGTCGCGCGCGCGATCCAGGGACGCCCGCAGACGACCGGAGCCGCGCTCGCCGAGCTCGCCGGCTATGTGGTGATCGTCATCGTCGCCTCGGTCGCGTGCGAGCGCGCTCTCCTGCGCGAGGTGCTGGGCTACCTGAGACACCGCTCGGCCACGCGCCCGGAGTTCTCGTGAGGTTCCCGCGTCGCGGAGGCCCCGCATCGCGGCCGATCCTCGCCCATCGCTTCCCGCAGGGCCACTATCACTCACCGGTGACTGATCTGCGCGAGCTGCGCGATGAGGCTCGGCACGCGCAGCTGTGGCCCGCCCAGCCGCGTGACACCCCGGGGCTGGCGTGGCGCGACGCAGCGCAGGTGGCGCTGTGCCGTGACGTGTTCGCCCAGCAGGAGCGGCTCGATCTGGCCCCTGTGGCCACCGGAGATCCGTCGACGTACTTTGCCGCCAACGGCCAGTACCCGCCGCTTGACGCCTGGATCCTGGAGGCGATGCTCAGGCACCTGCGCCCGCGCCGGATGATCGAGGTGGGCTCGGGGTTCTCCTCGCTCGTCACCGCTCGTGTCAACCGCGAGTGCCTCGACGGGACCTTGGACTTCACGTGCATCGAGCCGTTCCCGCGGGATTTCCTGGCGGGCGTGGAAGGCATCGGCCTGCTGGTGGAGCAGAAGGTTCAGGACGTCGACCTCGACCTCTACGCCGCGCTGGGCGACGGCGACGTGCTGTTCATCGACACGTCTCATACGGTCAAGACGGGCGGTGACGTGCCGTGGATCTTCCATGAGATCCTGCCGCGGCTCGCCGACGGCGTGGTCGTCCACGTACACGACATCTTCCTACCCCGCGAGTATCCCGAGCCGTGGGTGTCAGACGGTTGGGGATGGAGTGAGCAGTACCTCGTCCACAGCTTTCTGCTGTTCAACGACGTGTTCGAGGTCACCCTCGGCGCCCGATGGATGATCGAGCATCACCAGGATCTCCTCCACACCGCATTTCCCGGTTACGCCGGCTACGAGCTGGAGGGGGCGTCCGGCCTGTGGATCAGGCGGCGTGGAGCTCGCTCGGGGTCAGGAGACCCCGGCCGTTGACGACGCCCCCACGTCCCTGATCCGTTGCGCCGGCACTCCGGCGTACATCCCGTGGGGCGCACAATCGCGCGTGACGACCGCACCAGCAGCCACCAGGCAGCCGTCGCCGATCGTGACGCCGGGGAGGATCGTCGCCCCGGCTCCGATCCAGCATCCGCTGCCGATCCGCACCGGCGTCGGCGTCCACTCGCCCCACGCCTGTTCGAGCTCGCCCGGCTCGTGGCTGGAGGTGATGATGCGCACCTGGAACCCCACCGCCGTGTTCTCACCGATCTCGACCGGCGCCACGTTCTCCACGAAGCACCCGTAGTTGACCGACGAGCCCGCGCCGAGTGTGAACCGCGAGCTCTGAAAGAAGCAGCCGGGCTTGACGCAATCGCTGTGCAGCTGCAGGCCAAGCCAGCGATAGATGCGCGCCCGGTCGCGCTCGTGCACCAGCGGGGAGGCGGCGAGGATGTTGGCGTACCAGCCCCATTTCCGGGACCGGACGTCGGGATGCTTGGGAACGATCACGCGATTGCGGTCTGCCCCGCGCGGCCGCGCGGCAATCCCGCCGCGCCGACGATCGCCTCCACGGTGCGCCGATCGAACTCCGCGGCCGTGTGGCGCCTGGCGGTGTCAAGCCCTCCGCGCACCAGCGACGCGCGCAGCCCGGGATCAGCCGCCAGGCGGCCGACCGCGGCGGCCAGACCGGCTGGATCGTCGGGCGCGACCACCAGCGCGTTGTGCTCGTGGGCGATGAACTCGGTCGTCCCCCCGCCCGCGGTGGCCACGACCGGCCGGCCCATCCCCATCGCCTCGAGCGGCACCAGCCCCCACGGCTCCTGCCAGCGCACGGGGAACAGGACCGCATCGGCCTCGGCATAGGCCCGCCGCAGGCCGCCGGGGTCGGCGAACTCGCCAAAGGCCACCCGATCGGCGGCGCCGAGGTCCCGCGCGAGCGAGCGCAGCTCGTCGGTGTAGGCGGCGTCCCCCTTGCCGTGGATGGCGAGCCGGGCCTCGGGGAGCTGCTCGAGGGCGGCCACGGCGGTGTCGACGCCCTTGCCCCGGTCGATGCGCCCGGCGTAGAGCAACCGCCATCGCCACGGCGCAGCCGGCGCCGGGTCCGTGAACTCGCGGGCGATCCCGGGGTGGATGATCTCCGAGTCCGGGCTCGCGATTCCGGCCGCCGCGGCGGCGCGCAGCGAATACCGGGAGTTGAAGACCAGCCGGCCCGCGGCCGCCGGGCGAAACACGGTGGGCAGGCCCAGCGCGCGGTCGGCGGCTGCGGCCAGCACGGGACTGCGATCCAGCCAGAGGCCGGTCCACTGATCGGCCTTGGGGCCGTAGACCAGCCAGTCGTTGTGGATCGAGAGGATCGCCGGGATCCCGGCGCGCCTGACCTGTTCGATCAGCCCCAGTGACATGTGGCCCATCGACCACCAGGCCACCACGTCGGGCCGGAAGGCCCGCAGATGGCGGCGCAGCTGCGCCGCGTTGGTGCGCTCGATCCGGATCCGCGCCGCGATCGGAAGGCGTTCAAACGCATAGCGATCCCAATCCCAGTACCAGCGGAGCGTGCGGTGGACATCCGGCTCGTCGGCGTCCGCCACGGTCAGATCCCGGTGCGTGGAGGTCACGACGCGGACCACGTGGCCCTGCGCCCGCGCCCATCGGTTGGCCGATTGCCACACGAGCTCGTAGCCCCCCTGATGGTGAGGTGGGTACATGTTCCCCACCGACAGGATGCGGACCGGACCGGTCACCATGGCGCGCTCACAGCAGCGGGCACCGCCAGGTGACGCTTCCCGTCAGCAGCGCGGCCAGCGTCGCGCCGTCGGAGGCGATCGACCCGAGCGCGTGACGGGCCCCGTCGGCGCCGCCCATGCGCCGGGCCTCGGTCGCGATCCAGTCAAGATATGGCCACGTCCCGGCCAGCGGCGTGACCCGGCGGGTGACGATCGAGAGCGCGAGGCAGGCGACCGCGAAGTCGAAGCGGGCGGTCTTGCGGCTGAAGAACCAGCGGCGGTAGAAGCACGCCTCGCGCAACTCGGGGACGAGCGCCGCCACGCCCGGCATGTCACGGGCCCAATGCCAGCGGTCGAGGATCTCGTCGCGCAGCGTGCCCGCGACGACCGCATGGTCGACGATCGCGTCCGGCGCGAACGCGGTGCGGGCGCCGCGGCGCCGTCCGCTCCACGCGAACAGCGTGTCCTCGCCGATCGGAGTGCGCGTGGCCCGGAGCCGTCGGCGATCCGCGGGGGTGAACCGGCGCTTGCCGGTTCGCTGTTCGTGTTCGAGCAGCCAGTCGCAGAATCCGCCGAGCGAGTCGAACAGCTCGCGGCGGACGAACACGTTGGCCGTCGGGTACAGGCCGGCATCGCCCGCGACGACGACGGTGCGATCGAACGGTGTCCGCGCCACCGCCGGGTCGGGGCGAACCGCGCCCTGGACGAGGTCGGCCCCGGCCTCGATCGCCCTCACCCCGGCGCTCAGCCAGCCCGGCGCCGGGAAGCAATCGGAGTCGGTGAACGCGAGGATCGATCCCCGGGCCTGGGCCGCGCCCAGATTGCGCGCCGCGCCCGGCCCGCGACTGGACTCGCTGCGGATGATCCTCACCGCCGGCTCCCATGTGCGCGCGATCGCCAGCGTCTCGTCAGTGGACCCGTCGTCGACGAGCAGCACCTCGAAGCCTGTGGGCAGATCCTGCCGCGAGATGGCCGCCAGCGTGCGCCCGAGGGTCGGTCCGGCGTCGCGTGCGGGCACGATCACGCTGACGACGGGGGTCTCGGCGGGCCGCGGGTGGCTCATCACCCTGAAATGTAGATCTTTGTGTCCATCGCGGGGTAGATAGCTGGCGATGCGCGTGCTGCTGACCTCCCAGGAGATGCCCCCCGACACGGGCTGGGGCGGGATCGGCACGTACGTGGCGACGCTCGCTCCCGCACTGTCGCAGGCCGGGGCCGAGGTCCGGGTCCTGTCAGTGGTCCGCGGCCAGGCGCCGAGTGACACCCAGACCGATGGGGTGATCGTGCACCGCCGTCCGCTGCGGCGGCCGCCCGGGATCGGCCGCGCCACGCGGCTGCCCCAGGCGTGGGAACGGCTCTCGCTGGCCGCCGCGGTGGATCGCGAGGTCCGCCGGCTCGACTTCGGGCCCGACGTGCTGGAAGCGCCGGAGTGGCGAGCCGAGGGGCTCGTCGTCGCGGCTCGGCGCACCGCGCCCGTCATCGTCCGCCTGCACTCCGCGGCGGCACAGCTGTTCGCGTACTCGGGGCGGGCCGGGCCCGACGCGCGTCTCTCGATTGCGCTCGAGCGCCGGGCGGTCCGCACCGCCGACATGGTCGTGAGCACGCGGTCCAACCTCGCCGACGTCGCCGCCGCCCCTGGCGGCCGTGACCTCGTCGCGCGACCGATCGGCCTGCCGGTCACGGTGCCCGAGCCGGCCGGCGAGCTGCCGCCGACACCCCGCGTGACGTTCATCGGCAGGCTCGAGCGACGCAAGGGCCCCGAGACGCTCGTCGCCGCCGCGCGGGCCGTGCTCGACGAGATCCCCACCGCCCGGTTCACGTTCGTCGGCGCCGACACCGGTTTGGCGCCGGGCTCCTACCAGGAGATGCTCGCGTCCGAGGCACGGCGCCTCGAGGTCGCCCACGCCGTCGAGTTCCTCGGCCACCGGTCACACCCCGAGGCGATGTCCGAGGTTCGGCGCTCCTGGGTGTGCGCGTTTCCCGCGCGGCACGAGACGTTCGGCTACGGGCCGGCCGAGGCGGCGGCGGCCGGACGAGCGGTGATCGCGTCGCCGATCCCGCCGTTTCGCTCCCTGTTCGGGGACGACGGAGCGGCCCGGCTCGTCCCGCTGCACGATGTCGGCGCCTGGGCGGCGGCGATCGTCGACCTGCTCGGAGATCCGGCCGAGGCCCGGCGCCAGGCGGCGGCGGGGCGCGAGCGCGTCCTGGCCGAGTGCGCACCGGCGCTGATCGCGGCTCAGATGCTCGACGCCTACGAGGCGGCGCGGCACCGCGCACACTCCACAAACCGGAGTGGAAGGCGCCTGGCACGGGTAGCGTGAGCCCATGCGTGTCCTGGTCATGGCGCCGTTCGAGCGTGGGCGCAGCCAGGGAGGATCGCAGCGCTCCACCGCGATCGCCGAGCGGCTCGAGGAGCGCGGGATCGCGGTCGAATGGCAGACCGTGGCGCGACGCGACTCGGGCCGGGCGAGCAAGCTGCGTTCGCTGGCCCGAGGCGAGCCCAGCCTGACCGGGCTCTACCAGCGGCCGACGCGTCGCCGCACCGCGGATCTCGACGCGATGATCATCGCGCACTCCTATCTGGTGCCGGCGATCGCGGAGGCGACGACGGTTCCGCGGATCGTCGATTTCCACAACCTCGAGTTCCGCCACCTCGCTGACGGCCGCCGGCCAGGCGCGGGCGTGCTCCGGCGCGCCTACGATCGCCGGCAGGTGCAGCTGATGCGACGGCTCGAGCGCGAGCTCGTGCGGACCTCGGACCTGAGCCTGCTCGTCTCCGACGACGAGCACGGCTGGGCGCGCGCCGCCGCCCCGGCGGTGCGGACGCTCCTCATCCGCTCGGTGCTGCCCCGGTCCCAGGAGCGCGCGGCCGCCGCGATCGCCGCCGCCCGGCGCGAGCCGCGGAGCGGTGAGCTGGCGTACGTCGGCCGGCTCACCTTCCCGACCAATCTCCGTTCCCTGGAACGGTTCCTGTCAGCCCACTGGCCGGCCATGCGCGCTGCGGCGCCGGGTCTGCGCCTGACCGTGGCCGGGGCGTGCGACGACGCCGGCCGGGCGCGGCTGGACCGCCATCCCGGCGTCGCCACGCTCGGGTTCGTCGGCGATCTGACCACCCTGCTGGCCAGCTGCCAGGCGGTGGTGATGCCGTTCGAGGGCGTCGCCGGGACGAGCCTGCGCGCGCTGTTCTACGCGCTCGCCGGTCTACCGGTGATCGGATCCCCGCAGGCGTTTCGCGGGATCCCGTTCCAGACCGGCATCGTCGCGGGCAGCTCGAAGGACTGGGTCGCCGCCGCCCGGCGGCTGGCGGACGGAACCGGCCCGGACCCGGCCGCGGCGAACGCGGCCCGGCGGCGCGCGCAGGCGCTGCAGAGCGATCCCGCGCCGTGGGACCGTCTCGCCGAGGCGATCGACGCGATGTCTGACCGGGCGGCGCGCCAGACGGCCGCCGTCAGCGCCGGGGCGCGGGCATGATCGGGCGGCGGACGATCGAACGCGCCGGCGCCGGGATGTCCCGGCGCAGCGGCGATCGGTTGATGTTCGGCATCCTCGCCGCGAGCGGCGCGCTGGCCGTCCTCGCCGGCCGCGAGGCGGCGGCCGGAGACGGCACGCTCGTCGCCGTCGGCGCCGCGGCGACGGCGTTCGTCGTCTGGATGCTCGCCCGGCCCGAGCACGCCGCCCTGGCGGTTCTCGCCGTGCTTCCGTTCCTCGTCTATCCGGCGTCGACCGGCGGGCTGTCGCTGTTCGCCGCCGTGCCGTTGGTGGGGCTGGTGTCGATCGCGTTGCTGCTCAGCCAGCGTGGGTCATGGCCGCGGCTGCGGAGCCGTCTGCCGGTGGCGGCGTTCGGCGTCCTGCTTCTGTTCGCCGGGGTGGCGGCGGTCCACGGCAGCTCGATCTCGACCGCCGGATCGCGCCTCATCTACCTGGCCCTGTTCGCGCTGTTCGCCTGGGCGCTGGCGGCGAGCATCTCGGCCGGCAATCTCAGTCCCCGCGCCCTCGCAGTCGCGATCGTCGCCGGGGCCGGACTGGCATCGGTGGCGCTCATCATCCAGGTCGTGATCCAGTTCGCGGCGGGCCAGCACGCCGTGGTCACGTGGCTCACGGGCGAGTTCCCGCTGTTCGCCGGTCAGCGGGCGGCGTCCATCGCCCAGGAGTCGCGCAACTGGGTGGTCGGGACGCTCAACGTCGTGCGCGGGATCTTCCCGTTCATGTCCGCGCCGAGCGCGGGGCAGTACACCATGCTCGGCTTCGTCGCCTCGGTCTGGCTGTGGCGCACCAGGCCGCAGACGATCTCGCCGGCGGCGCGATCCGCACTCATGGCGGCGATGATCCTGATCGCCGCCGGGCTGCTGATGACGCTGTCGCGCCAGAGCTGGGTCGGGGCGCTCGCCGGGGTCAGCGCTCTCGGGTTGCGGCGGAACCCGTTGCGCCCGGTGGCCGTCGTCGCGCTGCTGTTCCTGTTCTTGGCCGTCATCCCCATCCCGGGAGGGCACTCGACGTTCGGCGACTACCTGCTGACCGCCAGCGACACGACGACGGTGTCGAGCGCCACGCGCCTCGGGCTGCTGTCTCAGGCCATCCATCTCATCCCCGGGCACTGGCTGATCGGAGTCGGCCCCGGGCTGTATGGAACGCTCAATCCCGATCCGGCCAACCCCGTCTACTACGCCCACAACGTCTGGCTCGACGAGACGGTCGAGCTCGGCATCGGGGGCGGGCTGGCGCTCATCTCGGTGTTCGTTTTGACGATGCGCCAAGCCCTGCGGCGCCGGGCGATGCTGGGCTTCAGCATGCTGGCCGCTTTCGCCGTTGCGAACCTGTTCGACGACGTCCTGTACTTCCCGCGCAACGGCATCATCCTGGCGGCGGCGTTCGCGCTGGCCGCCACCGGGAACGCGATCGCGGCCCCTCAGCCGGCCGATCGCTCGGCGCTGTAGCGATACGGATAGAGCCCGCGCCCGGCGGTCTCATCGCGGGCGCGGACATCGGTGACGACGACACCGGTGATCTCCGGCGCGACGCCGGCCAGAGCCTCGCGAGCGGCTTGCGTCTGCTCGTGCGTCGTCTGTCCCGACCGGACGCAGAGGATCACCGCGCTGGCGTGGGCCAGCAGCGCGAGCGTGTCAGCCACCGGCAGCAGTGGCGCCGTGTCGAGGATGACGACGTCATAGACGGACGTGACATCCTCGAGCAGCTCTCGCATCCGGGTCGATGCCAGCAGCTCCGCCGAGCCGCCGTGCAGCCGTCCGGCCGGAAGGCAGGAGAGGTTGGTCGATGCGATCGCGGCCAGGCGGTCACCGCCGGCGTCGCCGTCGCCGTCGCCGTCGCCGTTGCCGTTGCCCGCCGCGGCGTGTGCGGGCGCCGCCGTGGCGCCGCGCACGTGAACCGGTCTGAGGACCGCGGACGCCTCGGCCAGCCCGAGCAGATAGTCGCTGAGGCCGGGCGACGGCGGAATGTCCAGCCGCCGGGCCAGCGACGGGCGGCGGAGGTCGGCCTCCAGCAGCAGGGTCCTGCGCCCGGCCGCCGCCGACGCGAGCGCCAGCGACGACGCGACCGTCGACTTGCCCTCTTCGGGGAGGGCGCTTGTCACGAGCACCGCGCGGCGCGGCTCTTCGCCCAGGAGCAGCTCGACGTTGGTGCGCAGGATCCGGAAGGTCTCGACGTCCCCGGCCAGATCGCGGTCTGACCCCATGTCGGGATGGATCGCCTTCCCCAGGCTCTTGCCGCGGACGTGCCCGACCAACCGCAAGCCGAGCCGGCCCGCGATCTCCGTGGAGCCGCGCATCCGCCGATCAAACGCCTCGCGCATGAACGCGGCGATCAACCCGATGAGCAGGCCGGCGATGAGTCCGAGCCCGAGGTTCCGCGCCGGCTCGGGGGACGCCGGCGAGGCCGGCGGGGTGGCGGTTCTGACCACCTGACCCGGCGCGCCGGTCGCCTGCAGGAACTCGAGGCGGCTGATGTCGTCCAGCAGATTGGCGCGCTCGGCGGCGACGCCGCCGGCGGTCGAGCCGAGCTGGCCGAGGCGGCGCTTGAGGGCCCGGGAGGCGGTCGCCAGCTGCCGCCGGACCGAGCTCGTGGTGACGGCGGCGATCCGTGCCGCGTACGCATTGGCCAGCGCCGCGGCGAACCGCGCCGTGCCGGCGGTCGCGTCGACATCGAGCAGCCCGGTGGTGGAATCGACCGACAGCGATACCGCGCCCATCAGCTCGGCGATCGGGATCCGCTTCCGGAGCTTGCGGCGCACCGAGACGGCCAGGGCCGGCGTGCTGATCGTCTGCGCGACGATCGCCGTCGTCCCGCCGACGGCGGTGCTGGGGACCACCGAGCTCCCGAGCAGGGTCAGCTGTTGATCCTCACCCTGGATGAGGACCTGCGCCTGGGCGTCGTAGGTGGCGGTCTGGTGAAGGGAAAACCCGAGCGCCGCCGCGACCGCGATGACGACCGGGAGGACGACCAGCAGCCACTGCTTGCGCAGCAGGCGTCCGTAATCGCGGAGATTCGTGTATCGGGGGGTGTGCTCATCCATCCGGCAGGTCACCCGGGCAGGCCGAAGCGGGGTACTGTCATATACCCATTTCCGGTGCTACAGCATCGTGGGACCGGCGCCGACCTCGAGGCCGATGTCGAGGCCGACGCCCGCCGAGCGCGTCGGCGTAGACGCCCAGGATCGCGTCGGCGTGGCGATCCGGCGAGTAATCGCGGAGCGCTCGCGCCCGGCCCCGGGCTCCCATCGCGCGGCGGCGCTCGGGATCGTCGAGCAGCGATTCGATGGCGGCCGCCCACGTCTGCGGCCGCTCCGGGGCCAGCACCAAACCATCCACGCCATCCGTGACCACCTCCCTGGTCCCGCCCACCGCGGTCACGATCACCGGGACGCCCATGATCATCGCCTCCAGCGCGACCCGACCGAACGGCTCATACCACGAGGGCACCAGCGCGACGTCGACGGCGGCGAGGATCTCGGCGACATCGGATCGCTCGCCGAGGAAGTGCACGGCGCCGCTGGCGCCGAGCCGGTGCGAGAGCGCCCGCAGCGAATCGGCGTAGGCCCGGTTGTCGAAGCGGGTGGCGGCGCTGGCGAACTTCACCGAGCCCACGAGCAGGAGGCGCGCGTCGGGGTGAGCCCGGCGCACGATCGCCAGGGCACGGATGGCGTCGGCCTGGCCCTTGTGCGGGGAGATCTGCCCGACGACGGCCATCACCGGGGCGAGCTCATCGAGCCCGAGCCGCGCCCGGGCGGTCGCCCGGTCCAGCGCACCGGGATCGAAGCGGAGGGGATCCACCGCGTTGGGGACCGTCGCGGTATCGATCCCCGCCGGCAGCTGGTCGGCGAGGAAGCGAGAGGTCGCCACGAACGCCGACGCCCGCCGCGCGACCAGGGAAGTGGCCAGGCGCGGAAGCCGCCCGGGCGGCGTCGAGTCCCGGATGTGGACGACGGGGCCGGCACCTGAGCCATTGCGGGCGAGCACGCTGATCAAGCCGGCCCGCGGGGTGTTCGCGTGGACGACATCGGCGCCGGCGTCACGGGCGATGGACCGGACCGCGGCGGCGGTGCGCGCTGCCCGGGCGGCCTCGCGGACCGTGTGCCGGGCATGCAATCGCGCGCTGAGATCGGTCCCCGGGATGGCCCGCACCGGCACTCCGAGCCGGCGCACCGCCACGGCCAGCTCTCCCTCGGGGCATGCGACCACCGCGGAGACCCGTCCCGACAGTGACCCCAGCAGGACGAGCAACGAGTGCTCCGCTCCGCTGACCCGAGCGGTGTCGTTGACGTACAGGACCCGAATCATCGCCTCGCCTCCCCGCCGGCGGCGGCGCGCAGCACCGCCGCGACCCGGTCGGCGGTCCGTTGCCAGGGGAACGTGGCCGCCCACTCCACGGCGCGCGCGCCCATCGCCCGCGCGTACTCCAGATCACCGAGCAGGCTGATCAGCGCACCGGCGACCTGTCGGTGATCGTCGGGGGCCACCAGCAGGCCGGTTCGCCCGGCATCGACGGCATCCAGCGCGCCACCGGCGTTGGCGGCGACGACCGGCAGGCCATACGCGGCGGCCTCCAGATATGCGATACCGAACCCCTCGCCCCCGAGACCGTCGGCCGGAAGCCGCGTCGGCATCGCGAACACATCGGCGCGCCGAAACCAGCCGTCGCGCTCCCCGTCGCCCACGGCGCCCAGGAACGAGACCGCGTCATCGACGCCGAGCCGGCGGGCGTCGGCTTCGTAGGTGCCACGCAGCGGCCCGTCGCCCAAAACGACCCATCGTGCGTCGGGCACCGCATTGCGGACCAGCGGCATCGCCCGCAGCATGACGTCGTGACCCTTGTGGAGGTCCTGCATCCGCGCGACCGTCAGCACCGTCGGGGGACCGGCGGTGAGCTCGTCGGCGACCCGCGTGCCTGCCGGCAGATCGACGCCATGGTGGATCAGGTGCACCCGGTCGGGGGCGGCGCCGACGGCGCGGGCCATCCGCTCGGTGTGGCGGCTCACCGCGATCACCTCGTCGCTGGTGCGCATGGCGAATGCGCATCGGCGGGGCCACAGCCGGAACTCCTCGGCGTGGGTATAGGACACCACCGGGATGCCCAGCAGCCGGCGCAGCGCGACCCCCGCGGGCATCGCCGCGACATGGCCGAGGAGCGCCACATCGGGCCCGAACCGCCGTGCCGTCAGCAGCGCCCGAGCGCTGAGCGAGGCGATCCGGACCCGGCGGTGCCGGGCCCCGACCCGAACGCGGTGCACCGTCACCGGCCGCGGCGCGTCGTAGGCGCCGGCGCCGGCGGCGTCGAGGGTGACGACCTCGAGCGCGCCCACCGGCAGCCGCTCCGCCAGGGTCCCGATCAGCGTTTGGATGCCGCCGTGCGCCGGTGGGTAGTCCGGACTGACCACGAGGACCCGGAGCCCCTCGGCGGGTGACGGTGCCGACACGCCCGGGAGCCGTCCCTCCAGCGCCAGATCGTGGTTCAGCAAGCGACGAGCGTCCCGGTCGCGACCCGCTCGACCCTGCCGCGCAGCCGCTCGCGAAACGAGCGTCCGTCCCAGCGCAACGCGTGGGACCGGATCGCGCCGGGGTCATAGCGGCCGGAGTCAAATGCCCGAACCGCCCGGACGACCGCCTCCGGGGTCTGGCCCGAGAGAAACTCCCCGCTGACCCCGGGTACCACCGTGTAGCGCGCGCCGCCGGCCGGGACGGCCAGCACCGGACGGCCGCATGCGTTGACCTCCAGGGGCACGAGCCCGAAGTCATCGATGCTCGGGAATACCGCGGCGCGACAGTTCTGCATCTGCTGCACCAGCTCGGCATCCTCCAGGCGCCCGAGGAACTCCACGTTGGGCGTGGCGCGACGGCGCAGCGACTCCATCTCCGGGCCATCACCGACGATCCGCAGCCGCAGGTCCGGCATGCGGGCGAACGCGTCGACGACGGCCGACGGGCGCTTGTACACCTCGACCAGTCGGCCGACGAACAGGAAATAGGACTCGTCGGGCCGGCCCGCCGGGCGAAATCGGCCGCAATCGATCGGCGGCGGGAGCAGCTCGGCGCGCCGCCCGTACGCGCGCCTGATCAGCTCGGCGGTGAACGGCGACTGCGTCAGGAACGTGTGGACGGCGCGCGCGGCCGCCCGATCGACCGCCCGCGCGACGGCGGCGTAGGCCTTGAACGATGTCCGCCCCAGGCGTCCGCCAAGCAGGCTCTCCGCGTACGCGGCCTCCTGGGACCACAGGTGGCGGAACGGGCTGTGGCAGTAGCAGACGACCGGGGCGTCGTTGGCGGTGCGGAACGCGTGGGCGTAGGCGTAGCTCGAGGCGACCACGACGTCGGCCTCGGGCAGCCGGGCCGAGCGCACCAGGGCCGGGTACATCGGCGCCAACCCGCGATAGTGGCGCAGGAGAGCTTCTCGTTCGGGCAGCAGGCTGGTGATGCGGTCCCGGATGCCCATCCGCTCAGCGACGCAAGCTCGCCCGAGGATCGCGTACACGGGCGCATCCGGGAACGTCTGCGCGATTTCCGCCGTGACCCGCTCGGCCCCGCCGAACGTTTCAAAGAAATCATGAGTGATGATGACCCGGATTTCGGCATGATGCCATTAACCCGGAGACCATGTCGCAGTTGACTCAAAGCAACCGCGTACGCGCCCGCGCCGTCCTCTGCCACGTCACCTGAGCCCCACTCGACGCGACGTTCGCCCCGACGCCTCGACGCGACCTTCACCCCCGGCCGACACCAATCACACCCGCCGCGGGTCCAGCTAGCCCGGGATCAGCCCCTCGCCCTGGAACTCGGTGCGAGCTTCCTCCAGCGACACGTCGGGCGGCGGCAGGATCATGTCCGAGCCGAACAGATCGTCATCGCCGACCGCCGTCCCCTTGGTGCGCACGTAGTCCAGCAGCTGGGCGAAGACATCGTGGAACGACTGCTCGTCGCGGGCCTCGCACGCCGACACGGCCCGGTTGTCGAGCTCGTTCAATCCCTCGGCATCGGCCTCGGAGAGCTCGTACTGACCCTCGTTGGAGATCCGGACGATCATCCGGCCTGCTCCTGGCCTGCGCCGGCGCTCTCACCCCCGGCCGTGTCCGCGCCGGGAGCTCCGGCTCCGAGCTCGCCCTTGGCGGCGCTGCCGGTTCCCAGCTCGGCCCTCATCTTGGCCAGCTCGTCGTCGACGTCGCTCGAGCTCGACAGCGCCTTGAGCTGGCGGTCGATGTCGTCCTCGCCGGAGCCGAGTTGCGTGAGGTCCTCGAAGGTGCCGGCGGCCTCGAGCTCCTGGACCGCGTCGGCCCTGGCCCGCATGTTCTCGGTCTTGTCCAGCGCCCGCTGCATGGCCAGGCCGACGTCCGCCATCTCCTCGCCGACACCGGTCGCCGCCTCGGAGATCCGGACCTGAGCCTCCGCCGCCGAGTACTGGGCCTTGATGACCTCCTTCTTGGAGCGAAACTGCTCGAGCTTGGCGCGCAGCTTCTGCTCGGAGGCGGTCATCTGCTCCTGCTGCTGCTCGAGCTGGGCGATCTGGGAGTCGAGCGACTGCAGCTCGGTCTGCAATCCGTTCTTGCGCTCCAGAGCCGTGCGGGCGAGATCCTCGTTGCCGGCGGCCAGCGCCTGCCGGGCCTGGGTGTCGAGCTTGACGACCTGCTGCTGGTACTTCTCCTCCTGGAGCTGAAGGCGCTTCTTGGACGTGACGACGTCGGCGATGCCCTTCTTGACGTTCTGGAGCAGCTCGATCTGCTTCTGGTAGCTGTACTCCAGAGTCTCCGACGGGTCCTCGGCACGGTCGAGCAGCTTCGAGATCTTGGCTTTGACGACGGTGGACATGCGCCCGGAAAGGCCCGGCATCGCATCCTCCTTGGCGAGTGAATAGCTGGCATCTCCAAGCGTAGACGGTTCGCGCGCAACCTTCCGCGCGATCGGGGGCGCGGCCGCGGGCCGATTAGGATCACCGCGATGGAGGCCAAGCCCGCGTCGGAGTCCGCCGCGCAGATCACCCAGTGGATGGGCCTCACCGACGCCAACAGCGCCGGCAACATCCACGGCGGCACGATCATGAAGCTCGCCGACGAGGCGGCTGCGCTGGCGGCGCTCAAGCACTCCCGCCAGCGGGTGGTGACGGTGGGCATGGACCGGATGGACTTCCTGGTCCCGATCTACATCGGCGAGCTGGTCACCTTCCGCGCCACGGTCAACGCCGCCTGGCGGTCGTCGATGGAGGTCGGCGTTCGGGTCGAGGCGGAGAACCCGCTGACCGGGGAGGCTCGCCACACCAACACCGCCTACATCACGATGGTGGCGCTCGCCGCCGATGGGCGCCCGGCGCCGGTGCCGCCGCTGGGGCCCGGAACGCCGGCCGAGGCGCGGCGGATGCGCGAGGCGGAGCTGCGGCGGGCCAACCGGCTGGCCGAGCGCGAGGAGATCATCGCCCGGCGCGCCCTGGAGGACGCGTAGGCGGAAGGAGTCCTCCGCGGGGGTTACAGGCTCGAGGGGTGGCGGGCCTGGAAGCCGCGCGTGCCGGTCATCAGGGGCCGCCAGCGCGGCCCGGAGCCCGGGGGCGGGTTAGGGTCGTCCTCGGCCGAGGTGTCGAAGCGGACGCCGGCGATCTCGACGAACGCGTGGCCCGGGTTGGTGTAGACCGTGATCCACTGGCCAGTGCCGCGGCGACCCCAGGACTCGAGCTCGCCGGAGTCCATCGAGGTCTTCAGCAGCCCGGCGGCGTGCAGCACGTAGGAGACCGAGCCCGAGCAGTCATACCCGGCTGACTTCCACGTTCCGTGTCCGCCGCCGTAGATGTAGGGCTTGTGGCGGATCTGGTCGCCCGCCCAGATCGCCTGCTTGACCACCAGGGGCGCGTAGGCGGGCGCGTAGGCGACGCCGTGGATGATCTTGGCGACATCCCCGGGGACGGTCGGGTGCGCGTCGGTGCTGGGCGGCTCGGCGGGCGCGGTCATGCCGGCGCCGCCGGTGTTCGCCGTCGTCACCGTCGTGTTTGACGACGATCCGCCCGTCGTCTCCGGGGGGCCGCCGGCGGCCCAGGCCGGCGTCGTCGCGCTCAGGGCCAGCAGCGCCAGCCCGGCAGGTACAAGTCGTGTCAACCGCAAAGCATTCCTCTTTCGTCGGCCGGCGGGGTTAGCTGTCGGGCTGGCGCCAAAAGAGATGCGCCTCTCGCGGATTCACCGCGAGATGAGCCCCGGGGACATCAAGTGGGTCCCCCGCTCCGCGGATGTGGTCGATGCCCGCGGATTAGGCGCGGCGCAATATACCGATCGGTTCTCCGGCCGGCGTGGCGACCAGAGGCGGCGACGCTGCTGACAAATTGCACCTCAGAGGGCAAATCTGTCAGCAGGGTCGACGACGGGCGACCAACTCACCGGCCCGCAACTCACCAGCGCCGGGCACTCAGGCTCCCGCTAACGTCCGCGCGCATGCCACCCCGCGCGCGGCACTGCGCCCCTGCCCTGGCCCTGGTCATCGCCCTCGCGCTCGCCGGGTGCGGCGGCGGCACGAGCCTTCTGCACAAGTCCAAGACGACGACGTCGACCGCGACCGTCGGCATCCCGTCGCAGGACCCGCAGGCGCTGGCGCGGCTCGGGTTCCCGATGCTCGCGACCAAGAACACCACCCGCGTCGACGGCGCCGACCCGATCGCGGACGCGGCCGCCGTCGCGCTCGCGGTGTACCCATCAGCGGTGCCGGGCACCCATCCGACCGCGGTGACGCTGGCACCCACGAACGACTGGCAGGCGGCGATCGCCGCCTCGGTGCTGATGGCGCCCCCGGTCAAGGCACCGCTGCTGCTCTCAGGGCCCACTGCCCTGCCCGCGGTGACCTCGCAGGCGCTCTCGAGGATGGCGCCGGCCGGCGCCGGACAGGCCAGCGGCGCCCAGGTCATCCGCGTCGGCTCGGTGCCGAGCGTCAGCGGCATGCGGACGGCGTCGGTCAAGGGGAGCGACCCCTACACGCTGGCCGCCGGGATCGACCGGCTGGCCACGGCGATCGCCGGGACGCCCAGCTCCGACGTCGTGATCGCGTCGGCCACCAACCCCGCCTACGCGATGCCGGCGGCCGGGTGGGCGGCGGAGAGCGGCAACCCGATCCTGTACGTCGGGGCGTCGGGGGTGCCGGCGGCCACGGCGCAGGCGCTCCAGTCCCACAACCATCCCCACATCTACGCGCTGGGCCCGCCGAGCGTGATCCCCAACGCGACGCTGACCCAGCTGGCCAGGTACGGCACGGTCAAGCGCGTCGGCGCCGTCGACCCCGCCGCCAACTCGGTCGCGTTCGCGATCTACCGCGATCCGGCCTGCGCCTCCGGTCAGGCGTGCGCCCACGTGCCCGGCAGCTTCGGGTGGGCGATGCGCAGCCCCGGGCACGGCTACGTGCTGCTCAACGCGACGCGGCCGCTGGACGCGGCGGCCGCCGCGCCGCTGTCGGGCAGCGGCGACTATGGTCCCCAGCTGCTGGTCGACGATCCCTCTAGTCTTCCCAAGCCCGTGCTCACCTACTTCCTGGACTACGCCACCCCCGGCTACACCGCCGAGGGCCCGACCGCGGCCGTGTACAACCATGGCTGGATCATCGGGGACCAGAACGCGATCTCCGTCGGCGTGCAGGCCGAGGTGGACAACCTGCTCGAAGCGGTCCCCCAGAGCGCGGCGAAATGAGCCAGGCCGAGCATCCCGACCGCCTCGCCCCCGGCCACGAGCCGACCGTCGAGGACGTCCGCCAGCTGATGGGCGCCTCGACGCCGCACTTCGCGCTGCAGTTGCGCGAGCGGATCCGCAACCTCATCCGGGGCCTGCCCGAGGGCCATCCGGCGCGGGTCGAGGGCGAGCGCGAGATCGCCCGCCTGGACCGGATCGCCTACGTCGGCGAGGTGCGCGGCCACGCCGCCGAGGACGGCCTGACGCCGCTGCCAAGCGTCGCCGTCGACGTGCGCCACCCCGCCTGACACCGCGGCCGGGCCGCCCTCCACCCGGGTGACAGCGAACGTGCCGCAGTACCGCTACCTCCACGCCACAGCTACCGTTAAGACCAGCGAGATGAACGACGAGCGGTTCATATCGGTCATCGGCCTGGGGCGCGTGGGACTGCCTCTGGCCCTGTGCTTCGCCGACCGCGGACTGCGAGTCCTGGGCGTCGATCACGACCCGTCGGTCCTCGAATCGCTGCGCGCGGGCCGGATGCCGTTCAACGAGGCCGGGACCCAGGAGCTGCTCGAGCGCGTCCAGCGCAGCGGCCGGCTGGAGCTCGCCGACCGAGCCGCCGACGCCGCGCGCGCGGACGACATCGTCATCACCATCGGCACCCCGTCGTTCTCGCACGTCGAGTCCGATCTGCGCCAGGTGCGCGCCGCCCTCGACGACCTGCTGCCGCTGCTGCGGCAGGGTCACGCGCTCATCCTGCGCTCGACGATCGCCCCGGGCACCACCGAGTTCGTGGCCGGCTACCTGGAGAAGCGCCGCGGCCTGCGGGTGGGCGAGGACGTGTTCGTGGCCCACGCCCCCGAGCGGATCGCCGCCGGCAAGTTCCTCCAGGAGATCACCACGCTGCCCTGCATCATCGGCGGCGTCGGCGAGAGCTCGACCGAGCACACGGCCGCGCTGTTCAGCGTGTTCGGCGCGCCGATCGTCAAGACCACCCCGGTCCAGGCCGAGCTGGCCAAGATCTGGACCAACATCCTGCGCTACGCCACGTTCGCTCTGCCCAACCTGCTGATGATGGACTGCGAGAGCTACGGGGCCAACGTCTTCGAGGTCATCGATCTCATCAATCACGACTATCCCCGCGGCGGGATCGCGATGCCGGGCATGACCGCCGGCACCTGCCTGCGCAAGGATTTCGCCTTCTCCGAGGAGCGGTCGCACGCCCCCGGCATGCTGCTCGCCGTCTCCCGGGTCAACGAGAGCGTGCCGCTGTTCCTGGTCGAGGGCATCAAGCGCCGCATCGGCGAGCTGTCCTCGCGCAAGGTGGCCGTGCTGGGGCTGACCTTCAAGCGCGACACCGACGACGAGCGCGACTCGCTGTCGCCCAAGCTGATCCGCCTGCTCGAGCGCGAGCTGGCCGACGTGGCGGTCTGCGACCCCCACGCCCCCACGCCGACCCAGCCCCTCGGCGACGCCGTCCGCGACGCCGACGTCGTCATCGTGGCCACCAACCACTCCGAGTTCGAGCGGCCCGCGGCGCTGCGCCAGATCCACGCGCTCGCCTGTGACGACTGCCTGCTGGTCGACCCCTGGAACAGCCTGGGCACCGGCCAGGTGTTCCTGTTCGCCGCCGAGTCCGGGGAATTCGCTGACGCGAATTCCCTTCGAGGATTCGCCGAGGGCGAGTCCTCCGAAGCGGCAGCGGAATGAGCCGGGTCCTGGTCACGGGCGGAGCCGGCACGATCGGCGCGGCGGTCGTGCGCCGCCTGCTCGGCGATCCGGACTGGGAGGTCCGCGTCGCCGACCATCGCCCCGCTCCCGCGTGGATGCGGGAGGGCTGCGAGCTGCACGAGGGCGACCTGCGCGACCTCGACGTCGCGCGCGCGGCGCTGGACGGGTGCAGCCACGTCATCCACCTGGCGGCGATCGTCGGCGGGATCGCCAACTTCCACAGGCTGCCGTTCACGCTGACCGAGGTCAACAACGCCCTGACCGGCGCCATCGTCCACGCCGCCGTCGAGCAGGACGTCACCCGGTTCACCTACGTCTCCTCGTCGATGGTGTTCGAGCGGGCGACCGAGTTCCCCACGCCCGAGAGCTATCTCGACGCCTGCCCCCCACCCCGCTCGGCGTACGGGTTCTCCAAGCTCGCCGGCGAGGTCTACACGCGCGCGGCCCACGATCAGCACGGCCTGCGGTTCACCATCTGCCGGCCGTTCAACGCCTACGGCCCCGGCGAGCTGCCCGACCGCGACGAGCCGGGGATCGCCCACGCGGTGCCCGACCTGATCGCCAAGGTCCTGGCCGGCCAGCGTCCGCTCGAGATCTTCGGCTCCGGCGAACAGACGCGGACGCTGACCCACGTCGACGACATCGCCGACGGGATCGTGACGGCGATGGCGTCGGCCGCCGGCGAGAACGACGACTTCAACATCTCCGCATCCGAGGAGCGCACGGTGGCCGAGATCGCCGCCCTGGTCTGGGAGGCGTGCGGCGAGGATCCCGAGCAGCTGGCGTTCACCCACCTGCCCAGCTTCGAGGTCGACGTCCAGCGCCGCTGGCCGTCCGTGGAGAAGGCGCGCGAGCGGCTCGGGTGGCAGGCTCAGATCAACCTGCGCACGGGCCTGGCCCAGACGGTCGACTGGCTGCGCCGGCAGAGCGCGGAACCGGCCGCGTCGTGAGCTCGATCCCGCGCGATGCCGCGATCGGCTTTGACCGCGGGGCTGTCGACTACGAGCGCGGACGGCCCGGATATCCGCCGGCGGCGATCGCCATCCTCGCGAGCGAGCTGGGCCTCGGCCTTGGCCGCCGGGTCGTGGACCTCGCCGCCGGAACCGGCAAGCTCACCCGGGCGCTGGCCGGGCTGGGCGCCGACCTGGTGGCCGTCGAGCCGGTGGCCGGGATGCGCGCGCAGCTGGAGCGGGCCGTGCCGGGCGTCGAGGCGCTCGAGGGCACCGCCGAGCGGATGCCGTTCCCCGACGGCGACGTCGACGCCGTCGTCGTCGCCCAGGCCTTCCACTGGTTCGACATCCCGGCCGCGGCGGCCGAGATCCATCGGGTCCTGTCCGCCGACGGCGGCCTGGGGATCATCCGCAACGAATGGGACGAGTCGGTGGGCTGGGTGACCGAGATGCGCGAGCTCATCCGGGCGCGGGCCGGACGGCCGCCTCGCAACCATCAGCGCGACTGGGCTGCGGGGCTGGAGGCCACCGGGCTGTTCACGTCCCTGTCCGAGCGGGTGGTGGCCAACCCGATCCGCGTCGATGCCGACACGCTCGCCGCCCGGATCGGGTCGATGAGCTACATCGCGATGATGGACGAGGAGCAGCGCACCGCCCTGCTGGACGACATCCGGGAGCTGGTCCAGACCCGCGGCGTCGTCGGGGCCGACGGCGGCATCGAGACCCCGTACGACACCCACGTGCGGTGGTGCCGCCGGCGCGCGGCACGCTGACCGGCCTCACCGCGCAAACCAAGCTGCAACCAAGCGCGAACGGCCGCGCTACCGGGGGGCTCCATATTGCCCGCGAATGGACTCACCGGGCATTCACCCCTGCGCTGATCGCACGAGCACCGGGCGAGGGCCGGCGGCGCCGTGACCAGCATCCTGGTCATCGAGGACGATTCCGCCGTGGCCGCACTGCTGCGGGCCGTGCTCAAACGCGCCGGCCATGAGGTCATCCCCGCCGGCAGCGGCGAGGAGGGCCTCGAGCACATCGACGCACGGTCCCCCGACGCCGTCATCCTCGACATCCGCCTGCCCGGCATCGACGGGTTCGCCGTGCTCGAGCGGATCCGTGCCCGCGGACCCCGCCCCCCGGTGGTCATGCTGACCGCGGACCGCGACACGCGTGAACGCGCGCTCGCCGGCGGCGCCGACGCCCACCTGGGCAAGCCGTTCAACAACGTCGAACTGGTCGCACTCATCGGCCGGCTGACCACGCATCACCTGTAATCGCGCCGACCTGGTGCGGGGAGGTTTGGGCAGAAACCATCAGGTTTGGTGGGTTTGTGCGATTCAGTCTCCGGTCTCCGGGTGCTAAAGCACCTCGTTGCTGGGCACCAACTGATCCAGATGCGCGCCCTGCTCAAGGTGAACCGGTGGGCGGACCTGCCGCTGCGGACGAAAGGGGCGGCGATCCTGGCCCTCCCACTCGTCCTGCTGGCGGCCGCCGCGGTCGCGTCGGTGATCGTCACCGACCAGCAGACCTCATACCAGGACGCCGGCCGGGCCACCCTGGGGGCCTCCGACGACGCCGGCCAGATCCTGGCGTCCCTGCTCGACGCCGAGACCGGCGTCCGGGGCTACGTGGCCACCGCCGACCCGGTCTTCCTCGCCCCGTGGAATATGGCCGCGTCCGCCCTGGGCCCGCAGTTGCATGCGCTGGCTCAGAGCCGCGAGATCCGCGGCTCCGAGGCGCGCACACTCGACGCCACCGCGCAGGCGGAGATGGCCCAACTGCGCTCCCTGGTGACCGCCGAACGCACCACCCCGCTGACCCGCCCGCGACTCAACGCGGCGCTGCTGACCTCCAAGGCCCGAATGGACCGGCTGCGCGCGATCGTCGGCGCCATCCAGAGCCGCCTCCAGAGCCAGCTGGCCGGCCGGCGGTCCCGGCTCGACGCCAGGCGCTCGGACGCGCTGGCGATCGCCGTGGCGGGGCTGGTGATCGGGCTGCTGGGCGTGGTGATCATGTTCCTGTTCATCCGCCGGGTCGCCCGCCGGGTCGACGAGGTCCGCGACAACGCCCACCGCCTGGGCATCGGCGAGAGCCTGGCCGCGCCGACATCGACGGCGCACGACGAGATCGGGCGGCTGGCGGCGGAGTTGCGCCAGGCCTCCGAGCTGCTGGCCTCGCGCAGCACCGACCTGGTCGCCGCCGACCGCAGCGCGCTGGCGGCGAGCCGTGGCAAGGACCGGTTCCTGTCGCACCTGGGCCACGAGCTGCGCACGCCGCTGACCGCGATCGTCGGGTTCGGTCAGTTGCTGTCAACCTCTGATCACCTGCACCCCGAGGACGCCGACAACATCGCCCAGATCGTCGGCGCGACCAACCATCTGATGGCGATCATCGATCAGGTCGACGGATCCGCCCCCACCGAGGCCACCCTGTCGCTGACGCTGGCGCCGACCGAACTGGCCGACATCGGCGGTCAGGTGTGCGCCCTGATGGGGCCGATCGCCGCCGAGCGTCGCGTGTTGATGGCGCTGGAGGTGCCCTCCGACACGATCGTCATGGCCAACCGCCAGCGCCTCACCCAGGTGATGATCAACCTCGTCTCCAACGCCATCAAGTACAACCGCCCCGGCGGGCACGTCCGCATCCACTGCCTGCGGATGGCCTCTGGGCGGCTGCGCGTGCAGGTGACCGACACCGGGCTGGGGATCCGGGGCGAGCTGTTGCCACGCGTGTTCGCGCCGTTCGAGCGTCTTGACGCCGCCGACGGGGATGTCGAGGGCAGCGGGATCGGCCTGGCCCTCAGCCGCACCTACGTCGAGGCCATGGGCGGGGCGGTCGGAGTCGACAGCGTCGAGGGCCAGGGGGCGACCTTCTGGGTCGACCTGGCGCTGGCCCACGCGGCCGAGGCGACCCGCGAGAGCGCCTGAGATGGGCGCGCGCGTGCTGGTGATCGAGGACGACGAGCGAATCTCGCTGCTGCTGGCCGCCCTGCTCAAGCGCGCCGGGCACGCCGTCGATCGTGCCCACGAGGGCCGCGGCGGGCTGCGCCAGGTCCACGAGACCAACCCCGACCTGGTGCTGCTCGACGTGGGATTGCCCGAGCTCGACGGCTGGGACGTCCTGGACCGGCTGCGCGACATCTCCGAGGTCCCGGTGCTGATGCTCACCGCCCGCAACCAGAGCATCGACAAGGTGCGGGGCCTGCGCGGCGGCGCCGACGACTACGTCACCAAGCCGTTTGACCCCGGCGAGCTGCTGGCCCGCGTCGAGGCCCTCCTGCGGCGCCGCCGCGGCGCGGACGCGCAGCCGCCCCCGGTCCAGATCGACGGGCCGCTGCGCATCGACAGCGCGAGCCGGACCGTCCACCTGGGCGACGATGAGATCGCCCTGACTCCGATCGAGTTCCGGCTGCTGCTGGCCCTGTTTCGCCACCGCGGCCAGATCCTGTCCCCGGAGCAGCTGCTCGACCTCGCCTGGGGCGACAGCTCCGGCGTCTCTCCGGACCGGGTCAAGTTCAGCATCCACCGGCTGCGGCGCAAGCTCGGCTGGGACGCCGAGGACTCGCCGATTGAGGCGGTCCGCGGCTTCGGCTACCGCTACCGCAAGGGCCGTTAGTGGTCGAGGGGCCACTCCGCTGACCGGGGAGCTGCGCGACGCTCTGGCCGCCGACCGCGCGGTGCGCCGGCGCGCGGCCCGTGAGGCGATCCCCGTGGCCGAGGGCCTGGTCGTGCGCCACGGCGAGCTCTACGACGTCCACTACCTCAACGCAGTGCTGCTCGACGCCGCCCCGGCGACGCCGCCGCAGCCCGACGCGGTCGTCGCGCTCGCCGACCGCTGGCTGGGCGGCCGTGGCCACCGTCACCTCGTCTTCGACGACGCGGCGGCCGGCGAGCGGATCGCCGGCACGCTGGCGGCCCAGGGCTGGGAGCGGCGGCGCACCGTGTACATGGTGCGGGGAGCCGGCGCGGACGCGATCGCGCCCGATCCCCGCGCCCGGGAGATATCCGGCCCCGAAATGGAGGCGCTGCAGCTGGCCAGCCTGCACGAGGAGGTCGGAGCCGCGGCAGCCCGCTCGGGCCTGGCCGCGCGGCTGGCGGCGACGCAGACCGCGCTGCGCGCCGGCACACCCGCGCGGTGCTTCGGCGCCGGCGATGACGGCGCGCTTCAGGCGATGTGCACATTGTTTCTCGACGGCGACGTCGACGGCCGGCCGGTGGCGATGATCGAGGAGGTCGGGACGCTCGTCGACCATCGCGGCCGCGGGCTGGCGCGAGCGGTCGTGGGCGTCGCCATCGCCGCCGCCCGCGACTGGGGCGCGGACCTCACCGTCGTCCCGGCCGACGCCGACGACTGGCCTCAGCTGATCTACGCCCGCCTTGGCTTCGCGCCGGTCGGCCGTCAGATCACGCTCACCCGGCGACTGGCGGCCGCCCCGGGTTCCGTGTCAGGCGCGGTGTAGCCTCGGCGGCGGCATGGAATCCGCCGCCCGCGCGCCCGACCCGATCGCACAGAGCAGTCTCCCCGGCCCCTACCCGGTGGGCGCCTATACCGCCCAGCTCAAACGGCGGCTGCAGGAGTTCGTCCGGGTCCAGCTCGAGGGAGAGCTCTGGGGCTTCAAGGCCAGCCGGGTGCGCGTCTACTTCGAGCTGCGCGACTCCCGCGGCGCGCTGCCGTGCTCGATGTGGCGCGACGACTTCGACCGCCTCGGCCTCACGCTGGCCGACGGGATGCGGATCATCGTCGGCGGCGGCTGCGACTACTACCCCGGCAGCGCGGCGTCGTCGCCGGCGTTCAGCTTCGCCGTCAGCGAGCTGCGGGTCGCCGGCGAGGGCGACCTGCTGGTCGCGCTGGACCGGCTGCGGCGGCGACTGCACGCCGAGGGCCTGTTCGAACCCCAGAAGCGGCTGCCCCTCGCCCCTCTGCCCAAGACGATCGGCGTCGTCACCGGCGAGCAGGGCAAGGCCCGCGACGACGTGCTGGCCGGGCTGCGCCGGCGCGGCTGGAACGGGCGCCTGATCTGGGCGTTCGTCCCCGTCCAGGATCGTCACGCCGCGCCGCGGATCGCCGCGGCCCTGCGCGAGCTGGCCGCCACCCCGGAGGTCGAGGTGGTGATCGTGGCCCGCGGCGGCGGCTCGCTCGCAGACCTGTACGCGTTCTGCGACGAGGCGCTGTGCCGGACCGTCGCCCTGCTGCGGGTGCCGGTCATCTCGTCAGTCGGGCACCACACCGACCGCACCCTCATCGATGACGTTGCGGCGGTGTGCTGCTCAACGCCGACCCACGCCGCCGAGGCGGCGGTACCGGTCGACTGCGCCGCCGCCCGCCGCGCGCTGGCCGACAGCGCCACCCGGCTACGCGATCACGGGCGTCGCGCCGTCCTGCACCGCGCCCGCGCACTGGCGCAGCTGTCGCGCGCTCCGGCCCAACACGTCGCCCGGCACCGTTCGCGGCTGCACCAGTTGCTGCGCGAGCTGCGAGCCGCCGGCCGCCGCCGCGCCGAGCAGGAGCGGACGCGCACGCGCGGCCAGCTGCAGGTGCTGGGGCGAACCGCGCTCCGCACCGGCGAGGGCGACCGGGCCAAGCGCACGCGCGAGCTCGAGCGGCTGGCGCTGGCGCTGGCGGCCCACGACCCGCAGCGAACGATGGCCCGGGGCTATGCGATGGTCCAGGACCGAGCCGGCGCGCCGCTGAGCTCCGCCCAGGCGGCCCGGGTCGCCGGCGATGTGACGCTGCGCTTTCACGACGGGGCGCTCGGCGCCCGCGTCGCCAACGACGAGGAGCACACGACGTGAGCGAAACATCGCAGGTGACCGGGACACGGACCTACGAGTCGGCCGTGGGCCGGGTCGAGGAGATCATCCGCCGGCTGGACTCCGGCGAGGCCGGCCTACGCGAAACGCTCGAGCTGGTCCGCGAAGGCCGCGAGCTGGTCGAGTACTGCGCCGGCGAGCTCGACGCCGTCAGCCAGGGCCTCGAGGAGCTGCGCCTGGATGAGCTGGTCGCCCGCCTGGACGCCGGGCCGGCGGCACGGTGAGCACATTCGACGCCCTGGCCGGGCTGACGCTGGAGGTCGACGGGTACACGCTGGAGGGACTGCGGGCCAACGTGTCCAGCGGCTTCGAGCGGCTCTCGACGGTCGTGCACCTGCAAGGCGGCGGACTGGAGGGCGTCGGGGAGGACGTCGTCTACGACGCCGAGGATCAGGTCGCCCTCCAGGAGGCCGGCCCGCTCCTCGATCTGGCCGGCCAGTTCACGCTGGGCGAGTTCTGCGAACGGATCGACGGGTTGGACCTGTTCCCCGTCGAGCCGGTGCGGGGCGAGGTCTCGCGCCTGTATCGCCGCTGGACGTTTCACTCGGCGGCTCTCGATCTCGCCCTGCGCCAGGCCGGCATCCCGCTGCACGTCGCGCTCGGCCGCCAGCCGCGCCCGCTGACGTTCGTCGTCTCGCTGCGGCTGGGCGAGCCACCAACGCTTGAGCCGATCGAGAGCCGGCTGGCCCACTACCCCTCGCTGCGCTTCAAGCTCGACGCCACCACCTCCTGGACGCCGGCGCTGATCGCAGCGCTGGCCGACTCGGGCGCGGTGGACTCGATCGACTTCAAGGCGCTCTACCGGGGCACGATCGTCGACCAGCCGCCCGATCCGGTGCTCTATCACCGAGTCGTGGAGGCGTTCCCCACCGCCTGGCTGGAGGACCCCGACGTCGTCACGCCCGAGACGGCCGCCGCGCTGGCCGGCCAGCACGACCGGATCACCTGGGACGCCCCCATCCATTCGATCGCCGACATCGAGGCGCTGCCCTTCCCGCCGCGGATGGTCAACATCAAGCCGTCGCGGATCGGTGGTCTCAAACCGCTGTGCGACACCTACGACTACTGCGCGCAGGACGGGATCGGCGCCTACGGCGGCGGCCAGTTCGAGCTGGGCCCCGGACGCGGCCAGGCGCAGTACCTGGCGTCGCTGTTCCACCCGGACACGCCCAACGACCTCGCCCCGGTCGGCTTCAACGTCGCCGAGCCCGAGCCCGGCCTGCCGGTCAGCCCGCTGGCGGTATCGGCCGACGCCGTCGGCTTCCGGTGGACGCCGCTCTAACCGTCTAGCTGAGGTTGAGCAGCAGGTTGCCCTGGACCCGGCGGTCGGCGAGGCGCTGGAACGCCTCGTTGACCTGGTCGAGGGGGAGGACCTCGTCGACGCGCACGCGCAGCGCGCCGGCGCGAACCGCCTCCAGGGCCGCCTCGAGCCCGGGGCGGCGCTCCTCGGGGGTCAGCTGGCCTCCCCCGTACCCGAGCAGCGACACCATCTTGCGGTACACCAGCTGCAGGTTGAACGTGACCTCGGCGCCGGCGGAGACGCCGAAGGAGACGATCCGCCCCCGAGGCGCCATCGCCTCGACCACAGGCGCCACGAAGCCGTCGCCCAGCGGGTCGAATACCACGGTCGGCTGAAACTCGGCCAGCGGTCCCGCGATCTCCTCGGGCCCGCCGACGATCACCCGGTCCGCGCCGTCCTCCTCGATTCCGGCGGCCTTCGCCGCCGAACCCGTCTGACCCCAGACGGTGGCGCCGGCGGTGTCGGCCAGCGAGACGATCATGCTGCCCACGCCGCCGGAGGCGCCGAGCACGACCACGCGGTCCTCCGCGCTGACCCGGGCCAGGTCGCGCACGCAGTTGAGCGCGGTCAGCCCGGCGATCCCCATCGCCGCCGCCTGCTCGGGGGCGACGCCGGCGGGCACGTCGGTCACCGCCTCCCGGGGGACGACCGCCGCCTGAGCCCAGACGCCGTCGCGGGCACCGCCCAACCCCTCCCCCGCCACCAGCACGGGGCGGCCGTCGAGTTCGCCGGCGGCCTCGGCGCCCATCGTGCGCGGCAGTGGCATGTCCGGGCCGACCCGTCCCAGCGCGCCGTAGCGGTCGATGGGATTCACGCCGCCGTAGCGCAGGCGGACGCGGACCTCGCCATCGCGAAGCTCGGGCAGCGCAACCTCCTCCACGCGCAGGGGCTCGCCGTGGGCGATCAGGCGGGCGGCGCGGACGGTGGCGGACTCGTTGGCCATACGGGCCGCGGTTCTAGCACAACGGCCGCCCGGGCTGGGTCCCATGGCCACCCCGACCGGTCGACCGAGCCGGACAAGCAGCCGCCGCTCTCCCGAGGCGTGGGATCGGCCGCTGCGGGGTAGCGACCATCCACTGAACGGTCCCGTACTCTTGGCGGCGGCACAGGGCCCCGGGTCGGGGCCCTGTTCGCACCTCGACCCAGGAGACCCCTTGCACGAAAAGCTCGCCATCGCCGGCTCCGGCACGATCGCCGCGGGCCTCGCCGCCGTCGCCGCCGCCCACGGCGAGGTGCTCGTATGGGCCCGCTCCCACGCGTCCGCCGAGCGGGTCAAGGCGTCGGTGGCCAAGCACTGCGACCGGCATCCCGAGCTCAACGGGTGCGCCGACCGGGTGCGCGTGGTCGACGACCTGGAGGCGCTGGCGCAGGCCACGTTCCTGGTCGAGGCGGTCGTCGAGGACCCCGACCACAAGGGCCCGCTGCTGGCCGAGCTCGCCTCCTACACCGGGCCCGACGAGATCCTGGCCACGACGACCTCGTCGCTGTCGATCGCCGAGCTGGCCCAGGCCAGCGGCCACCCCGATCGGTTCGTCGGGCTGCACGTGTTCAACCCGGTGCCGCGCATGGAGCTGATCGAGCTGGCCTTCGGCCCCGACACGCGCGATGACGTCCGCGGACGCGCCCGGAGCCTGTGCGAGGCGCTGGGCAAGACGCCGGTCGAGGTTCCCGACACTCCGGGCTTCGTCGTCAACCGGCTGCTGTTTCCCTACCTGTTCAGCGCCGTCGAGCTGATGACCGAGACCGGCATGGACCCGGCGGACGTCGATCGCTGCATGACGCTGGGCGCCGGGATGCCGATGGGCCCGATCGCACTGCTGGACTTCGTGGGGCTCGACGTCTCCAAGGCGATCGGTGAGACGATCGGGGCATCGGTTCCGGATCGTCTGAGCGAGCTCGTCGCCGCCGGAGCGCTCGGGCGCAAGGCCCGCCGTGGTTTCTACGTCTACGACTAAGTATTAAGGCTGCGTTCAGGTGCGAAGCCCAATATTCACGTCGCGACGTACCTCATAGCAGCACCTCCTCCCCAGAAGCACGAAACCGGCCCGTCCCCAGCGGGCCGGTTTCCTTTTAAGCGGCGCGTCGCGGGGCGCGGCCGTCGCGCCGGTAGAACCGCCCAGCGCCGAGCCGCCGCCGAAATGGCGAAGCCGGCCCCTCGAAGGGCCGGCTTCATCTCTCCTCTCAACCGCCGGATCAGCTGCCCGGACGGCGTGATCTGCGCAATGTAACGAATGCCGCGACCCTGTGCGTCACCCGTCACACAATGGCGGTCGGGCGCGGGTCCCGGCGCGCGCCGGGAGGCGAGCCATGCCCGCGGCTAGGCCGGAGCGCTCTCGGGGGCGGTCTTGCGGCGCTTGATCCGCACCGCCTCGATCCGGTTCTCGCGCACCGACTCGACCCGGATCGAATAGCCGTCGGCGGTGATCTGATCCCCGCGCTTGGGCAGGCGGCCCAGCTCGGCGAATACGAACCCGCCGACGGAGTTGTAGGCGTCGGTGTCGACCGGCAGGTGCAGGCCGTAGTCCTCCAGGTCGGTCACCGCCACGTGGCCGCGGACGAACCACTCGCCGCTGGCCAGCCGGCGCACCGCGCCGCCCGCGGGGTCGGTCTCGTCGGAGATCTCCCCCACGACCTCCTCGATGATGTCCTCGGTGGTGACGATGCCGGCGGTGCGCCCGTACTCGTCGATCACGATGGCCAGCTCGGTGCGCTCGCGCTGGAGGTTCTCCAGCAGGTCGTCGAGCGGCTTGGTCTCGGGAACGATCGGCGCCTCGCGGACCAGCTTGTCGAAGTGGGCCTCATACCCCTCGGACATCATCAGCTTGACCAGCTGATTGACGTGGACGATCCCCTTGACCCGGTCCTGGTTCTCATCCTCGGTCACGACCAGGCGCGAGTGCCCGGTGGAGACGCAGCGACGCAGGGCGTCCTGGACGGTCTCGGACAGGTCGACGGTGACCACCGCCGGGATCGGCGTCATGACCTGCCGGGCCTCCTGCTCATGCAGGTGAAAGACGCCGGTGAGCATGTTGGCCTCACCGATGTCGAGGCTTCCGCCGCTGCGCGAGTCCGCAATGATCCGCTTGATCTCGTCCGGGGTGCCCCCCTCGGGCTCGGCGTCGGGGTCGGTGCCGGTGAGGCGCAGCAGCGAGTACGACGCCCGGTTGAGCACGAAGATGAACGGCGAGAACAGCACCCGGCTCATCTGCAGCGGCCTGGAGACGTGGCGGGCCAGGTCCTCGGCGTGCTGGATCGTGTAGAGCTTCGGCGCGATCTCGCCGATGATGCTCTGGGTGACCGTGATCAGCAGATAGGCGATGATCACGGAGAGGACGACCGCGGCGCCGTGACCGAGAGCCCCACCGAACACCGGCTCGAACGCATGAGCGATCGCCGGCTCGCCGAGCGCGCCGATGCCGATCGACGCCATCGTGATCCCGACCTGGCAGGCCGCGATGTAGTCCCCGATCTCGTCCATCTGGGCCAGCGCCAGCCGCGCGCCGCGCTTGCCGGCCTCGGCCATCTCCTCCAGCCGGGACTTGCGCGAGCGCACAAGGGAGTATTCCGCGATCACGAAGAACGCGTTGACGAGGACCAGCAGCCCGGTCAGGATGATGAACAGCGCCTTCACGGACCGCCGCGCGTCATCCGGCTCTCGGTCCGGTGGGCGCTCCGATTCAGCGCGCTGCTACTTCGGGGTCGTTCGTCGTCGTCGTTCATTCAGCGACCCCGCGAACGGTAGCAGCAGGGCCCGGCGGCAAAAGAGGGCCCGCTCCCGCGGGACGCGGCGACAGCGCCGGCGCACGGGGCGAGACGGCGCCGGCCGAACCGGCCGCGGCCGGCGCTATCCGTCCACGGCGTCGAAGCGCCCGGCCATCTCGAAGTCCTTCTCCGTGAGGCCGCCGGCCGAGTGGTTGGTCAGCGACAGCTTCACCTTGTTCCACCCGTGGACGAAGATGTCCGGGTGATGGTTGGCCTCTTCGGCGATGTCAGCGACGCGGTTGACGAACGCGATGGCCTCCCCGAAGTCCCCAAAGCGCCACTCGCGGACGATCTCGTCGCCCTCGCGCTCCCACGACAAACGCCGTAGCCTAGAACCGACTTCATCCTCGTTGAGCAGTTCTGCCATGTCGTCTCCTTTTCCGCTTCAGTTCAGCATCCCACGGGCACCGGGCCGGCAAACCAGATCGGGTCCCGGGAGAACCCGCTAGGCATGCGCATTATCAGCCTGGTCCCCTCCGCCACGGAGATGCTGTTCGCGCTCGGCCTCGGCGCCGACGTGGTGGGCGTCACCCATGAGTGCGATTATCCGGCCGCGGCGCGGGATCTGCCCAAGGTCACCTGCGACGTGCTCCCGGCGGGTCTGAGTGCGGCCGAGATCGACGCCGCGGTGAAGCAGCGCACCCTGGCCGGCGAGTCGATCTACGAGCTCGACGCCGACGCTCTGCACGACCTGGAGCCCGACCTGATCGTCACCCAGGCCCTGTGCTCAGTGTGCGCGGTCTCCTACGACGACGTCCGGACGATCGCCGAGGAGATCGACACCCAGCCGATGGTGATCTCGCTCGATCCGCACACCGTCGGCGAGGTTCTGGGCGACGCCCGCACGCTGGCTCAGGCCACCGACCGCAAGGACGCCGCCGTCGAGCTCGTCAACGAGGCCGCCGCGCGGATCGACCGGATCCGCCTGCTGACGCGCGAGGTCCGCCATCGCCCGCGGGTGGCCGCGCTGGAGTGGCTCGATCCGCCGTTCGCCGCCGGCCACTGGACCCCGCAGCTGATCAGCTACGCCGGCGGCGAGGACGTCCTCGGGTTCGCCGGCGAGAACTCCGAGCAGCGCAGCTGGGAGGAGGTGGCGGCGGTCCAGCCGGACGTCGTCATCGTCATGCCCTGCGGCTACGACGCGGAGATCGCCCACCGCGAGGCGGAGATGCACCGCGACGAGCTGGCCGCCGTCGGCGCCGGCGAGGTCGTGGCCGTCGACGCCGCCGCCTATTTCTCGCGGCCGGGCCCGCGGCTCATCGACGGGCTGGAGCTGCTGGCGCACGTCCTCCACCCCGAGCTGGTGCCCGAACCGCCCCCGTGCGCCCGGGCGCTGACCGTCGAGCTCTGAGCGCCACGTGGCCGGCCGGCGACGAGCCGGTTAGATCGTGATCCCGTTGGGGGCGAGGCCGTGGGAGCCGGCCACCGCGATCGCGGCCGCCACCCCGATGACACCGACCACGGCGCATCCGGCCAGGGCGACCGTCCGCAGGTTGCGCCGCTCGCCCAGCTCCACGATCAGCCAGCCGCAGATCACCCCGCCCACGAATCCGCCGATGTGCGCCCCGATCGAGACGTCCGCGATCGTCAGCGAGAACACGATGTTGATGATCAGCGTCAGCGCCAGCCCGTTCTTCCAGATCGAGATCCCGCGGTAGTGGGAGACGACCATCAGCGCGCCGAGCAGGCCGAACAGCGCCCCTGACGCCCCCAACGACGGGAGGCTGGGCGAGAACAGGAGCGCCCCGAAGGACCCGGTCAGCAGCGAGGCGGCGTACACCGCGACATAGTTCACGCGGCCGATCGCCGGCTCGAGCATCGACCCGATGATGAACAGGAACCACATGTTGAACGCGATGTGGAGGATCCCGTCGTGGAGGAAGGCGGCGGTCACCAGCCGGTAGTACTCGTGGCTCTGAGTGATGAACGGGCCGTAGAGCACGCCCTTGAGGTAGAGGGTGCCGACATGGCCCGCTGACACGCCGCCGATTCCGGTCCCGGTGCCGACCTCGGCCAGGAACGCGATCACGTTGATCGCGATCAGGATCTGGGTGACGACGGGCGCCGATGGACGGTTGGGCATGCGCTTGACCTTGGTGCGGTCGCGGGCGCACTCGGGGCAGCGCATCCCCACCGGAGTCGGGGTCATGCAGTCCGGACAGATCGGCCGCCCACACGATGAGCACGAGACCCCGGTCTCGCGGTTGGGATGCCGATAGCAGACGGACATGGAAGGCTGACGGTATCAGCGGGGGTGGCGCCCTCCGCCGGGGTCTGACCCGGCGAGGAAGGGCGACAGCCGCCGCGGGGCTCGCGAGTCAGCGGTCGGGGAGAACCCGGCGGGCTTCCTCGGCGATGTCCTTCATCGTCCGCTCGGCCAGCTCGCGCAGGCTGTTGGACTGCTGGCGCCGGGTGCGGTGGCGGCCGCGCACCCGCAGCAGGACCAGCGCGGTGCCGGCGCTCGCACCGATGATGACCGCCGCGGCCGGTCGAACCCAGTTGCGCGGGTCGCGCATCGTGCGCAGCTCCCACGTCTCGAGCTCCTCCTGGGCGAGCTCGGTGAGGCTGACCAGGGCAAGCTCCATGCGCGCCGTCAGGTCGGCCGGCGGGTCCACCGGGCTCAGCGCCTCGCGCAGCAGGGCCTCGAAATCAGTTGTGCCGGAGCTCATGCGTCGTCCTGGGGGACCGGGCCGTTGACCGAGGGCTCAGACACCATGCCCTCGAGCTGGCGGATGGCGCGGTGCAGCAGCACCTTGGTGGCACCATCCGTCTTGTCCAGGGCCCGCGCGATCTCACGGTTGTCCATGCCTAGCGCGAAGCGCATGATCAGGGCATTGCGGCGGTCATCGGGCAGCTGGGAGACACCCTCGAGGATGCCCTTGAGCTCCTCGCGGCCCTCGACCAGGGCCTCGGTCGTGTGCGGGGCGGCGATCAAGCCCGCATCCTCGATCGCCGACTCGGGCTTGCGGGAGCGGTCCCGGTAGAAGTTGGCCGCCAGGTTGTGCGCAATCCGGATGAGCCACGGACGCAGCGGCCGGCCATTGGACTCGCGCACCGCGCGCTCGTAGTGGCGGTAGGCCTGCAGGAACGTCTGCTCGGTGAGGTCCTCCGCGTCGTGGTGGTTGCCGACGCGGTAGTAGCTGTAGGTGTAGACGTCGCGCAGGTGGCGGCGATACAGCTCGGTGAACGACGCGTCGAGCTCGGCCTTGGATTCGGGGAGGTGATTGTTACTGGGCAACGCATACGGAGCCTATACCCCGCTCACGCTGCGCTTGCGCGGCGCGGTCGCTTGGCCGGGCGGGGCTCGGTCACCGTCGCCGCCCACTGTTCGGGCTCGATCCGGCCCTCCACCAGCGCGGCGAGCCCGTCAAGCGCCGGCGCGTCGAGACGGGCCTCGCGGGCGGCGCTGGCCAGCAGCAGCACCGACTCGACCGCCTCGGTTCCCTGACCCAGCACGGGGCCGATGTCCGCCGCCGGCACGCCCTGGGCCAGCAGCTCGCCGGCCCGGTGGTTGCGGGAGGTCTCGTCGACGACGCTGGCCACCAGCGCGCCCGCCCCGGCCAGCCCGGCGAACGTCTCCGGACGACCGCCCTTGGCCCGGGCCAGGGCGTCGAGCTCGGCGAACACCTTGCCGGCGGCGGCGCCGGCGATGTTGGCGCCGGCCTGAGAGCCCGCGGCGGCGGCCGCGAGCGCGGCCACGCCCTTGGCCGCGCCGGCCAGCTCGACGCCGGTCACGTCGGTGGTCACGGTCACATCGAGATTCGCCGCGCCCAGCGCGTCCGCCAGCTGGCGGGCGAAGCCGCGGTCCAGCGACGCCACGACCACCGAGCCCCCGAGCTCGAGCATCTCGGCGGCGTTGGCCGGGCCCCCCAGGACGGCGACGGCCCGCGCGTTGCAGCGCTCGGCGGCGAAGGCGCTGGGCAGGGTGCCGAGCGGCGGCACCAGCCCCTTGGACACGACCAGCACCCCGGCGCGGCTGGTGATCCGCCCTCCGTGGGCGGCCATCACCGCCGGCAGCGCCTTCGCCGGGACGGCCAGGCAGATGATGTCGTTCCCCTCGGGACTGAGATCGGAGGCGCGCAGCACCCGGATCGCGTCGGGCAAAGTCACCCCGGGCAGGTAACGGGCGTTCTCGCGCGAGGCCTGCACCGTCGCGGCCTGCTCTTGGGTCCGGCAGCCGAGGTCGACCTCGAGGCCCGCCCGGGCCAGGCAGACCGCCAGGCTGGTTCCCCACGCCCCGGCGCCGATGATCGCCACCCTTCGGACCGGCGCCAGGCCGCCGAGCCATTCCCACTGGAGCATGACCAGCGGCCAGATGCGGTCGGTGACGGCGCCGGCCAGCGCCGGCGAGGGCTCGGCGACCAGCGGGAAGCGCAGCGCCCGCCCGGCCCGGATGGTCACCTTGTGCGGCCGGATGCGCCAGCCGCGGCGAATCGCCTCGGTGCCGATCACCGCCACCGGCACCACCGGGGCGCCGCTCTCCAGCGCCAGGCGGCCCACGCCACGTTTGGGCTTGCCCAGCGCGCCGGGGCGCGTGCGGGTGCCCTCGGGGAAGATCAGGACGATGTCGCCACGGGCCAGGATCGCCTTGGCGGTGGTGATGAACTGGCCGTCGCCGGCGCCGCGGTCGACCGGGAACGCGCCCAGCGCCGCCAGCAGCCAAGCGAGGATCGGGTTGTACTGGAAGATCTCCTTCTTGGCGACGTAGTACATCGGTCGCCGGGCCATGCAGGCGATGACGAACGGATCGAGGAAGCTGCGGTGGTTGGAGGCGATGATCACCGGGCCGCGTTTGGGGACGTGCTCCCGCCCGATTCGCCTCATCCGGAAGTAGATGTGAAAGAACGCCTGGAAGGTGACGCGAACGAACCCGTAGACGAGCGGATTGGCCCGGTGCTCGCGCGCGCGCCGATGATGTCGTTCGATATCCGTACGGTCGTGCTCCATCGCACAAACGCGTACCCAAGCGGCGTCCGCCCGTTACAGTTGGGTCCCAGTGAGTCCAGGCCTCGATCGCACCCGAACCCTGCGTGGCGCCGTCAGCGGCGCGGTGGCCGCGGCGGTGTGGGGACTCCAGCAGCCGCTCGACAAGCTGGTCTTCTCCAGCCGCTATGACGACATCGAGTTGCTGGGCAAGGCGGTCACCCGCCGCGACTCCTGGCTCCCGGTCGGCTTCGGGATCCACATGGCCAACGGGGCGCTGTTCGGCGCGGTCTACGCCAACGTGGCCCCCATCCTCCCGGTCCCGCCGGCCCTGCGCGGGCCGCTGGCCGGGGTGGCCGAGCACGTCGTCGGCTGGCCGCTGGTCAGCCTGACGGACCGCCTGCATCCCGCGCGCGACGACCTGCCCAACCTCGGCGGCAATCGCGCGGCCTATCTGCAGGCCCTCTGGCGTCACTTTCTGTTCGGCCTGGTCCTGGGCGAGCTCGAGCGGCGGATCAACACCGAGCCCGAGGCGACCCCGCCCGAGCCCGAGAGCGATTACTCCAGCAACGGCCACGGCTCGCTGGAGCACGCCGTCTCCGTTCAGGAGAACTGACCGGCCTCTCCGCGTTGCGCGCGCTGATCACCGGGGCGTCCGGATTCGCCGGATCCTGGCTGTGCCGCGAGTGCGCGGCCGCGGGCGACGAGGTCGTGGCCGCATCGCGCCGCGGCAGCGTGGTGGCCGGCTGCGGCCGCGGCGTCGCCGTCGACCTGCGCGACGCCCCGGCGACCGAGGAGCTGGTGCGCGCGTCGTCGCCCGACGTCGTCTACCACCTGGCCTCGCTGACGAGCGTGGGCCGCTCCTGGCAGGAGCCGGCCCAGACGCTGGCTGACAACGACGCGATCAGCGTCAACGTCCTCGAGGCGCTGCGCGCCTGCGGCCCGGCCGCCCGGGTCGTTTGGGTCAGCTCCTGCGAGATCTACGGGGAGCCCGCCGTGCTGCCGGCGCCCGAGGACAGCCGCCCCCGCCCGGCCAATCCCTACGCGGTCTCCAAGGTCAGCGGCGAGCTGCTGGCCGAGCTCTACGTGGCCGCGTACGGCTTGGAGATCGTACGGGCGCGTCCGTTCAGCCACTCGGGGCCCAGCCAGCTGCCACTGTTCCTGCTGTCCAACCTGGCCCACCAGGCGGCCGCCGCACGCCTCGCCGGCGCGGGCGAGCTGCGGATCACCACCGGCAACCCGCGGACGCGCCGCGACTTCACGGACGTGCGCGACGTCGTGCGCGCCTACCGCCTGCTGGCCCTCTCGCCTGCGTGGGCCCAGGCGGTGGGCGACGTCTACAACGTCAGCTCGGGCGTCTCCATCTCCGCCGCGGACCAGGTGGCCCTGCTCACCGAGCTGCTGGCGCCGATGCGCATCGAGCACGTCGTCGATCCGGCGCTGCGCCGCGCCCACGAGGTCATGGACCTCCGCGGCGACCTCACCCGGATCACGGCGCTCACCGGCTGGGAGCCCCAGATCCCCCTCCGCCAGACGATGACCGACACCATCGCCTGGTGGGAGCGCGAGCTGGCCGCCGCCTGAGCTCGCGCGGCCCACGCGCCCTCCGATCTCCGGGGATCCACCTGCCAGACTTGTCAGCGCCGCGCCCGCCTAGCTCAACTGGTAGAGCACTTCATTTGTAATGAAGGGGTTGGGGGTTCGAGTCCCCCGGCGGGCTTCTGGGGAAATAGCTGCAAATCGAGCGATTTTGCGGTTGTGTGAATCCGAGCGATCTGCAACTACGTCCCGAATATGTCCCGAACTCTGCATCGGGAAGGTCCGTGAGTCCAGCTCTGGGGGTCCCGAGCGGCCACGTGTTTCGGGTCCAGCGCGCGCGTGGTCCGGCCTGGTACGCCAAGTACCGGCTGCCCGACGGTCGACAGGTCCAGAAGAAGCTCGGGCCGGCGTGGACGGACCGCGGCCGACCGGCTGCCGGCTATTTCACGAAGCGAACCGCCGAGGGCTGGCTACGCGCGACCCTAGAGGAGGCACGTCGCGGGACGCTGCCCGGGATGGTGCGAACCGGTGCAACTTTCGCTGATGCCGCGGCGGAGTGGCTGCGCTACATCGAGGAAGATCGCCGGCGCAAACCGTCGACAGTCAAAGGCTATGAGATCGTGGTGCGTACCCAGGTGATGCCGCGGTTTGCTGACGAGCCCCTGGAGTCGATCACGCCAGGGATGATCGAGGCGTGGCTTGCCTCGAGGTCGGGATCGCCAACCTCCAAGGCGAAGGCGCTCGTTCTCATGCACGGGGTCTTCCGCCGGGCTAAGAAGATCTGGGGCCTGCCGGCCAACCCCGTGGACGACGTCGAAAAGCCGCCCGTCAGCCGGAGCGGGGATATGCAGGTCTACTCCCCCGAGGAGGTATGGGCGCTGGTTCGCGTCGCCGGCTCCGAGCAAGACGCAGCCGTCTTTCTGACCGCCGCCTTCACTGGCCTCCGGATGGGGGAGCTGCTGGCGCTGCGCTGGCGAGACGTCGACTTCGACGGCAGCGCAATCCGAGTCCGAGCCAGCTACTACGCGGGCCACCTGACGACGCCGAAATCCGGCAAGGTTCGGGCCGTGCCGATGGCCCCCGACGTCGCCTCCGCCCTTGCTCAGCTCGGTCGCCGCGAGCTTTGGGCGGGGGACGACGACCTGGTGTTCGTGGGATCAACCGGCGGGCACGTCGACGGCTCCGCGCTCCGTCGGCGCTATAAGCAGTCCCTTCACCGGACGGGCCTGCGTCCGCTGCGCTTCCACGACCTCCGCCACACCTTTGGGACCCGGATGATCGCCAAGGCCGACATCCGCCGCGTCCAGGAGTGGATGGGGCATGCCGACATCCAGACGACGATGCGCTACCTGCACTTCGTTCCCCGGGCCGAAGACGCGGCCTTAGTCGCCGAGGCCTTCTACGTCCACGCACCCGCACCCGATAGTCGCGAGGTCGGCCGAATCGCGACGTCCGAAGCGCGCCCGAGGGCGGTCGGGTAGGCGAGAGGCGCCCGGTGTCGCGCGGCCGTGGCCGACTGTCACCTGGTTTCCTCCCGCCCCCCATCGATCCGTGCATGCGGTTCTCCCGCACACGGCTCGCCGACGTTCTTCACCGCCAGCATTCAGCGTGCCCGGCGCCGCAGCCCGGAGGGACGCGGCGGAACGACGGTCCCATTGAGATCGATCAGCCCGAGACGGTCCGGGGATTGGCGGGCGACAGCCCACCACCCGAACCTCCGGTCACGACGATGGCGGATAGCGACGAAGATCGCTAGCCGATTCATCGCGTGATGGGTGATCGTGTCGAAGGACTCGGCGGAGTTTCCGTAACGGAAGTAGCCCGCCCAGCCGCCGAGGAACCGATTGAGATCCCCGACGATGTCCTCGACCGGCAGCAACAATCGCTCACGCGCCGTGATTTCACGGACGCGCTGGCGGGCGTGCTGCATCGCCTGACGTGAGGGCCAGCGGACCAGGAACGTGAGGTGCCGAGACCGTGGGGTGTTGCCGCGCACGTAGCGGTGATGAAAGCCAAGGAAGTCAAACCCCTCGCCTCCTTCCCGCAGGTGCACGATCCTGGTCTTTGCGAGCTTGAGCTCAAGGCCCAGCTCACCCAGAATGACCGTCAACGCATCCAGCGCGCTGACGGCTTCCCGTTCGGTGCGGCACATCACCAGCAGATCGTCCGCATAGCGGCACAGAACCCCCGTGCCGCGCCTGGCCCACTGCCGGTCAAGCCGGTGCAGGTAGACGTTGCATAGGACGGGTGAGATCACTCCGCCCTGCGGGGTTCCGGTCTGACTGCGCGTGATCGCCCCGTGCTCTAACACCCCGGCGCGCAACATCGCGCGCAGGAGCTTCAGGACGTGGCGGTCAACGATCCGCTCCTCGATCGCCGACATCAAAGCCTCGTGCGGGATCGCCTCAAAACAGTTGGCGATGTCCGTCTCGGCCACCCACCGCCTGCCGCGCCAGGACTCATCAACGATGACCTGGAGCGCGTCGTGGGCCGAGCGCCGGGGCCGAAACCCGAACGAGCACTCGATCATGTCGGCGTCGAAGATCGGCTCAATGACGATCTTCACCGCCGCCTGCACGACGCGGTCGCGGACCGTCGGGATCGACAGCGGGCGACGTTCCTCACGTCCGGGCTTCGGAATGAACACCCGACGCGCAGGAACAGGCCGCCAGCGGCCGTCCTTTAGATCCGCCGCGAGCTCATCAAGCAGCCGGTCAACCCCGTGCTGCTCGATATCAGCGATGGACTGTTTGTCGACGCCGGCCGCGCCGCGGTTGGCGCGCACCAACTCCCACGCCCGCTCCAAGACATCCCTGCGATAGATCTTGTCGTGAAGCGCGTGGAACCTGCGTCCGGGATCGGCTTTGGCCACCCGGTAAAGCGTTCGCTGCAGATCTCGGACTGAATCCTGCTTGGTGGTCCTAGCCACGATGTGGCACTCACCGGCCCTTCCCTGTGCGTGACGCGTGAACGAAGCAGCGGCCCTTCCCTCACCGCGGGTTCTGTTGTCCCGTCGGCTCAAGCGGTAATACGGCCGCCTCCGACTCCCTTCCGGCCGGTCGCCCACTTCCCAACGGTCAGCTGGTTATAGGACGCCGCGTTCCAGCAGCAAATCGCAGGCCGCTGGGCCGGGGAGGGCCTCCCCAGTTCCCGCCGCCACCATCCGAACGTTCCACGCCCTCTACGCCGGGAAGTTCCTCAGAGCTGCAATTCCAGGATCTTCGCTCTTTCCATGGCCTTCACCGTGACGGACTCGGCTCGGCACTTCCTCTTCCCCACCCTCAACGGGCAAGGCACAATAACGGCGCGGCAGGCTTCGCTTAATGCTGCGGACCGCTCGGTCGCTCCCCCAAAAGGGCTTTTGACGCTGGGCTTCGACCCGATCCGTTTCCAGACCGAGCCGCCAGCCTGCTACCGGGCCTCCTGGCAGCTACCCGGACCGGACTCACACCGGCAGGCGACGACGAGCTTATGTCAGATCAGCTACTCAACAAGCACCTCCAACGGCTGGGCGCACTCCGAGGATCTGTGTAGGCGTTAGTCGGGCAGTCGGTCTCCGAAGTGGATTTTGAACGCCAGCAGCGCTTTGGTCCACCCCCGGGTGCGAGTCCATTGCGGCACGGCGTTGAGGATGGCGAGGTAGATGAGTTTGCGGGCGGCGTCCTCG
>DATAWL010000061.1:0-7949 GCA_036267215.1 Solirubrobacteraceae bacterium | reverse complement strand
GCCGAGCCGGCCGGGGGTGACGCCGCCGACGATCTTGGCGCCGGCGCCGTAGTCCAGGCATTCGCGGGTCAGGTTGACCGCCTCGCGGCCGGTGATCCCCTGGACGATGAAGGTGGTGTCCGCGTCGACCAGGATGCTCATGCCACCGCCTCGTCGGCCGCGTGGGTGGGTGGGGTGGGCGGGCCTTGTATCCGCTCGACGGCGCGGTGGGCGGCTTCGTTGAGCGACACCGACCGGTCGGCGTAGGCGACGCCGTAGCGCTCGAGGATCTTGAAGCCCTCCTCCTCCCAGGCGCCCGGGATCCGGAAGATGGCGATCTTCTCCGCCGGGTCATACCCCAGCTCCAGGCAGGCCTTGATCACGCCGCGGGCGACGATGTCCACGCGGGTGTTGGAGACGATCGACATCATCACCGCGATCTTGTCCACGCCGGGCTTCTGCAGGACCAGCTTGGCCAGCCCGCACGCCTTGGCGACCGAGGGGTTGCCGCCGATCTCGCAGTAGTTGGCGGGGTCGCCGCCGTGGGCGCGGACCGCGTCGAACAGGGTCAGCGAGCCGCCGCCGGCGCCGATCACCAGCCCCAGGTTCCCGTCGAACTCGGTGACGTTGCCGGCCACGCCGCGGTGGTCCTGGGCGTCGACCTGCTCGCCCGCCAGCTCGAACGGGGTCGCCTCGCGAGCCTGGCGGGTTTCCTCGTCGCCGACGCCGAGCTCGGTCAACAGCGCCTTCTGGCGCGGGCGGGCCTCGTTCTCCATGTCCATGTGCGCGTCCAGCGCGACGAAGCTGCCGTCCTCGAGCTCGCCCAGCGGGTTGATCTCCGCCAGCGTCATGTCGTATTGCAGAAACAGGCGCGCCAGGCGGGCCAGGATGGGGGTGAGGCGGTTCAGCGCGGACCCGGAGATCCCCAGCGAGGCGATGACCTGCTTGGCCTGCCAGTCGCTGAACGGGATGCGGGTCGAGAAGTGGCCCCGGGCGACGTGATCGGGATGCTCCTCCGCGACCTGCTCGATGTCGATGCCCCCCATGTCGGAGAACAGCAGCACCGGCCGCTTGCGGGTCCCGTCCCACACCACTCCGGCGTAGTACTCGTGCTTGACCGCCGCCTTGGAGTCGACCAGCACCCCGCGCGGCATGTGACCGTTGATCTCCAGCCCGAGGACATGCTCGGCCTGGGTGGCGGCCTCGTCGGGCGTGTCCGCGAACTGGACGCCGCCGGCCTTCATCCGCCCGCCGGTCAGCACCTGTGACTTGATCACCACCGGCCCGGCGATCTCAGCGGCGATCTCCTTGGCGCGCTCTGGGGTGGTCGCGAACCCGTGCTTGGTGACCGGGATCCCGGCCTTGGCCACGATCGCCCGCGATTCGTACTCGAAGAAACGCATTGGGGGCGGGGGAGCCTAGCGATTGTCGCGCCGCGGGGTTGTGTGACATCCGTCCGGTTTGCGGCGATGCGCTGTTTTTTGGGGCGTAGGGGACACCACAGACCAGACCCCGTGCGCCCGGGCGACGTCCGGTCTGTCAGGTCGGGCGCGTCGAGAGACCGGATCGCGGGCAGCCTGAAGCGGCCGGCAAATCCGACAAAATCGACCATCCGGACCAACTGCACCAATATTGTCGATCTAATTCGCTATCATCTATTACCCTGAAAGTCAATCAATTTAGTCGAGATTGGACAGGAAAGGAACGAATGCCGAGACGATCTGACCTCTGGCGACCGCGCGCGCTGGCAGTCCTGGGCGCCGTGGCCGCGACCCTGGCAATGGCGGGTTGCGGCGGATCCTCCGACGCGAACACCAAAACCGGTGGGGGCGGATCGTCGTCCGCGTCAGCGGCGGCCTCGGGCGGGGGCGGCGGGGCCAAGACCCAGCTCCAGCTGGTGGGCTATTCGACGCCGAAGAAGGCCTACGACGCGCTGACCACGGCGTTCGCGCAGACCACCCCGGGCAAGGGTGTCAACTTCGGCGAGTCGTTCGGCGCGTCGGGATCGCAGAGCCGGGCCGTCGACTCCGGCCAGCCGGCCGACGTCGTCGCCTTCTCGACCACGCCCGACATGACCCGCCTGGTCAAGGACAACCTCGTCTCCTCGGACTGGAACGCCAACCCCGAGCAGGGCTTCTCCTCGGACTCAGTGGTGGTGTTCGTCGTGCGCAAGGGCAACCCCAAGCACATCACCGGCTGGGATGAACTGATCAAGCCGGGCGTCGACGTGATCACCCCCAACCCGTCGACGTCGGGCAGCGCCCGTTGGAACATCCTGGCCGGCTACGGCGCCGAGCTCAAGGAGGGCAAGTCCCCGGCGCAGGCGCTGGCCTACGTGCGCACGCTGCTGACCAAGAACGTCAGCGTCCAGGACTCGGCGGCCAGCGCGGCGCTGCAGACGTTCACCAGCGGCAAGGGCGACGTGCTGCTCGACTACGAGTCAGACGCGCTGGCCGCTGAGAAGGCGGGCGACGCGATCCAGATCGTCTATCCCAAGCAGACGCTGCTCATCCAGACGCCGATCGCCGTGACCGCCAAGAGCGCGCACGGCGCGCAGGCCAAGGCGTTCCTCGCCTACCAGTGGTCGGCGGCCGGCCAGACGATCTGGGCCCAGCAGGGCTACCGCCCGGTGCTGTCCTCGGTCGCCAAGCAGTTCGCCTCGAAGTTCCCCACGCCCCCGCAGCTGTTCAACATCGGCTACTTGGGCGGCTGGACCAAGGTGACCAAGGAGTTCTTCGATCCGACCAGCGGATCGATCACCAAGATCGAACAGGCCGCGGGAGTTCCCACTGCCAGCTAGCGCATACGCGAGGCCGGAGACCGAACCGGCCGGGACTCCGGGCCCGCCCGCCCGCTCGCCCGCCCGCCCGGCCGTCAGCGGCCGGCGATGGGCGGCGCCCCGCGGGAACCTGGGTTTGGGACTGGCGACGCTGTATCTCAGCGTCATCGTCCTCATCCCGCTGGCCGCGGTGGTGGTCAAGGCGGTCAGCCAGAGCCCGTCGAGCTTCTGGCAATCGGTCACCAACCCGGTCTCGCTCAAGGCACTGGCCATCACGCTCGGCGCGTCGCTGATCGTCGCCGCCATCGGCGCGGTGATGGGCACCGTCGTCGCGTGGGTGCTGGTCCGCGACCGCTTCCCCGGCCAGCGGATCATCAACGCGCTCATCGACCTGCCGTTCGCCCTGCCGACGGTCGTCGCCGGTCTGGCCCTGCTGGCCCTCTACGGCCCTGACAGCCCGATCGGCGTGCACCTGGCGTACACCCGGGCGATCGTGGTGGTGGCGCTGCTGTTCGTCACGCTGCCGTTCGTCGTGCGTTCGGTCCAGCCGGTGCTGCTCGAGCTCGATCAGGAGGTCGAGGAGGCCGCCGCCTCGCTGGGCGCCGACAACGGGGTCATCTTCCGCCGCGTCGTGTTGCCATCGCTACGGCCGGCGATCCTGTCCGGCGCGGCCCTCGCGTTCGCTCGCTGCGTGGGCGAGATCGGCTCGCTGCTGCTGATCGTCAGCAAGGTGCCGATCGCCAGCATCGTGATCTATGACGACGTCGAGTCCGGCGTGCCCCAGGCGGCCGCCTCGCTGTCGCTGGTGCTGATCGTGCTCTCGCTGCTGGTGCTGGTGCTCATGCGCCGGCTCGGAGGTCGCGTTGCTCGTTAGCCGCCGCGCCCGGTGGTCGCTGCGCACGATCGCCCTGGTCTACCTGCTGGTGCTGCTCGTGCTGCCGGTGGTCGTGGTGTTCGCCAAGACCTTCGAACACGGAATCGGCGATGCGTGGGGCTGGGTGACCACCCCGGCGGCGATCAGCGCGTTCTGGCTGTCGATCACGCTGGCGGCGATCGCCGTGCCGCTCAACACGATCTTCGGCGTGGTGTGCGCGCTGGTGCTGGTGCGGCGCCGCGGCCGGCTGGCGGCGCTGCTCGACGCGTTCATCGATCTGCCGTTCCTCGTCTCGCCGGTGGTCATCGGGCTGGCGCTGACCCTCGTCTACGGGATCCACGGCTGGTTCGGCTCCTGGTTCGCCGCTCGCGGCATCCAGATCATCTTCGCCGTGCCCGGCATGGCGCTGGCCACCATCTTCGTCTCGTTGCCGTTCGTCGTGCGCGAGGTGGCCCCGGTGCTGGCCGAGGTCGGCGACGAGCAGGAACAGGCGGCGGCCACCCTGGGCGCCTCGAGTTGGCAGACCTTCTGGCGGGTGACGCTGCCCTCGATCCGCTGGGGGGTGGCCTATGGCGTCATCCTCTCCACCGCCCGGGCGCTGGGCGAGATCGGCGCGGTGCTCGTCGTCTCCTCGCTGGTCGCCGGCTCAACGCTGACCCTGCCCCTGCTCGTGTTCGAGCGCCAGTCCCAGGTGGGCGCCGGTCAGATCACCGCCGCCTACGCGGCCGCCACCGAACTGGCCGTCATCTCGCTCGTCGTGCTGCTGGTCATGACCCTTATCGGCCCCGGGAGGCATGAGTCCCGATGAGAATCGACATCAACGCCATCTCCAAGCAGTTCGGCGATTTCACCGCCCTCCAGGACGTGTCGCTCGAGGTGCCCGAGGGGTCGCTGACCTCGTTGTTGGGGCCCAGCGGCTCCGGGAAGTCGACGCTGCTGCGGATCATCGCCGGCCTGGAGATCCCGGACACCGGCACGATCGTGATCGACGGCGCCGACGTGTCCCAGGTCCGCCCGCAGAAGCGCGGCATCGGCTTCGTCTTCCAGCACTACGCGGCGTTCACCCACATGAGCGTCCGGGAGAACGTCGCCTTCGGGTTGAAGGTCCGCAAGCGTCCGAAGGCCGAGATCACCGCTCGGGTGGACGAGCTGCTGGGCCTGGTCGGACTGACCAAGTGGGCCAACCAGCGGCCCGCCCAGCTGTCCGGCGGGCAGCGGCAGCGGATGGCGCTGGCGCGGGCGCTGGCGGTCGAGCCCAAGGTGCTCCTGCTCGACGAGCCGTTCGGCGCGCTGGACGCGACCGTCCGCGCCGAGCTGCGGGCCTGGCTGCGCCGGCTGCACGACGAACAGCACGTGACGACGGTGCTCGTCACCCACGACCAGGAGGAGGCGATGGAGATCTCCGACCGGATCGCGGTGATGAGCGCCGGCGCGATCGAGCAGGTGGGCTCACCGCGCGAAATCTACGACCACCCGGCGACCGAGTTCGTGATGGGCTTCGTCGGCCCGGTCAGCCGCCTGGGTGACCGGCTGGTGCGCCCGCACGACGTCACCGTCGCGCTGGAGCCGGGCGACGAGCGGATCGAGGCGATGGTCAAGCGCGTCGTCCATCTCGGCTTCGAGGTGCGCGTCGAGATCGAGCTGCCCGACGGCTCGGAGGCGCGCGCACAGCTGACCCGCGCTCAGGCCGACGAGCTCGAGATCGCCCGGGGCGACATCATCTACGTGCGGGCGCCGATGCCGGCCAAGGCGCCGCCGGCCCCGGCTTCAGCCCCGGCTAGCGCGTGACCCAGGCCCCGGGATCCTCGGTCAGCTTCTCGACCGAGCGGGGCAGCTTGGAATTGGCGACGTCGGCGATGGTGACGTTCTCGACGACGCGGCGCAGGTTGGCCCGCACGGCGATCCACACCCGGGGCAGCGCGGTGGCCGCGCCGGTGTAGCTCGCGTCCTCCGGCGGGCCGCCCCGGACGCTGGCCAGCGGGCCCTCGACCGCGCGGATGACATCGGCGACCGTGACCTCGTTGGCCGGCCTGGCCAGCCGAAAACCGCCCTCGGCGCCGCGGTGGCTGCGTACGATGCCCGCGTGACGCAGCTCGCCCAGGATGTTCTCCAGGAAGTTGAGCGGGATCTCCTGGGCGGTGGCGATCCGCTCGGCCTTGACCGGCTTCTCGCCGTCGGCGGCGGCGAGCTCGACCACGGCCCGCACGGCATAGTCGGCTTTGGCCGAGATTCGCATGGGCGGGAGACTACGCTGCCGCGCGGGCGAAACCGTAGGCGTCGGCGAGATCCGGGTCGCGCTCGGCCAGCATCTCCGCGAGCTCGACCATCACCTTGCACTGCTTCCAGGTGGCGTCGTCCTGCATCTTGCCGTCGATCATGTGCACACCCCGACCGTCGGGGATCGCCTCGAGCACCTTCTTGGCGAACAGCACCTCGTCGGGGTCGGGGCTGAACACCTTCTTGGCGATGCCGATCTGGACCGGATGCAGCGACCACGCCCCGACACAGCCCAGCAGGAACGCGGCGCGGAACTGGGTCTCGCAGCCGACGACGTCCTTGATGTCCCCAAACGGCCCGTAGAAGGGGAGGATCCCGGTCGAGGTGCAGGCGTCGACCATGCGGGCGATCGAGTAGTGCCACGGGTCCTGCTGCACGCTCGTGCGGCGCGCCTCGGGATTCTCGGGATCCGGGTCCTCGATCGACCGGTAGCCGGGATGGCCGCCGCCGACCCGGGTGGTCTTCATCCGGCGGGACGCCGCCAGGTCCGCGGGGCCGAAGCTCATGCCCTGCATACGCGGGCTGGCGGCGGCGATGGCCTCGACGTTGATCATCCCCAGGCCCGTCTCCAGCAGGGCGTGGACGAGGATCGGCCGCTCCAGCCCGGCCTTGGCCTCGAGCTGGGCCAGCAGCCGATCGATGTAGTGGATGTCCCATGGGCCCTCGACCTTGGGCACCATGATCACGTCGAGCCGGTCCCCGATCGCGGCGACGAGCGTCGTCAGGTCGTCGAGGATCCACGGCGACTCGAGGCTGTTGACCCGCGTCCACAGCTGCGTCTCCCCGAGCTCCATCTCGCGCCCGACGCGGACCAGGCCCTCGCGCGCCGCCTCCTTGCGGTCGACCGGAACCGCGTCCTCGAGATTCCCGAGCAGGATGTCGACCGTCGGGGCGATGTCCGGGACCTTGGCGACCATCTTCTCGTTGGAGAAGTCGAGGAAATGGATCATCCGCGACGGCTTGAACGGGATCTCCAGGATCGGGTCCGGGGCGCCGATGGCCAGCGGCTTTCCGAAGTCACGGGGATTTCGCAATTTAGGGGGTCTCCTGATCAGGGGTTCGGCGCTTCAACGCTATCGGTAGCGGGCAAATGGCATGCTCTAGGCGTTTCCAGACGAAATCACCCAGGAGTTTTGAACATGCCCGAAGTCGAGACCGATCAAGCGGCTCGCGAAGCCAGCGGAGCGCACCCCTACGGACGCTACCTGGAGGAGTTCGACGTCGGCGCCGTCTACAAGCACTGGCCGGCCAAGACGGTGACCGAGTCCGACGATCACCTGTTCTGCCTGATCACGATGAACCACCACCCGTTGCACATCAACGACGTCTACGCGCAGCAGTCCCAGCAGGGACGCAACGTCGTCGTCGGGCCGCTGGTGTACTCGCTCGCGCTGGGCATGAGCGTCTCCGACGTCAGCGGCAAGGCGATCGCCAACCTCGCCACCGAGGAGCTCAGACACCCGGCGCCCGTGTTCCACGGCGACACGCTGTTCTGCGAGTCCGAGGTGCTCGAGGTCAAGGAGTCCAAGTCAAAGCCTGACCGCGGCACGGTCCGCGTGCATACCCGGGTGCTCAACCAGGACGGCGTTCTGGTGGCGGAGTTCAAGCGCCTGGTGCTGGTGCCGCGCCGCGAGCCCGGCGCCGCGGTCTGAGCGCCGCGCCGCCGGCCGCGGCTGACCGACGCGGCGCCCCTCCGCGCGGCCCGGCGCGCTCGCGCCATGTGAGCGCTCACGGTCCGCGCCGACCTCCGAACCCGAACAGTCGTTCGCCGGATCGCGATCGACGAAAGCCCTGCTCAGATCCATCTTTTTACAGTTTGTGAGCAGCTTGTGCGCTGCGCGGGTAACGTTCGTCTGCCACCGAACTGAGTCAAGGAGTGCACACAGCCCATGGCCCATACCGCACCGAAGCGTCACGCAATCACCGATCACGCCGGGCTGCAGGCCTGGGTCGACGAGGTGGCCGCGCTGACGCAGCCCGACGACATTCACTGGTGCGATGGCTCAGACGAGGAGTACGAGCTCCTGGCGCAGGTACTGA
>DATAWL010000060.1:0-37365 GCA_036267215.1 Solirubrobacteraceae bacterium | reverse complement strand
GTTGGCGCCGTTGGCGCTGGTGCAGGGGATGGTCATGACCAGCGCGTGGTCGATGTGGCCGGAGGCCAGCTCGGACGGGCGCAGCAGGCCGGCGGTCAGCGCGAAGCTGGCCGCGTCGCCGGCGTCGGCGGTGCCGGCGGACGTGTTGACGTTCTCGACGGCGCCCGTGCCGGCGGTGAGCGTGCCGGCGCTGATGCTGGTGTGCCAGAAGTCGTATTCCTGACCGGTGGCGGTCTCGACGATGATCATGTGGGCGTCCCAGTTGTCGCCGGGTGCGGCGCCCGCGGGAACGTTGATCTGGGCCCCGTTGACATCGATGCGGTTGGCGCCCTGGCAGGTGTTGGGGCCCTCCTCATCGGTGCAGTCGACGGTGAGGACCGGATCCGATGGGGTGGCGAAGTACACCGGGCGGGTGCCGTCGCTGGCGGAGAAGGAGAAGCCGGTGGTGGAGTTCTGCACGCTCCAGCCGTAGCTGGCCATGTGCTGCTGGACGGCGGCGTTGTCGGCGGCGAGCTTGGGATTGCTGGGTAGCTCGGTGTTGAAGGGGGAGCCGGCGGTGAACGGCTGCCAGCAGGCCGGCTGATCCGACGAGGACAGCGACGACAGCGCGACCGCCTGCGCGCAGCCGGCGTCCGCGCTCGCGGTCGCGGTCAGCACGCCGAGCGTGGCCATCGCCGCGCAGGTCAGGGCGACCAGCCGTTGCGCCGTCCGACACCGCACCAGGGAGAACCCGCCACGCACGTGGCTCGTATCGACGGTGGGCGGTCGGGCTGGACCGGGCGGCCCCGTCCCTACGACGAATGTCTAAGCCTGGATCCACCAACCAGGGTGGTGGATCCAGGCTGAGCCTCGGTATCAGCCCAGCGAGGGCGCGAACGTCGCGTCGGGCGCGCTGGTCAGGCCGTCGGCCAGTCTGACCAGACCGGCGATCCGGGCGATGGCCGCCAGCGGCACCCCGTCGCCGGCCATCGCCGACAGCGCCCCGTAGCCGAAGCCGTAGTGCATCGCGCCGAGCACGACCGGCACGAGCAACGCGTCCGAGCGCGGGTCGGCCTGGGGCAGCGCGCGGATGCCGAGCGCGACCAGCGCGACCGCATGAGCCGCCGCGCCCGCCCGGGCGAGCCGCCGCAGCCGCCTCGGCCCCGCCACCGCGACGGCCGCGTTGGCCGCCACCACGGCCGGCAGAAGGTGGGAGCGGCGCAGCGAGTGGGGGTGACGGCGGGAGGTGCGGACCCGGTAGTCGCCGTAGCCGATGTATTGGCGCCACAGCCCGCCCAGCGAGTCGCGCGGGGTGTACTCGGCGGCCATGCCCGGCACGCAGACCAGGCGCTCGTCGCGGGCCAGAAAACGAGCGGCCATCTCCGAGTCCGAGTTGCGCGGCCACCGCTCGTCCCAGCCGCCGAACTCGAGCAGGGTGCTGCGTGCCCACACGCCGCCGAACACGCCCGAGTCGAGCTCCACCTCGGGCGCCTGGTGCTCGCCGTCGCGCGCCCACTTGCGCGAGCCGCCCCGCCCGAAGGGCGTCGACAGCGCGAGCGCGACCGCTCGCGAGACCGGGTTGTGCCCGCGCGGCACCGGCGGGCCGCTCACCCAGCGGGTGTCGCCTCGCGCCAGGCGCTCCACGCCGCGGGCGATGTAGTCGGTGGGGTAGACGGTGTGCGCGTCCATACGGACGATCCAGCGCCCGCGCGCAACGCGGAGGGCCACGTTGAGCCCGCTGGAGACGCTGCGGCCCGGGTTGTCGACCACGACGATCCGGGGATCCTCGCCGGCCAGCCGATCCAGAATCTCACGGGTGCGGTCGGTCGAGCCCCCGTCGGCGAAGACGAACTCGACCGTCCCCGCGTAACGCTGGGCGCGCATCGCGGCGACGGTCTGCTCGATGTAGCGCTCCTCGTTGTAGACGGGGATGAGCACCGAGCAATCGATCGTCTCACCCATGCCGCGCGAGACCGTAGCGCACCGGAGTGGTGGCGATGACCGCCGGCGAGCGGGGTGCCAGCGGCGGGGCCGGCGGGCGCCGGGTCGACGAGGGCGGCCACTACGATTGCGCCGATGTGCGGGATAGCGGGTGTCGCCGGCGGCGCGCCGGAACGGAGGTCGTCGCTGCTGCGGGCGATGTCGGATGCGCTCGCCCACCGCGGGCCCGACGAGGCGGGGGCGTTCGAGGACGACACGGTGTCGCTGGCCATCCGGCGCCTGGCCATCATCGATGTCCTGCACGGCCATCAGCCCTACGTCAACGAGGCCGGGACGGTCCACGCCGTGTTCAACGGCGAGATCTACGGCTTCGTGGCGCTGCGCGAGAAGCTCGAGCGGCTCGGTCACCGGTTCGCGTCGCACACCGACGGCGAGGTCATCTGCCACGCCTACGAGCAGTACGGCGTCGACTTCGTCTCAGAGCTCGACGGGATGTTCGCCGTGGCCGTCTGGGACGAGGTGGAGCGCCGGCTGATCCTGGCGCGCGACCGCCTGGGCAAGAAGCCGCTGTTCGTGGCGCACGGCTCCGACGGGAGCCTGACGTTCGCCTCCGAGCTGGCGGCGCTGACGCTCGACGACCGGCTCCAGCGCGAGGTCGACCCGGCCGCCCTGGCCGAGTACCTCCAGTACGGCTACGTCCCCTCGCCGCGCTGCATCCTCCAAGACGTCGAGAAGCTCGAGCCGGGCACGCTGATGATCTGGACGCCGGACGGACCGGTCCAGCGGCGGCGCTACTGGACGCTGGACTTCGAGCCCAAGCTGAGCCTCACCTACGCGGAGGCGCTCGACGAGTTCGAGCAGCGCGCCCGCGACGCGGTCAAAGCCCGACTGGTCTCCGACGTGCCGCTGGGCCTGTTCCTCAGCGGCGGCATCGACTCCAGCTACATCCTGGCCCAGATGATCGCCGCCGGCGCGCAGCCGGTCCAGACCTTCGCGATCGGCTTCCCGGACGTCAACTACGACGAGAGCGCCCACGCGCGGCGAATCGCCGAGCACCTGGGCAGCGTTCATCACGAGGCCATCGTCGAGCCCACCGATCTCGTCGACCTGCTGCCCAGCCTGGTCGAGCACTACGGCGAGCCGTTCGCCGACGGCTCGGCGATTCCCACCTTCTACGTGGCCCGCTGGGCCAGGCAGCACATCACCGTCGCGCTGACCGGCGAGGGGGGCGACGAGCTGTTCGGCGGCTACTATCGCCATCAGGCGGCGCGGCTGGCCGCCCAGGCCGACCGCCTGCCGGCCGGCGCTCGCCGAGCCGCCGGGCGAGGGGCCAAGCGCCTGGGCAGCCAGCTGGCCCATCCGACCTCGACCCGCCACCGGCTGTACCGCTTCCTGCGGGCCATCGAGCTCGAGCCCGGGGAGCGTTACGCCGAATGGAACGCGGTGCTGACGCCCGCCGAGCGCAACAGCCTGCTGCCGGAGATGGCCGAGACGGCGCTCTACCGCCCGCCCGGCTACGCCCGGGATCCGCTGGACCGCGCGCTGGCCGTCGACCTGGCCCGGCAGCTGCCCGACCAGCTGCTGTTCAAGATGGACATCGCCACCATGGCCAGCTCGCTGGAGGCCCGGGCGCCGCTGCTCGACTATCGCCTGGTCGAGTGGGCGGCGCGCCTGCCGCGCAGCTTCAAGCAGCGGGGTCGCGCGCGCAAGCGGCTGATCGCCGACGCGCTCGAGCGCCATGTCCCCGCCGAGCTGTTCCGGCGACCGAAGATGGGGTTCACCGCTCCCATCGCGGTGTGGCTGCGTCGCGACCTCTACGAGCTGACCAGCGACACCCTGCTGGGCGAGGCCAGCCGGCAGCGAGGGATCGTCGACCGGGCGTCGGTGGAGCGACTGCTGCGCGAGCACCGCGAGGGCATCGACCACACCCGGGGCCTGTGGACGCTGCTGATGCTCGAGCTCTGGTACCAGCGGTTCATCGACCGGGCACCGGCGCTCAGCGCATCGATTCCGCCAGGAAGCTGACCACCCGAGCGCTCTCGGCCTCGAGCGAGTGCGTCCGCGCCCGCTGCACCCCGGCCGCCACCAGCCGGGCCCGCAGCTCCGCGTCGCCCGCCAGCTGCTCGAGCGCATCGACGGCCGCGCCGGCGTCGGACGGGCTGACCAGCAGCCCGGCGCCGCGGACCAGATCCGGCACCCCGCCGACGGCGGTGCCCACCACCGGCAGGCGCAGCGCGAACGCCTCGAGGATGACCTGGGGCACCCCCTCGGTCAGCGAGACGTGCAGCAGCGCATGGCTGTCGCGGTAGAGGTCGAGCAGCCCGCCGTCGACCGGAACGAGCCCGTGCAGGGTGGCGCGGTCGCCGACTCCCAGCTCGTAAAAGCGCCGCTCCAGCGCCTCGGCCAGCGGGCCCTCGCCGCACACGTCCATGCGCCAGCGCGGATCCCGGCGAACCGCCCCGGCCAGGATGTCAGCGAGCAGCAGCGGGTTCTTCTCCGGGTCGAGCCGGCCGACGCTGAGGATCCGCAGCTCGGCGGCGTCATAGCACCGCCCGTCGGCGGCGGCGGGCATGATCTCGTCCTCGCGCAGCACCGAGACCACCAGGTTGTGGACCGCCCGGCCGCGCCGGTAGCGGCGGGCCAGGTCGGGTCCGACGACGACCACCGGGCAGCGCCGGGCCAGCAGCCGGAACGCTCCCTCCAGGATCCCGGCGCCCCAGCGCAGCAGCGGCCGGTCCGGGTAACGCGCGGCGAACAGCCGCGGCAGGTCCTGGCGGACTCCGAGCGCCAGGCGGCGGCCACGCAGGAGCGTCAGGACCGCGAACAGCAGCGCCACCGGCGTCGGACCCAACACCCAGGCGACGTCGACGTCGCTCAGCATCCGCCAGTAGCGGGCGACGGCCCCGGGCATCGATCGCGCCAGCGCCCGCGGATCGACGCCGCTGGCGTAATGGGGAAGGCCGACGAAGCCGACCCCCGACAGCTCGTAGGGGAAGCGGCCGGGCGTGGGGTCAAAGCGCCCGGTCAGCGTGAGCCGGTCGCAGTCATGCGCCATCTGCTCCAGGAACAGGCCGAAGGGGAGCTCGGCGTAGAGCCGGCCGTCCTGGATGCGGTACGAGTAGTCGCAGTAGACGGCTAGGTGCATGCCGGGGTGGTGCGGGCCAGCTGTTCATACAGGGCGACAAACCGGCTCGTCGCCGTGGCGATCGTGAACTCGTCCTCGCCCTCCGCGGCGGCGGCGGCGATCGCGGCGCGCCGGCCCGGATCGTTCAGCAGCTCGACGATGGCGGCGGCGAGCGCCGCCGGGTCGCGTGGCGCCACCAGGCGGCCGGTGCGGCCGTCGTCGATGATGTCCGGGAGCCCGCCGACCGCGGTGGCCACGAGCGGCGTACGGTTGGCGATGCACTCGTACGCGACCAGGGGCGTGCCCTCGAAGTCCGAGGACATGACCGCCAGGTCGCCGGCTTGCAGGATGGCGTCGACGTCGCTGCGCCGGCCCAGGAAATGGACGCGATCGGTCAGGCCCAGCGCCCGCGATCGGGCCTCGAGCGCCGCCCGGCACTCGCCGTCGCCGGCGATGGCCAGATGCGTCTCGGGCACCGCCTCGTGGACCCGCGGCATCGCGTCGAGCAGCACCTCCAGGGCCTTCTGCGGCCGCAGCTGGGCGACGACGACCAGCAGCGGGACCTCGGGGCCGAGCCCGAGCTGGCCGCGCAGGTCGGTGTCGCTCGCTCCCGGCCGGGGGACGTAGGCGTTGGGGATCATCACGATCTTGTGGACCGGAACCCCCTCGATGGTGACCATCCGCTCGGCGTCGCGGGTGGAGACCGCGACGAACCGGGTCGCCAGCCTCCCGATGACGTGCCCATCCAGCCAGCGACGAAGCGGCTCGCCCTCGTAGGACCAGGTCTGCTCGTGGGCGATGACGATCGGCACGCGGCAGGCGCGGCCGATCAGACAGCCCCACAGGTTCGACCCGAACATGTGGGCGTGCAGGATGTCGAACCGCTGGTGGCGCAGCAGGGCCACCAGCCGGCGGAAGCGCCAGACGTCGAGCTTGCCCCGGCGGCCGAGGTGGACATGGCGCACGCCGGCGTCGCGGAGCTGCTCCAGGGCGGCCGGCTCGGCGCCGCGCGTGGAGCACACCCACAGCTCGAAGCGATCGGCGGGCAGGTGGGTGGCCAGGCCCAGCGCGAAGCGCTCGGCGCCGCCGGTGTCGATCACCTGATCGATCAGGTACAGGACGCGCAGCCGTCGCATCGGCGTCAGACGGCTCTGCCGGTGCGCGATTCGATGTCGGCGAGCTTGAGCAGGGCCGGTCCCAGCGCGAACACCAGCCACAGCTGCTTGGAGATGAGCTCGGAGGCGAACACGTCGGCGGCCAGGAATGCGATCAGGGCGAGGATCGCCGCGCGCGCCGTCAGCTCGAGCTCGACGTCGCCCAGCCGCTCGAAGATGTGAGCGGCGCGCAGCATGATGCCGATGCCCGCCACGAAGAAGGCCACCATCAGCAGGAATCCGGGAAGGCCCAGGCTGGCGAGCTGCTCCAGGTAGATGCTCTGGGCGACCTTGGGCGAGACCAGGAAGTAGTCGCCGGCGGTGATCAGGCCGGGGTGCTGGAGGTAGTTGGCCGAGACGTACTGGAAGTTGCCCGCCCCGACCCCGAGCAGCGGATGCGCCTCGAACATGCGCACCGCGACCTTCCAGATGTCGTTGCGGCCGCTGGTCTGGCTGTTGGTCACGCGGTCGAGCGCGTTGGCCGGCGCGAAGGCGAGGAAGTACACCGGCGTGGCGATCAGCCCGGCGATCATCAGCACCGCGGCGGGCTTTCGCCAGCGTCCGCCGATGAACACCCCGGCCACCAGCACCACCCCGAACGCGATCAGCCCGGCCCGCGACAGGGTGGTGACCAGGCCCGCCAGCGACAGGGCGCCGGCGACGACGATCAGGACGCGGACCTTGGGCCGGTAGCGGGCGGTGATCGCCAGTCCGGCTGCCAGCGCGATTCCGGCCACCAGCACGGTCGCCTGGGAGTTCGCCTCGCCCAGCGCGCCGACCACCCGGCCCGCCGCCTGGGAGCTCGCCGCCGGCGGGTGGGCCAGCCCGTAGACGGCGGAGAAGCCGGCGCCGATCAGATAGCCGAACAGGATCTTCTGCAGGTCGCGCCGACTGCGGACCGCGGTGTAGACGATCGGGATCAGGAGCATCTCCAGCGCGTCGCGGTAGGCCTCCTCGATCGAGACGCCCTGCCTGGTGGCCCACAGCACGCTGATCAGCGACCAGGCGACGAAGCCGAGAAGGGCCACGAACAGCGCCGGGTGGCGGCGCACGATGTCGCGGGAGATCTCGCGGGGAGCCGTCGCCTGCCGCAGCCCCCAGGAGACGAACAGCAGCAGTCCCGCGACCTTGTCGAAGCTCAGCGCCGCGCCGCCGATCGTCAGGACGTCGAGGAAGGAGAGCGCGGCGAACATCGCGATCCCGAGGACGAGATCGGCGAAGACGACGATCACGAAGGCCAGCCCGATCGGGGCGAGCAGCCCGTACTTGGGGCTGACGCCGGCGGCGAGGCCGACGGCCGCGCACAGGCCGAGCAGGCCCAGCAGCCAGCCGGCGGCGGGGGCTCCCCGTCGCTCGAGGATTGCGCTCACGACCGGCGGGATCGACCGGGCGCCGGATCCAGCGCCTCGGGAGCGCCGCCGTTGGCCTCGATCGGCGCCTCCCACTCGAGCTCACGCGCGGTCAGGTGGTACGCGTATCCGAGCTCGTCCTGCTCGTGGACGCCGACCAGGACGATGCCGGTGGGCAGGGTGCCCTGATGGCCGAGCAGCTCCCACAGCTCGGAGAGCTTGGACAGGCGGGTGTGCCCGATCCGAGCGGTGACCAGGACGGCGTCGACGACCTTGGCGATCGGCAGGGCGTCGACTACGGCGGTGATCGGCGGCGAGTCGATGACGACGAAATCGGCGTAGCGGCGGGCCTCCTCGACCAGCCGCTGGGCGGCGACCGACGACAGCCGGTCGGCCTCGTGGGCATTGTTGCCGTGCGCGGCCAGCACCAGGAACGAGCCGGTGCCGAGCTTGACCTGCGACAGGGCGTTGGTCAGCTTGATCTCGCCGTTGAGGACCTCCTCGGTGCCGGCGAACTTCTGGAGCCCGAGCGCCTTGGCGATCGTCGGGCGCCGCAGGTCGGCCTCGATCAGGATCACGTTCTCGCCGCTCTGAGCGAGCGCCGCCGCCAGGTTGATGGCGCTGGTGCTCTTGCCCTCGGCCGGGGCGCTGCCGGTGAGCAGGTAGGCCTGGGAGGCCTTGGTGCGACGCGCGGTGAGCGTCGCCCGCAGCGTCCGGTACTGCTCCGACGCCGGGATCGGCAGGTCCAGCGGCGTGAGCGGCCCGGGCTTGCGGGCCTCGGCCTCGGGCACCCGCGCCAGGATCGGCACGCGCGGGAAGCGCTCCTTGAGCTGCTCCTCGCGCTGCAGGCGCGGATCGAGCGCGTCGAAGGCGAACGCGGCGCCCAGGCCGATCAGCAGGCCGGCGAACAGGCCCACGACCAGCGACAGCCCCTTGCGCGGCGAGGTCGGCGCGGTGGGCAGGGTCGCCTCTGCGGCGACGCTGACGGTGGGATCGGGCGAGGACTGCAGCTGCTCGAGCTGGTTGAGCTGGTCGCCCAGGGTGCCGGCCCCGTTCTGCTGGGCTGCCGGGAGGCGCGCCACCGTCGTGCGCAGCCCGGGGATCACCAGGGCGATCGCCTTGTGCAGCGCGGCGGTGCGCACTTCCACGATCTCGCTGGCGAAGGTGTTGGCGATCTGCTGGGCCTGCTGGGGGCTGGAGGAGGTGACCTGGAGCGAGATGATGTTGCTCTGGTCCAGGGGGTTGGCCTGGATCTTGCCCAGCAGGGCCGAGGACGAGGTGTGGAGGGCCAGCGCATTGATCGTGGCCTGGGCGATCTGCGGCGTGGTGATCAGCGACGCCGCGGTGAGGACATCCTGGGTCGGGTCGCCGGAGGTGTGCAGGACCGGCAGCGAGAACAACACCGTGTCATCGGTGGAGGCCGGGTTCACCAGAACCTGGGCGGTGGCGGTATAGGTCTTGGGCGCCAGCTCGACGTAGGCGATCGCAGCCAGCAGGGTGACCGCGACGCAGGCCGCGATCAGCTTCAGGTGGCTCCGGACCGTCTGGTAGTAGCGGGCGAGCGCAGACGGGCCACGCGAGCTGCTCTCCAACATGGCGCCGGGCGGCGCACCGGAGAACGATGACATTGAGCTCATCTTACTTGGGGCGGGGGGTGGAAAACAGCGGGTTTACGAGGCCTAACTACCCTCGCGGAACCGGCAGATCTCGGCCAGCGTCAGCATGAGAATGCGCAGGTCGAGCCGCAGCGACCAGTTCAGGATGTAGTAGTTGTCCCACTCCACCCGATCGGAGATCGACGTCTGTCCGCGGAGCCCATGGACCTGGGCCCAGCCGGTGATCCCCGACCGGACGCGGTGGCGATCCTCGTAGCCGACGACGTCGCGCGCGAAGCGGGCAACGTACTCCGGGCGCTCGGGCCGGGGCCCCACGAGGCTCATGTCGCCGCGCAGGACGTTGAAGAGTTGCGGGAGCTCGTCCAGCGAGGTGTCGCGCAGCAGCCGGCCGATCCGGGTCCGGCGGTCCACGCCCTCGACGCCACCGGGCGCGAGATCGTCAGGCAGTTCGAAGCGCGAGGTCCGGCCGCTGCCGCCGGTCTCGGGCCGCCGCATCGTGCGGAACTTGAGCAGGTCGAACTCGTGGCCGTCACGGCCCACGCGCCGCTGGCGGAACAGGACGGGGCCGGGAGAGGACAGCTTGATCGCGATGGCCAGCGCCAGCATGACCGGCGTCATGACGAGGACCGCGGCGACCGCGACGCTCCAGTCGATCGCGTGCTTGATCGCGAACTGCCACCCGCGCGGGTCGACGTCGTGCAGCGTCAGCAGGGGCAGGCCGCCCACGTGGTCCAGCGTCGTGCGCTCGTTGATGGACTCGAACAGACGCGGCACGAGCGAGACCTCGACTCCGAGGCGGTGGCACTCGCGCACCTTGCCGGTCAGCAGGTGGTCCGGCTCGCCCGAGAACGCCAGGATGACGTGGCGGGCGCCGGTCGTGCGGATGGCCTCGGTCAGGTTCTCCAGTCCGCCGACGACGGGGACGGCGTAGCCGTCAAACCGGGCGGGCGCCGGCAGCGGGTCGCCGTCGACCAGGCCGACCGGACGCAGGCCGTAGGCCGGGTCCTCGAGCAGCCGGCGGACCAGGTGGGCCCCGATCATGCCGGCGCCGACGACGAGCGTCGGGACCGAGAACGCGGCGGTGGTGATGGCATGACGGCGGATCGAGACGAGCATCATGCGTGACAGGCCCAGGTAGACCGCGCCGTAGAGCCACAGGCGCACCGTCACGCCGACGGGATGGGCCTCGCCGAGGATCGAGGAGGCAGCGATCAGCAGCATGGCGGCCAGCGACACGACGCCGACGACCTGCCCGGCGGCTTCGAGCAGCGACGCCTTGAGCCGGTCCTGGCCCGAGCCCCGCGCCTGCATCAACACGATCACCACCGGCGGGAACAGAACGACGACCCACAGGTCAGACGACGCGTGCAGGCCCGAGTCACCGTAGAAGGCCGCGGCCGCCGCGAGATACAGGACGACGAGGTCGACCGCCAGCCGTACGTGGGACCACGTGCGCGCGTCGAGCAGGTTGAGGCGCCTCAGCCCTCTCCTGGCCCGCTGTGCCCGCTGTGGCCGTGGCCGTCCGGTGATTCGCTCTGTGGTGGCGATCCCTGCTGGATCGACGATAGGCATCGAGCCCGTCCCTGCCGTTGACGCAATGGAAGGTCGACGAGAAAGGTCGCGCCCCGACCCCTTGCCTGACGCGCTAGCCGTGACGGCCTCTGCTCGCGTCGACGCTTTGAGCAGATTAGCGGAATTTTTGTGAGTTTTCGAAGAGTTGGACATCATGTCGATGGGTGCGTCCAGGGGGTATCTGGACGGGCCGCCGTGCCATCGGCGCCGGCTACGCGATCCCCCCGCGGGGCGGGGTCTGCGCGGCGCGGCATCCGCACTTCTGTATTCGTCTGAATGGGGCGATTCCCGTAGCCGTAGTTTCGGCGGGGTCGCTCCGCAGCTTCTACGGAGGATGTAACGCGCCGGGGGGCGCGAAATGGCGGTAAATGCGCGCCAAATGCGCCGTGGGGCTCACCGGGGGCGGCCAATGTCTGGCCATAGGGCCAATGCCTGGTCCCTCGCCAAGCCCCACACTGTCGCACCATGAACCACCCCATCACAGCGTCGAAGATCGTGCTGGTCGCGCACCGTCAGACGGACTCGGCTCCGGCCGCAGGTGCGATCCGACGTTATCGACTGGTCCGGCTGTCATCGGGGCGGCGTGCCGGTGGGCCCGCCCCGAGCGCGCCGGTCCGCCCCATCTGACAATCGAGCGACCGTCGTAGCACGCGGACCCCGCGCGCTACGATCTGCGTATGGCACGTGACATCGAGCGAAGCCGCTCCCGCCCGCCGATTCTGCGCAAGGCAGCGGCCGGTCTGGTCCTGATCGCGGTCGCCGCATTGGCGATCCACATCGTTATCGGATTGGTCGTCGCCGTCTTCTGGGTCGCGGTTGTTGTCGCGGCCGTTGTCGCAGTGCTCTGGGCGCTGAAGACCATCGTCTGGTAGGCAGTCGCCGTGCAGGGCCTTGGCCTGGTGGTGATCCTGTTCTTCTTCGGCCTGGCCGGAGGGATGATCGGCCGCATGAAGGGCTCCTCCTTCTGGATGTGGTTCCTGATCTCGGCCTGCGTGCCGTTCATCGGGCTGATGGCCGCCGTCTGCTACCGCTGGGACAACCGCGAGCTGCGGCGCGAGTGCCCGTCGTGCGGGCGGGTGGTCAAGCTCTACGACGCCGTCTGCATGCACTGCGGGGAGGAGCTGGAGTTCCCCGAGTACGCGCTGTCGTCTGAGGCCGAGAGTGCGGCGCGGCGGCAGGCTGGGGCTGTCTGAGCCCAGGGTCGCCGTCCTCGTTTGCGTTTGCGTTTGCGGTCTTCCGTGGGGGGGTGAGAGGGGTATTGGCGGACGTCAACTGCGCTATCGAGTGCAGGACGGGTGGTGGCCTGGGTCCCTGGACGTCGGCAAACGTCCCAACGAGCGCTCGCCAGAGGGTGGGTGGGGCGTTTGCCGTCGTGAGGACGGCAAATGCCCCAGCCGTGTTGGAGACCGCGTTGGTCGGGACGTTTGCCGACGGTTTTCGGTCGGGCGTTGCGTGATGGGCAACGAAACGCACCTTCTGGACCACGGTGCCCTCCCTTCGTGGCCCGCCGTTTTTCGAGCGGCGGCGAGTGCCGTGAGGCCACGGGCCGCCGCGTCGGCCGCCGACGCCCGCGCCGCTCGGCCTGCCGGCGACGCCCGCCGGCCCCGGCCGAAGGGTCAGCCCCCGGCGGCCAGCTCGCGCTCGAGCGCGCGGTCGAGGCTGTCGTTGGCCTGGGCCTGGGCCCAGTGGGGGCGCAGGGTGTGGCTGTCGACGGCGATGCGGTCGACGGTGAGGCTGGGCCAGTCGGCGAGCTCGGAGATGAGGCCGGCGCGGATGAGGTCCTGTTCGAGGGGCTCGTTGGCGGCGAACAGGAACAGGGTGCGCTTGCCCGAGGCCCGCAGCTGACCGAGCGCGGCCTCGACCTCGACCTCGAGCGAGTTGCGTGGTTCGGTGCGGGTGACCGCGCTGGTCATCCGGCGCCAGGTGCGGCGCAGGAACCAGCGGACGACGCCGTAGAGCCGGGCCCGGGTCTCGGCGCGGCCGAGGTGGACCAGCGAGCGGTAGGAGGCGTGGCGCATGTCGCGGGCGGGGGACAGGCCCTCGTCCCAGATGACGACGCGAGGGTTGAGCATCAGCGTCGAGGTGACGCGATCGTCGATCAGCGCGGTGTGGAAGGCCCAGTAGGCGCCCGAGCACATGCCGATCAGGACGGCGCGGTCGGCCACGCCGGAGGCATGGAGCCAGTCGAGCGCCGCCCGGATCTGGACGACGAGGCGGGTGGAGTACAGGTCCGCGGTGCGGCGGTACGGGGTCAGGGGCCCGTCGGCCTCGCCGATGCCCTCGATGTCGAGGCGCAGCGACGGAACCCCGCGGGCGGCCCAGCGCCGGGCGGTCCGCACCCACATGCGGTTGGGCCCGGCGCGGCTGATCGCTCCGGCGTTGAGGAACACGGCGGCGAAGCCGGCCGTCTCGCCCACCGGCGCCACCAGCACGCCGCGCATCCGGCCGAACGGCTGGGAGATCTCGATCGGGGTCTCGGTGACGGCCGTGCCGCCCACCTCGTAGTGCAATGAGCGGTGGGCCACCGGCGCCGTGTCGGCCGGCGCGCCGAGCGCGGCGTGGGGGCGGTCGTCAGCCGCGATGACCGGGTCAGCGCACGGCTGCGAGCGCTCGGCCAGCCATGCCTGCACCCGGGCCATGACCTCCTCGGGGAGGTCGGACTCCTGGGGGTGGGAGGTGAGATCGGCGTAGCCCGCGCCCGGGTCGGACGTGGCCGGGATCCCGCCGCCCTCAAGCGTCGCCTTGAGCCCGGCGCCCATCGCAATCCCGTCGCGCTCGAGCAACAGCGCGCCCAGCGGCAGCGCGGCCGGCGAGGGCAGGGTCGATAGGTCGAGCGCCTCCAGCGCGGCGACCGTCTCGCCGCTGAGCAGGAAGCCGCCGGCCTCGAGCTCGCCGTCCGGCAGCGGCGGCGGGGGCTCGAGATCCTTGAAGGACTCGGCGCGCTCCAGGCGCGAGAAGGTCCGGAGCTGACGGACGAGATCACGGCCCCGGTCCGGGGTCGACCACAGGATGAGACCGTCGAGCGGGGCGCCGGCGCTGAGGGCCCGATAGGCGACCACGCCCCCCAGGCTGAGCCCGAGGGCGACCACCGCGCCCGCGCCGGTCTGGGCGCGCAGCCAGGCGGCGGCGCCGGCGACGGCGTGCCCCCACGCATCCAACCGGCCGGGGTCGCGCGCGCTGCCGTCGCTGTCCCCCGTGCCCGGGTAGCTCAGTCGCAGCGTCGGATGCCCGGCGGCGGCCAGCCGGTCGGCCCACTCCCGCAGCCCGCGATGGGCGGCCACCTCATCCCAACCGAACGGCGGACAGATCACGATCGCGCAGTCGCGCCGGGATCCCGGCGCCGGGGGGTGGTAGACGGCGAAGGCCCGCTCGCCACCGACGTCGAGGTAGAGCGGAGTGGCCTCGCGCGCGCCCACGGCGCGTACCTCATCGGGCGGCCGGCCGGCCGGCGCCCGCTCCAGCGCTACGGTCCTCTCGGGAGTATCCGGGTCCATGGGCAATGGTGGCAGCTGTGCAGGGGGTTTGATCAATGTTGCCGCCGACCCCCGACTGCGACACGTGCCGCCACTCCTCCGTTTGGAGCCTAGCGCGCGATGGGGTGTCCGGCGGACCGCGTTCGGCGGTTGTGATCGGCAGGATCGCGTCACGGCCTGAACTGCGGCGGCCCATTGGTTAGACTCGCTCGTTCCGCTTTTTGGCGGAGCCAGGACCATCCCTGCCCGGGGAGAAGCTCTCAGAAAGAAGGGACGCTATGCGCGCAGTCGACGCTCTCATGGAATGCCTCAAGGCCGAAGGCGTCGACGTCGTATTCGGGCTTCCCGGCGGGGCGAACCTGCCCACCTACGACGCGTTCTATGACGCGGGCATCCGCCACATCCTCGTGCGCCACGAGGCCGGGGGAGGACACGCCGCAGAGGGGTACGCCAAGGCGACCGGCAAGGTGGGGGTGTCGCTGGCCACCAGCGGCCCCGGGGCCACCAACCTGGTGACCCCGATCTGCGACGCGATGATGGATTCGGTGCCGGTCGTGTTCATCACCGGCCAGGTGCGGACCGAGTTGCTGGGCACCGATGGCTTCCAGGAGGCCGACACGATCGGGATCACGATGCCGATCGTCAAGCACAGCTTCATGATCCAGCACCCGCTGGAGCTCCCCCGCACCATCCACGAGGCGTTCCACATCGCCCGGACCGGGCGCCCGGGGCCGGTGGTGGTCGACATCCCGCAGGATCTCAGCCGGGCCGACATCCCGTACGAGCCCGTGGACGACATCCACCTCCCGGGCTATCAGCCCACCACCGAGGGCAACCAGAAGCAGATCCGCCTGGCGGCCAAGGCGCTGGCCAACTCGCGGCGGCCGGTCATCTACGCCGGCGGCGGGATCGTCGCCGCCAACGCGGCAGCCGAGCTGACCGAGCTGGCCACCGTCGACCGCCTGCCCGTCACCTGCACGGTGATGGGGCTGGGCGGCTTCCCGGCACCGCACGACCAGTGGCTGGGCATGCTCGGCATGCACGGCACCCGGACCGCCAACTACGCGATGGACGAGGCCGACCTGATCGTGGCCATCGGGGCTCGGTTCGACGACCGGATCACCGGCAAGCTGTCGGAGTTCGCGCCGCGGGCCAAGTTCATCCATATCGACGTCGATCCGGCGGAGATCTCCAAGAACGTGCCCGCCCACATCCCGATCGTCGGGGACGCGAGGAACATCCTGCCCCGGTTGACCGCCGAATACCGGGCGGTGTCCGCGGACCCGGCGCGGCTGGACGAGTGGTGGTCGCGCATCCACGTCTGGCAGGAGCGCCACCCGCTGGTCTACGCCGACTCCACGGACTCGGAGATCAAGCCCCAGTACATGATCCAGGCGCTGTACGAGGCCACCGCAGGCGACGCGATCGTGGTCTCCGACGTGGGCCAGCACCAGATGTGGACCGCGCAGTACTTCCACTTCGCCAAGCCGCGCCGCTGGATCAACTCGGGCGGCCTGGGCACGATGGGCTTCGGCCTGCCGGCCGCGATGGGGGCGAAGGTCGGCTGCCCCGACCACACCGTGGTGTGCGTGGCCGGAGACGGCTCGGTCCAGATGAACATCCAGGAGCTCGCGACCTGCGCCCAGGAGGGGATCGCCATCAAGGTGTTCATCATGAACAACGGCTACCTGGGCATGGTCCGCCAGTGGCAGGAGCTGTTCTGGGACAAGCGCTACAGCCAGGTCGACATGGGCCAGTATCCGGACTTCGTCAAGCTGGCCGACGCCTACGGCGCCACCGGCATCCGCCTGCAGGACAAGAAGACGCTCGTGGCCGACATCAAGGAGGCCCTGGCGGTCGACGGCCCGGTGCTGGTCGACGTGCGGGTCACCCGCGAGGAGAACACGTATCCGATGATCGCGCCCGGTCAGGCCGCGCGGGACATGGTGGGGTGAGCGCGATGGGAGAGCCGGGCACCAAGGAAATCCTCTCGCTGGACCAGCTGGAGGCCGTCGCCGGTCTGCGCACCGGGCGCAAGCACATCCTGTCGATCCTGGTCGAGAACAAGCCGGGCGTCCTGACCCGGATCGCCGGGCTGTTCGCCCGCCGCGGCTTCAACATCGACACGCTTGCCGTGGGACCCACCGACGACGACAGCGTGTCGCGCATCACGCTCACGCTCGACGGGGCGGTCCACCCGATCGACCAGGTGACCAAGCAGCTGCACAAGCTGATCAACGTCATCAAGATCCGCGACCTGGAGCCGGTGGAGACGCTGGCCCGCGAGCTCGCCCTATTCAAGGTCAACGCCGACGGCGCCGCGCGCGCGGAGGTCATGCAGATCTGCGAGATCTTCCGGGCCAAGGTCGTCGACGTGACCAAGCGCAGCGTGGTGGTCGAGGTGACCGGCACCTACGACAAGGTCGATGCGTTCGAGGCGTTGGTGCGGCCGTTCGGGCTGATCGAGATGGCGCGGACCGGCGAGATCGCCATCTCGCGCGGCCGCAGCGAGACCTAGTGGCCCACTAGCGCGCCACTCGCTCGATCCGCCGCTGCATCCGGGATGCTTCCGGCCCGGGACGGACCCGCGCCTCAAGCGGCTCCGGAAAAGTGCCGAATACGATCCGAGGATGCCGGATAGCGTCGGAATCGACATGGTTGACGTCGACGAGGTGCGCGAGGCGCTGGCCGCCCACGGCGAGCGCTACCTCGAGCGGGTCTACACGCCCCAGGAGCGGGTCGCCTGCGGGCGCAACCCGCGGCTGCTGGCTGCGCGCTTCGCCGCCAAGGAAGCGACGATGAAGGCGCTGGCCTGCGAGGACCGGCTACCGTGGCATTCGATCGCTGTCGCCACCGACCTCAACGATGCGCCGACGCTCGCGCTCAGCGGCCCCGCCGCGGAGATGGCCCGGGCCCGCGGCATCAACTCGGTGGCGCTGAGCCTTACCCACGGCGCGTCCTACGCGGCCGCCATAGTGCTGACGGAGGCAAGCTGATGGATGAGACGATTGCGGCCGATGTCCGCGAGGTCCTGCGCGAGCACGCGCGACTGCCCGTGGACATCGACTCCCTGGACGACGACGCCGACCTGTTCCAGGCCGGAATGAGCTCTCACGCCAGCGTCAACGTGATGCTGGCGCTCGAGGACCGCTTCGACGTCGAGTTCCCGGACGCGATGCTGCGCCGGAGCGTGTTCGAGACGGTCGCGGCGATCACCGCCGCCATCGCCGAGCTGCGGGTCCCGGCGGCGTGACGATCGCCGTCGACCACGATCAGGAGTTCCTGACCGGCATCCGCGCGATCGCGGATGAGGTCGCGCGCGCCCACGCCGACGAGGTCGACCGCGACGCCCGCTTCCCGATCGAGGCGGTGAGCGCCCTGCGCGATGCCCGTGCGCTCTCGGCTCTGGTCCCGCCCCAGTACGGCGGCGGCGGGGCCTCGCTGGGCGCGATCGCCCAGGCGTGCTTCGAGCTCGGCCGGCGCTGCTCGGCGACGGCGATGGTATTCGCGATGCATCAGATCCAGGTGGCCACGATCGTGCGCCACCTCGAGGGCGCCTGGTTTGAGGGCTACCTGCGCGAGCTCGCGCGCGATCAGCGGCTGATCGCCTCGATCACCTCCGAGATCGGCACCGGCGGCGACATGAGCCGCTCGATCGCCCCGGTCCGCCCCGGCGACGAGGGGGCCCTGAGCTTCGAGAAGCAGGCGCCGACCGTCAGCTATGGCGCTCACGCCGACGACTACCTGACCACCGTCCGGCGCTCGGAGGAGGCCGGCGAGAACGACCAGATCCTGGTCCTGACCAGCGCCGCCCAAACGCGCCTGGAGCAGACCGGCACCTGGGACACCATCGGCATGCGCGGCACCTGCTCGCCCGGCTTCACCGTCAACGCCGCGTTCGGCGCCGACCAGATCCTGGCCGCCCCGTTCTCCGCGGTGCTCAGCGAAACCCACGTGCCGATCTCCCACATCCTGTGGTCCCATGTGTGGCTGGGCATCGCCACCGACGCCTTCGAGCGCGCCCGCGCCTTCGTGCGGGCGGCCGCCCGCCGCGCCCCGGGCAAGCCGGTGCCGGCGGCGCAGAGCCTGTCGCGGGTGATGAGCGAGCTGGCCATGCTGCGCGCCGAGGTCCGCGCCGGACTGGAGGACTACGAGACCGCCTACGCCGAGCCCGAGCGCGAGTCGCTGGCGACGATGGGCTCGGTGCTGCGGTTCAACAACCTCAAGCTCGCCGCCTCCGAGCAGGCGCCGCGGATCTGCGCCGCGGTGCTCGAGGTGATCGGGATCGCCGCCTACAAGAACGACTCGCCCTACGGGGTGGGCCGCCACCTGCGGGACTCGCTGTCCGCCCGGCTGATGGTTGCCAACGAGCGCATCCACGCCGTCGACGCGGGCCTGCTGCTCATCAGCAAAGAGGTCTGAGGCGGGCATGGCGGACGTGCGCGTCAGAGAGGCCACGCCGGACCAGGCCGAGTTCCTGGCCGAGCTGATCGCCGCGGGACTGCTGTTGGAGAGCGGCGTCCCCGGCGTGTACGGCCACAACGAGGTGTTCGAGGACATCCGCGGCCAGCTCGACGAGCGCCTCAGCTCCGAGGCGGCGTCGCGCGGCGCCGAGCGCCTGCGCTTCCCGCCGGTGCTGCCCCGCCGTCAGCTGGAGACAAGCGGCTACCTCTCCTCGTTCCCGCACCTGGCCGGCAGCGTCTACTCCTTCGACGGCGACGAGGCCCAGGCAAAGGAGCAGAGCGAGCGCGCCGCCGAGCACCAGGACTGGGGCGAGTTCCAGCGCATGACCGAGCTGACGCTGATGCCGGCCGCCTGTTACCCCGTGTACCCGGCGATCGCCAAGCGCGGGCCGCTGGCCCCCGGGGGCACGTTCATCGACGCCGGCGGCGCCTGGGTGTTCCGCCACGAGCCCTCTCACGACCCGGCCCGGCGCCAGATCTTCCACCAGCACGAGCTGGTGCGGATCGCCGAGCCCGAGCGCGTCCTCGAGTGGCGCGACGAGTGGGCCCAGCGCGGCCTGGATCTGCTGTGCTCGCTGGGCCTGGCGGCCGAGCTCGACATCGCCAACGACCCGTTCTTCGGGCGCCAGGGGCGGATGCTGTCCGCCAACCAGCGCAGCGAGCGCCTCAAGCTCGAGCTGCTGGTGCAGATCGCCGGGCCCGAGCCGACCGCCTGCGCCTCGTTCAACCACCACCGCGATCACTTCGGCACGACCTACGGTCTGACGCTGGCCTCGGGGGAGGTCGCCCACACCGCCTGCCTGGGCTTCGGCCACGAGCGCATCGTGCTGGCGCTGCTGCGCACCCATGGCCTCCAGCCCGCCGGCTGGCCGGACGCGGTGCGGGGGCAGCTGTGGGGCGATGAGCGCCGCTAGGGCCGGTCTCGAGCGCGCCGCGGAGAGCCTGACCGGGCACGCGCCGGCCACCTACGAGTCCCACCCGCTGCATGCCGGGAGCCGGGACTACGCCGAGACCAACTGCTACACGGACATCCTCATCGAGCTGCTGCACGCCCGCGGCCTGGAGCCGCTGGCCGCCTTCTCGCACCTGGTGCGCATGGACTTCGAGGGGGACCAGTGGACCTTCTTCAAGCCCCCGCCCGAGGACATCGAGCGCCTGTACGGGATCGACATCCACGAGATGCAGCCGTATCGGCCCATCCCCGAGCAGATGGCCGAGCAGCTCGCCCGGGGCCGGACGATGATCGTCGAGCTCGACAGCTTCTTCATGCCGGACACGGCCGCCACCAGCTACCGCAGCGAGCACGTCAAATCCTCGGTGATCGCCGACGCGATCGACCTGGACGCCCAGCGGCTGGCCTACTTCCACGGCCGCGGGCTCCACGAGCTCGGCGGCGAGGACTACCGCGCGATCTTCCGGATCGGCGACGAGAACCCCACCCATCTCCCGCCCTATACCGAGCTGGTCCGCTTCGACGCGGGCGAGCCCCTGGGCGAGGAGGACCTGCGGGCGGCCGCGCTCGAGCGGCTGCGCCATCACCTGGGCCGTCGCCCGGCGACCAACCCGTTCGAGCGCTTCGGCGCGGCGCTGTCGCGCGACCTGCCGGGGCTGCTGTCCGGCGGCATGGAGGACTTCCACGCCTATGCGTTCGCCACCGTGCGGATGGCCGGATCGGCGTTCGAGGTGGCCGCCGCCCACGCCCGCTGGCTGCTCGGGGAGGCGGCGCGGGAGCCGGCCGCCGCCATGGATGAGATCGTGGCGGGGTGCAAGGCCCTCTCCTTTCGCCTGGCCCGCCGTCGCGAGTTCGATCCCGAGGAGCGGATCGCCGCTCTGGCCGATGCCTGGACGACGGCGATCGGCGGCCTGAGCGAACGCGCCGGCTGACCCGCGGCCCCGGTCCCCGATGACGCCCAGCGGCTCGCAGCCGATCACCGACGGGTGGGAGCTGACGGCCACTGCCCCCGATGCCTGTCCCGGGCCCCGCCCGCCCGCGGACGGGCCGTGGCTGGCGGCGGCGGTTCCGGGCACCGTGGCGGGCGCGCTGCGCGCCGCCGGATCCTCCAACCCGTGGCCGGACGCCGACCTCGACGGGCTCGACTGGTGGTTTCGCACCCGCCTGCACGCCGCGCCGGCCGCACCCGGGGAGCGGCTGGTGCTTCACCTCGACGGGCTGGCCACGGTCGCCGAGGTCTATCTGAACGGCGAGCGGATCGTCGACAGCGAGTCGATGTTCGCCGCTCACGCGGTCGCGGTGCAGCCGGCCCGGGGCGGCAGCGACGAGCTCGTGATCTGTCTGCGGGCGCTGGGCCCGCGCCTTGAAGTCCGCCGGCGCCCGCGGGCCCGGTGGCGGACGGCGCTGGTCAGCGAGGGCAACCTGCGCTTCTACCGGACGATGCTGATGGGCCGAGCGCCGGGGTTCGCGCCCGGGCCGCCGGTGGTGGGGCCCTACCGGCCGGTGTGGCTCGAGCGTCGGGCGGGCGTGGCCCTGGATGATTGCCGCCTGCGGGCCACGGTCAGCGAGGGCGGTGGCCGGGTGACCGTGAGCGCGCGGTTGGACAGCCCGGACGAGATCGTGGAGCGCGTCGTGCTCGAGCTGAGCGGGCCGGATGGCGCCGTCGAGTCGGCTGAGCTGGCGGTCTCGGGCGTCTCCGGCGACTCGGGCGTCTCGGGCGTCTCGGCCGTCTCGGGCGTCTCCGGCGGCGGCGCGGTCGCGGTCGCCGGCGAGCTGGCGGTCGCGTCGCCGGTGCTGTGGTGGCCCCACACCCATGGGCGCCCGGCGCTGTACGCGGCGGCGCTGCGGGTCTCATTGGCGGGGGGCGCGACGCTCTCGCTGCCCACCGGCCGCGTCGGCTTCCGCGATCTGGTCTGCTCGCCCGACCTCGCAGCCGACGGCCCCGGGCTGACGATCAACGGGGTGGAGGTGTTCGCCCGCGGCGCGGTGTGGACGCCGGCCGACCTGGCCGCGCCGCACGCGTCGCCCGAGCGCCTGCGGGCGCGGCTGCAGCGACTGGTGGCCGCGGGGCTGAACATGATCCGGGTGCCCGGCACGGCCGGGTACGAGTCCGCCAGCTTCCATGATCTGTGCGACGAGCTCGGGATCCTCGTCTGGCAGGACTTCATGTTCGCCAACCTCGACTACCCCGACTCCGACGAGGCGTTCATGGCGGTGGTGGCCGCCGAGGCCCGCGATGTCCTGGCGCAGCTCGGCGGCCGGCCGAGCCTGGCCGTGCTGTGCGGCGGCAGCGAGATCGCCCAGCAGGTGGCGATGCTCGGGCTGGATCCGGCTCTCGCTCACGGGCCGCTCTACGGGGAGCTGCTGCCCGGGTTGGTGGCCGAGGCCGAGGTCCAGGCGCCCTATGTGCCGTCGGCGCCGTGGGGCGGCGAGCTGCCGTTTCGCACCGATCGGGGCGTCGCCAACTACTACGGCGTCGGCGCGTACCGGCGCCCCCTCGAGGATGCCCGCCGGGCGCAGGTGCGATTCGCGGCCGAATGCCTGGCGTTCGCCAACGTGCCCGACGAGGCCGGTGTGGCGCCGGTGCTGCCGGTGAGCGGCGCGGCCTGGAAGGCCGGGGTGCCCCGCGACACCGGCGCCGGCTGGGACTTCGACGACGTCCGCGACCACTATCTGGAGCTGCTGTTCAGGGTCGACCCGGCGGGCCTGCGCAGCGTCGACGCCGAGCGGTATCTCGCGCTCTCGCGGGCAGTCAGCGGCGAGGTGATGGCCGAGACCTTCGGCGAGTGGCGGCGGGCCGGCTCGCCCTGCCGGGGCGCTCTGGTGCTGTGGCTGGGCGACCTGATGCCGGGCGCCGGCTGGGGTCTGCTCGACCATCGCGGCGAGCCCAAGGTGGCCTACCACCACCTGCGCCGGGCGCTGGCGCCCCTCGCGGTGTGGACGACCGACGAAGGGCTGGGCGGGATCGACGCGCACGTCGCCAACGACCGCGACGCGCCGCTGGCCGCCCGGCTGCGCGTGTCGCTGTACCGCGACGGGGAGGTGCCCGCCGGCGAGGCGGTCGAGGACGTCGCGCTGCCCGCCCACGGCGCATTGCGCCGCAACGTCGAGGCGATGCTGGGGCGGTTCGTCGACGTCACCTGGGCCTACCGGTTCGGCCCGCCCGCTCAGGACCTGGTGGTGGCCAGCCTCGAGCGGGTGTCGGGCGAGACGGTCGAGCTGCTGTCGCAGTCGTTCCGTTTCCCGGTCGGGCGCCCCGCCACGCCGGTGCCGGCCGACCGGTTGGGGCTGCGCGGGATCGTCGAGCAACGCGACGGCGGAGGGCGGGTCCTGCGGGTGGCCAGCGACCGGTTCGCCTACGGCGTGCGGCCGGTCGTCCCCGGCCACGGGGTCGCCGACGACGCGTTCGGCGTCGAGCCCGGACACGAGCGGGTCGTGGAACTGACGCCATGTGCCGGTGAGGCCGCGGCGGACGGGGCCGCCGGCTGGCTGACCGCCCTGAACCTCGCGGGCCGCGTCCGGATCGAGGCGGCGCCCGGACGATAGCCTCCGGGGGATGGCGGCCACCGCTGCGCTGACCGACACCCCGTGGCTGGATGCGCACGCCGCCCGACGGCTGGAGCGCCGCGTCGACACCGCCCTGCGCCGCGCCCGCTCGTCCGGCGCGCCGGTGCTCGTCAGCGTCAGCTGCGCCGTCGACGGGGCGGTCGATCCCAGCGCCGTGATCGCCGCGTCGCGCCCACCAGGAGAGCCGTGGTGCTGCCTGGAGCAGCCCGATCGCGGCGGCGCCGCGCTGGCCGCCGCCGGCAGCGTGCGGGCGATCGAGGCCACCGGTCCCGGCCGGTTCGCCGAGGTCGCGTCGCGCTGGCGGAAGGTGGCCGGCGACGCGCTGGCCGACGACGCCGACGGGCCGGCCAGCGCCGGACTCGTCGCCTTGGGCGGGTTCGCGTTCGATCCCGCCGGAGGCGGTTCGCCCGCCTGGCAGGGGTTCGCCGCCGCCTCGCTCATCGTCCCCGAGATGTCGCTGGCTCGCCGCGACGACCGGACCTGGCTGACCGTCAACGTCGACGTCGCCCCCGACGACACCGTGGCCGACGCGCTGAGTCGCGTCGGCGGCCGATTGGCGGGCCTGCGCGAGGCGCCGCTGCCGCTGCTGGACCCGGCCCCGGTGGGCGCCTACGACGTCGTCTCGCCGATGCCGCCGGCCCACTTCGAGGAGGCGGTGGCCCGCGCGGTGCAGCGGATCGCCGCCGGTGAGTTCGAGAAGGTCGTGCTCGCTCGCGAGGTCGACGTGCACGCCCCGGTCGATCACGACCCGGCGGCGGTGTTCGGGCTGCTGCGCGAGGCGTTTCCCAGCTCCTACAGCTACGCGATCGGCCGCGGCGACGCCACGTTCATCGGCGCCACCCCGGAGCTGCTGATCCGCCGCGAGGGCCAGCGCGCGAGCACGGTGGCCCTGGCCGGATCGGCCCGGCGCAGCGCCGACCCGGCGGTCGACGACCACCTGGGCGAGCAGCTGCTGCACAGCGAAAAGGACCGGGAGGAGAACGCGATCGTCGCGCGGCGGATCGCCCGGACGCTGCGTCCGTTCTCGGTCTGGGTGACCGCCGCGCCCGAGCCGATGCTCGTGCGCGTGGCCAACATCCAGCACCTGGGCCGCCCGATCCGGGCTCAGCTGAGCCGGACGCTCGACGCCGTGCAGCTGGCCGGACGGCTGCACCCGACCCCGGCGGTGGGCGCCGAGCCGGCGGAGGCGCTGGCGGTCATCCCGGCGCTGGAGGGCTTCGATCGCGGGTGGTACGCGGGGACGGTCGGCTGGACCGACGCCTCCGGCGACGGCGAGTTCACGGTCTCGCTGCGGTGCGCGCTGCTGCGCGGCCGGATCGCGCGCTGCTACGCGGGCGGCGGGATCGTGCGCGACTCCCAGCCGGCCGCCGAGCTGGCCGAGACCGAGGTCAAGCTGGGCGTCATGCTGCCGGTGCTGGCCGGCTGAGCTCGGCCAGCCCCCGCAGGGCGGCGTCGGCCACCTCGCGGTGCAGGGCGAGATTCAGCTCCCGGTCACTGCGGACCTCGATGATCCGCGCGTGTCCGCCTTCGACTTCGCCGTCCCCGGCGCCGGCCGCGAGCGCCGCCTCGAACTCGGCCGCCGTGGTGGCCGCCACGTAATCGAGGCCGTACAGCTCGGCGGCGCGCTCGAACTCCAGCCCGTGCGGGGTGGCCACGTGCTCCTCGAACGCGTCGATCTCGCCGCTGACCGGCAGGAAGTGGAAGATCCCGCCGCCGTCGTTGTTGAGCAGCACGATGGTGACGTTGAGCCCCAGCCGGCCGGCGGCGATCAGCCCGCCGATGTCGTGGGCGAGGGCGACGTCCCCGATCAGCAGCGTCACCGGGCCGTCGGCTGCGGCCGCGACCCCGAACGCGGTCGAGACGGTCCCGTCGATCCCATTGGCCCCGCGGTTGGACAGGACCCGGGGCAGGTCCTCGCCGGCGGGCAGGTAGAGCTCGACGTCGCGGATCGGCATCGAGGACGCGACGACGAGCGTCGCCCCGGGCGCGAGCGCTGACCCCAGCCGCCGCGCGACCGACGGCTCGGACAGGTCGTCGCCCAGGCCGGCAACGATGGCGGCGGTGATGACCGCGTCTGCGGCCCGCCAGTCGGCGAGCCAGGCCGAGTCGGCTGCGTCCTCGGCGGGGGTCCACGCGGTCAGCGTGGCGACCGGATCCGCGGCCTGGATCCGGGTGACCGCGGCGGCGGGATCCTGCCAGGCCGCCTCGGCGTCGAGCGCGACCTGCTCGACGTCGTGCAGCGACGCCAGCCAGGCCCGCAGCGGCTTGGAGGTGGGCAGGTCGCCCACGCGGATCACCAGCTCCGGGGCCAGCTGGGCCGCGACCACCTCGTCGCGGAGGATGAGGTCGTAGGTGGCGATCGCCGCCGGGCCGCGGCGCGCTCCGGAGAGCGGGTCGGCCAGCAGCGGATACCCGGCGCGCTGCGCGAACTCGGCGGCGGCCGCGCCCAGGCCGGGGTGGCGCTCGTCGCGCCCCGCGACGACGACGCCGCGGGGCGGCAGGGTCGGCAGGGGGTCGGGCGGCGAGGGCGGCGGGGTCTCGAGCGTGACCCACGGGCGCTCCTGCGGCCGGCCCAGCACGGGATCGATCGGCAGCGCGGCGTCGAGCACCAGCGGCTCGCGCAGCGGGAAGTTGAGGTGAACCGGGCCCGGCCGGCCCGTGGCCGCGGTCCAGTACGCGCGACAGGCCAGCTGCCGGATCCAGCGCAGCGACTCCTCGGTGGCGAGCTCGACGCCGACCTCGAAGAACCATTTGACGGCGTCGCCGTAGAGCTTGAGCTGGTCGATCGCCTGACCGGCGCCGAGGTCGCGCAGCTCCGGCGGACGGTCGGCGGTCAGGACGATCAGCGGGACCCGGGCCTGCCACGCCTCGATGACCGCCGGGGCGAAGTTCGCGGCCGCCGTGCCCGAGGTGCAGGCGAGTGCCACCGGCCGGCCCGAGGCCTTGGCCGCGCCGACGGCGAAGAACCCCGCGCAGCGCTCGTCGATGTGCGACCAGCTGCGGATCCGCGGCTCGCGCGCCAGCGACAGGAGGATCGGCGTGTTGCGCGAGCCGGGGGAGGTGCAGGCGTGCTGCAGGCCACAGCGGGCCAGCTCGTCGCAGAACGCGCGCAGGTGCAGGTAGGTGTCGGTTGCGGTCATGATGGAGGCGATGCCGACGACGACGCTCCTGCTGCTCCACGGCTTCACCAACACCGGAGCCAGCTGGGCGGGGGTCCAGGGCGCGCTGCCCCAAAGCTACCGACCCGTGGCGCCCGACATCCGCGGCCACGGCCGGGCATCCGGCGTGCGACCGGTGTCACTGGATGGCGTCATCGCCGACGTCGACGCGCTGGCACCGGGATTCTTCGAGCTGGCCGGCTACTCGATGGGCGGTCGGCTGGCGCTGCATGTGGCCCTGGCCCTGCCGGACCGGGTGACGCGACTGGTGCTCATGGGAGCCAGCCCCGGATTGGCCGACGCCGCCGAGCGGGCCGCTCGCCGCGCGGCCGACGATCGGCTCGCCGGCGAGGTGGAGACGATGAGCATCGAGCAGTTCGCGGCCCGCTGGGCCCGGACCCCGGTGCTGGCCGACCAGCCGCCGGAGGTGCAGGTCGCCGTGGGCGAGGACCGGCTGCGCAATACGCCGGCCGGGCTGGCCGCGGCGCTGCGGGGCCTAGGGACGGGCGCCCTACCGTCGCTGTGGGACCGGCTGGATGAGATCCGCATCCCGGTGCTGCTGGTGGTGGGGGAGCGCGATGCCAAGTTCCGCGCCACCGCCGAGCGGATGGCGGCGGAGCTCCCGCAGGCGTCGGTGGAGGTGGTGGCCGGGGCCGGGCACGCCGTCCACCTCGAGGACCCGGGCGCGGCGGCCGGGGCGATCGCGTCGGCTGGTGCGGCGCGCCGGCCGGGTTAGCCGTACCACTGGATCAGGCCGTCGCCCAGCCCGGGGCCCCCGGGCGGGCCGATCGTGCCCAGCGATGGGGGGAGGGGGTCGGCCCGGTCGCGAAACAGCGACAGCGTGGCCAGCCCGCAGGCGCGGTCGGGCTTGATCGCCGCCGCGGCGTGGACGGCGGCCGCGATCCCGAGCGGACCGTCGAGCGTCGAGGCCAGGTAGATCTCGTAGCCGGCGGCACGGGCCCGCACGGCGGTCTCGATGGTCCCGGAGATGCCGCCGCAGCGCCCGATCTTCAGGCACATCAGATCGGCGGCCGCCGGTGGCGTCAAGGCCTCGGGGTCGCCCGCGGATTCGTCGAGGGCCAGGGGGATGTCGGTCAGGTCGCGCAGCGCGCGGATCGCGTCGACGCCGTGGACGGGCTCCTCGCACAGCTCGATGCCGACCGGCTCCAGCGCCCCGAGCGTCACCGCGGCCTGCTCCGGCGACCACGCGCCGTTGGCGTCGATCCGGATCGTCATGTGCGGCCCCGCGAACGCCCGGACCGCCGCCAGCCGGCCGGCGTCATCGCCCACGCCGACCTTGACCTTGACCGCGGAGAACCCCGCGGCGCGGGCCTCGGCCGCCTCCCGAGCGGCGCCGGAGCGGTCGTCGGAGGCGATCATCCAGTTGACCGCCACCGGGAACGGCCGTGCGGCGCCGAGCAGCCGCCACACCGGCTCGCGGGTGCGGCGCCCGGCCAGGTCCCACAGCGCCAGGTCGATCGCCGCCAGCGCCTGGGGCAGCAAGGTCGCCTCGGCGCAGCGGGCGAGCACGTCGGCGATCGGGGCCGCGTCGCGGTAGGCCGCCAGCACCGGCCGGCAGTCCGCCAGCGCGGCCGCCACCGCATCCGCCGTCACTCCGTCGTAGCTCCGCAGCGGAGCCGCCTCGCCGTAGCCCCGCGCGCCGTCGGCCGCCTCGAGGGTGACCAGCACCAGCTCGCGGTCCTGCACGGTTCCGTGACCGGCGGCGAACGGCGCTCGCATCGCCGCCGTGACCTGTCGCACGGTCAGCTTCACGGGCGCCGGCTCCGCGCGCTCACCGGCTCAGCAGCAGCCCCGCGCAGAGCAGCATGCAGAAGGCCAGCTGCAGCATCCCGCTCTGGGCCAGGGCGCCATTGAGCGACGGGCCGTCGGTCCGGGTGCGCACCAGTCGCACGACCGCGGCGGCCAGCGGCAGCGTCAGCCACGGCAGCAGCACCCAGGCGGTGGTCGGGCCGAACACCCACGTCACCGGCGTCAGCACGTAGGCCAGGTAGACGACCCCGGCGAACAGCATCCGGGTCCGCTCGCGGCCGAGCTTGACCGCCAGCGTGCGTTTGCCCGCCCGCCGGTCGGAGTCGATGTCGCGGGCGTTGTTGACGACCAGGATGGCCGCCGCCAGCAGGCCCACCGGGACCGCCAGGGCAAACGCCTCCCAATTCAGGTGCTTGACCTGGACGAAGAACGAGCCGGCGACGGCGACGATGCCGAAGAACAGGAACACGAACACCTCGCCCAGCCCCTCGTAGCCGTAGGGCTTGGGCCCGCCGGTGTAGGCGACGCCGGCCGCGATCGAGGCGGCGCCGACGATCAGCAGCTGCCAGCCCGCCACCACGATCAGGTAGACGCCGGCCAGCACGGCCAGCCCGAACGTCACATAGGTGGCGATCAGCACCTGGCGCGGGGGCACCAGGCCGCCGGCGGTGACGCGGACCGGTCCGAGCCGGTCCTCGGTGTCCGCGCCCCGGCGGGCGTCGGAGTAGTCGTTGGACAGGTTGGTCCCGACCTGGATGAACAGCGCCCCCAGCAGGGCGGCCACGAACCGCAGGGGATGGAACACGTGGAAGAAGCCGGCCAGCGCGGTGCCCACCAGCACCGGCGCGATCGCCGCCGGGAGCGTGCGCGGGCGCGCCGCCATCATCCAGATGCGCACTCCGCTCAGGGCCGCCGGGCCGAGGTCTTCGTGTTTGGGAACGGACGCCACGCGGGAGCTTTAGGCGCGGCGGGGGAACTTCGAGTAGTCCGGCCGGCGCTTCTGCAGGTAGGCGTCGCGGCCCTCCTGGGCCTCCTCGCTCATATAGAAGAGGAGGTTCGCGTCGTGCGCCAGCTGCTGGATGCCGGCCATCCCGTCCTCGTCGGCGTTGAAGCTGGCCTTGAGCATCCGCAGGGCGAACGGCGACATCGCCAGCATCTCCCGGCACCATTGGACGGTCTCCTCCTCGAGACGCTCGAGCGGCACCACGGTGTTGACCAGACCCATCTCGAGCGCCTGCTGCGCGTCGTACTGGCGGCACAGGAACCAGATCTCCTTGGCCTTCTTGGTGCCGACCAGCCGCGACAGGGCGCTGGCGCCGAAGCCGCCGTCGAACGAGCCGACCTTCGGGCCGACCTGGCCGAAGCGGGCGTTGTCGGCGGCAATGGTCAGGTCGCAGACGACGTGCAGGACGTGGCCGCCGCCGATCGCGTAGCCGGCGACCATGGCCACGATCGGCTTGGGCAGCCGCCGCATCTGGACGTGCAGATCGGTGACGTGGAAGCGGCCCACGCCGGTCTGGGCCCCGGCCCGGGAGGGGTCGGCGCCGGTCACATATCCGCCGCGGCCACCGCGCACCCGCTGGTCGCCGCCTGAGCAGAACGCGTCCGGGCCCTCGCCGGTGAGGATGATCACGCCCACCTCCGGGTCCTCGCGGGCACGCTCGAACGCCTCGATGAGCTCGATCACCGTCTCGGGCCGGAAGGCGTTGCGGACCTCGGGGCGGTCGATGGTGATCTTGGCGATGCCGGCGTCGCCGCCGGTGGCCAGCTCGTAGCGGATGTCCGTGTAATCGCCGGCGGCGTGCCAGCTGGTGCTCACGATTGCTCCTGACATGCGAGGGGAAGACCAGGACTCTATGCCAGGAAGGGGAATCAGGCGGTCAGCGCGCGACGCTGCACGGTGGGTTAGGGACGCCTAATATTGACGCCATGATTTCTGCCCGGGTGGCCTGATGGCAGCCGCGACCTGGAGACGACTCGGGTGGTGCGCGCTCGCCGTGGCGGTCGCCGCGCTCCTGATCTGGCAGCTGGTCAACGCGGGGGCCGGCACGCCGGATCCGACCGCCCCCAGCGAGCACCTCAGCCGCCTGGCGGTGATCGTCGACTCCGGGATCCTCGTGCTGCGCGAGGGACTGGAGACGATCCTGGTCCTGGCGGTGCTGACCGCCAGCATGCGGGGCGGCAACAGCGCCTACCGCAAGCCGCTGGTCCTCGGCGGCGCGGCGGCGCTCGGCGCGGCCGTCGTCACCTGGTTCATCGCGATCGCGATCACCGACGCCGTCGGCCAGAGCAGCCTCGACCTCCAGGCGGCCACGGGCCTGTTGGCCATCGCCGTGCTGCTGGTGGTCATGAACTGGTTCTTCCACAAGGTCTATTGGACCGGCTGGATCGCCAGCCACAATCGCCGGCGCAAGGCGCTGATGGGCGAGGCCGGTTCCGTGAGCGCCCAGCGGACGATGCTGGGGCTGGCCCTGCTCGGCTTCACGTCGGTCTATCGCGAGGGCTTCGAGGTCGTCCTGTTCCTCCAGAACCTGCGACTGCGCTACGGCTCGGGCGTCGTGCTCGAGGGCGTCGTGGTGGGCCTGGTGTTCGTGGCCGCGATCGGCTGGCTGACCTTCGGGCTGCAGCGCAAGCTGCCGTACCGCCGGATGCTGGTGGCCACCGGGGTGCTGCTCGGCGTCGTTCTGCTGGTGATGGTCGGCGAGAGCGTCCAGGAGCTCCAGCAGGCCGGCTGGATCGGCACCACGCCCATCAACGTCAACATCCCCGGCTGGCTGGGGCTGTGGTTCAGCGTCTTCCCCAACGTGCAGACGATCGTCGCCCAGGTGGTCGCGGCGGTGCTCGTGGTCGGGTCCTACTTCCTGGCCGAGGAGCTGCGCGTCCGGCGTCCGCGCCGCCGCGGCGAGCAGGTCGCGATGCGGCCCAGTACGCCGCCGCCGATGACGGTCGCCGCACCGGCCTCGGTTGCGCCGGCTCGCAAGCCGATGGCCACCGCCCTGCACGAATAGCGGTTGGGGCCGGCAGGGCTCGTCTGATGCAGGCCTGGCTCGCTCGCGCCGCCGCGGTGGGCGGCGATCGCCCGGCGCTGGTGACGCCGGCGCGCAGCGTCACCTACGCGGAGCTGATGCGGGCGGCGATGCGGGCCGCCGGAGGGCTGGTCGCCCGGGGGGTCGGGCGCGGCGACCGAGTCGCGTTGGCGATGCCCAGCGAGGAGCTGGTCGTGGCGCTGCACGCCTGCCTGCTGATCGGAGCGGTGGCGGTGCCGATCGACCTGCGGCTGCGCGAGCACGAGCGGGCCCAGCGGTCGGAGGGCGCCGCGGTCGTGCTCGACGGGCTCGACGGGTTCGACGGGCCAGACGTGCTCGACGGGCCAGACGGGCTCGACGGGTTCGACGGGGTGGGGGATGGTTCGGGTGAGCTGGAGCCGGTGCCCGTCGATGTGGCCGCCACCGCGACACTGATGTTCACCTCCGGGACGACCGCCGGGCCCAAGCCCGTGGCGCTCACCTGCGGGAACTGGCTGTGGAACGCGATCGGCTCGGCGATGGCGCTCGGCCTGGACCCGGAGGAGACCTGGCTGTGCCCGATGCCGCTGGCCCACGTCGGGGGCCTCTCGATCCAGATCCGCTCGGCGATCTACGGCACGACCGTGCTGCTGCACGAGCGCTTCGACGTCGAGCGGGCGCTGGCGGCGCTGATAAACCCGGGCGCGGGGGTGACGCTGGTGTCGCTGGTCCCGACGATGCTCTCGCGACTGCTCGACGCCGGCCTGCGCGAGCCGCCGACGTTGCGTCGGGCCCTGCTGGGCGGTGGGCCGATCGCGCCCGCGCTCCTGCGCCGGGCCGCGGATGCCGGGGTGCCGGTGGCCCCCTCCTACGGGATGACCGAGGCGTGCTCGCAGATCGCCACCGACGGAGTCCCGCTGCTGGGCGTCGAGCTCGAGATCGCCGCCGACGGCGAGGTGCTGGTGGCCGGCGCCACGGTCGCGCCCGGCGCCCTGGGCCGCGACGGCTGGCTGCACACCGGCGATCTGGGCGCGTGGGACGATGCCGGCCGGCTGGTCATCGTCGGGCGCAAGGCGGACACGATCGTGAGCGGCGGCGAGAACGTCGCGCCGGCCGAGGTGGAGGCCGCCCTGCTCGAGCACCCCCTGGTGGTCGACGCGGCGGTGCTCGGGCGCCCGGACGCGGAGTGGGGGGAGGCGGTCGTCGCGCTGGTCGTGCTGGCCGACGGCGCCGGGGTCGAGCTCGACGAGCTGCGGGCCCAGCTGCGGGCCCACTGCGACGCCCGGCTGGCGCCGTTCAAGGTGCCCAAGGCGTTCGAGCCGGTCGCCAAGGTGCCACGGGGCGTGACCGGGAAGCTGTTGCGGCGCGAGCTGGCCTGAGGGTCGCGGCATTCTGGGTGCGGGTCGGCGTCGCCGGCTGGCGCGGCGGGTCGCCGGCTGGCGCGGCGGGTTGCCGGCTGGCGCGGCGGGTTGCCGGCTCGCGCGGCGGGTTGCCGGCCGTGCGGGCGGTTGCTGTGGTGCGAAAACGGCGGGCTATCGAGTGGGTGCGCAGTGTGGTGCCGGCGCGGCCTGCACTCCGGACCACGGTGCTGGTCGATTTGGGGTGCGTGGTCTGAGGCGCGCGGAAACCGAGCGTTCTGAACCCCGTCGCGTGAAACGGGCGATGCCTGGTCCGAAGTGCGGGTTTCGTTGCCCATCACGCCACACGCAGAGACGCAAACCGACACCAGAGACCACACCCCCGCCGGATCGGAGACGTCTGGTCTCAGAAGTCGGGAATCCGCGACTCACAGACCACACGTCCTCCCGGCAGAGGGGGTCTGGTCTCCGACGTCGGTTTCGTTGCCCATCGCGCAACGCCCAACGCCGCACAGCCGGTCGCGACGGCCCAACCCACCACTGGATAGCCGCCGTTGACGCCCGCCGATACCCCTCTCGCGGTCCCACGGGAGACAACAGGGCCACGCAAACCCGGGTGCGCGATCCATGTCACATCACCCGACGTGACATCAAACGCCGTCACAGAGCGTATGATCGGTCAGACGATGGCCGCAGACCTGACGATCGAGCAGCTGGCCGCCGAGACCGGCATGACGGTGCGCAACATCCGGGCGCACCAGGCGCGGGGGCTGCTGGCCCCGCCCGAGGTGCGACAGCGGGTCGGGTATTACGGGCCCGAGCACGTCGCCCAGCTCAAGCTGATCCAGGACCTCCAGGAGGACGGGTTCAACCTGGCCGGGATCAAGCGACTGCTCGATGCCGGCGGGGCGACGGCGGAGCGCCTGGCCCGGTTTCGCCGCGCGCTGACCGAGCCGCCGGACGCGGAGGCGCCGCAGACGCTGACCGTGGCCGAGCTCGGCCGGCGCTTCCGGGTCAGCGCCGAGCAGGCCCCCGCCGTGCTGGCCCGGGCCGAGCGGCTGGGCGTGCTGGTCACCGCGGGCGAGGGCCGGTACGAGGTGCCCAGCCCGTCGTTGCTGGCGGTGGCCGAGCAGGTCGTCGCCCGCGGGGTCCCGCTCGACGACGCGCTGACCGTGTTCAAGCAGGTCGAACTGCACTGCGACGCCATCTCGGCGGCGTTCGTGGCGCTGTTCGTGGAGGAGGTGTGGCAGCCGTTCGTGGCCGCGGGGATGCCCACCGAGCGCTGGGCCGAGATCGACGAGACGATCGAGCGGCTGCGGCCGCTGGCGACCGAGGCGGTGGTGGCGATCTTCGGGCAGCGGATGAGCGTCCAGATCGCCGCCGCGTTCAAGCGCCCCGCGGAGGCCGGGGGCGCGCCGGGCTGACCGCCGCCGCGCGGGCGATCAGCCGCGGGGGTCAGCCGCGGGGGTCAGCCGCGGGGGTCAGCCGGTCAGATAGCCGTGCTTGCGCAGGAAGTTGTCCAGCGCGGTGATGAACTTCTGCCCCTTCTCCTTGGGGTTCAGCGCGCTGTTGAGGTGCCCGGCCTGCGCCTGCTGGGTCAGGAACGTGGCGACCGTCTGGCTGTTGCCGAGCAGGTCCTCGTCCGCGGCCCAGGCGGCGATCACGCCGACGCTGTCCGAGTAGTGCTGCTTGGCCATGCTGTTGAACGCGTTGAGCCACACCGTCGCGTCCTTGGCCACGAGGGCCGGATAGGTGCGGGTGATGTCGAGGAAATGCCCGGTCGAGAAGCGCAGGATCTGGATGGGCAGGCCGGAGGCGGCGAAGTCGGTGAACTCGTAGGCGAACCAGTCGTCGGCGGTGACGAATTCGTTGACGCCGTTGTGGGCCAGACTTGAGAGCCTGTACCCCGGGTCGCCGAAGTCGTGCTGGCTCTTGGCATAGGTCATCGTGCCCGGGTCGTAGGTGAACACCTGCGCGATCGTGCAGCAGTGGGCGCCGCCGGTGAAGAGCTCGAGCACCACGTCTGACTGCCCGTCGCCCTCGAGGTTGACCAGCCGGACGCCGACCGGAGCGCATGCGCGGCCGCAGACCATCCCGACCACCGGCTCGCTGTAGTAGACCCTGCCCGAGCGCCGGATGGTGAGCCGCTCGTGGCTGAAGGTGGGGTATGCGCCGGAGTAGGTGAGCGTGGCCTTGACGTTGCCCGAATGGGCGGTCTTGGTGGTGGTCTTGGCCAGGGCGGAGGGCGCGGCGGCGAGCGCCAGGGTGGCGACGGCGGCCACGACGGGGATGATCTTCATGGCGCGCGATCCTACCGGCGACCCCGGCCGCCGCGGGTCGGATGGCTGATGGCGCGACCATCTACCCTCCCGTCGATGGCGACTCCCGACCCTGATCAGCAGCGCGCCACGATGCGGGAATCCTGGGAGGGCGCGGCCGCCGGATGGGGCTCACATGCCGAGCGGGTGCGCGCGTGGGGGATGCCGGTCAGCGTCGCCATGATCGACGCGCTGCACCTGCAGCCGGGCCAGCGGGTGCTCGAGCTGGCCGCCGGACCCGGGGACACCGGGTTCTTGGCCGCCGAGATCATCGCTCCGGGGGGCGGGTCGCTGCTCTCGTCCGACGGCGCCGAGGCCATGATCGAGGTCGCACGGGCCCGAGCGGCGGAGCTGGGCGTGACCAACGTCGAGTTCAAGCAGCTCGAGCTGGAGTGGATCGATCTGCCCACGGCCAGCGTCGACGCGGTCCTGTGCCGTTGGGGGATCATGCTCACCGTCGACCCCGAGGCCGCCGCCCAGGAGATCCGGCGGGTGCTGCGCGCCGGCGGCCGAGCCGCGTTCTCGGTCTGGGACACGCCCGAGCGCAACCCATGGGCGACGATCTTCAACGGGGCGCTGGTCGACCTCTCGTTCGCCCAGCCGCCGGACCCCGCCGCGCCGGGCCCGTTCGCGCTGGCCGCGCCCGGGCGCCTGCAGGAGCTGCTCGAGGCCGCCGGGTTCACCGATCTCGAGGTCTCGGCCGTCCCCGTCGTGCGCCATTTCGCGACCTTTGAGGAGTACCTCGCCGAGATGGCCGAGACCTCGCCGTCGGTCGGCTCCGTGTGGCGCAGGATCGACGCCGACGAGCGGGCCGAGATCAGCGCCCGCCTCGTCGCCGACCTCGTTCCGTACACCGCCGAGGACGGGTCGGTGTCCGTGCCGGGCAGATGCCTGGTCGCCGCGGCCGAGGCCTGAACGCACGGCCTTTCGCGCTCAATCCTCCTGACAACGGTGTGTGCGCCGATGAGCCATCGGCTGGCAGGCGTCTTGCATGCTGAAACCCGTGTTGCAGGCGTTTCTGGCGGGCGGTGATGCGTGGACACTGGAGGCTATGCGCACCTGGAAATTCCCCCTGCTCCTCGCGGTGGCCGCGGCGCTCTGCGTCCCCGCCACCGCCTCCGCCGCCTTCGTTCACGTCGTTGCCCGGGGGGAGTCGCTGTCCTCGGTCGCCGCCGCTGACGGATTGTCGGTCGATCAGCTCGCCGCGGCGAACGGGCTGTCGCCCGGCGGCCAGCTGACCACCGGCCAGTCGCTCACCATCCCGCCCCAGGACTCGAGCTCGGCGGGGTCGGCCGGCGACACCGCGGGCGGCGAGAGCGACGCCACCGGCGGCGAGACCTCCGACGCGGTGCAGCCGGTGTCCGAGTCGTCCTCGGGCGGTGGCTACCGGGTGGCGCCGGGCGAGACGCTGTCGGGCATCGCGGCCCGCTACGGGGTGAGCGTCGATGCGCTGGCGTCCGAGAACGGCCTTGACCCGAACCACCTGCTGATCTCCGGGACGACCCTGAGCGTCCCCGGCCAGAGCGCGCCGTCGAGCACCGAGGACGTGTCGACCTCGGCTCCCGGCCAGGCGTCCGCGGGCGGCGCTCAGCCGACGGCCGAGACCGTCAGCCCCTCCGAGATCGGATCGATCGCCGCGCAGGACGGCGTGTCGCCATCGCTGGCCGAAGCGGTCGGCTACCAGGAGAGCGGCTTCAACAACAACGAGGTGTCCAACACCGGCGCCACCGGCGTCATGCAGATCGAGCCCGATACCTGGCGGTACATCGGCCAGAACCTCGCGGGGCCGTCGGCCCTGTCACCGGACTCGGCGACCGACAACATCCGCGGCGGGGTCATGCTCCTGCACTCGCTGCTGGACCAGAGCGGCGGCGACCCGCAGATGGCGCTGGCCGGCTACTACCAGGGGCTGCAGTCCGTCGAGAAGCACGGCATGTACGCCGACACCCAGCAGTACGTCAACAGCGTCATGGCGCTCCAGCCGCGCTTCGGGGGCGGATAGCCGACAGTACGCGGGCGGGCCGGCTAACGACCGGCGCCGCCCGACACGAGGGGCTTCAGGGCCACGGAGCAGCCGCCGTCGCGGGCCATGTAGCCTGCGAGCCATATGTACTACGACGACGACGCAGACCTCCACAAGCTCGACGGCAAGACCGTCGCCATCATCGGCTACGGCTCCCAGGGCCACGCCCACGCGCTCAACCTCAAGGACTCCGGCGTCGACGTCGTCGTAGGACTGCGCGAGGGCTCCGCGAGCCGCGCCAAGGCCGAGAGCCATGGACTGCGGGTGCTCGAGCCCGCCGACGCGGCCAGCGAGGGCGACATCGTGATGCTGCTCGCCCCCGACGAGCTGCACGGACAGATCTGGGAGGACGGTCTCAAGGACGGGATCGCGCCGGGCAACCTGCTGCTGTTCGGCCATGGCTTCTCGATCCACTACGGCGAGATCGTGCCCCCGCCCGACGTCGACGTCGCGCTCGTCGCCCCCAAGGGCCCGGGACATCTCGTGCGCCGTCAATACACCGAGGGCTCCGGCGTGCCGTGCCTGGTGGCGGTGCACCAGGAT
>DATAWL010000059.1:0-5810 GCA_036267215.1 Solirubrobacteraceae bacterium | reverse complement strand
GAAGCACCCGGGCAAGTTCATCGCCAACACCCGCTTCGACCCGCGCGACGGCGACAACGGCCTTGAGGAGCTGAAGCGCAACATCGAGCGCTACGGCTCGAAGGGCGTCAAGCTCTACACCGCCGAGTGGAACAACGGCTCACGCGGCTACAAGCTCAGCGACCCCGCCTGCTACCGCTACCTGGAAAGGGCCCAGGAGCTCGGCATCAAGAACGTCCACGTGCACAAGGGCCCGACGATCTGGCCGCTCGACAAGGACGCGTTCGACGTGTCCGACGTGGACCACGCCGCGACCGACTTCCCCGACCTCAACTTCATCGTCGAGCACGTCGGCCTGCCCCGGATCGAGGACTTCTGCTTCATGGCGACGCAGGAGCCCAACGTCTACGCCGGCCTGAGCGTGGCCATCGGTGGGCTGATGCACGCTCGGCCGCGCTTCTTCGCCAAGGTCATGGGCGAGCTGCTGTTCTGGGTCGGCGAGGACAAGATGCTGTTCGGCTCCGACTACGGCATCTGGGAGCCGAAGTGGCAGATCGAGGGCTTCCTCAACTGGGACTATCCGGATCCCGACCACGAGGAGTTCTCCGACTACCCGCGGCTGACCGCCGACGGCAAGCGCAAGATCCTCGGTCTCAACGCCGCCAAGCTCTACGGCATCGAGGTGCCGGCGCAGCTGCGCCTCCCCGCCGACGCCGGCACGCCGGCCTCGCCCGACGACGCCCAGCTGGTGGAGAGCAGCGTGTGATGAGCCGGTTGGCCTCCTCGTCATCGGAGGCCGCGACGCACGTGACCCGGACCCCCGTCGCGGCAGAGGCGGCGGGGGCGCCGGGTCCGGGCGGCGACCTGCGCGAGCGGGTGCTCGGCGCGCTGGGCACGGTCTATGACCCCGAGCTCGACGAGCCGATCACCTCGCTGCGCTTCGTCACCGAGTGCCGCATCAGCGCGACCGGCGACGTGGCGGTGACACTGCGCCTGCCCACCCCGCAGTGCGCGCCCAACTTCGCGTTCCTGATGGGCGCCGACGCCCGCCGGGCGGTCCGCGAGGTGCCCGGCGTCCGCCGCGTGGCCATCACCCTCGCCGACCACTACACCGGCGACGAGATCAACCGGGCCCTCGGGCGCGACGAGGGCTTCACCGGCGCGTTCCCCGGCGAGACCGACGACGACCACCTGGAGGCCCTGCGCGAGCTGTTTCGCCGCAAGGCACTGATCGCCCGCCAGTCACGGGTGTGCGAGCAGCTGCTCGGCCACGGCTGGAGCGCGGACGACGTGGTCGCCGCGACCGTCGCCCAATTGCCGGAAACCCCGATGGCCCGGCGGGCGCTCGAACTCCGGGCACTGCTCGACATCCCCTGCGATCCTGCGGCGGCCGCGTTCGTGGCCCCCAACGGCGAGCCGCTGAGCGCTTCGCAGCTCACCCGGTGGCTGCGCGCCGCCCGGCTGGTGCGGACCGGCCTGGAGGCCAACGGCGGCATCTGCCGGTCGCTGTTGGAGTTCCGACACAACTTGCCCACTGACCCCGAGGAGGTAGGGAGATGAAGGCCGCCAGGCTGCACGCCTATCACGATCCGCTCCGGCTCGACAGCATCGACGAGCCGACGATCGACGGGCCGCTCGACGTGATCGTGCGCATCGGGGCTGCGGGACTGTGCCGGACCGACCTCCACATCCAGGAGGGCCAGTGGGCCGAGAAGTCCCAGGTGACGCTGCCCTACACGCCCGGCCACGAGAACGCCGGCTGGGTGCACGAGATCGGCTCGGGCGTGACCAACGTGGCGGTGGGCGACACGGTGATCGTGCACCCCTACATCTCCTGCGGCCTGTGCCTGCCCTGCCGCGTCGGTGACGACATGCACTGCCTCAACGGCTCGTTTCCGGGGATCGACCGCGACGGCGGCTTCGCCGACCTGCTCAAGACCTCGGCGCGGTCGGTGGTGAAACTCGGCCCCGGCCTGGAGCCCAAGGACATCGCGGCGCTGGCCGATGCCGGGCTGACCGCGATCCACGCGGTCAAGAAGGCGATCCCGGTGCTCGGCGCCGGGACCCGGGTGGTGGTGATCGGGGCCGGCGGGCTGGGCCACATCGGGATTCAGTGCCTGCGGGCCTACACCCCCGCCGAGATCATCGTCATCGATCCCTCTGAGCGGGCGCTGGCGCTGGCGTCGGAGATGGGCGCCGACCACACCGTCAAGGTCGACGGCACCCAGGTGGACACCGTCAAGGAGATGACCGACGGATTCGGAGCCGAGGCGATCATCGACTTCGTCGGCGAGAAGGGGGCGATCGAGGACGGGATCGCCATGGTCCGCGACGGCGGCTTCTACTACGTGATCGGCTACGGGGAGAACATCGACATCCCCACGATCGACGTGATCAGCCGCGAGATCTCCTTCATCGGCAACCTCGTCGGCACCTACGCCGACCTCAGCGAGCTGATGACGCTGACCGCGCAGGGCAAGGTCACGCTGCACACCAGCACCTATCCGCTGGACGCGATCAACGACGCGATGGCCGATCTCGACGGCGGCCGGCTCCAGGGACGCGGCATCCTGATCCCGGCGGGAGTGTGACGGTCGGCACATATCGGTAAGCTGCCGGGCACGTAAGTCCGTCGCCTGCGACGGACGGCCGGTCGCTCGAGGAGGGAGCACACCCGATGTCGCTGCGCCGCGGCGTCGAGGCCCGGCCATCCAGGGGTCGTGTCAGAGCTGCGGCGCGGCGTTCGGGCTCGTCTACGCGGCGACGACGACCGGCGGCGCGGCCGGCACCTTTCCGGGCGTGCCCCACCGGAGCTCGGTGTCGTGGGGCAGCTCGACCAGCCGGCCGGGCTCGAGCTCGAGGAACGCGCCGACGACGGTGGGGTCGAACTGGCGGCCCTCCATCTCGCGGATCTCGCTGATCGCCTCGTCAAGCTCCCAGGCGGGCTTGTACGGGCGGGCGTGGGTGAGCGCGTCGAACACGTCGGCGACCGCGCAGATCCGTCCGCTGAGCGGGATGGCCTCGGTCTCGAGCCCGAACGGGTAGCCACCGCCGTCCCAGCGCTCGTGATGGGCCAGCGCGACCTCCTCGGCCGGCCGCAGCAGCGATGACTGGCTGCCGCCCAGGATCGCCGCCCCGGCGGTGGTGTGGGTCTTGAGCTTGGCGAACTCCGCGTCGTCGAGGCGTTGGCGCTTGAGCAGGATCGCGTCGGGGATCGCCAGCTTGCCGACGTCATGCAGCTGGGCCGCCTGCCCGATCAGCGCCGCCTCCTCGTCGGCCAGGCCCAGCGTCTGGGCGAGGAGGAAGGCGGTGTGGGCCACCCGGGCGGTGTGCTCGTGGGTGCCGTCGTCGCGGTACTCGGCGGCGAGCGCCAGGCGTTCGATGCTCTCGACTCGCGCGGCGTCGAGCTCGAGCAGGATGCGGATGTTCTCCAGCGCGACCGCCGTGGAGTCGGCGAGCGCCTGGAGCAGGTTGATCTCCCGGTCGGAGGGCTCGTGATGATCGGCCCAGTAGTTGCCGATCGCGCCGACCGGGTCCAGCCGCCGGATCGGGACCATCGCCAGGCTGCGCACGAACGTCGGGCGGTAGGCCTCGTGGGCGATGCGGTCGTCACAGAAGATGTCCGGGATCGCCACCGGCTGCCGGTTGAGCATCGTCCAGCCGCTGATGCACGTGCTCATGGGGAACCGCTGGCCCTTCCACAGCGGTGAGATCGCGTCCTCATCGGCGTAGTAGCAGCGTTCTTCGTCGCGCAGGACGAACGTGGCGCCGTCGGCGCCGGTCAGCCGCCGGGCGGCGCTGCGCACGAGCTCCTGGATCTCCTCGACGCTCCGGGTCAGCGACAGTCGCTGGATCGTCTCGACCAACTCGCCCTCCGCGCCCAGGACAGATCCCGAAGTGATCGTGATCGGTGCGGGGGTGTCCTCCACCACCGCGATGGATGACGTCACAGCCATAGTCCCTGGATGCTCTGTGGTATAGGCGCCCCAGACCTCACTGACCAGGAAATTGGGAAATTGCACGAGTTCGGCCGCGAACCCTCAAAAATTGCCGCCCCGGGTGAACATGACGCCTGTGCTTGTGCCCGAATCTGCCGCGGGTCGGCAACACCTGACGGTCAGGCCAGCGCGGGCGCGTCCGGCAACCCGGCCAGCGCCGCGTCCATGTCGTTCTCGGAGAACTCGGGGTCCTCGAGCTTGCCGGCCAGGTGGGCGTCGTAGGCGCTGAGGTCGAAATGCCCATGGCCGCACAGGCCGAACAGGATGACCCGCTCCTCGCCGGCCTGGCGTGCCGCCTCGGCCTCGTCGATGACCGCGCGGATGGCGTGGGCCGGCTCGGGCGCCGGGATGATCCCCTCGCAGCGGGCGAAGCGGACCGCCGCGTCGAACGTCGCGTTCTGGCGGTAGGCGCGGGCCTGCACCATGCCGTTCTTGACCAGCGCTGACACCAGCGGCGAGTCACCGTGGTAGCGCAGCCCGCCGGCGTGCACCGGCGGAGGCACGAAGTCGTGGCCGAGCGTGTACATCGGCATCAACGGGGTCAGCCCGACCGTGTCGCCGAAGTCGTAGGCATACACGCCGCGCGTCAGCGTGGGGCAGGCGGCCGGCTCGGCGGCGATGAACTTCGTCGTCGCGCCGTCACGGATGACGCGGCGCAGGAACGGGAAGGTCAGCCCGGCGAAGTTGGACCCGCCGCCGACGCAGCCGATCACGGTGTCCGGGTACTCGCCGGCCATCTCCAGCTGTGCGATCGCCTCCTGGCCGATGACCGTCTGGTGCAGGAGCACGTGGTTGAGCACCGAGCCCAGCGAGTAGTTGGTGTCCTCGTTCTGCGCGGCCACCTCGACCGCCTCGGAGATGGCGATCCCAAGCGAGCCGGTGGTGTGCGCGCTCTGCGCCCGCCCGGCCGCCGTCAGATCCGAGGGCGAGCGGTGCACGGTCGCGCCCCAGGTCTCGATCATCGAGCGGCGGTAGGGCTTCTGGTCATAGCTCGAGCCGACCATCCACACCTCGCATTCCAGCCCGAACATGCCGCAGGCGAACGAGAGCGCGGAGCCCCACTGGCCGGCGCCGGTCTCGGTGGTCAGCTTGCGGATGCCGGCGGCGGCGTTCTCGTAGGCCTGGGCGACCGCGGTGTTGGCCTTGTGGGACCCGGGCGGCGAGCCGCCCTCGTACTTGTAGTAGATGTGGGCCGGGGTATCGAGCTCCTGCTCCAGGCGCCGCGCGCGGTACAGCGGCGTCGGGCGCCACAGCTTGTAGGCCTCGCGTACCGGCTCGGGGATCTCGATCAGCGGCTCGGGCGAGACCTCCTGGAGGATCAGCGCCATCGGGAACAGGGGGGCGAGGTCATCGGGGCCGGCGGGCGCCTTCGTGCCGGGATGCAGCGGCGGCGGGCCGTCGCCGGGGAGGTCGGCCATCAGGTTGACCCAGTGGGTCGGGATGTCCTGCTCGCGCAGCAGGAACTTGACCGGCATCTCGCTCATCTGGCTCTCCTTCGCTCGCTCGCGTGGCGATTCTACGTCGACGTCAACGGCCGCGCGGCTATTCGAACTCGGGCGGCGCCCACCCCGGGAACACGTCCGGCAGGCCATCCGAGACCCGGTCGGGGAACTGTGCCGGGCGCTTCTCCAGGAAGGCGGTGACCCCCTCGTGGGCGTCGCCCGACTGTCCGCGGGTGAACATGGCGCGCGAGTCGGCGCGATGAGCCAGCATCGGATGCTCGGCCCCGAGCATCGTCCACATCATCCGGCGGGCCAGGGCCACCGACACCGGCGCGGTGGTATCGACGATCTCCCGGGCCAGGCCGTAGGCGGCCGCGAGCAGCTCGTCGCG
>DATAWL010000058.1:0-21821 GCA_036267215.1 Solirubrobacteraceae bacterium | reverse complement strand
GTCGCTGCGACACCGGACCTACTGGCTGGGGCGCGCGATCGTGCTGCTGGTGCTGCTGATCGTCCTGGCGGCGATCTGGATCGTGCTGCACTCGACGGTGCTCAACCACTGAGAGTGGCCTCGGGGCGCGCGGTCGGGCGGTCGGGCGGGGCCGGCGTTACCGGCCGGCGCGGCGGGTTGCCGGCCGTGCCAAGGCTGCCCTGGGTCGAAAAACGGCGGCCAACGATGGGGAGGGCAGTGTGGTGCCGGCGCGACCTGCATTCCAGACCACGGTGCTGGTCGATTCGGGTGCGTGGTCTGAGGTGCGCGGAAACCGCGCGTTCTGAACCACCGTCGCGCGAAAACGGCGATGCCCGGTCCAAAGCGCGGGTTTCGTTGCCCATCACGCAACACCCGGAGACGAAAACCGACACGACACACCACACCCCCACCTAATCCGGGACGTCTGGTCTCAAAACCCCGCAATCCGAGACTCACACACCACACGTCCCGCCAAAAGAGGGGGTCCGGTCTCTGACGTCGGTTTCGTTGGCCATCGCGCAACACCCGACGCTCCACAGCCGGCAGCGACCGCCCGTCCAGCCTTCGATAGCCGCCGTTGACGTCCGCCCATACCCCTCTCACCGCCCCACGGACCACCGCCCACGACGACGGCAAACCGCTTAACCGCTCAACCGCTCAACCGCTCAACCGCTCAACCGCTCAACCGGTCAACCGCTCAGCGCGATTCCTGGATGCGCAGCAGGTTGCCCGCGGGATCACGGAAGGCGCAGTCGCGGACCCCGTAGGGCTGATCGGTCGGCTCCTGGACGACCTCGGCGTCGCCGGCCTGCAGCCGCTCGAAGGTGGCGTCGAGATCGGGGGTGGCCAGGTTGATGCTGGCGTAGGTCCCCTTGGCCATCATCTCGGCGATGGCGCGGCGCTCGTCGTCGGTGACGCCGGGGGCTGCGGCCGGCGGATACAGGACGATGGACGTGTCGGGCTGGTCGGGGGGGCCGATCGTGATCCAGCGCATCCCGCCGTAGGCGACGTCGTTGCGGACCTCGAAGCCGAGGGTGTCGCGATAGAAGGCCAGCGCTGCCTCGGGGTCGTCCTGCGGGAGCATGCTCGAGTGAATGGTGATGTCCATGGCGGTCAGGCTAGTCGCGGCTCGTGACCGGCGCTTCTCGATTCCTGATCGGCTTGCTCACCTGCTTGGCCACGCACGGCGGCATTCCGGCCATCGCGCCCGCCTCGTGGCGCCGGTAGGCGCTGGGCGGCATGCCGACCAGCTCGGTGAAGCGAGTGCTGAACGTCCCCAGCGACGAGCAGCCGACCTCGAAGCAGACCTCGGTGACGCTGAGGTCGCCCCGGCGCAGCAGCGCCATCGCGCGCTCGATGCGCCGCGTCATCAGATAGCCGTAGGGCGACTCGCCGTAGGCGAGCCGGAACCGGCGGCTGAGGTGCCCGGCGGACATGTGCGCGCCGCGGGCCAGCGCCTCGACGTCCAGCGGCTGGTCGTACTCCCGATCGATGCGGTCGCGCACGCGGCGCAGCAGCGCGAGATCGCGCAGTTGCTGCGCCGCGGCGGATGCGCTGGTCACTCGCAAAATCATGCCACGCCCCCACCCGCGAAGGCGAACCGCGAACGCGACCCGCTACGCCGCCAGCCGGCCCAGCGCGATCAGCGCCGCCGTGTCCTCGCCCGCCCCGCCGGGGCCGCCCCCGCGGGAGGCCAGCTCGAGGTCGGCGATCTCGGCGATCGCGGCCCCCAGCCGTTCGGAGCCGGCCCGCCGGGCGTCGGCGATCAGCCGGTCGGCCGCGCGCGAGGGCATCCGCAGGCGCCGCTTGATCTGGGCCGGCGGCTCGCCGGCGTCGAGCCCGACCGCGACATCGTGGGCGGCCCGGACGCGCTGGGAGATCCAGTAGAGCAGCCCGGGCAACCGCTCGCCCTGCTCGCGCAGCTGAAGGTAGGCGGCGACCGCGGTCCGGGCATCGCCGGCGACCAGCGCGTCGGCCACCGCCCACGCCCTGCGCTCGGCCGAGGAGGCGGTCAGCTCCTCGATGGCGGCGGCGTCGAGCGTGGCGCCGCCCTCGTCGGCGCCCAGCGCCAGCTTCTCGAGCTCGCGCAGCAGCCGCTGCTGGCGTTCGCCGACGTGGCGGACCAACGCCTTGGCCCCCTCGGGCTCGAGCTCGAGCCCGAGCTCCCGGGCGCGCGCGGTCGCCCACTTGGGCAGCTCCCACGGCTTGACGCTGTTCTCGGCGTCGACGTCGCCGCCGGCCTTGCGCACGGCCTCGTGGAGGCGCTCCGGCGCCCGGCTGCGTCCGTCCTCGCGGGCGAAGAAGGCGATCGTCGTCTCGGGCGGCACGGACGCCAGCGAGGTCACCAGCGGATCGAGCCCCTTGTCCTTGAAGCGCTCGGCGCCGTCGATGATGATGAACCGCCGACTGAGGGCGAGCGTCATCGCGTCCAGCGCGGCCGCCGCCCGCTCGGGGGTGGCGTCCTCGCCCTCGAGCAGCTCGACCCCCTCGGCGCCACTGATCGACTCGGCCAGCTCCCGCAGGCGCGCCCGCCGCTCGGCGATCCGGCCGTGGTCGTCGCCGTGGATGAGGTAGGCGGGCTTGAACGTCGGCGGCACGGCGTCGGAGTCTACGCGCGGCGCGCGACGGCGAGCTCGAGGACGCGGGCCACTGCCGCGGCGGGCGAGGGGGCCACCTCCACGCCGTCGATGGGCCAGGTGTCGAGGCCGACCACGGGCACCCCGCCGGCCAGTGCGAGCGCGATCTCCGACAGCGTCCCGTAGGCGCCACCGACGGCCAGCGCCGCGTCGGCGGCGCGCACGATCAGGCCGTTGCGCAGCTCGCCCATGCCGGTCGGCAGGGCCACGCTCACCCACCGATTGGCCTCGCCGCGGTCCAGGCCGGGCAGGAGGCCGACCACGATCGCCCCGGCCTCGCCGGCTCCCCGGCTGGCCGCCGCCATCACCCCGCCGCGACCGCCGGTGAGGACGATCGCGCCGGCCTCGCCCAGCCCGCGGCCGACCTCCTCCGCGGCCCGCTCCTGCTCGGGCGTGGGCTCAGAGGCGCCGATCACCGCGATGTACGGCGGCCGCGGCGCCGGGCTGGTGGTGGCTCCCGGATCTGCGGGAGGGGCCACCGCTAGCGGACGACGAGGTTGACCAGCTTGTCCGGCACGACGACCACCTTGACCACCTCGTGGCCGTCGAGGTGCGCGCGCACGCCGGTGGAGGCCCGGCACAGGGCCTCGAGCTCCTCGCCGGGGGCGCCGCTGGGGGCATCCACCCGGTCTCGCACCCTGCCGTTGACCTGGCAGACGAGCTCGAAGGTCTCGGCCACCAGCATCGCCGGGTCGGCGTCGGGCCACGGCTCGGTCCACACGCGGCGACCGGTCAGCATCTCGTAGACCTCGGAGCCCAGGTGGGGCGCGAACGGGAACACCAGCGAGGCGGCGGTGGCGACCGCGAACCGGCGAGCGCCGTCGTCGGCCTCGGGGTGACGGTAGACCTCGTTGACCAGCTCCATGACGGCGGCGATCGCCGTGTTGAACGACCACCGCCCGGCGACGTCGGCGGTGACCTTGTCGATCGTCCAGTTGGCCTTGCGCACCAGGGTGAGGGCGTCGCCCTCCGGAGCGGCGGGCTGCCCGGCCTCGCCGGGGGCGCCGGCCAGGCCCTCGCCCAGCCGCCACAGCCGGCTCAGGAACCGGTAGACGCCCTCGACGCCGGTGTCCGCCCAGGCGGCGTCCTGCTCGAGCGGGCCCATGAACATGACGTAGCAGCGCGCGGCATCGGCGCCGAAGCGCTCGACGATCTCGCTGGGCGCCACGACGTTGCCCTTCGAGCTCGACATCTTGTTGCCGTCGGCGCCCAGGATCATGCCCTGCGTGAACAGCTGCCGGAACGGCTCCTGGACGTCGAGCAGGTCCATGTCGGCCAGCGCCTTGACGACGAAGCGGCTGTACATCAGGTGCAGGATCGCGTGCTCGATCCCGCCGATGTAGGTGTCGACCGGCATCCAGCGCCCGAGCACCTCGCGGTCCCAGGGCGCCGTGTCGTTGCGGGCGTCGCAGTAGCGCAGGTAGTACCAGCTGGAGTCGACGAAGGTGTCCATCGTGTCGGTCTCGCGCCGCGCCGGGCCGCCGCAGCGGGGGCAGGTCGTGTTGACCCAGTCCTCGGCGGCGGCCAGCGGCGAGCGCCCGCGCGGCTGGTAGTCCTCGATTTCGGGCAGCCGCACCGGAAGGTCGGCGTCGGGGACCGGGACCAGCCCGTGTGTGTCGCAGTAGATCATCGGGATCGGGCATCCCCAGTAGCGCTGGCGGCTGATCAGCCAGTCGCGCAGGCGGAAGTTGACCGACGAATGGCCGGCCCCCTGCTCCTGCAGCCAGCCGACGATCGCCTCGCGTCCCGCCACGGCGTCCATTCCGCTGAACGCCCCGGAGTTGATCAGCCGCTCGTCGTCGGTGTGGGCGGTGAACGCCGCCGCGGAGACGTCGGGGTCCTCGGCGCCGCCGGGCGCGACGACCGGCCGGATCGGCAGCCCGAAGGCGGTGGCGAACTCGTAGTCGCGCTGGTCGTGCGCGGGAACGCCCATCACCGCGCCGGTGCCGTACTCCATCAGCACGTAGTCGGCGACGAACATCGGGGTCTGCTCGCCGTTGACGGGGTTGATGACCGTCCGCCCCAGGGGCACGCCGGTCTTGGGCTTGTCCGCGGCGCCGCGGGTCTCGGCCGACTCGGTGAGCGCGCGGTTGACGTACTCATGCACCGCCGCCTCGTGCTCGGTGCCCGCCACCAGCTTGAGCACGTCCGGGTGCTCGGGGGCCAGCACGAAGAACGTCACGCCGAACAGCGTGTCCGGCCGCGTGGTGAACACCGGATAGTCGACGGGGTGGGCGGGATCGGCGTCCTGGCAGCGGAAGGTGACCTCGGCCCCCTCGCTGCGCCCGATCCAGTTGCGCTGCATCGCCTTGACGTTCTCGGGCCAGTCGATGGCGTCGAGGTCGTCGAGCAGCCGGTCGGCGTAGTCGGTGATGCGGAAGAACCACTGCTCGAGCTGGCGCAGCTCGACCTCGTGGCCGCAGCGCTCGCAGCGGCCGTCGATCACCTGCTCGTTGGCCAGCACCGTCTGGTCGAACGGACACCACTTGACCGCCGCTTCCTTGCGATAGGCCAGCCCGCGCTCGTACAGACGCAGGAAGATCCATTGCGTCCAGCGGTAGTAGCTGGGCTCGTGGGTGCCCAGCTCGCGCGACCAGTCGATCGAGATCCCCCAGCGGTGAAACCAGTGCCGGTAGGCCGCGATCGACCTGTCGGTGGCGACGCGGGGATGGACCCCGGTCTTGATCGCGTTGTTCTCCGCTGGCAGCCCGAACGCGTCATAGCCCATCGGATGCAGGACCCGCTCCCCGCGGCGGCGATGGAAGTGGGCGATGGCGTCGCCCAGGGCGTAGTTCTTGAGGTGGCCGACGTGGGGCTCGCCGCTGGGATAGGGCAGCATCTCCAGCACGTAGGACTTCGGCTCAGCGCCGTCGGCCCCGGGGTCGTTGCTGACCTGCCACGTGTGCTCGCGTTCCCACAGCTGCTGCCACTTGGGTTCGATGCTGGTGGGGTCGTAGCGCTGCTCGGCCATGTCTGGGGCCGGAGGTTACTTCGCGGCCGCTGGGAGACGGCTCGCCCCTCCCGCCCGCGCATGTATTAGCCTTGAGGGTCTCCGTCGAACCACACGGGGCTGTAGCTCAGCTGGGAGAGCGTCGCGCTGGCAGCGCGAAGGTCAGGGGTTCGAGCCCCCTCAGCTCCACTTTGAACCGGTCGCGGCGTCAGCGGTCGCGTGGTGCCAGGCGCCACAGGGTGGATCCGTCCTCCCCCCGAGAGCTCTCCACCTCCCCGGCGGCGCTCAGCCGGGCCAGCTCGGCGCGGAACGCGGCGTAGGGCACCAGGCCGATCCGGGTCAGCTCCAGGTAGCCGACCCGGTCATACAGCTCCGATGTGCTGGTCGGCTCATCGGTCATGGCCGCCAGGAGACTGCCGGCGCGCGACATGCGCTCGAGGCTACCCCTCGGCCCGGGCCCCGGCCCAGGCGGCCGGCCCGGCGGGTTCAGGCGGCGGCGCTGTCGTCGACCGCGGTCACCGGCGGCCGGCGCGCGCGCAGCCACTCGGCCAGCTCATCAGCCGGAACCGGGCGGCTGAGGAAGTAGCCCTGCGCGGTCTGGCAGCCCAGCTCGCGCAGCCGGTTCCACAGGTCGAGCGTCTCGACCCCCTCGGCGACGACCTCCAGCCCGAGGTTGCGGCCCAGGTCGACGGTCGAGCGCACGATGACGGCGTCATCGGCCTCCTCGCCCATGCCGATTACGAACGAACGGTCGATCTTGATCTCGTCGACGGGCAGCTGGCGCAGGTAGGCCAGCGACGAGTACCCGGTGCCGAAGTCGTCGATCGACAGCCGCAGTCCCAGCGCCGAGAGCTCGTTGAGCACCGTCTTGGCGCGCGTGGGGTTGGCCAGCATCGAGGACTCGGTCACCTCCAGCTCCAGCCATTCCGGGCTCATGCCCCAGCGCGAGAGCAGCCCCGCCACCTGGTTGGGGAAGTCGCGGTCGAGCAGGTTGCGGGTCGACAGGTTGACCGAGATCGACAGCTCGAAGCCGGCGTCGCGCCATTCGCGGCCCTGGCGCAGCGCCTCCTCGATCACGTACAGGGTCAGCGGCCCGATCAGCCCCGTCTCCTGGGCGAGCGGGATGAACGAGTCCGGGTAGACCATGCCCCGCTCGGGATGATTCCAGCGCAGCAGCGCCTCGACCGAGCGCACCTCGCCCGACTCCAGCGCCGCCTTGGGCTGGTAGTGGAGCAGCAGCTCGCGGGCGGTGATCGCGCGGCGCAGCTCCGCCACCAGCGTCAGCCGGGAGATGTCGCTGTCGTGGCTGGCCTCGTCATAGAAGGTGAACGAGGCGCTGTCGCGCTTGGAGTCATACATGGCGACGTCGGCGCGCTGGATCAGCGTCTGGGCGTCGCTGCCGTGATCGGGGAACACGGCGATGCCGACGGACGCCTCGACGGCCAGTGGCAGCGAGTGGACGTACACCGGCCGCTCGAGGGCGGCCCGGATGCGCTTGACCACCGGCAGCGCCCCCTCGGGCCCGTCGAGGTCGGGCAGCAGCAGGCCGAACTCGTCGCCGCCGAGCCGGGCGACGGTGTCCGAGGCGCGCACCGCCTTGCTCATCCGCTCGCCGACCTGGCGCAGCAACTGGTCGCCGGCCGCGTGCCCCAGCGAGTCGTTGACCTCCTTGAAGCGGTCGAGGTCCATCAACACCACGGCCAGCCGGCTGCCGTTGCGCTCGGCGTAGCGGATCGCCTGGCCGATCCGCTCGCCGAACAGCAGCCGATTGGGCAGCGCGGTGAGCGGATCGTGCAGCGCCTGGTGCTCGTTGAGCTCGGCCTGGTGGATGAGCTCCTGCTCGGTGCGCTTGCGCTCGGTGATGTTCTCGATCATCGCCACCGCGCAGGCGGGGCCGCCGTCCTCCCCGTGCTCGACCACCGCGCGCACCAGGGCCCAGACCAGGCCATCGTCGCGGGTCATGCACCGGGCCTCGAGCTGGAACGAGTCCCGGCGCCCGTCCAGCATCTCGATCAGGCGATCCTCGACGGTCTTGCGATGCTCGGGCACGAGGTGCTCGGTGAAGCGCGATCCGATCAGCTCCTCGGCGCTCGCCCCCAGCATCTCCTCCAGCGCCGGGTTGACCTCGACCGCCACGCCGTCGGGGTCGAGGCGCAGGATTCCGATCGAGGCGCCGTCAAACAGGGTGCGGAAGCGGGAGATGGCCCGCGCCTGGGCCCGGCGGGCCTCGAACTCGGCGACCTGGCTGACCGCGGCGCCCAGCATGACGGAGAGCATCTCCAGGGTCTCGCGGTCATCCTCGTTGAGGCGCCGGCGCTCGGAGCAGCTCATCACGTTCAGCGTGCCGATCACGTCCTCGCCGCGGAACAGCGGGACGCAGATGAGCGACGTGTCGCCCACCTTGGCGCGCTGGACCTGGTCGATGCGCGGATCGCCGACCGTGTCCTCGATCAGCACCGGCTGCCCGCTCCGGATGGCGTACCGCGCGACCGAGCCCGAGATGGGCCGCCGGGCATTGAACGCGCCCGCGGCGATCCCGCTCACCGCGCGGGTGTGGATCATGTCGCCCTCGAGCAGGTTGACCATCGACCCGTCGGCGCCGATGATCGACTGGGAGCGGTCGGCCACGACCTGCATCACCGTCTGGAGATCATCGCCCGCGGCCGCGATGCAACGCTGGGTTTCGACGATCAGAGACAGACGCTGATCGCTGTTGAGCTTGGCGCCTGGCATGCTCGTCGCGATCTAGACCCTGCGAGGGCGGGCCGTGCGCCCGTATCGGGACCCGCCAGTCATGCTGGCACTATCGGCCTCGACCGGCCGACCTTTAGCTTTCCGGGGCTGTTCCGACGCCTAAGCGGACCGGTTTCTGGCGGCTTGGAGCGCCGCCGGCGGGTCCAGCCCGGCATCGCCCTGGACCAATTTCAGGGCGCGATCGGCGAGCTCGGCGGCCTCGGCGCCGCCCAGATTCTCGTCGCGCAGCGCGAGGGCCAGCAGCACCTGGCGCAGCAGCTCGGGGTTGCTCAGATCGGGCGGGGACCCGGCCGGCGGCAGCGACCGGACGGTGCTCAACAGCTTGGCGGCGGTGTTGCCGCCACCTTTCAACGACAGCATCCCGCCGGGATGCCTGTCCGGGATCGTGGCCGCGATCGCGCCGGTGGCCGGGTTGACGACGGCGACCTTGCTGCGCAGCCCCGACCGCTCGGGCACCAGCCGGTAGCCCGACAGGCGTAGGTACCCGAGCTGCGCGGCCAGCTGGATGAACGCCGCGACCTCGGTCTCGTCCTTGACCCGGTGGTGGTGCAGGGCGATCTGGGTGCCGGCGTCCGGGAGCGCCGGATCGGGATCAGGGGCCACCAGCAGAAACGCCTGGGGGCCCAGCCGGCCGGCGCCGACGCCGGCGACGTCGGCCAGCAGCTGATAGCCCGACAGCCCGAGCGCTCCGACGATCCCCGGCGGCAGGGGATGCTCGGCCAGGTGTCCGGATGGATGGGACATCGCCGATCAGTTGTCGAGCAGGCCGCCGACGATCCCGCCCAGCAGCCCGCCGCCGCCCTGCTGCTGCGCGTTGGACCCGCCGGTCTCCTCGCCGGGCGGGTGGAAGTAGGCGCTCTGCAGGCCGACGCGCCCCGGGCCGGTGAAGCGGTTGAACACCAGGTTGCCCCCACCGCCGCCGAGGAGGCCGGTCTTGAACCCGTAGACCTCCTGGGTCATCTGCACCGAGTGATCGCGAAACAGCCAGCCGCCGGGCTCGATGTCGATCGTCTCCCCCGCCTCGAGCGCCTTCTCGAACACGTTGCCATAGCCGTGGACCCAGACGACGCCCTCCTGGTCGCCGGCGAAGAACTCGTCGACGAAGAACCCGCCGCCGTAGAGCATGTTCGCGAAGCCCTTGATCCGGCTGTAGTCGTATTGCACGTTGGCGGTGGCGGCCAGGAACTGGTGCTCGCGCACGACGATCCCCTGGCCGGGCTGGAGGTGCAGGGCCGCGATGTGGCCGGGCGCGTCGCGGCTGAAGGCGATCTCGCCACCGGACTGGGCCTCGAGCAGCAGCAGTGGCATCCCGCCGAAGGCCCGGCGCTTGAGGCCCTTCTTGAGCGGGTGCAGCCCGATCTGCATCGTCGGGTACTTCCACAGCAGCACGTGGTGCTCGAAGTAGACGGGCACCTGCCCGTCGAGCGCCATGTGCAGCACCGGAACCAGCTCGCCCTCGAGCCGATACCCCAACCCGGGGGCCCGTCCCTCCGTGATCTGGGTCGGCAGGATCGTTGGGGCTGTGGGCATCCTCGCTCCTTGGTCGTGGATGGCGGCGTCGGCCGGCCGGCGTCGCCCCCGGTAGGTGGCCACGGTAGTACACGGGCCAGCGCGGATGGATAATCGCGGGGTGCCACCGATCTACGTCACCGGGCACCGCAACCCGGACACCGATTCGATCGCCTCGGCGCTCGGCTACGCCGAGCTCAAGGGACGGTTGGACCCCCGCAACGAGTACGTCGCCGTGCGGCTGGGCGACGTCAACTCCCAGACGCGCTGGCTGCTGGTCCGCAGCGGCGCTCGCGAGCCGCGCTACCTGCCTCATGTGATGCTGCGAGCCGCCGACGTGATGCAGACGAGCTTCCCGATCAGCCGCCAGGACGAGCCGGTCCGCGAGGCCGGCCGGGCGATGGCCAGCGCGGACCTGGAGCTGGTGCCGATCGTCGACGACGAGGGCGGGCTGACCGGCGTGCTGACCGAGCGGGCGCTGGCGCGCCGGTACGTGCGCGACTCGCGGCGCACCTCGACGCTGGAGGAGGCGCCGACGCTCCTCAGCGCGATCGTGTCGGTGCTCGAGGGCGAGCTCGCGTGTGGCGACGAGCGCCGGCTGTCCGGACGGGTGTGGGTCTACGCGATGGACCCCGCTTCCGAGAGCGGCATCTCAGACGGCGACATCGTCGTCGTCGGCAACCGCCCGGAGGCGCAGCTGCGGGTGATCGAGCTCGGCGCGGCGCTGGTGGTGGTGTCCAACTCGGCCGGCCCGGCGCCCGAGGCGCTGGCGGCCGCCCGCGAGCGGGGCACGGCGATCGTCGTCTCGCCGCTGGACAGCTACGTGTCGGGGCGGATGATCACGCTCGCCGCCCCCTGCAGCGCGCTGATGGAGCGCCAGCCGCTGACGGTCACCACGGACTTCCTCATCGACGACATGTCCGAGCAGATCAAGGAGAGCCACTACGGCGCGGCGGTGGCGCTCGACGCTGAGAACCGCCCGGTCGGCCTGGTCACCCGCTCAGACCTCGTGGCCCCGCCGCGGCGGCGGGTGATCCTGGTCGACCACGCCGAGATGGCCCAGAGCGCGGTCGGGATCGGCGAGGCCGAGATCCTGGAGATCCTCGACCATCACCACATCGGCTCGATCGAGACCCGGGTGCCGGTGACCGCCACCTTCGACCCGGTCGGCTCGACCGCCACCCTGGTGGTCGAGCGCTTCCGCCAGTCGGGCATGGAGCCCAGCCGCGCCACCGCCGTCATGCTGCTGGGCGCGGTGTTGTCGGACACGGTCATCCTCAACTCGGCCACCACCACGCAGCGCGATCATGCGGTGGTCGAGTACCTCGAGCGTGTCCTGGCCATCGATGCGCAGGAGCTGGGCCGCGAGATGTTCGAGGCCACCGCGGACGTGTCGGACCTCACCGCCGAGGAGATCATCACTCGCGACGCCAAGCGCTACCACGTCCGGGGCGGCCAGGAGATCTGCATCGCCCAGGTCGAGGTCGTCGGTGACTCGCTGCTGGAGCGCAAGGACGAGTTGCTGGCCGCGATCCGACAGGAGCGCGAGGACCGGGAGCTGGCCCTCTACGCCCTGATGGTCACCGATGTCGTCGACAAGGGCACGGAGATGCTCGTCGCCGGCGACGTCGCCGCGGTGGCGCGCAGCTTCGGGGTCGAGCCCAGTGACAGCACCATCGACCTGCCCGGCGTCATGAGCCGCAAGAAGGAAGTTGCGCCGAAACTGATGACAGCGCTGTAGCGCCGGGACGCAGGATCGGCGAGCGCCGAAGCTGATGACGGCGCTGCAGCGCCGTCCTGAATTCGGGTCAGGACACCGCGGCGGTGGCGCCGACGGCGAGTGTCGGTGCCTCGCCCCAGAGCTGCTCGAGCCGGTAGAACTCGCGCGTCTCCGGCGTGAACACGTGGATCACCACGTCGAGGTAGTCCATGAGGATCCAGCGGGCCTCGCTGAGACCCTCCACGCGTCGCGGCAGCAGTCCGTGGGCCGCCTTCATCCCGGCATGGATGCCGTCGTGGATCGCCCGCGTCTGACGGTCGGTGCGGCCGCTGCAGATCAGGAAGTAGTCGGCGTAGCCGATCATCCCGCGCAGGTCGAGCTGCACGATGTCGAGTGCCTTGCGATCGTCGGCGAGAGCGGCCACCGCGGCGACCATCTCCTCCGGGGTGAGCTGGGCTTGCGTCAAGTCCGCTCCTTTGCTGTGCTGGGTGTGAGCTGTGTGTTGGTCATGGTCGGGCCGGGCCCCGGTAGAGCCCGTGGCGTTCGATGTACTCCACTACCCCGTCGGGGACGAAATAGCGGATCGGTTGGCCGGCGCGTACCCGGCGCCGGACCATGGTTGAGGATATGCCGATCCGTGGCATCTGGAAGAACGTCGCCCGGTCGCCGGCGCCGAGCTGCCCCAGCGCGCGCTGCACCGCCTCCTTCGGGGTCCCGCGGCGCTTGGCCACCGCCACCGTGGCCAGCTCCAGCACCCGCTCGGCTCGATACCACTGCGGTAGCCCGGCGGCGATGTCCGCGCCGAGGATGAGAAAGAGCTCGTTGGACGGTACGTGCGTGCTCAGTATGTCCAGGGTATCGACCGTGTAGGACGGCCCATCCCGACGCAGCTCGAGATCCGACACGGTGAAGCGGTCGTCGTCGCGAATCGCCAGCCGGCACAGCTCGAGCCGGTGCTCGGGGCCGGGCTCGGCGTCGACGGGCTTGTGCGGAGGGACTCCGGCGGGGATCAGCATCACCTGGTCCAGGCGCAGCTCACGGTACGCCTCCTGGGCGCACACCAGGTGACCGAGGTGTGGCGGATTGAATGTCCCGCCCAGAATGCCTAACCGCATCGCGATGCCGCCGCGCCCCGGCCCTCAGGTGCGAACGTGCCCGTCGCCCTCGATCAGGTACTTGAACGTGCACAGCTCCCGCAGCCCGATCGGTCCGCGGGCGTGCAGCTTCTGGGTGGAGTTGCCGATCTCGGCGCCCATCCCGAACTCCGCGCCGTCGGTGAAGCGCGTGGAGGCGTTGACGTACACGCAGGCGGCGTCGACGCCGAGCTGGAACGCCCGCGCCGATGCGGTGCTGGGCGTGAGGATCGCCTCGGAGTGACCGCTGCCGTGGGCGTTGACGTGGGCGATCGCGTCGGCGACGTCGTCGACCACCGCCACCGCCATCTCGAGCGCCAGGTACTCCGTGTCCCAGTCCTCCTGCGTGGCGGCGTCCATGGCGACCCCCGGCGCGCAGGCCCGAGCCCGCTCGTCGCCGTGCAGCGTCACGCCGGCCCGGGTCAGGGCGCCCAGGACGTCGGGCAGGAACCGCTCGGCCTCGGCGACGTGGACGAGCAGCTTCTCCGCCGCGTTGCAGGTGCCCGGGCGCTGGAGCTTGGCGTTGAGCACGATCGCCCGCGCGGCCTCCAGGTCGGCCCCGGCATCGACATAGACGTGGTTGTTGCCCGACGCGGCGTAGATGACCGGGACGGTGGCCACGCCCTTGAGCGCCGCCTTGAGCCCCTCGCCGCCGCGGGGGATGATCAGGTCCACGACGCCGGTCTGGGTGGCCAGCTCGGCCAGCTCCTCTCGGTCGCCGCCGGCGATCAGCGACATGACGCCCGCCGGCAGGCCGGCCGCTGTGGCCGCCGTGCCGGCGACCCCGGCCAGGACGGCGTTGGAGTGCGCGGCGGAGCTCGAGCCCCGCAGGACGACCGCGTTGCCGGATTTCAGGCACAGCGCGGCGGCATCGATGGTGACGTTCGGCCGGGCCTCGTAGACGACCGCGATGACGCCCAGCGGCACCCGCACCCGGCGCAGCGCCAGGCCGTTGGGCAACGTCGAGCCGTCGATCACCTCGCCGACCGGGTCGGGGAGGGCGGCGATCTTGCGCACCCCGGCCGCCATCGCAGCCACCCGGCCCTCGTCGAGCGCCAGGCGGTCCAGCAGCGCCGCCGAGAGCCCGCTGGCCTCGCCGGCCTCCAGGTCGCGGGCGTTGGCCTCGAGGATCTGCGCGGTGCTGTCGAGCAGCGCGGCAGCGATCGCCTCCAGCGCCTCGTCCTTGACGCCCGAGCCCAGCGTCGCCAGCTCGCGGGCGGCCCGCTGGGCGGCGAGGCAGGTGTCGGCGATCGAAAGGGCGGTGCTGGCCATGACTGGGTGAAAAGACTACAGAGGCGATCTGGATGGCTCGGACGAGCCGAGCCAATGCCGGGTGGCTCGGGCGGCCCCGGCTCAGGCCAGGACGAAGTAGTCGCGGTGGATCGCCTCGTCGCTGGCCAGGGGCAGCAGTTCGCGCACGGCGCTGGACTGCAGCCCTCGCACCTGGCGCAGCTCGGCGGCCGAGTAGTTGCTGATCCCCTTGCCCACCGTCGCGTGCTCGTGGGCGATCTCCACCGCGTCACCGGCGTCGAAGCTGCCGCTGACGTCGACGACGCCGACGGGCAGCAGGCTGGTGCCGCCCTCCCGCAGCGCCCTGGCCGCGCCGGCGTCCACCAGCACGCGGCCGCGGACCGGCTTGGCGTATTTGAGCCACAGCTTGAAGCTCGAGTAGCGGCCCTCCCGCGCCGGGAAGGCGGTGCCGACCGTCCCGCCGTCGGCCGCGGCGGCGATGGTGCCCGGGGCCAGCCCGCTGGCGATCACCGTCGGGATGCCGGCGGCGGTGGCCATCTCGGCGGCGACCACCTTGGAGCGCATCCCGCCCGAGCCCAGCGGCGACGGGGACTGGGAGATGTCCATGGAGTCCAGCGCGCTGAAGTCGGCGACCTCGTCGACCAGCTGGGCGTGCGGGTGAAACCGCGGGTCGGCGGTGAACACCCCGTCGGCATCGGTGAGCAGCAGCAGGCGCTCGGCGCCGAGCAGGATCGCCACCTGGGCGGCCAGGAAGTCGTTGTTGCCGAACGAGATCTCATCCGTGGCGGTGGTGTCGTTCTCGTTGATGACCGGCACCACCCGCCACTCCAGCAGCTTGCGCAGGGTCTGGCGCGCGTTGAGGTAGTGGGTGCGCGCGCTCATGTCGAAGAACGTCAGCAGCACCTGGGCGGTCGGGACGCCCCGCTCGCGCAGCAGCTCGTCGTAGACCTGGTAGAGCTTGCCCTGCCCCACCGCGCTGGCCGCCTGGAGCTCGTCGATGGCCCGGGGGCGCGGGCGGGCGGGGGCGAGTCCCATCACCCCCATCCCCCGGGCGATGGCGCCGCTGGTGACCACGATCACCGCGCGGCCGCCGCGGTGCAGCTGCGCGATCTCGTCGCAGATCCGTCCGAGGACGTCGGCCCGCACCTCGCCGCGCTCGTCGGCGACGATGCTCGATCCCAGCTTGACGACGAGGCAGCTCACGTGCCGAAGGGTACGCGGCCCTTGAATGCTCGGCCGGCCTTTGGGCCCGCGGGTGGCCCTCCGGCCGGCGGGGCGGCCGGCCAGCCCGCGGGTGGCCGGGCGGCCGGCGGGGCGGCACCCCCGCCGGCAGGCGGTCCTACGCCTTCGCTGGCTCTAAGCCTGCTTGCGCGTGCACCACGCGTTCGACGGCACGTCAGCGCACGGGTCGGGCATCGACTTCAGCTGCTTGGTCGGCAGCGGATGCATGACGATGTGCGTGACCCGCGGGTACGGGCCGCTCGGGCAGCTCGTGAGCCCCGGCACGCTGATGTTCACCTGCGTGTCGCACAGCCCCTCCTCGAAGAAGGGGATGTTGAGGTTGGCCGGGACGACCTTGCCATCGCAGGTCGGGTACTTGCTCTGCAGTGCCTCGGAGTCTGAGCCGTGCAGTGGGCCGCCGCCGATCTCGGTGTTGGCGCTGTAGCAGTCGGTCGGCCCCGACAGGAGGTTGATCTCGTCGAAGTCACCGTTGGTGGGGTGGCCGTAGGAACCGTTGTGGGCGAACTGGTTGTGCAGCACGGCGATGTCGGACTCGTCGAACAGGCACCCCGTGGGGCCGAGCAGGCTGTAGCCGTAGACCCCGCCGGTGCACGGCTTGCCCGAGTCGGGATAGAACGAGATGAACACGCCCCAGGCGTCGTTGTTGACGATGCGGTTGTCCATGACCGTGTCATTGCGGGAGCCGGCCACGCTCACGCCCGTCCCCACGGGCCCCTGCGCCGCGGAACCCGCCGCCGGCACGTTGGGGTTGTTGTTGTCGTGGACGTTGTTGTGCATGAACACCCAGCACGAGTGCGTGTGGGTGATTGGGCTGACCCCGTTGCCGGGGCAGGCGCCGTTCTGCGGAGGCGGGTTGTCGCCGTTCTGGCTGTTGGTGGCGAAGCCGTTCTCGTTCTTGTCGAACTGCGAGTTCTCGACCACCAGCTTGCCGCCCGAGTTCGAGCCCGAATAGCCGAGCGCGTCGTACTCGGCCCAGGTGTGGTCCATCGTCTGGTCGCACACCTGCTGGCAGGCGCCGATGTAGAAGCCGGAGTCGTTGAAGTTCGAGGCGTAGTCGTCGTCCCAGGTGCCGCCGCTCCAGTTGCTGGAGAAGATCCCGTACTCGGCGGCGGAGACCTCGTCGGCCGCGCTCTTGCCGGCCAGGTAGGTGCTGGTCGCGTTGAGGTAGGAGCCGGTGTAGCCGTGGCCCTTGAATACCTTGCCGCTTTCGGCGCCACCGTTCCACCAGATCTCGTTGCCGGTCTGGCCGTCCCCGTCACGGCCGCCGAGGAAGTTGCAGGCGGTGAGGTTCTCGATCGAGACGTTCGACGCCTTCCAGACCATCAGGCCGTTGAGGCCGGCGCCGTGGTCGGCCGCGTCGATCGCGTACCCGCTGTCGCCGCTGATGCTGCGCGGCCCGAAATTCTGTGCGCCGGCCTTGCGGCTGCACGCCGCCGAGCCGGGCCTGGTGCCGTCGACGATCACCGTGTTGCGGTTCATGCCGCGGATGTGCAGGTCCGGCGTGGTGACGAGGACCCCCGCCGGGAAGCCGGGGTGGCCCTTGGGGGCGCTGACCGACTTGGGCGAGGTCTTGTAGTCGCCGGGCCCGATCAGGACCCAGTCACCCGGTTTGGCGGCGTTGACCGCCGACTGGATGGTGGTGTACTGCCCCCGGATCCCGTGGTAGGAGCCCACCAGCAGCACCTTGGCGGCCGACGTGCCCGCCATCACGAGGAAGGCACAGACAACCGAGGCAACAGCAACGATGCGGCGCATGCACTCTCTCCTTGGTCACAACCCGTTCACAGACCGGACGGCGCGCCATCCTACAGATCTGGATCGAGGTCGAACGCCACCCCCGCGATCTCGACCTCGTCCCCGGCCTTGAAACCCTCGGCCTCGAGCGCCGACAGGACCCCCAGCCCACGCAGGCGCCGCTCCAGATGGGCCAGCGCCTCCTCGTTGTCGAGGTCGTAGCGAGCCAGCAGGCGCTCCACCCCCGCCCCGGTGACGCTGAACGAGTCGGCGCCGGTGCGCCGGACGCGGTAGGCCCGCGGCGCCGCCGGGCGAAACACGCGGTGCTCGGCCAGATCGGTCGGCAGCTCCCCGTCGGGTGCGACGGGCGATGTGGGAGCGGCACGCTCGGGGACCCGGCGGACGAGCTCCGCGGCCAGCTCGGGGAGCCCGGCGCGCGTCACCGAGGAGGTCAGCAGCACCGGCACCTCGGGGCCCAGGCGGCGCTCCCACTCGGCGCGGGCGCGCTGGGCGGTGTCGGCGTCGACCAGGTCGACCTTGGACAGGGCCAGGATTCGCGGCAGGGCCGCGAGACGGGGCTCGTGGCTCGCGATCTCGTGCTCGACGGTGGCGTGGTTGGCGACCGGCTCAGAGCCGTCGAGCGGGTTGATGTCGAGCACGTGGACGAGCAGCTGGGTGCGTTCGACGTGGGCCAGGAACTCGTGGCCCAGCCCGGCGCCGTCGCTGGCTCCCTCGATCAGGCCGGGGATGTCGGCGATCACCAGCTGGCGCGAGTCGGTCTGAAGCGTGCCCAGGACCGGCGACAGCGTGGTGAACGGATAGCCGGCGACCTTGGGCGCAGCCCGAGTCAGCCGCGACAGCAGCGACGACTTGCCGGCGTTGGGCAGCCCGATCAACCCGACGTCGGCCAGCAGCTTGAGCTGGAGGGTCAGCCAGGTCTCCTCGCCCGGCAGGCCCCGCTCGGCGAACCGCGGCGTCTGATGCGTGGGCCCGGCGAACCGCTTGTTCCCGCGGCCGCCCGATCCACCCCGGGCCACCACGGCCCGCTGTCCGGGGGCGACCAGGTCATAGCGGGCGCCATCGCGCTCGACGAGGACCTCGGTACCCGGCGGGACCGTCAGCTCCAGCGTGTCGCCGTCGGCGCCGTGGCGCAGCGAGCCCTCGCCATGGCCGCCCCGGCGCGCCTTGAAGTGCGCGCGCCGGCGAAACGACTCCAGGTCGCGCAGCGACGCGTCGCACACGACCACCACGTCGCCCCCGCGGGCGCCGTCGCCGCCGTCGGGGCCGCCCTTGGGCACGTGGGCCTCGCGGCGGAAGCTCAGGCAGCCGTCGCCGCCGGCCCCGGCCTGAACGTGGATGCGCGCTCGATCGTGCATGCTTGGTGAGGATATGTCCGATCCGGTGTTCCTCATCACGGGCGCGTCGTCGGGGATCGGTGCCGCCACCGCGCGCGCGGCCGCGCAGGCCGGCTACCGGGTCGCCCTGGCCGCCCGCTCGACCGATCGCCTGAACGAGCTCGCGGCGGAGCTGGGCGGCGCCGAGCGGGCCCTGGCGCTGCGCTGCGACGTGACCGAATGGCCGGACCAGGAGGCGATGGCGACGACGGTCCTCGAGCGCTTCGGGCGCATCGACGTCGCCTTCGCCAACGCCGGCTTCGGCCGCGGCTCAAGCTTCCTGGGCGGCACGCCCGAGCGCATGCGCGAGATGGTGCTGACCAACGTCTACGGGGCCGCGCTGACGGTCCGGGCCACGCTGGAACCGCTCCGCGCGTCCACCGGTCACCTGCTGCTCACGGGCTCGGTGGCGGGTCACCGCGTCCTCCCGGGCTCGCTGTACTCGGTCACCAAGTGGGCCGTCGGCGCGATGGCGGAATCCGTGCGCCAGGAGCTCAACGGATCGGGGGTGCGGGTCACGCTCATCTCCCCCGGGCAGGTCGACACGCCGTTCTTCCGGGACCGCGTCGACTGGCGGCTGGCCCCCGAGGACATCGCCCGTTCGGTGTTGTGGGCCGTTTCCCAGCCCCCACACGTCGACGTCAACGAGATCCTCATCCGTCCCACCGCCCAGGAGGGCTAGCGGCCGACACGACGTCTCCCTCGCAGGCCCGGCGGGTAGCAACCCCGGTGACCTGATCACGGATATCCGGAGGCGATGTGACCCTGCTCCAAGACTTCAAGAAGTTCCTGTTTCGCGGCAACGTCGTCGATCTCGCGGTGGCAATCGTCGTCGGGACCGCGTTCACGGCGGTCATCAAGGCGCTGGTCACCGACATCCTCACCCCGATCATCGCCGCCATCGTCGGCCAGCCGAACTTCGAGAACCTCAGCTTCACCATCAACGGGAGCCATTTCCTCTACGGCGACCTGCTCAACGCGGTGTTCACGTTCCTGACGATCGCCGCCGTGGTGTTCTTCTTCGTCGTGGCCCCGATCAATCACCTGATGGCCCAGCGTGCCAAGGAGGACCCGGACACCAAGCCGTGCCCGGAGTGCACGAGCGCCATCCCGGTCAAGGCCCGCCGGTGCCCGTTGTGCACCTCGGAGATCGCCGAGGCGGTGGCCTGAGGGGGCGCGGCCGGTTGCGGCCGCGCCCTGATGAGGCCGTGGCGGCTACTCGGCGGCGTTGGCGACGACGGAGATCACGCGCCCGCGGCGGCCGGTCTTGAACTGGACCGTCCCCGCGGCGCGGGCGTAGATCGTGTCGTCGCGGCCGATCCCGACGCCCTCGCCGGGATGGAAGCGGGTCCCGCGCTGGCGGACGATGATCTCGCCGCCGGTCACGTTCTGCCCGGCGAACACCTTGACGCCGAGTCGCTTGGCGTTGGAGTCGCGGCCGTTGCGGCTGGAGCCCAGGCCCTTCTTATGCGCCATCGGTGGCCTCCTCGCCGGCGGCGGCGGCGGCGGGAGCCTGCTCCGGGGCCGACGCCGTGGCCGCGGCGGGCTTGGCCGCGCGGCTGGACCGCCGGCCGCCGGCCGCCCGGCCCAGCGTCGTCACCTGGATCCGGGTGAGCTCCTGGCGGTGGCCGTTGCGGCGCCTGTACCCGCGCTTGGGCTTGAACTTGACGATCCGGAGCTTGGGGCCGCGCTCGTGGGCCAGGACCGTCGCCTCGACGGTCACCCCGGACAGGCCGTCGCCGTCGATCAGGTCCTCGCCGTCGACGAACAGCAGCGGGGTCAGCGCCACCTTGGCCCCGTCCTCGACCGGCAGCCGCTCGACCAGCAGGGTCTCATCCTGCTGGACGCGGTACTGCTTGCCACCGGTTTTGATGATCGCGTAGGTGCTCATGCTCAGTCATCGTCGGACGAGCCCGCGGCCGAACCGGCCTTGGCGCCCGAACGGCGTCGCCCGCCTCTGCGGCCGCGACGCCGAGGCTTGGATTCTAGTTCATCCCCGGAATCGCCGTTCTGAGCGCCGTTGCCGGCCCCCGCGACATCGACCAGGGACGCCACCGCCGAGGTCCGCCCCACCTCCTCGATGCGCACCAGATGCTTCTCGCCGACGTACTTGGTGCCGCCGGTGATCGAGATGATGTATCCGTCGATCTTGGCCACCGCATCGCCGGGGCTGTACATGTGCGGCTCGACGATCTCGACGTGGACCTCCTCGCCCTCCCGGAAGGGCAGCGCCCGCTCCAGGACCTCGTTGCGGTCGCCCTCCAGCAGCACCTTGAAGTGCTCGAGCGGGAGCCCCTCGGAGCCCTCGAACACGAAGACCTTGCCGGTCTCCTCCTCGACGGCGTGCAGCACGCGGGCCTCGTTGCCGGTGAACTCGGCGCTGACCCGGGGGTTCATCTGGATCAGCAGCGCCTCGGCGTCGGTCTCCTTGGCCACGTCGCGCATGCGACGCTCGAACTCGATGGCGATCGTCTCCTCGGACTTGATCACGCCCTCGCCGTCGCAGGTGGGGCACGGCCGGGTCATGATCTCCCGCACGCCGTCGGTCACGTTCTGGCGGGTCATCTCGACCAGGCCCAGGGGCGAGATCTCGACCACGAAGGTCTTGGTCCGGTCCTCGTCCAGCGCTTTGCGCAGCGTCTTGAGCACCGCGTCGCGGTTGCGCGCTCGCGCCATGTCGATGAAGTCGATGACGATGATCCCGCCGATGTCGCGCAGCCGCAGCTGACTCACGACTGCGTCGGCGGCCTCGAGGTTCGTCTTGGTGATCGTGTCCTCGAGGCGGGCGCTCTTGCCGCGCCCGATGAACGAGCCCGAGTTGACGTCGATGACGGTGAGCGCCTCGGCGTAGTCGATCACCAGGTAGCCGCCACTCGGCAGGTCGACTCGGCGAGAGAGCGTGGAGGCGAGCACGTCGTCCACCCCGTAGGCGGACAGCAGCGGCTCCGGCTCCTTCCACAGCTCGACCTGCTCGACGAGGTCGGGCGCGGTCCGGCTGAAGAACGAGGTGAGCCGACGATGCTGCTTCTCGTCGTCGACGACGGCGCGTTCGAAGTCGGCGGAGAAGATGTCACGCACGACGCGGACCGACAGATCGGCCTCCTGGAAGACGAGCGACGGCGCGTTGGTCTCCTCCACGCGCTTCTCGAGCACCTCGCCGAGCTTGAACAGGTAGAGCATCTCCCGTTCGAGGTCGGCGCGCTGCGCGCCCTGCGCGGCGGTGCGAATGATCGCGCCCCCACCCCTGAGGTCGAGCTTGGCGGCCTGCTTGCGCAGGCGCTCACGCTCCTTGTCGTCGAGACGACGGCTGACGCCGATCCCCTCGCCGTACGGCGCGTACACCATGTAGCGCCCCGCGATCGTGAGGTCCATCGAGAGGCGGGCGCCCTTGGTCTTCAGCGGGTCCTTGACGACCTGGACCACGACCTCCTGACCTGGTTTGAGCAGATCGGTGATGTTGCGGCCGTCCTTGCCCTG
>DATAWL010000057.1:0-76317 GCA_036267215.1 Solirubrobacteraceae bacterium | reverse complement strand
CAAGGGCGTGGGTGTTGCTGCGGGAAGCGTGAAGGAGAGACGGACGCATGCTCGGTCGGGGGCGTCGGAGTGCGTGTTCAGCGCGGGTCACGTCGTGGCGTCGGTGTCGGTGAGCGGGGCGCCGGAGGCGTACGCGGTGCTGGAGCGCCAGGCAGAGGAGCAGGCGCAGATCTTCGGCGCCAAGCGGTTCACGCCGGCGCCGCAGCTGATCTCCGGCCTGGGGGTGGACGCGTACTGGTTCCCGGCTCAGCACCAGGTGATGACGACCGAGGGGGTCAACCTGATCGCGGCGACGATCGTGCACTGGCCGCACACGCACGTGGCTCGCCGTCGCGCGCTGGGCACCGCGCTCGCTCGCCGGTACGTCGGCAAGATCGTCAAGAAGCTCCTCAGAGGCCCGGCGCCGAGCTGAGTCAGCACAGATACGAATCTGCGACACCACGCGACCGAGCAGCCTCTAAGCTGCCGCGAATGTTCATCCTCATCGTCGGAGCCGGACGCGTCGGCTCAGCCGTCGCCCGCCGGGCGCTCGAGGCCGGCCACACCGTGTCGGTGCTCGACTCCGATCCGCTTTCCCATGAGCGTCTCGACAAGGATCAGTCGACCACCTGGGAAGATGCCGGCGGCCGCTTCACGGTGAGCACCGCGCTGGAGATCGACGGGCTGATCGCGGCGGGCATCGAGAACGCGGACGTGTTCATGGCGGCGACGAGCGGTGACAACACCAACCTGGTCATCTCGCAGATCGCGCAGCGTCGCTTCGATGTTCCGAAGATCGTCGTCCGCGTCGCCGACCCAGCGCGCGCCGCGTGGTACGCCGAGCAGGGGCTGATCACGATCTGCCCGACGCAGAAGGCGATCGACATGGCCGAACAGGTCGTCCTGGCGGACTGAAAGGGGCACTGAGCACGTGTACGTCATCATCGTCGGCGCCGGCAAGGTCGGTTGGAACCTCTCACGCGAGCTGATCGCACGCGACCAGGAGGTGACGCTGATCGAATCCGATCACCGTCGCTACCGGATCGTGGAGGAGGAGCTCGAGCATGCCGTCCAGTACGGGGACGCCACCGAGATGTGGGTGCTCGAGCGCGCCGGCATCCAGCGGGCCGATCTCGTGATCGCGGTCACCGGGGACGACGAGGACAACATCCTCATCTGCCAGGTCGCCAAGGAGAAGTACGGCGTCGAACGGATCGTCGCCCGGGTCAACAACCCGCGCAACCTCGACCATTTCAAGACCCTCGGCGTCCAGCCGGCGGTCTCGGCGACCGACCTGATCCTCCGCCTGATCGAGCACGAGGTGCCGGAGTACGGCCTCGTCCAGCTGCTCGCCCTGGAGGAGGAGCACCTCGAGATCATCGAGCTCGAGGTGGGGGAGGGCTCCCAGGCGGCCGGCTCCCGGGTGCAGGACGTCACGCTGCCCGAGGGGTCGCTGATCATCTCGGTGCTCCGCGACGGCACCGGTTTCGTGCCGAAGGCCGACTCGGTGATCAACGCCGGCGATCAGGTGCTGCTCATCCTGGATCCCGGCCTCGAGGGCGAGATCACGCCGCGCTTCGCCCAGGACGAGTCCCAGATCTCGGCCCGGAAGTAGCCCGCGCGCCGCGCATGGCCGATCGCGATGTCGACTACCTGCTGATCGGCGGGGGCCTGGCCTCCGGCCAATGCGCCCGCTGGCTGCGCAAGTCCGGAGCGGACGGGTCGATCCTGCTCGTCGGGCGCGAGCCCGATCCGCCGTACGATCGCCCGCCCCTGTCCAAGGGCTACCTCCAGGGCCGGCAGGCGCGCTCCGACGCCCAGTTCCAGGCACCGGAGTGGTACGAGGAGCAGCAGATCGAGCTGTTGACCCGCACCTCGGCGATGAAGCTCGACCTCCAGGCGCGCGCCGCCACGCTGTCCAACAAGGAGACGGTCGGCTTCGGGCAGGCGCTCCTGGCCACCGGCGCCAACGTCCGCCGGCTCAACGTCCCGGGCGCCGAGCTGGAGGGGATCCACTACCTGCGCACGTTCGGCAACAGCGACGCCATCCGCGAGGACGCGGCCGGCAAGCGCGTCGTGCTCATCGGCGGCTCCTACATCGCCAGCGAGGTTGCGGCGACGCTGACCGAGCTGGGCTGCACCTGCACGATGGTGATGATGGAGGAGGCGGTGCTCAGCCGCACCTTCGGTCCCCAGGCCGCCCGCTTCTTCCACGAGCTGCTCGCCGGCCACGGCATCACCCTCCACGGTGAGGACGAGCTCGATCACTTCGAGGGCGCAGACGGGCGGATCACCACGGTGGCGACCAAGTCCGGCCGCGAGCTCCCGGCCGACGCGGTCGTGCTCGGCGCCGGCGTCAACCCCGACGTCATGCTGGCCCGCTCCGCCGGCCTGCAGCTGGGCGACACCGGCGGCGTGCGCGTCGACGCCCACCTCGAGTCGGGCACCCCGGGCGTCTACGCCGCCGGCGACATGGCGGAATACGAAAGCGTCGTCCACGGCGGCCGGCGCATCCGCGTCGAGCACTGGGACGTCGCCTTCAACCAGGGCAAGACCGTCGCGCTCAACATGGTCGGCAGGCGCACGCCCCACGACGTCGTCCCGTACTTCTTCAGCGACCTGTCCGACTGGGCCGCCATCGAATACGTCGGCCCCGCCTACGCCTGGGACCACGAGATCGTCCGTGGCTCCTTCGACGACGCCAGGTTCACCGTCTTCTACCTGCACGAGGGCCGCGTCGCCGGCGCGCTCACCGTCGGGCGCTCCGAGGACCTCCAGCACGCCCGCCGGTTCATCGCCGACCACACCGAGATCGGCGACCGCGCCGAGGCGCTGGGCGACCTCTCAACCGACCTGGAGACCCTCTAGCGGTTCCGACTGCGGGGCAAGGACTCGAACCTTGATAACCAGCTCCAGAGGCTGGCGTCTTGCCATTAGACGACCCCGCACCTGGGTCGACAGCATAGCCAAATGGCGCTGATCGGTCCGGGCCGGCTGCGAACATGTGTTCGTCTGCGCCCAGGAGATCGGGCGTGAGGCGCTTCGGGTTTTCCACCCATGAGGTCCACCCTCAGGCTCGCCATCGGCTTGTCCCTCCTTCTGCGGCGCGTTTCGCCGTTATTGACTGATCGTGCGCCGAGATCCACGCCACCGACCCGGCGTCGACCGGGAGGGCGACGCCGGTGATGAACGAGGCCTCCTCGGAGCAGAGCCAGACGACGGCGGCGGCCACCTCGGCCGGGTCGCCGGGACGGGTCATCGCCTGGGGGGCGAGGATCTCGGCCTGGCGCTCCGGGGGCTGATCGGACATCAGCGGGGTCATGATGGCGCCGGGACAGACGGCGTTGACCCGGATGCCCTGGTTGGCGTACTCGACCGCGCCGTTCTTGGTCAGGCCGACGATGCCGTGCTTGCTGGCGGTGTAGGCGCCCAGGCGGGCGACGGCCATCAGGCCGGCGTTGGAGGAGGTGTTGACGATCGCGCCGCGGTGGGGCATGGGCTGGGTGAGCATCTGGGTGATCTGGTGCTTCATGCCCAGGAAGGTGCCGCGGAGGTTGACGGCGATGACGCGGTCGAAGTCCTCGTCCGAGGTCTCGTGGAGCAGGTGGTGGACCCCGATCCCCGCGTTGTTGTGGGCGAAGTCGAGCCGGCCGTGACGGCGCACGACGTGGGCGACGAGGCCGGCGTTGCCCGCGGCGCTGGAGACGTCGCAGGGAAAGAACTCGGCCTCGCCGCCGGCGGCGAGGATCTGCTCGACGGCCTCCTCGCCGCCCTGCACGGCCTCGGGCAGGTCGGAGACGACGACCGTGGCGCCCTCGGCGGCGAAGCGCAGGGCGCACGCCCGGCCGATCCCGCTGGCGGCGCCGGTCACCAGGCCGGCCTTGCCGGCCATCAGCCCGGGCATCGCCGGTCAGCTCCAGTATCCCTAGTGGACGATGACGCCGCGGATGTTCTTGCCGGCCAGCAGGTCGTGATAGCCCTCGTTGACCTGCTCGAGGCTGTAGCGCTGCGTGATGATCTCGTCGAGCTTGAGATGGCCGGACTTATACAGCGACAGCAGGTTGGGCATCTCGAAGATCGGGTTGGAGCCGCCGGCCAGCGAGCCCTGGATGCGCTTGTGCCAGCCGACCATCGGTGAGCCGGTGAGGCTGATCGTCCTGGTGTCGGCCCGGCTGACGGAGGTCAGCACGACCCGTCCGGCCTTGCCGATCAGGCTGACCGCGTCCATCGTGATCTCAGGCTCGAGCACGCCGACGGTGACGACGGCCAGGTCGGCGAGCTGGCCGCGGGTGAGCTGGATGAGCTCCTCGCGTGCCTCGTCGACGCCGGTGGTGGCGAACGTGGCGCCCAGGCGCTTGGCCATGTCGAGCTTGAACGGGTTGGGGTCGATGGCGATGACGTTCTTGGCGCCGGCGTAGGCGGCCCCCTGGACGGCGTTGATGCCCACGCCGCCGATCCCGAAGATGACGACGGTCTCGCCCGGCCGGGTCTCGCCCGCGCGGACCGCCGAGCACCAGCCGGTGGTCACGCCGCAGCCGACCAGGCAGGCGACCTCGAACGGGATGTCGTCATCGATGCGCACGCACGAGTACTCGGAGACGACGGTGTGGTCCGAGAACGTGCCCAGCGCGCAGAAGCCGCCGTAGTCCTCGCCGTTGCGGTGGAAGCGGAAGGTCTCGTCCTGCAGGCAGCCGACGCCGGCGTAGAGGCCGCGGTCGCACAGGTTCTGATGGCCGGTGGAGCAGTAGCGGCACTTGCCGCAGGCGGGAATGTAGGAGGTCACGACGTGGTCGCCGGGCGTGACCCGGGTGACGCCCGCGCCGACCGCCTCGACGATGCCGGCACCCTCGTGACCGCCCACCAGGGGCAGGCGGATGTGGCTGCCGCCCTCCTCGCGGATGTGCTCGTCCGAGTGGCACAGGCCGGCCGCCTTGTAGCGGATCAGCACCTCGTAGTCCTTGGGCGGATCGAGGTCCAGCTCGGTGATCTCCCAGTCCTGTCCGGGCTGGTGCAGCACCGCCGCCCGGGTCGTCATGGTCGCCATGGCCGCTGCCTCCTCGTCGATGTCGATGATGTCGAGCTCAAAACGGGCGCCGCGGCGGGTGAGGGCGGTCTCACGCGCGGGCCACCTGCGGAACGACCTCGGCGCCGATCAGGCGGATGTGCTCGAGGTCGTCGATGTCGAAGACGTGCAGATAGGCGATCTCGCAACCGTCGGCGGCAAACCCGGCCAGCGCGTCGGCGATCTCGGCCGGCGTGCCGACCACGCCGTTGGCCAGCATCCGCTCGCCCGGCGCTCCCAGGCGCGCCAGACGCCTGCCGGCCTCGGCCTCGGTGACGCCGCAGATCACCTGGTAGGTCACGGACATCCGCAGCGTGTCCGGGTCGCGGCCGATCTCCTCGCACACCCGGCGCACGTTGGCGATCCGCTCCGCGGTGCCCTGACCTGCGCCGCTGTTGAACTCGTCCGCGTAGCGGGCGGCCGCCAGCGGCGTGCGCCGCGGGCCGGTCCCGCCGATGACGATCTCCGGCCGCGGCCGCTGCACCAGCCGCGGGAAGTTGGCGCACTCGTCGAGCTGCCAGAAGCGCCCCTGAAAGCTGAAGCGCTCGCCCGGCGGCGTGGTCCACAGCCCGGTGATGATCTGCATCTCCTCCTCCAGGCGGTCGAAGCGCTCGCCCAGCGAGGGAAACGGGATGCCGAACGCCTGGTGCTCGCGCTCATACCAGCCGGTGCCGATGCCCAGGCAGACGCGGCCGTTGCTCATCTGGTCCACGCTGGCGACGGCCATGGCGAGCACCGCCGGGTTGCGATAGGTCCCGGCGGTCATCAGCGTGCCCAGCTTGACCCGGCTGGTCTCGCGGGCCAGCCCGCCGAGGGTCGTCCACGAGTCCGTCGGCAGGTAGTCCGTATCGGTGGCGTCGATCCCCAGGTAGTGGTCGGAGCGAAAGAATGCGTCGAACCCGGCCTCCTCGGTCGCCTGGGCCATGGCGAGGATCCGGTCGTAGGTGGCGCCGTGGCGCGGCTCCATGAGCACGCGCACCTTCACGGGCGGGCCACCTGGGGCGGGGCGAGGGTCACGCGTCCTCGGTCTCCTAGCGGGGCGGGGATCATGCGTCCTCCTCGGGTCGGGGAATCGGGAACGGGGCCGGTCCGCCCCCGTCGAGCACGAGCATCTGGCCGGTCATGTAGGACGCCCCGTCGCTCGCCAGGTACATGACCGCCGCGGCGACGTCCTCGGGCGTGCCCACCCGGCCCACCGGGAGCCGGCGGCCGCGCTGCTGCAGCTCGGCGGCGACGTCGAGGTCGGCGTCGAGGCTGAGCACTGAGCGGCTGGTCCCCAGCGCGCCCGGGGCGATCGCGTTGACGGTGATCCCGAACGCGGCGACGTCGAGGGCCAGCGAGCGGGTCAGCCCGAGCACGCCGGCCTTGGACGCCGAGTACGGCGTCGAGCGCGCGGCGGCGATCACGCCGGCCATCGAGGAGACGTTGACGATCCGCCCCCATCGCTCGCGGCGCATCGACGGCACCGCCGCCCGGCACATCAGGAACGTGCCGCGCAGGTTGATCCGGATCACCTCGTCGAAGACGTCGACCGGGATCTCGTCGATCACCTCCCGGTCGGGGCCCTGGGGCGCGGCCGCGTTGTTGACGAGGATGTCCAGCCGGTCGTGACGCTCCAGCGCGACGCCGACCATCGCCTCGACGTCCTGTGCTGACCCGATGTCACCCAGGGCGGCGGTGGCGGTGCCGCCGGCCGCCTCGATCTCGGCCACCAGCGTTTCCAGCCCGCTCCATGAGGCCGGCTGCTCGGCGCCGACCACCTCCTGGCGGCGGTTGAGCACCCCGGCCGGCCGGCGGTCGCAGACCACGACCGCCGCGCCGGCGGCCGCCAGCGCGCGCGCGACGGCCTGCCCGGCGCCGTCGGGCTTGCCGCAGCCGGTGACGAGCGCCACCCGGCCGTTCACGACCCGGCCCCCGTGGTCCCGGCGACCGCACCCGAGCCCGGCCGCGACACGCCGGGGTACGGCGCCCGCGGAGGGCCGCCGCCATCGACGGCCAGCACCTGGCCGGAGATCCACCGCGCGCGGTCCGAGGCCAGGAACAGCACGGCCATCGCCGCGTCCCAGCAGTCGCCCTCGGTCTGCAGCGCGACCATTCGCCGCCGCGGCTCCCGCGCCTCGGGCGGCAGGTTGTCGGCCACCGCGCCGGTCCATAGCGCACCGAGCTCGACCGCGTTGATCCGCAGGCCGCGCTCGCCCAGGAGGTGGGCGGCGCCGCCGGTCATCGCCTCCAGCGCGGCCTTGCCCAGCCCGTAGACGGTGCCGGCCCGCCGCGCCGCCACCGAGGTGATGTTGACGATCGCCCCGCCCGCGGGCAGGACCTCGATCGCGTGGCGGGTCATCAGCCACGCGGTCCGAAGGTTCATGTCCATCAGCTGGTCAAACCGGTCGGGCTCGACCTCGAACAGCTCCGCCGCGCTCCACATGGCCACGTTGTTGACCAGCCCGTCGAGGCCGCCGAGCGCGTCGCGGGCCTCGGCGACCGACCGCCCACAGTCATCGTCGACGGTGACGTCGGCGATGACCGGCGCCGCAACCCCGCCCGACGCTTCGATCTGCGACACGGTCCGCTCGGCCGCCGCCGGGTCGGTGTCGACCACGGCCACCCGGGCGCCATGGCGGGCCAGCAGCCGCGAGACCGCCCAGCCGATCGTGCCGGGACCGCCGGTCCGGCCGCCGCCGCCCGTCACCAGCACCCTGCGCCCCGCCATCCACTCGGCCGCCGGCGGTCCGTCGATGTCGAACGGGCGCGCCGCCACGCCGTCGCCGTTCACGAGGCCTCGGGGTAGTGCAGCTCGATCGCCGCGGCGGGCACGGCCAGGCTCTTGCCCAGGATCGCCCGCATCACGTCGGGCGGCGCCAGGCAGTCCTCGCAGGCCTCGGGGGTGGCGGCGATCGTCACCACGACGTGCCCGCCGTTCTCGCTGGCATCCAGGGCGTAGCCGTCGGCGGCCAGCGCGGCCCGCATGCTCTCCAGGCCCTCGCGGCTGAACATCAGCCTTCGCCTCCCTGGCCGGCCCCGACCGCCGCCACCGGCGACGGCCGGCGCTCGATCGCGACGCTGGTGTTCGACCACTCGCCGAACACCCGGAAGACCATCGAGATGCCGGCGTTACGGGCGCCGGCGACGATGATCGGAACCGACTCGCGCCCGGGCAGAAAGCGGCTGAACTCGTCGGCCGGGACCCGCTCGGCCTCGCTGGCCGAGCGCACCCCGGCGCCGCCCTGGGCGACCCCGTCCTTCCCGGCCCGGCGCAGGGCGGACTCGGGCCGGCCGACGTGCTCGATCAGCCAGTCCTTGACGTCCTGCTTGGAATAGCCGCCGGCGGCCAGCATCTGGGCGTGCTCGGGGCAGAACACGATGCCGGCCGACTGCGACCGGAAGATCATCACCCCGGTGCGCGAGATGGTGTCGGCGAAGTCCCACAGCACCTGCTCGGGATCCTGGGTGTGGCGGTTGTCGACGAACTCGTAGGTCCGCGTCAGCGTGACCGACACCCCGTCGGTGTCGGGCTCGAGCCCCATCTCGGTCGCCAGCGGCTCCCACGGGCTCTCCTCCTCGTTCTCGCCGAAGCAGATCGCCCAGCGCCCCGGGATCCCCTGGGTCGTCTGATCGAACACGTGGGGGACGACCCCGAACGCGTTGCGCAGCATCAGCCCGAGCGCGCGGGGGATCGTCGCGTTGGGACGGAACCCGCCGGCGAAGATCCCGCCGGTGCAGTTGATCGCCAGCTCGTTGCGGATCGGGCCGTTGATCACGATCAGCGGGGCGGGTCCGCTCGTGCTCTGCCAGCCGCCGCCCTTGGCCGCCCGATCGCGCATGACGGCGTCCCAGGCGGCCAGCACGATCGGGAAGTACTCCGGGCGGCAGCCGGCCATGGCGGCGTTGATCGCCGCCGTCTGGACCGTGCACTCCCGGCCCAGGTGATCCATGCGCCACAGCACCTGGTCGGCCGAGCGGTCGGTGGCGGCCAGGAACCGGTCGACGATCTCGCGGGACGCGGGGACGACGGGGAGCCCGTCAGTCCAGTCGTGGTCGTAGCAGTACTCGATCGCCTCGCGGGCGAGGTCCGGGTCGGGCTCCGCCTCCCGGGCGGCGTCGGACTCGGCGGCCATCAGGCGGCTTGCCGCGAGGCCGCCGCGGCCAGGACGCCGGCCACCTCGGCGGCCACCTGCTCGGCGCGCCCGCGCACCTGCTCGGGCGAGAGCCCGGCCACCGGGTGGGCGGTGGTGATGTAGTGGTAGCCCGGGGCGTCCTGCACCTGCGCCATCGCGTCGGCGGTGGCCTTGAACGCATCGGAGCAGATCACCGCCGCCGGGGTGCCGTGCCGCTCGAACAGCACGCCGTCGGCGATCGCCGCGGCGCTGCAGGAGCCGCAATCGCCGACGCCGATGACCACCACATCGGACTCGGCGCTCATCTGATCCACCAGCTCCGGTGGGGCCGGCGCGGAGAAGATCTCCTTGCGGCGCAGGGTGACGTCGCCGACGCCGTAGCGCTCGCGCAGGACGCCGGCCACCTCCTCGAGGAACAGGCGCGCGTTCTGCTTGCCGTTCTCCAGCAGGCCGACGGTCGCTCCGGAGAGGCCGGGGCGCCGCTCCGCCAGGGCCAGGCCGTCCGCGACCTGCCTGCTGCTCTGACCGGTGGGATCCATGATCGCGCTCATCTCAGTCCTCCTTACCTTTCGTCAGTGCCCTTTGAGGTTAGTGGTCGTGGATGAGGACGCCGCGGATGTTGCGTCCCTCGAGCATGTCCGCATAACCCTGGTTGATCGTCTCCAGCGTGTAGCGGTTGGTGATCAGCTCCTCCAGCTTGAGCTGTCCCGCCTTGTAGAGCCCGAGCAGCCGCGGCATGTCGTAGAGCGGGTTGGCGCCGCCGAACAACGAGCCCTGGATGTTTTTGTGCCATCCGGTGACCGGTGACCCGTGAATGGCGATGGTGTCGCCCTCGCCGCCGACCGCGGTCACCACCACGCTGCCGCCCTTGCCAATGGTGTTCACCGCGTTGCGCAGCACATCGGCGTGCATCACCCCGATGGTGATCACGGCGTGATCGGCCATCTCGCCGCGGGTGACGTCGCGGACATACTCCGCGGCCTCCTCGGGGTCACCGGTGGTGAACGTGGCGCCGAACTTGCCCGCCATCTCGCGCTTGAATGGGTTGGGGTCGACCGCGATCACGTGCTTGGCGCCGGCGTAGGCGGCTCCCTGGACGGCGTTCATGCCCACGCCGCCGGTCCCGTAGATGACGACGGTCTCGCCCGCGCGGGTCCCGGCGGCGTACACCGAGGAGCCCCAGCCGGTGGTCACGCCGCACGCGACCAGCGCGGCCAACTCGAACGGCAGGTCCTCATCGATCGGCACGCACGAGTTCTCGGGGATGACGATCCACTGCGAGAACGTGCCCAGCACGCACATCCCGCCGATGTCGGTGCCGTTCTCGTGAAAGCGGAACGTGCCGTCGGGCATCATGCCGGTCGCGGCGTTCAGCCCGTCGTTGCACATGTTCTGGTGACCGGTGGAGCAGTAGCGGCAGTGACCGCACACCGGGATCCACGAGGTGCAGATGTGCTCGCCCTCGCGGACGCGGGTGACGTTGGCCCCGACCTTCTCGACCACGCCGGCGCCCTCGTGGCCGCCGACCATCGGGTACCGGTACGGGCCGCCCTCCCGGACGTGCTCGTCGGAGTGGCACAGCCCGCAGGCCATCACCCGCACCAGCACCTCGTGCTCCTTGGGCTCGTCGAGCTCGAGCTCGGTCAGCTCCCAGTGCTGGCCGGGGCCGCGAACGACCGCTGCGCGTGTCTTCACCGTGTCACTCCTTCACTCGCGGTTGCGGCGCCCTCGCCGACCGGCTGAGGGGCGTTCACTCCCAGCCACCGGAAGGCGTTGTGCCAGGTGATGTCCTCCAGCACGTCCGGGGCCAGGTCCAGGGTGCGCAGCGTGCGTGCACACGGATCCTCCCGCGGCATCGCCGGGAAGTCCGAGCCGACGAGGATCTGGGTGTGGCCCATCAGGTCGATCAGGTGGCGCAGCGTCCGATGGTCCATGACCAGGCCGTCGTAGTAGAAGCGCTTGGCCAGCTCGGCGGGGGAGATCCCCTCGCCCTCCTCCGACGGCTCCTCGTTCCAGGTCTTGCCCCAGAAGTAGTTGGCCCGGGGGAGCATGGCCGGGAACCCGCCGGCACCGTGGCTGAAGGCCAGTCGCAGCTGTGGATGCCTCTCCGCCACGCCGCCGGCGACGATCGAGGTCGCCGCCAGCGCGCAGTCGGCCCCGACGGCGAACCCGGCGACGGCGACGAGCCCGCCCGGCACCCGGCCGCCGAGGTCGCCCGGCATCCCATGCACGAACACCGGCATCCGCTGGCGCTCGGCCTCGGCCCAGAACTCGGCGAACTCGGGCTCGTGCAGCGATCGGCCCAGGACGTTGGAGGTGATCTCGACCGCCACCAGGCCCTGCTCGCGGACCGCGGCCAGCTCGGCGACGGCCAGCTCCGGGGCCTGCATCGGCAGCATCCCCATGCCCAGCAGCCGGTTGGGGTCGGTCCGGGTCAGCTCGGCGATGAACTCGTTGACCCGGCGCGACAGCGTCAGCCCCGCCTGCCCGGGCAGGCTGAAGTCCAGCAGCGGGGGCATCGGCGAGACGACCTCGGCGTCGACGCCGCTGCGCTCCAGCTCCTCCAGGCGGCGCTCGGCGCGGTAGAACGCGTCCCGGGCGGTGAACTGCATCCGGTCGGTCTCCAGCAGCCGGGCGTGGGGGTCGTCGCACGGCCCCACCCGGGGGCCGAGGTGGCCCTCCTGCGTGCCGGCCGCGTCCAGGGCGCCGGGGATCACGTGGGCGTGCATGTCAACCAACATCAGGACTCCTTTCATGGGAGGTCGCACCCGCCGCACCCACGCCCGCACCGGCGGCGGCGGTGACGGTGGCCGGGGCCCCGCCGGGGCAGACACAGACGTGGACCGCGTCGCCGTCGCCGAGCGATTGGATCGCCGCCTCGGTGTCGGCCAGCTCGAACGTCCCCGACGACATCCTCTCCAGCGGGAAGCGGCCGGACTCGATGATGCGGATGGCCTCGATGTAGGCCTCGGCGTCGACGCCGAACGCCCCGCGGACGGTCAGCCCCTTGTTGATCAGACGGTCGGTGACGAGCTCGATGGGCGTGTTGCCCTTCAGGCCGGCCAGGACGATCCGCCCGCTGTGGCGAACGGCCTCGATCGCGTCGGTGATCGGCTGGGCCGCCATCGGGGTCAGCTCGAGGACGACGTCGGCCATCGCGCCGTCGGTGATCTCGGTCACCCGCTGCACGACGTTCTCCTCGTCGACGTTGATCGTGTGGTCGGCGCCCAGCTCGCGGGCCAGCGCCAGCTTGCCGGCGTCCTTGGCCAGGCCGGTGACGATGATCGTCCCCGCGCCGCGGGCCCGGGCGGCGATCACCGACGCCAGGCCCCGCTGCCCCGGTCCGAGGATGAGCACGGTCTCGCCCAGTCCGACCTCGCCGAGGTACGCCGCCCAGCGCACACCGGCGCCCAGCGGGTTGAACATCACGGCCAGCGACGCCGGTAGGTCCCTGCGCACCTTGTGCAGGATCGCCCATGGGTGCAGGTACAGGTACTCGGCGAACCCGCCCCACAGGCCCGGCGCGCGCGACAGCGGGGTCATCCCGTAGGCGCCGTCGCGGTTCGGGCAGGACATGTAGCGGCCGGTCAGGCAGTAGTCGCAGGCGCGGCAGGGGCGCAGGATCTCGACCGCCACGCGGTCGCCGGGCTGCACGTCCCAGCGTTCCGCCGCGCGGTCGCCGATCTCCTCGACGATCCCCAGCGGCTCGTGGCCCGGGATCAGCGGGAACATCCCCGGCCGGACGAGGTGGCCGCGGTACTGCTCGACGTCGGAGCCGCACACCCCGCAGGCCTCGATCCTCAGCAGGCCGTCGTCGTCGCCGATCCGGGGGCGCGGGAACTCCCGCAGCTCGTAGGCCAGCGGGCCGGTCTGGACCGCGGCGCGCGCCATCTCACCCGGCATGCTCAGAACCCTCCCGGCATCGTCTCGTCGTCGTACAGGGGAATGAGCGGCGCCGGCTCGGCCTTCTCCTCGGGCGGGAGATACCCCCAGTACTTGGCCCGGGCGCCGCCGTCGATGACGAAGTCACACCCGGTGATCAGCCGGGCGTAGTCCGAGCACAGCCAGGCCACGCAATGGCCGATGTCCGTCGGCGTCGACGGCGCCATCGGCATGTTGGAGCGCACGTCGATGCGGCCGATGTCCTTCCACCAGCTCGGCCGGTCGCTCGATCCGGATCCCGCCCCGGCCCGTGGACCCAGGCGGGCGGGACCGGGTCCCGGCAACGCGGCCAGCAGCTCCGGGTTGTCGGGGCGGGGCGCCGTCGGGGAGTAGGAGTTGACGCGGATGCCGTAGGGCGCCAGGTCCATGGCGGCGGCCCGGGTGAAGTTGGCCAGCCCGCCCTTGTGGAAGGCGTAGGCGATCACCCCGGGCGCGCCCTGCCACGCGTTGGAGGACAGGACGTTGACGACGCTGCCGCGGATGTCGCGCTCGATCATCGCGATGGCGGCGTGCTTGGTGTTGAGGAACGTGCCGGCCCCGGCGACCTCGACGGCGCGGTTGAAGAACTCCAGGCTCTCCTCCAGCACGCCGCGACCGCCGAGGATGGCGGCGTTGTTGATCAGGATGTCGATCCGGCCCCAGCGATCGAGCACCTCGCCCACGTAGCCGGTCACGTCGGCCTCGGAGCTGACGTCGCCCGGGATCGCCATCGCGTCGCCGCCGTGGCGCTCGATCCGCGCCACCGATGCGGCGGCGGCGTCCGGCGAGAGGTCGTTGCAGGCGACCCGGGCGCCGTAGCGCGCCAGGGCCAGCGCGATCCCGGAACCGATGTTGGGGCCCGCGCCGGTCACCAGCGCCACCCTGCCCGAGAGCGAGACCTCCACTAGTGGCTCCCTCCGTCGCTGCCGCGGCGATTGACGACCATCTACACGCGCCCGTCGATGATCACGCTCTTGACCTGGGTGTAGTCGAGGATCGATTCGGCCGACACCGTGCGGCCGAAGCCGCTGGACTTGTAACCGCCAAACGGCGCCCCGATCACGCCGCCCGACCACAGCGTGTTGATCGATACCTGACCGGACTCGATCCGGCGGGCCAGCCGCACCGCCTTGCCGACGTCGCTGGTCCACACGGACGACACCAGCCCGTAGCGGGTGCCGTTGGCGATCGACAGCGCCTGCTCCTCGTCGTGTGCGGTGAGCACCGACAGCACGGGCCCGAAGATCTCCTCCTGGGCGATGCGCATCTCCGGCTGGACCCCGTCGAAGATCGTCGGCGCCACGAAGAAGCCGCCGTCGAACCGCTCGCCGCTGAGCTTGTCGCCGCCGACGACGACCCGCGCGCCCTCATCACGTCCGGACTGCAGATAGCTCAGGACGCGCTGCTCCTGCTTGGCGCTGATCAGCGGGCCCATGTCGACCTGCTCGTACCAGGGACCGACGCGAACCTTGGCGAAGCCGTCCGCGAGTCCCTCGACGACTCGGTCGCGGATCTTCTCGTCGACGACGACCCGGGAGCCGGCAGCACAGATCTGCCCGGTGTTGAGCGTGATGCTGCGCACGATCGTCGGGATCGCCTTCTCCAGCGGCGCGTCGCGGAGTACCACCTGGGGCGACTTGCCACCCAGCTCCAGGTGCACCGGGATGAGGTGCTGGGCGCACGCCTCCATGACGCGGCTCCCGGTCTCCGGGGAGCCGGTGAAGCTCATCCGGCGGATGCCCGGGTGGCGGGTGAGCGCATCGCCGGCCTCACCGCCGAAGCCGGTGACGACGTTAACGACGCCGGGCGGGATCCCGGCCTCCATCGCCAGCCTGGCCATCAGCAGCGGCGTCAGCGGGGCGTCCTCGGCCGGCTTGAGGACGATCGTGTTGCCCATGGCGACGGCGGGCGCCACGTCCTGCGCGGTCAGCGGGCCGGGCGCGTTCCACGGGATGATGGCGCCGCACACCCCGTAGGGCTCGCGCAGGGTCATGCCGATGACGTCGGGGAACGCGCTGGGCAGCGTCTGGCCGGTGACCTTGTCCGCCATCCCGGCGGTGAAGCCGATGATGTTCGGCATCGGCGGGGACCCCCAGCTGGGGCGGCCGACCTCCATGCGCTCGAGCAGGTCCAGCTCGTCGGCGTGCTCGCGGCACAGCTGCGCCCAGGCCAGCAGGAGCTGTCCGCGCACCGAGGGATTGGTGTCGCGCCACGCCGGGAAGGCGATCTCGGCCGCGGCGACCGCGTCGGCGATGTCGTCGGCGCCGGAGCGGGGCACGCGAGCCAGGGTCTCGCCGGTGGCGGGGTTGATCACCGTGATCGTCTCGCCCCCGCGGGCCGGGACCCACTCGCCGCCGATCAGCTGGGTCGCGTCGCTCAGCAGGCTCGAGACGTCGAGCGTGGTCGGGTTCTGATCGCTGACTGCCATGGGGTTCTCCTTTGCTCGCTCAACTCGCGGCCGGCTCGCGGGCGACCGCGGGCGCGGGGACGTCGGTGGTGACCGGGAAGTGACACGCGGCCTGATGGCCCTCGGCGAGCTCGCGCAGCGGGGGTTCCTCGGTGGCGCAGATATCCTGGGCCCGGGGACAGCGCGTGCGAAAGCGGCAGCCGCTGGGCGGGTCGATCGGCGACGGCGGCTCGCCCCTGATGGCCTTGCCGACCGGCTCGGGCCGGACGGTCGGGTCGGGGCTGGGGATGGAGGCCAGCAGCGCAACCGTGTACGGGTGAAGCGGCTCCCGGTACAAGGACTCCGCCGGGCCCAGCTCGACCAGCTTGCCCAGGTACATGACGGCAACGCGGTCGGACACCTGCTTGACCAGCGCCAGGTCGTGCGCGATGAATAGATAGGTGAGTCCCAGTTCTGCCCGCAGCCGCTCCAGCAGGTTGAGCACCTGCGCCCGGATCAGGACGTCGAGCGACGAGACCGCCTCGTCGTAGATGATCAGGGCCGGGTCGATCGCCAGCGCGCGGGCGATCGCCACGCGCTGAGCCTGCCCGCCGGAGAGCTCGCGCGGCCGGCGGTCGATGTAGCGCGCGGGATCGAGCCCGACGCGATCGAGCAGTTCCTCCACTCGCCGGCGCCGTTGCGCGGCGGTGCCGACCTTGAAGGCGACCAGGGGCTCCGCGACCAGCTCTCCGACCCGCCACGTCGGGTCCAGCGAGCTGAACGGATCCTGGAAGACCATCTGGATGTGGCGCCGCGCTTCCTGCAGTTGCCGTCGCTTGAGTCCGACGAGCTCGGTTCCGCGGAAGCGGACCGAGCCCCGCTTCGGTCCGGGTGCCTGGAGCAGGGCGCGCGCCAGCGTTGATTTCCCGGATCCGGTCTCGCCGACCAGACCCAGGGTCTCTCCGGCCGCCAGGGAGAAGGAGACGCCGGAGACGGCATGCACCGTTCCGGCCTTGGCCCCGCCGCGGTCACGGACGGTGAACTCCTGCACCACGTCGCGGACCTCGAGCAGCGGGTCCCGCTCGGCGGCGGCTAGGCCGGCGCCGGCCACGTTGCGGATGTTGGGGTCCCCGGTCACGACGGCGCCTGGACTCCGCAGGGATGCCAGCACGCCCACAGATGGCCGGGCTCCTGTTCCGCGAACGGAGGCGCGGCCTCCCGGCACCGATTGCTCGCGTCCGGGCAACGCGGAGCGAACGGGCACCCGACATGCTCCGCGGCGAGGTCGGGCGGTTGGCCGGGAACCGCGGCCAGGCTGGCGTGCGGCGGGTTCTCCAGCCGGGGGATCGCGTCCAGCAGGGCGCGCGTGTAGGGCATGCGCACCTCGGCGAACAGCTTGCGCGTCGGCGCCTGCTCGACCGCCCGTCCGGCGTACATCACCAGTACCTCGTCGGCGAAGCTGGCCGCGAGGCCGAGGTCGTGGCTGATCATGATGAGGGCCATCCCGAGCCGCCGCTGGAGATCGTGCAGGAGTTCCATGATCTGGGCCTGGGTGGTCACGTCGAGCGCCGTGGTGGCCTCGTCTGCGATCAGCAGCTTGGGACCGGCCGCGAGCGCGATGGCGATCATCACGCGCTGGCGCATCCCGCCCGAGAGTTGGTGGGGGTACTGTCGCAGGCGCTCGCGGGCGGCCGGCAGTCGCACCAGCTCCATGAGCTCGGCGGCGCGATCGAGTGCCGCCGGTCGCGCCATGTCTCCATGCATCCGGATCGTCTCGACGATCTGTGCGCCGATCCGCATGGTCGGATTCAACGACCGGCTGGGATCCTGGAAGACCATCGCGATCTCGCCCCCCCGTAGGGGCCGGAGCTCCTGCTCGGACAGCCCGACGAGCTCCTGGCCCTCGAACCGGATTGAGCCGCGCACGTGAGCCGTGGGGGGCAGCAGGCCCATGATCGCGCGAGAGCTGACCGTCTTACCCGAGCCCGACTCCCCGATCAGGGCCACCGTCCGGGCGCGACCCACCTCATAGCCGAGGCCGTCGACGGCCCGGACGACGCGCTGGCCCTGGTGGAAGTCCACCCGGAGATCGTCGATCGCCAGCAGTGGCGCGTCGGCGCCGGGCCGCGTTTCGCCCGCCAGATGGCCGGCACGAGCCGGGAGGAAGCCGTTCGCGCTCATCGGCTACCCCAGCGCTCTCGGAGTGCGTCGCCGAGCAGGTTGAAGGCGATCACGGTGATGAACAGGGCGGCGCTGGGCAACATCGTGAACTTCGGCGCCGCCGACAGGATGCCCTCGCCTTGAGCGATCATGTTGCCCCAGCTCGGAGCGGGGAGCGGAATTCCCAGGCCGAGAAAGCTGAGCGCCCCCTCCAGGACGATCGTGATGCCCATGCCCAGGAAGGCGAACGTGATCAGCTGGGGCACGATGTTGGGGGCGATATGGCGCAGCACCGTGCGCACATGGCCGGTGCCCGAGAGCCCCGCGGCGACGACGTAGTTCTGCTCGCGCACCCGCAGCGTCGCCGCCCGGGCGATCCGGGCGAATGCCGGGATGCTGAAGAAGCACAGCGCCCAGATGGCGTGCAGCTCGCTCGGACCGAGCCCCTCGGCGATGGCCAGCGCGAGCACGAGGGATGGAAAGGCGATCAGCACGTCGAGAATGCGCATGATCACGCCGTCGCGCCAGCCGCCCATATAGGCGGCGACCGCGCCCAGCAGGCCGCCCAGCACCAGTCCGATGGCGTTGACGGCCAGCGCAACCTCCAGCGATGCCCGGCCGCCATACAGCAGCCGCGACCATTCGTCGTTGCCGGTGGCGTCGGTTCCCAGCAGATGCCCGGGTGAGAACGAGGGCAGGTTGGAGTTCAGGATGTTGCCGCCGGTCGGCGGGGGGACCGGTCCGATGAGTGGCCACACGAAGCACAGGCCGAAGATGAGGATCAGCAGCACACTGGGCACGCCGATCCCGACCAGCGACCGTAGCCTGCCCCGGGGGCGGCCGGCGGCGGGAACGACGGCCACCGGCTCGAGCACGCTGGGGACGGCGGTGATGTCAGCCGGCGGTGCCATATCGCACCCTCGGGTCAAGCGTCGCGTACAGGAGATCGGCCAGCAGGTTCGCCAACACTGTGATCACGCCGAACACCACCACGGTGCCCTCCACCACCGGAACATCGCGATTGCCGATCGCCGAGAGCAGCTCGTGGCCGATCCCGGGCAGACCAAAGATCTGCTCGATGACGACCGTCGCGCCCAGCAGCGTTCCCAGGTTGAGCGCCACCACGGTGATCAGGCCGAACACGGAGTTACGCAGCGCGTGGCGCAGGAGGATGCGCCACTGTCCCACCCCCTTGGCCCGGGCCGTCACGACGTAGTCCTCGCGCATCTGCTCCACCAGGTCGGCTCGCAGCAGCCGGGCATAGAAACACAGCAGCGACAGGGCGATCGAAACCGCCGGCATCGTCAGATACTTGATGTTGTTCGCGAAGCCCTGGTCGGGCGGCGCCCACCCCAACGCCGGTAGCCAGTTGAGTTTGACGGCGAAGAAGTACACGAGCACGAGCGCCAGGATGTAGTTGGCGAGCGACAGGCCGGCCATGCTCAGCACCATGCTCACTCGGTCGAAGATCCCGTTGGGACGGCGTGCCGCCAGCAGGGCGACCGGAACGGCGATCCCGAGCGAGATGACGAACGCGTACGCGAGCAGCTCGAAGGTGACCGGCAGGTCGCTGCGCAGAATCGACGCGACGCTCTGACCGCTGGCCAGCGACGTGCCGAGATGACCGGTGACCAGCCCGTGCAGCCAGTCCAGGTACCGGGTGATGAACGGCTTGTCGAGCCCGAGCTTGACCGACAGCTGATGGATCTCCGCCGGGGTGGCGCTCGCACCCAGCAGCTCCTGCGCCGCGTCGCCTGGCAGCGCGTTCATCACGATGAATGTCGCCAGCGTCAGGCCCCACAGCACCGGGACCGCGGTCAGCAGCCGACGGCCGATGAATCGCAGCGTGGGGGAGCTGGCGACCCGGCTGAGCGCCCCCGCCTGCACCCCTCGCACAGGGGCTTGCAGGGGCGCTGACGCCGAGCTACTCATGCCTCACAGACCGGCTGACGGATCACGAGGAGGATGTCGAGACGTCCTCCCACAGCACGGGCCCGTTGACCGCGACCGGCGGGATCGGTGTCGTCAGGCCGGCGCCCTGCACCCCATGCCCCGCGATGTTCCAGTTCGCGAGAGGGAACAGGAACGGACCGTAGGCGTTCTTGGCGATGTACGCCGCCGCCTGGTCGTACATGGATTTCCGCGTCGTCGGACTGATCGCCCCCTGGCCCCCGAGGATGAGCGAATCCAGGTGCGGATCGTGCACCCCGCTGAACGGGGACGCCGACAGGAAGCGGAACGCGAGACCGACGCCGCCGGCCGGGTCCCACGCACCCGCGGTCTGCAGCGCGATCTGCCACTTCTTGGTGTCGAACTGCTGGATCAGGCCGGCGAGCGGATAGAAATGAATCGAGGCGTTGATCCCGGCTTGCTTCCACATCGACTGCAGCGCCTCCATGAAGTTCGTCGTGGCGGGCTGCTGAATGGTGAAGAAGTTGATCGTCAGGCCCCCGAGCGACTTCACGATTGACTTGGCCTTGGCCAGGTCGTACGTCGGGTACCCGGGCACGTTCTGCTCATAGAACAGGCCTGCCGGGGCCGTGAACGACTGCCCCACGGGGTTGACGTTGCCGAACAGCTTCTGGTCGATCAGCGACGCGTCGGTGGCGTAATAGATCGCTTCGCGGGCCTTGAGATTGTTGAACGGGGGAATCGAGGTGTTCAACTGGATGTCGTATGGCGACGTCGACGGGACGGTGGCGACCGTGAACTTCGACTTGTACGAGTTGAGGAGCTGCGGCGAGCTCATGCCCATGTAGGCCTGGCCCTGCCCGGCCTGCATCGCCTCCAGCGCACTCTCGTCACTGGCCGTCGTCTTGAACGTCAGCTGGTCCAGGTACGGATGCCCGCTCTCCCAGTAGGCGGGGTTTTTCTTGAGCACCAGCGAGTTGTTCAGCGTGTCGCTCACCACGGTGAACGGGCCCGCGCCGACCGGCTTGAGCTTGAACGCCTGCTCGCCCATCTTCTTGATCGCCGTCGGCGACGCGATCCAGGAGAAGTTGGCGTCCTGCAGCTGATTGATGAAGGCGCCGTCCGGAGTGGCGAGGTTGACCACCACCGTGGTCGGGCTCGGCGCCGTGATCGACTTGACCGTGAAGTTCGTCGGCTTGCAGGTACACGGTGACGCCAGGTCGCGTTTCCAGTTGAAGACGACGGCCTGAGCGTTGAACGGGGTGCCGTCGGAGAACTTCACACCGGGACGGAGCGTGATCGTGACGTTTTTGCCGCCGGCCGAGAACTTGTAGCCGGTGGCCAGATCCGGGGTGAGCGCGCCCTTCGTGTTCAGCTCCCACAGCACGCCGAAGATGGCGCTCATCTGGTCCTGGTTGGCGGCGTCGTTGACGTTGGTCGCCGGGTCCAGCCCGGCCGGCCAGTCACCGGAGTAGCCCGCGCTCTCGAGTGCGGTCAGCGACCCGCCCGCGTGGGGCGTGCCGGCCGGAGCCGAGCTGGTCGCGCTCGACGAGGCGCTGGCGCTCGCCGGGCTGCTGCTCGAGCTCTTGGAGTTCGACGAGCTCCCACAGGCCGCGACTCCCAGACACGCCGCGGCGGCCGCCAGAACTGCGGCGAGCCGTCGCCCTCGTGCGCAACGACTGCTCGGCAGCGCCTCAACAGGCTGCCGTCGAACTACGGGTGCCTTGAACACCGCCATTGTCTCCTCGCTCTCCCTGACGGTCCAGCAGGCGGGTACGTCGAGGCTTCTGGTCCCTTCTGCCTCAAAGCAACGACGCATCGCCTGGTGGCGTGATCGTGTCGCGACTGCCGGCCATCATTACGACGGCCCGGGGCGAGGTCAAGCAAAACTCAAGCGACTTGTTCGGGAGCGAACCAACTTTTGACCACGAGTGCACAAAAGCGCGCCGAGGCCGGTTGCGGAGCCTCTAGAGCGACAGGCCGCCGTCGACCGGAACGGTCGCTCCGGTTACCGCTCCGGTGCGCTCGTCGGACAGCCAGACGATCGTCTGAGCCACCTCCTCGGGCCGGATCAGCCGCTCGATCGGCTGCTGGCCGGAGAAGGCCTCCGCGGACTCCAGGCGGTAGAGGCGGGCGCTCTCGTCGAGGATCGGGGTGGCGGTCGACCCGGGCGAGACGGCGTTGGCGGTCACGCCGGTTCCGCGCAGCTCGACCGCCAGCGCGCGGATCAGCCCGGTGACACCCGCCTTGGCCGCGCAGTAGGCGGCGAGCATCGGCAGCCCCCGCGTCGCCGCCGCCGACGCCACCGCCACGAAGCGGCCGCTCCGCGGCTGCGGCCGGCGCAGGAGCGCCGGGATCCCGGTCTGGGCGGCCACCAGCACCGAGCGCAGGTTGACGTCGAGCACCGCGTCCTGCTGCGGGGCCGGCATCTCCCACAGCGGGACCCCGCCGGCGATGACGCCGGCGACGGCGATCATCGCGTCGACGCCGCCGAAGGCGTCCTGAGCGGTCTGGACGGCGCGTTCCATGTCGGCCGCGACGGTCGCGTCGCCCACCATCGCGCGCACGCGATCCCCGGACTCGCCGGCGCCCTGGGCCGCCTGCACGACGGCGGCCAGCTCGGCCTCGGTGCCGAGACGGTAGGGCAGCCGGGGGTCGTCCCGGCACCGGTCGAGGGCCACGACGCTCCAGCCGGCGGCGGCCAGGCCGGTCACGGTCGCGGCGCCGATCCCGCGGGCGGCGCCGGTCACCACCGCGACGCGCGTCATGCCGCCACCGCGCCGACGGGCCGCCACGACGGCAGCAGGGGCCGCACTGTGCGAGCGCGCAGGCAGCCCTCCCAGGTCGCTGACGCGGCCACCAGCTCCTCGAGCAGTCGCAGCGGCACGTCGCCGGCCACCGCGCGGGGATCGCGGGTGGCGAGCGCGTCCTGCACCAGCGGGGCGGCGAAGGCGACGGCCAGGGCCCACGCCACGCGCCGGTCGCGCGCGGCCAGCAGGAGCAGCGGGGGCGCCCACGGCCGCCGGGCGGCCCGCGCCAGGGCCGACCCGGTGCCGGTCAGCCCGCGGGCCATCGTCGCCGCCGCCAGGCCGTACGGCCGCCCCGGGAAGCGCCGCAGCCGCTCGCCGCGGCGCGCCGTCGCCCAGCCGGCGGCCATCAGGGCCGCTCGCGGACGCCCGGCGAGCGTCAGCGCCCACGGGACCGCGACCGCCGGGCTGACCCACATCGCCGGCAGCGCGGCGGGATGGCGGCGGGCCAGGGTGCCGACCGAGCGGGCGTACCGTCGCCGCACGCCGACGAACGCTCGCAGCCCGGCTCGGTGCTCGTGGTGGACGTCGACCTCGGCGGCGTAGCGCACGCGCCAGCCGGCGGCGCACAGCCGCCACACCAGATCGACGTCCTCGCCGGCGCGCAGCGACGGATCGAACCCGGCTCCGACCGCGTCGCGCCGGACGAACAGGACGGTGCTGGGCACGTAGGCCCGGGCGGTGCCCGGCGCCACCAGGCCGCCGGTCGCGCCCATGTCCAGCGCCGAGTGCCGCCGCTCGTAGCCGCCGATGATCCCGGCGCTCGGCTCCAGCGCGCGCACCCGCGGGGCGACCGCGCCCAGCGCCGGATCGGCGAGGTGTCCGAGCAGCCGGTGGGCGACGCCGGCGCCGAGCACGACGTCGGAGTCGACGAAGGCCACGAACGGGGTGGTGCAGACCGCCAGCCCGTCGTTGCGGGCGGCCGCCGGGCCGCCGCAGCCGCGACGCTGGATCACGCGGACCCCCCCGGCTGCGCAGACCTCCGCGACCGCCTCCGCCGCGATCGATCCGTCGTCGACGACGATCACCGGCGACTCCGGACAGGCGGCGCGGATCGCGTCCAGGCAGCGCGTGAGCTGGGCGGGCCGGTCGCGCACGGGCACGACGACGGTCAGCTGAGCCGTCGACGCGGCCGGCCGGGGGTGGGGGGTGAGGATCCCGGCGTCCAGCAGTCGCCGGGCCAGCCGTCCCCGGGGCGCACCGGCGCCGACCGGCGCGCACCGCCGCCAGCCGTCCACGGCGCGGGCGCCGGCCTCGGTCAGCAGCATCAGCCGGGCGGGGGAGCCATGTCCGAGCAGGACCCGTCCCTGTGAAAGCACGCGCACGCCCGGAGTCAGCGCGACCGGCAGCTCGGCCGGCGGCTCGCGCGGCGGCTCGGCCGGCCGCCGGGGCGCCGCCCGGCCCCCTGGCGGGGCGCTCATCCGGCCACGCCCGCCGGCCGCGTGGCGTCCAGGAAGGCGCCCAGGTCGGCGGTCAGCGCGCCCAGCAGGGCCTCGCCCTCCGCGCGGGTGGCCTCGCGCGCGTCGCCGAGGACACCGTTGGGGGAGACGGCGGCGACCCCATGTTCGCGCAGCACGGGCATCAGCTGCGCGACGGGCCGCGTCGCGCCCAGCGGGCGCAGGTGCCCGACTCGGCCGGGGGCGATGGCCAGCATCAGCGACGTCTCGATGCGGCCGGCGTGGGCGTCGCCGCCGCTCAGCGCGGGCTCCCAGGCGTGGACCTCACGGCCCTCGCCGCGCAGCCGGGCGACCGCCCGCGCGACCGGCTCGGCGTTGCCGCCGTGCCAGGAGACGAGCGTGACGCCCGCGAAGCCGTCGGCGCTGCGGACGAGCTCGACGATGGACATCTCGACCGCGGCCTGGCCCAGCGACAGCGTGCCGGGAAAGCCCGCGTGCTCGCCGCTGGCGCCATACGGGAGGGCCGGGGCGACGGCGACGGCGGGCCGGGAGCCGGCGGCGGCATCGGCCAGCGCGGTGGCGATCAGCGTGTCGGTCTCCAGCGGCAGGTGGGGCCCGTGCTGCTCGGTGGCCCCGAGGGGCAGCAGCAGGCGGCATGGCGCCAGGCGGCGCACGTCCGGCGAGGTGCACGCCCCCAGCCGCACGTCAGTGGGGGCCCGCGCCGTTGGTGTCGGCGCCGCCCAGCCGGCGCTCGAAGCCGTCGGGGATGAGCAGGTCCGAGCGGGCGATGTCCGCCACCGACGCCCGTCCGAGCCCGAGCAGCGCCGAGTCGATCCCGCCCCGGAGGATGTCGAGCACGTTCTCGACCCCGGCCTGCCCGTTGGCGGCCAGCCCCCACAGGTAGGCGCGGCCGATCATGACCGCCCGCGCGCCCAGCGCCAGCGCCTTGATCACGTCGCTGCCCCGGCGGATGCCGCCGTCGAGCAGGACCTCGACGCGATCGCCCACCGCCTCCGCGATCGCGGGCAGCGCGCGGATGGTGGCCGGCGTCCCATCGAGGTTGTTGCCGCCGTGGTTGGAGACGGAGATCGCGCTGACCCCGATGTCCGCCGCCCGCCTGGCGTCGTCGACGCGCATCACGCCCTTGAGCATGAACGGGCCGTCCCACTGCTCGCGCAGCCAGCGCAGGTCCTCCCAGCTGGGCAGGCTGGTCTGCATCCACTCGCCGTAGGCGCCGAAGAACGTGGGCGCCGGCTCCCCGGGCGCGGCCATGTTGGGGACGGTCAGGTCCGGCGGGCGGCCGGTCCGGGCCCAGCGGTACAGCCAGCGCGGCGCCAGCAGCGTCTCGGGCCCGACCTTCAGCATCGTCTTGATGTCGAGCTGCTCGGGGATGATCGGGCTGCCCCAGTCGCGGCCGTGGGAGAACGTCCAGTCCAGGGTGACGATCAACCCGACGGCGCCGGCGCGCCGGGCGCGTTCCACGCGCTCGAGGATCCGCTGGCGCGATCCGGCCCAGTAGACCTGAAAGAACGTCTGCGGGTTGGCCGCCACCACCTCCTCGACGGGTTTTGAGCCGAACGAGCTCAGACCGACGGCGGTCCCGCGGCTGGCGGCGGCCCGGGCGACCGCCGTTTCGCCGCCGGGGTCCACGGCCTGCACCCCGGTCGGAGAGATCATCACCGGCAGCGCGATCGTCTGACCCATCACCGTCGTCGACAGATCCCGCTGGGTGCTCAGCCCGGCGACGTGGGGCGCGAACCCCAGCTCCCCGAAGGCGTCGACGTTGTCCCTCAGCGTCAGTCCTCGGTCCGTGCCGGCCCAGATGGCCATGTACACCGACGCGGGCAGCACCCGTTTGGCGCGACGCTGCGCCTCGGCCACCGATTCGAACCAGCCGCCGGCCATCAGCGGTGGTGGATCGTGAGCTCGGCCACTGGGCTCTCGTCGCAGGCCGCGACGGGCGGGTGAGGAGAGCGCCGCGAGTGGTCGGTGGCGGCCCGGGGCACCTCGCGGCTCTCGAGCAGCTCCAGCAGGGACTCGCCGTGCCCGAGCACGCACTCGGGGTCGGGGCCGTCGAGGGGCAGGCCGGTGAAGAACTTGGCGGCCATGCAGCCGCCCCGGCACGAGTCGTAGTGGCCGCACGACCGGCACGCCCCGCCGGTCTGCGGACGGCGCAGGTCACGGAAGAGCTCGGACTCCCGCCACACCGACTGAAAGCCGCCCGGTCCGCGCACGTTGCCGGCCAGGAACGCCTCGTGGATCGCGAACGGGCAGGCGTAGACGTCGCCGACCGGATCGATCAGGCACACGACCCGCCCGGCGCCGCACAGGTTCAGGCCGGGGAGCGGGTCCCCGTAGGCCGCGAGGTGAAAGAACGAGTCGCCGGTGAGCACCCGCTCGCCGCGGGCGACCAGCCAGTCGTAGAGCTCGCGCTGTTGCCGGGCCGTCGGGTGCAGCTCGTCCCACACGTCGGCGCCGCGCCCGGACGGCCGCAGCCGGGTGATCCGCAGCTGGGCGCCGTAGCGATCGGCGATCGCCTGGAAGGCGTCGAGCTGGGAGACGTTCCCGCGGGTGACGACGACCGAGATCTTGAACCCGGCCATCCCCGCCTGCGCCAGGCGCTCCATGGCGGTGATCGCGGTGGCGTAGGAGCCGGTGCCGCGGATCGGGTCGTTGACCTCCGCGGTCGCGCCGTCGAGCGAGATCTGCACGTCGACGTAGTCGCTGGCGGCCAGACGGCGTGCCGCCGCGTCGGTGATCCGCGAGCCGTTGGTCGAGAACTTGACACCGACGTCGTGACCGGTGGCGTAGTCGACCAGCTCCCAGAAGTCGCGCCGGACGGTGGGCTCGCCGCCGCCGATGTTCACGTAGAAGACCTGCATGCGCTGCAGCTCGTCGATCACCGCCATGCACTCCTCGGTCGACAGCTCGCGGGGATCGCGGCGCCCCGAGCTCGACAGGCAATGGACGCAGGCCAGGTTGCAGGCGTAGGTCAGCTCCCAGGTCAGGCAGATGGGAGCGTCGAGGCCGGACTCGAACTGATCGACCAGCCGGGGCACGCGGTTTGTGGTGGCGCTCATGCCCCGCCGCGCTCGACCAGCATCCCGGAGCCGGCCAGCGACTCGAGCGCACGGGCGTAGCCGGGCAGCTCCGCCTCCGACACTCCGGCGGCGCGACAGGCATCCAGCCCGGTGGGGTGCTCGCCCAGCGCCTGGACGACCGTCAGCAGCTTGCGCGTCTTCAGAAACGAGAGCCGGCGCGTGCCGAAGTGGTAGGCCAGCGCCCCGAACGGCTCGGGCCGCAGCGCCACCTGACGCTCGAGGTCCCACGCGCGGTGCAGGTCAAACGCCATCGCTTTCACTGGTCCGTCGTCACGTGGGCGGCCACTAGTAGACGCCGCACATCCCGTCGATCGAGACGTCCTCGACCAGCAGGTCCTCCTCGACCAGCTCGGGCTCCGGACGGTCGTCGGCGGTCGGGGGGGTGGCGTCGGCGACGGCCGGCTCCTCGGTCGTCGGCGGCTTGCTCTGCGTCATGAAATCCTCTCCTCGATGTCAGGGGTACCACGGGGCATGATTTATCGCACCCGGTGCCAGATATCAAGCGGCGGTTAGATTACATACCGGATGTCCGCCCCAGTGGCCAGCCGAGTCCGACCGGCGCGCGGTCGACCGCCCAGCACGAGCCGGGACCAGGTGGCCCGGACCGCGCTGACGCTGTTCGTCGCCCAGGGCTTCGAGGCCACCACGCTGGCGGACATCGCGGCGGCCGTCGGCATCGGACGCCGCACGCTGTTTCGCTACTTCGCATCCAAGAACGACATGGTGTGGGGCGACTTCGAGGGCGTCCTGGAGCGGCTTCGCGCCAGGCTGGCCTCGGCGCGCCGCGGCGAGCGGATGATGGACACGCTGGGGCGGGCGGTGGTCGAGTCCAACCACTACGAGGGCGACGCGCTGGAGGATCTGCGGTTGCGCATGACCTTGATCACCGGCGTCCCGGCGCTCCAGGCCCACTCGATGGTCCGCTACGCCGAGTGGCGCCAGGTCGTCTCGGAGTTCGTGGCCGAGCGCCTCGGGCAGCGGTCCGACGATCTGGTGCCGATCATGGTGGGGCAGATGGCCCTGGGCGCGTCGATGGCGGCGTTCATGCGCTGGGTCCGCCACCCTGACGAGAACCTCGAGTCCCACCTGCGCGACGCCTACCGGCACCTGGCCCGCGGCTTTGACGAGACCGGCAACGGCGCCGGCTAGAGGCCGTCTCAGAACGACCTCAGGCCGTGGGGTAGGCGCTCAGCGCGGCCTGGCGGACCTCTGAGGGGGTGGCCCCGAACTCGCGCTTGAACACTCGCGAGAAGTGCGCGGCGTCGCAGAAGCCCCAGCGGAAGGCGATGTCGGTCACCGAGCCTCCGTTGGGTTGCTGAAGGTCCTCCAGGCAGCGGGCGAGGCGCTCGGAGCGCACCAGCCCGGCGACGGACGCGTCGACCCCCTCGAACAGCGCATGTAGCGTCCGCACGGACATCGCGTAGGCGCGGGCGATCGAGGCGGGGCCGAGCTGGGGCTCCTGGAGATGGGTGCGCACGTAGCGGGCGATCTCTGCGCGCATCGCCGATCGCGCCGCGGACCGGTCGTTGGGCAGCGCCGGCTCCACCGCCGCCCTCAGCAGCTCCAGCGCCGCGTTGGCGGCGGCCGCTCCGGCGGCGCCGTCGAGGCGGGGCAGCTCGACGGCGAGCGCGTTCATGAAGCGCACCAGCAGCCGCGCGCTGGCGCTGCCGCTCAGCGAGGGCAGCGAGTCCAGCTCGGCCAGCCGCGGGCACACCGCCAGGACATGGTTGCGGGGGAACAGCAGCGTGCGCTTGTAGAACGCCTCGGCGATCTCGATCTCGGTCGGCTGCAGCCCGTCCCACAGGACGACGTCCCCGGGCTTGAGCGCCAGCTGGCGCCCCCCCTCGCGGACCAGCTCGACCCCCTTGCAGACGAACTGGAACCCGAGCACGTCCTCGTGGCCCTCCGGATGGCTGCCGATCACCGCCGTGGTCCGCCGGCCCAGGAACGGCGAGGCGGCGCAGTCGACCAGCATCAGATCGCCGATCGCCCGGCGGGTGACGGCCGCCTGGAAGCGCTTGGGCGTCCGGTAGGTCGGCCGCACGTCGAACGCGAGATGCGTGGTGGCCAGGATCTCCGACCACGAGCGCATCCGGCTGGCGGCGTCGGCCCCGCGCGGGCGCCAGTGCTCCGGCGGGCGGCCGTTCGCCGCCTCGTAGGTCGGCGCCTCAGCTAGAGCCATCTGCGGTCACTCTCTCCCATCCCGCTGTTTGCGGCGAAATCGCTCGACGCTCATGTTAAAGGAGCTCGGACCGTGCGTTCGGCGGCCAGCGCGACGAACGCATCCAGGGCCGCCGGATCGGCCAGCGAGTCACGGCTGGCGACCTTCTCGGCCGCCTCGCCGCGGAGGATCCGCTTGACCGGGGCCTCGAGCTTCTTGCCGGTGAGGGTGCGGGGGATGGCGGTGACCGCGACGATCTTGTCCGGCACGTGGCGTGGCGAGAGCTCCTTGCGCAGGGCGCCGTTGACGCGCTGGAGCACGTCCTCGTCGAGGATCGCGCCCGGCGCGGGCACCACGAACAGCAGCAGCTCGCCCATACCGCCGCCGTCGTCCTCCAGGTGAACGACCAGCGCGTCGGCGATCTGGGGGAACTCCTCCACCACGGTGTAGAACTCGCCGGTCCCCAGGCGGACCCCGCCGCGGTTCAGCGTGGCGTCGGAGCGGCCGGTCAGCACGCAGGTGCCGCGCTGTGAGAAGCGGATCCAGTCCCCCTGGCGCCACACGCCGGGATAGCGGTCGAAATAGGAGGAGCGATAGCGCTCGCCGTCATCATCTCCCCACAGCGCCACCGGCATCGACGGCATCGGGCTGGTGATCACCAGCTCGCCGAGCTCGCCGACGACCTGGTTGCCGTCGGCGTCGAACGCCTTGGCGTCGACCCCGAGGCAGGCGCACGAGATCTCGCCCTCGTACACCGGGGCTCCGACGCAGCCGGACACCAGGCCGGTGCACACGTCGGTGCCCCCGGAGCCGTTGATCAGCAGGATGTCGGGACCGAGCTGCTCGTAGACCCACCGGTAGCCCTCGGCGGGCAGTGGCGAGCCGGCCGTGCACAGCGTGCGCAGCGAGCTGAGGTCGAAGTCGTTGCGCAGATCGATTCCGGCCTTGCGGCAGGCCATCAGGTACGGCGGCGAAACGCCCAGGACCGTCGCCCGGTTGCGCTCGGCCAGCCGCCACTGCTGGGCCAGGTCCGGCCAGGCGGGGTCGCCGTCGAGCATGACGATCGAGGCCCGCAGCAGCAGTCCCGAGACCAGCGCGTTCCACATCATCCAGGCGGTGGTCGAGAACCACTGCAGGCGCTGGCCGGGCTTGAGGTCCCAGCCGATGCCCTGGTTCTTGAAGTGCTCGATCAGCTGGCCGCCGTGGCCGTGGACGATCGCCTTGGGCAGCCCGGTGGTGCCCGAGGAGAACAGCACGTACAGGGGATGGTCGAACCCGACGGGCTCAAACGCCAGCTCACCGGGCATCTGGCTCAGCTCCGTCCAGGAGATGGCGTCGGGCACCTCGGCCTCGCCGTAGGGGACGCTCACGACGTGCTCGAGCGTGGTCAGCCGCCGCCGGATGGTCTCGACCTCCTCGCGGCGGTCGACATAGCGATCGCGGAAGCCGTAGCCCCCGATCGCCAGCAGCACCTTGGGCTCGATCTGGGCGAAGCGGTCGATCACGCTGCGCGCCCCGAACTCGGGGGCGCACGCCGCCCAGATGGCGCCGAGGCTGGCGGTGGCGGCGAACGCCACCAGCGTCTCCGGGATGTTCGGCAGATAGGCGACGACGCGGTCGCCCTTGCCCACCCCCAGCCGTTGGAGTCCCGCGCGGACCCGGGCCACCTGATCGCGCAGGTCGCCGAATGTCAGCTCGACGTCCGGGCGGGTCTGGGTCTGGCCCAGGATCGCCACCCGGTCGGAGTCCTCGTCACGGCCCACCAGGTGCTCGGCGTAGTTGATCCGCGCGCCCGGGAACCAGACCGCGCCGGGCATCTCGCGCGAGGCGAGCACCGTCTCGTAGGCGCCATGGTCCTTGACCTCGTAGAACTCCCACAGCGAGCCCCAGAAACCCTCGAGGTTGGTCACCGACCAGCGCCACAGATCGTCGTAGGAGCGAAAGTCGCGGCCGCGGTGCTCGCGCACCCACTCCATGAACCGGCCGATCTCCGTGCTCTGGCGCAGATCGGACGGCGGCTCCCACAGGATGTCGCCGATCATGTTCCCTCCCAACCGTCGGTCGTGGCGTCGTCGATTCTCTCACGTGGCGACCACCGCGGCACCCCGAGCTCGTGCTCCTGGAGGTCGATGGCGGCCTGCAGCATCGTGGCCTCGCGGCCGCGTGGCGCGATCAGCGAGACGTTCGCCTCCCAGGTCACCGGCAGCGCGGCCACCGGCATCCCGGTCATGTCCCAGGTCGCGGTCAGGGCGATCATCGGGTCGCCCGCGCCGCCGGCGTGACCGCGGTCATAGCCGGGCCCGCGGCGGTAGGGCACGATCGGGAGCGTCGGCTCGAGGACGAGGTCGATCTGGCGCTCGGCGAACCACCGCTCCCAGGCGGAGGTGCCCTCGTCGCGCCGGCGCTGGGCGGCCAGGTACGGCTCGGCCGCGGTGAACGTGCGGGCGGCCTCGAGGAACTCGGCGATGGCCGGGCGGTAGCAGTCGGCCCGGTCCGCGTGGCGGGCGTGGTAGGCCCAGGTGTCGGTGAACAGGACGGTGCTGAGGTCGTCCCAGTCCAGCGCCCACGGCGCGGGTGCCGAGACCACGCGGGCGCCGAGGTGCTCGCAGGCCCGCCGGGCAGTGCCGAGGGCGGCGTCGATCTCGGCGTCGATCACCACCCGATCGGTGCGATCGGTCAGGGCGATGGTCAGGCCCTCCAGCGGGCGCGCGGACGCGGTGGCGGTGAGCGGAAGCGGACCCGCCGGCGCGGGTGGGGGAGACACGGCGCTGGCCGGCGGGTCTCCGCGCAGCAGCCCGGTCAGCAGCGCGGCGCAGTCGGCGATGGCGCGGGCCATCGGCCCCGGGTGATCCAGGCTCGGCGCCAGCGGGATGATCCCGTCGAGCGCCAGCAGGCCGTGGGTCGGCTTGACCGCGCTGGTCCCACAGCAGGCCGAGGGGATCCGCACCGAGCCGCAGGTGTCGCTGCCGAGGGCCGCCGGGACCATCCGGGCGGCCAGCGCGGCGGCGCTGCCGCCGCTGGAGCCACCGGCGACGCGATCCAGCGACCAGGGGTTGCCGACCTGGTCGGTGGTGCCTCCGGCCGCGAACTCGTGGGTGTGGGTGTGGCCGATCAGCACCATGCCCTGACCGGCCAGCCGCGACCACGCGGTGGCGTCGGTCGCGGCCACGTTGTCCTCCAGCACGCGGCTGGAGGCCGTCAGCGGCAGGCCGGCGACCCCGTAGAGGTCCTTGAGCCCGATCGGGATCCCGCACAATAGCGGCGCGTCCTGGCCCTCCCGCGCCCGCCGCTCGTCGGCGGCACGGGCGGCGCGCAGCGCACGCTCGGGATACAGGCGCACCCAGGCGTTGATCGCATCCGGGCGCCCGTCGAAGCTGGGCGGGCCGCCGTTGACCCGGTCGATCGTCCGCAGGCAGGCCTCGGTCAGCTCCAGCGATGAGAGGCTGCCCGCGCGCAGCGCCGCCGCCGCGTCCAGCACCCCGAGGTCGGCCGGATTGGCGGCCACCGCCCGGGCGGGCTCGCCCGTCCGCGAGGCCGTCATGCCGTCTCACCGCCATCGATGGAGAACACCGAGCCGGTGATGAACGGGGCCTCGTCGGAGAGCAGGAACGCCACCAGGGCGGCGATCTCGTCAGCCGCGCCCATCCGGCCCACCGGCAGCCGTGCTGCCGCCTCGTCGCTGAACTCGCCGGGGAAGCGGCCCATCATCGGCGTGTCGACCGGGCCGGGGGCGACGGCGTTGACGCGGATTCCGGCGGCGGCGTTCTCGACCGCGGCCGTGCGGGTCAGGCCGATGATCGCCGACTTGGTCGACCCGTAGATGCTCAGCCCGGGGACGCCGTGCAGGCCGGTGCCCGACGAGGTGTTGACGATCGTGGCCTTCGAGCCGGCACGGCGGGCGCACCGCAGCATCTGGCGCAGGTTGAGGAACACCCCGCGGTAGTTGATCGCCAGCAGGCGCTCGAACTGGTCGGTCTCGAAGTCGACGAGCGGGGTGACCGGTCCCTCGATCCCCGCGTTGTTGTGCAGCGAGTCGACCCGGCCGAAGTGCTCGGTGGTCGCCGCGAAGTAGCGGCTGACGTCGTCCTCGGAGGCGACGTCGGCGGCCAGCGGCAGGACGCCGTCGCCCAACTCGGCCGCGGCGGCGGAGGCGGCGTCGCCGTCGATGTCGACCAGCGCGACGCGCGCGCCCTCGGCCACCAGGCGCGCGGCGGTCGCACGGCCGATACCGGAGGCGCCTCCGGTGACGATCACCACCCTCTCGTTCAGTCCCTTCAGCGGCACAACCTCTCTCCTTGGCTCGTGCTCGAACCTGCGCTCAGCCGGACCGCCCGGAGGGGCGGTCGTACGCACTGTGACCGATTGTTCACAAAGCGTACGTGATAGCGTTCGGCGCCGGGAAGCGCCCGCCCCGCGAGCAAAGCCATGATCGACGAAGCGCAACGCACCGCCGCGCCCGCGACAGACGATCCACGCGAGCCCCGCTCCGGCGTCCGGACCGTCCGCGATGCCGTGTTCGACGTGCTGCGCCGATGCGGGATGACGACGATCTTCGGCAACCCCGGCTCGACTGAGATCCCGTTCCTCGCCGGGCTGCCCTCGGACATCCACTTCGTCCTCGGCCTGCACGAGGGCGCGGTCGTCGGCATCGCCACCGGCTACGCCGTGGCGCGGGGCGAGCCGGCGCTGGTCAACCTCCACACCGCGCCCGGCCTGGGCAACGCCATCAACGCGATCGCCAACGCGCGGGACATGCGGGTGCCGCTGGTGGTGCTGGTGGGCCAGCAGGATCGCCGCCAGCTGGCCTACGAGCCGTTTCTCACCGGCCGGGCGCTCGAGCGGCTGGCCGGCGAGTACCCCGTGTGGTCGAGCCTGCCGGTCCGTCCACAGGATGTGCCGGGAGCGATCGCCCGCGCCTACAACGAGGCCATCACCGGCCGCGGGCCGGCGCTCGTCGTCGTCCCGATGGGCGACTGGCTCGAGCCCGCTGACGAGTTCGCCGCCGGCTGGCCCGAGCGCACGGTCCGGACCGCGACCGTCGCCCCGAGTGAGGTCTCCGAACTGGCTGAGATGATCGACCGAGCCCGCTCGCCCGCTCTGGTGGTGGGGCGCGACGGCGGCGAGGAGGGGTGGGAGTCCGTCATCGGCCTGGCCGAGCGGCTGCGCTGCCCGGTCTGGCAGGAGTCGTTCGCGCGCGCCGCCGGCTTCCCCCAGGATCACCCCCAGTTCGCCGGCCACCTGCCGTGGCGGCGGAGGCTGATGCGCGACACGCTGGCGCCGCACGATCTGGTCGTCGCCGTCGGCACGAGCGCGTTCCGGCTGTACCTGTATGACGATCCGGGGCCGATGGTCGCCGAGGGCACCCGGGTCGCCGTCCTCACCGACGACTCCGCCGAGGCCTACCGCAGTCCCTGCAGCCTGGCGGTCGTCGCCCCGGTCGCCGCCGCCTGCAGCGCGCTGGCCGAGCAGGTGGCCGAGCGCGACGGCGACCTGCCGGCGCCCCTGCGGCGACCGGCCGCGCCCCCACCGCCGGGCGCGGACGAGCCGCTGGCCCCCGGCCACGTCTACGCCGCGCTGGCGCAGCGCCTGCCCCGCAACGCGGTGATCGTCGAGGAGACGCCCTCCAGCCAGCCCGAGCTCTACCAGCGCGTCCCGATCAGCGCGCCGGGCGGCTTCGTCGCCTGCGGCAACGGCGGCCTGGGCTTCGGCGTCGCCGGCTCGGTCGGACTGCGCATGGGCAATCCCGAGCGGCCGGTCATCGGCGTGGTCGGCGACGGCTCGTCGATGTACGCCATCCAGGCCCTGTGGAGCGCCGCCCACTACGAGGTCGGCGTCCTGTTGCTGGTGATGGCCAACGGCCGGTACGCGGTGATGGACGGGCTGGCCCGTCAGGCGGGCGCGGCCGCCGCCTGGCCCGCGTTCGGCTCGATCGACATCGCCGGCATCGCTCGCTGCCTCGGCTGTCCCGCGGTCAACGTCGCCACCCACGAGCAGCTGATCGAGACCTTCGACGAGGTCCTTCCGCACCTGGCCGGCCGGCGGGAGCCGTTGCTGGTCGAGGTCGCGCTGGGCTGAGCCCAGCTGCCGGCGTGACTGGGGCTGACCGCCGGGTCCCGGCGTGACCGCGACCGTGGGATCGGTGCGCGGGCCGACGCGCCCGCAGATCGTGCTGCTGGCGGCGCTGTCGGCCTTCGGGCCGCTGTCGCTGGACATGTACCTGCCCGGCCTGCCGTCGCTGACCCGCGACCTGCACACCACCGCGTCGGCCGCCCAGCTGACGATCACCGCCTGCATGCTGGGGCTGGGCGTGGGGCAGCTGATCGCCGGGCCGCTGAGCGACTCGCTGGGGCGCCGCCGGCCGCTGCTGGTCGGCATCGCCGGCTACGCCGTCAGCTCGGTGGTGTGCGCGGTGTCGCCGTCGGTGGCGGTTCTGATCGCGGTGCGGCTGGTCCAGGGGATGGCCGGCGGCGCCGGGATCGTCATTGCCCGGGCGATCGTCCGCGACCTCAGCGGCGGCACCGTGGCCGCCCGGATGTTCGCCCTGCTGACCGGGATCACCGGGGTGATCCCGGTGTGCGCGCCGCTGATCGGCGGCCAGGTGCTGCTGGTCACCTCCTGGCGTGGCGTATTCATCGTGCTGGCCGCGGTCGGCGTGCCGCTCGTCGTGGCCACCGCCTTCGGGCTGCCGGAGACGCTGTCGCCCGACCGCCGCCACAGCGGCGAGCTGCGGCTGGTGCTGGGCACCTTCGGCCGGCTGCTGCGCGACCGCAGCTTCGCCCCCTACGCGGCGGCGTTCTCGCTGTCGTTCGCGGCCATGTTCGGCTACATCGCGGGCTCCTCGTTCGTGCTCGAGGACATCTACGGCATCTCGCCCCAGCTGTTCAGCGTCGTGTTCGCCGTCAACTCGGCCGGGCTGATCGCCCTGTCGCTGCTGGGCAGCCGCGTCGTGGGGAGGCTGGGCTCGGCCCGGCTGCTGCGCCGCGGCCTGTTCGGGACCGCGGCGGCCTCGCTGGCGGCGCTGGTGGTGACCGCCACCCACGCGGGACTCGGCTTCCTGCTCGTCTGCTTCTTCGCGCTGCTGGCCTCCAACGGCCTGGTGCTGCCCAACGGCACGGCGGCGGCGATGACCGGCCAGAGCGCCTCGCTGGGCGCCGCCTCGGCGCTGCTGGGGCTCGGCCAGTTCGGCTCGGGTGCGGTGGTGGCGCCGCTGGTGGGGGTGGGGGGAAGTCACGACGCGCTGCCGATGGCCATCGTGATCGCGGTCGCCGGGGTCAGCGCGCTGCTGATCGATCTGCTGTTCGCTCCGCGTCGGGAGGCGGCCCCGCCGCCGGCCTCTGAGATGCCGGTCCCCGGGCCGCCGGTGGTCTGAGGCGCGTTCGCTGCGGGATCGGCGAACGTCACCGGCGGCCATCGAGGCGGGAACCGAGGCCGGGACGTGCGCGTGAATGGCGGACAAACCGGGATCGCACTCGGAGGTTTGTCACGTTTCCCACGCTGGAGGGCGATCTGGGGACAAACCTGGATCGAGCTGCGCGGTTTGTCACGTTTTCCACGTTGGCGGGGGTTCGCCGCCCGCGCCGGCGCCCGTGCCCCCAGCGATAGCCCGCCGTTTTTCGTGCAACCTCCACCGCCGCCACGGCCACCGACCCGCCGCGCCGGCCGGCGACGCAAACGCGGTCTCACTCGAGACTGCCGGCGGCCTCCCGCACGAGCGCTGCGGCAGCTCGCAACCCTTCGAGCGACTCCCGGGAAAGCTCCCACTCCTCAATACCGCGCATCCCGCCGCCGCCCAGCACCACCGGCACGCTGAGGGTGACGCCCTCGACCCCGTACTCGCCCCGCAACGCCACGGACGCGGGCCAGAGCTCCGCACCTCCCGGGTCCACGACCGCGCGGACCATCCGGGCGATCCCCACCCCCGAGGTCCAGGTCGAGGAGCGCCCCGAGTCCAGGGCGACGTGCCGGACATACCAGCCGCGGATGTAGTGCTCGACGCGAGACCGCAGATGCGGGTCCAGCTCCGCCGCACGACCATCGACGACGACCCGCTCCCACAGCGGCACCGACAGATCTCCGTGCTCCCCCACCGCCCACGCCTCGACGGCCCCCGGCGCCACCCCGAGCGCCTGACCGATGCCGGTCCGCAGCCGCAGCGAGTCGTTGAGCGTGTAGCCGAGCAGCCGCGAGCGATCGAACCCGAACCGGCGCGCGGCCCAGGTCCCCAGCGGGTCGACCGGGTTGGTCACCAGGATGATCGTCCCCGGCCATCCGGATCCCAGCCCCGACAGCAGCGGCGCCAGAACCGCCGCGTTGTCGGCCAGGTAGACCATCCGCGAGGTGTTGACGGTCAGCGGGGCGGCGGCCGCCACGACCAGCACGTCGGCACCCACGACATCGTCAAACCCGCCCTCGCGCACGGAAGCGCCGACCACGCCGGTCTGCTCGAGCACCTGCTCGAGATCCCACAGGTGCGAGCGCAGCATGTTGGCCCGGGCGTCGACCATCACCACCTCGCACCCCGGCCCCGACAGCAGCAGGTTGAACGCCACCGAGGCGCCGACGCCGCCGCCGGCGCCGCAGATCACGACGGTCGTCACGCCAGATGTCTAGGCCACGGCCTGAGCGCGAGCTCGCCCGAAATAGCCGTGCTCGGCGCCGGCCAGGTACTGGGCCAGCCGGCTGGCCAGCGCCATGATCGTCAGCGACGGATTGACGGACAGGGTGCACGGGATCACCGAGCCATCCCCGACGAACAACCGTCGCACGTCGTGGGACTCCGCGTGGGCGTCGACCACCGAGCGCTCGGGGTCTGAGCCCATGCGGCACCCGCCCTGGACGTGGGTGCTCGACTGGCCGGTCGGCAGCACGCGCTTGGCGCCGGCGGCGAGCAGGACCTCGCGGGCGAAGCTCAGCGCCGCGCCGTCGCGCTCGCGCTCGACCTCGTTGAACTCATAGGACCACCGGTCGCGGCCGTCCTCGTCGATCCAGGCGGTGCCGTTGTTCTGGTCGGTGACCATCGTCAGCAGGCCGGTGAAGTACCGGTACCGGCGGGTGGTCTCGGTCAGCTGCCGGCCCCACATGGGCACACCGTCCTCGTCGCACACCATCACGGCGAATCCGATCGGATCCTGGATCGTGGCCGCCTCGACGATGAAGCCGCCGTCGGCGTCGCTCTGGAACTTCATGCAGTGGGCGCTGATCGGGTAGACCCGGTGGGCGTCCTGGGGCTCGTCGAACAGGCCGGCGAGGATCCGGGCCGGGTGCCAGCCGACGTTGCGCCCGATCAGCCGGGAGCTGGCCGAGCCGCCGCTGGCCTCGGGGATGCCCGAGCGCAGCAGCAGATGCGAGGTGGCCATCGCCCCGCCGGCCACCACGACCACATTGGCCTGCACGGTGTGCGACGCCCCGTCCGCGTCGGTGTACTCCACGCCGGTCGCCTCCAGGCCGGCCCCGCGATCCTCGATCAGCACCCGCGAGACGGTGCATTCGGCGCGCAGCGTCAGCCGCCCGGCCGCCCACGGGGGATGGATGTAGACGTTCATCGAGTTCTTGCCCGCGTTGGTCGGGCATCCCTGCAGGCAGGAGCCGCAGCGCATGCAGTTGGCGTCCGTGTAGGACATCACCGGCTGCAGCTCGGCGTCCATCGCCGCAAAGCCGGGGACGACGGTGCGGATGCACTGTTGCCAGTCGGACCGCTCGCGCACGCCCAGCCGCGCCTCGACGCGCTCGAAGTGGGGCGTCATGTCGCCGGCGCCGAACGCGCCGCCGTCCGCGCCGGTGAGGCCCGCGGCCACGTGCCACTTGGCGTAGTCCTCGTGGGACGGGCGCAGCGCCACCTTCGTGTTGACGGTGCTCGTCCCGCCGACGCAGCGGCCGCGGATCACCGCCAGCGGCGGCGCGCCCTCGGCGGCCGGCTCCACCAGCGTGGGCGGGAACCAGATGTCGTGGTTGGCGTGGGCCTCCCACCGGGTGAAATCGGCCGCCGTGCGGTGCGGGCCGGCCTCGAGCAGGAGCACGCTGGCCCCGGAATCAGCCACCTCGCCGGCCACCAGGCCGCCGCCGGCGCCCGACCCGACCACGACGACGTCATACCGCTCTGCGTTCATCCTTGTACCCCCAGAAACGACCAGTCCTTGTTGATGCGATCGGCCAGCGGGAACCGGAAGTCGATCTCCTCCCACGCGCCCGGCCCCGCCCTGCCGGGGGCGACGAAGTCGCTGTAGAACGCCTCGCAGGCGAACGCCCGCGCCATCCCGAACTCGGGCGTGAACTGGCGCTTGCGCAGGGCCGTCTCGCCGGCGTCGACGGCCTCGGCCAGCGATTCGAACGCGCCCACGATGCCGTCCCGCGCCTCCTCGGGCATCCCGGCCAGCAGCGCGTCGACGTACAGCTCGGCGCCCGTTCGGTCACATCCGGGCACGATCGCCTCGCACACCCTGCGCACGACGGCGGCCTGCCGTTCATCGAGCACCCGCATCACACCACCCCCGCGGTCGCCGCAGCCGGACTCCCGGAGCGGATCAGGTCGGCGGCCTTCTCGGCGATCATGATCGTCGCCGCGTTCGTGTTGGCCCGCGTGATCTGCGGCATCACGCTGGCGTCGGCGACACGCAGCCCGTCGACCCCGTACACCCGCAGTTCAGAGTCGACCACCGACCCCATCGCGCAGCTCGAGGTGGGGTGGAACACGGTCATCCCCTCGCGCCGGGCGAACGCCATCAGGTCCTCGTCGGAATCGGAGTCCGGCACCCGGAACGGCGCGTTGATCACCGCCTGCAGCGCCGGCTGCTGCGCCATCTCCAGCGCCATCCGCAGACCGATGCGCATGCTCTCGCGGTCCTCCTCGGTGGTGAGGAAGTTGCACAGCACCCGCGGCTTGGCCAGTGCCATCGGGGAGCGCAGCATCACCCGCCCGCGGCCGGTGGGATTGACCACCACCGGACCGTAGGCCATGCCCGGGGCCTCGGGTGCGGTCAGCCCCTGGTCGTAGAGCATCGACGGGGCGAAGTGAAACTCGACGTCGGGGGCCGGCGCCCCGCTGCGGGCCCGGATGAACGCCGCCCCCTCCGGGATATTGGAGGTCAGCGGCCCGCGGCCCTCCTGGAGCAGCGCGAAGTTCTCCGGCGTCGCGGCGCCGAACAGCGACGGCGCGTCGGTCGTGTAGTTGAGGTTGACCATGCAGTGGTCCTGGAGGTTCTCGCCCACCGGCAGCGCCTCGCGGATCTCGATCCCCATCGGCGCGAGCTGATCCTCGGGCCCAATGCCCGAGAGCATCAGCAACTGGGGCGAGTAGTAGGCGCCGGCGGACAGGATGACCTCGCGGGTGGCGCGGATCTCCCGCACCTGGTCGTGGCGGGAGATCTGCACGCCGGTCGCACGCCGGCCCGCGAACAGGAGGCGCAGCGCGTAGGCGCCGGTCAGCACGGTCAGGTTCGGCCGCACGCGCGCCGGATGCAGGAACGCGTCGGCGGTGCTCACGCGCAGGCCGTCCCGCTGGGTCAGCTGGAAGCGGCCGACGCCCTCCTGCCGGGCGCCGTTGAAGTCCGGGTTGAGCTCGTGGCCCGCCTGGCGGCCGGCCTCGATCATGGCGTCGACCAGCGGGGACATGGCCCGGCCGTCGGAGACGGTCAGCGGGCCGCCGGCGCCGTGGTAGGCATCCTCGCCGCGCTCGTTGTCCTCCGAGCGCTTGAAGTAGGGGAGCACGTCGTCATAGCCCCAGCCCTCACACCCGGCCTGCGCCCACTCGTCGTAGTCCAGCCGGTTGCCGCGCACATAGATCATCGCGTTGATCGAGCTGCAACCGCCGAGCATCCGCCCGCGGGGCAGCGACAGCCGTCGGTCGTCCATGCCCGGCTCGGGGTCGCCGAGCAGGTCCCAATCCAGCTCGGTCTTGAACATGATGGGGAAGATCGCCGGTACGCGGATCTCGGGGGCGGTGTCCTCACCGCCCGCCTCCAGCAGCGCCACCCGGACCTCCGGGTCCTCGCTCAGCCGCGCCGCCAGCACGCAGCCGGCCGAGCCGGCGCCGACGACCACGTAGTCGAATTCGTCACTCACCGCGGATCACCACCTTCATCACCTCAGTCGGATTGCTCATGGCAAAGCGCATCGCCTCGGGCGCCTGCCCGAGATCGAACTCGTGGCTGATCAGCCCGGCCAGCGCGCCGGCGTTGCGCTCCACCACGCCGACGGCCTCGCCGAAGTCGTCGCTCGTGCAACAGCTCGCCCCCAGCACGTCGAGCTCCTTCTCAGTGAGGGCGCCGATCCGGATCGAGACGTCGTCGGTCGACATCCCCACCTGGACCGCCCGGCCGGCCGAGGCCACGATCTCCACCATCGCTCGGACCGCGGACGGGACGCCGGTGGCGTCGACGACGACCGGAGGCCCGCCCGAGCCATCGACCCCGCCCCATTCACGGCCGAACCCGACGACCTCGTCCGCGCTCGTCCACCGCAGGGTCTCGGCGCCCAGCGCCCGGCCGAGCTCGAGCCGGCTCTCCTGCGGGTCGACGAGGAGCGCCTCGGCCCCGAGCTCGCGGGCCACCACCGCGACGCACTGGCCGATCGGCCCGGCGCCGAACACGACGACGCGTTCGCCGGGCTGGATCCGCCCGCGGTGCACCGCGTGCACCGCGACCGACACCGGCTCGGCCAGCGCGGCGAGGGCGCCATCGGCGGCCTGGATGGGAAAGACCTGATCCTGGGGGAGGCACAGCAGCTCCTGCAGGCCCCCGTCAGTGTGGATCCCCACCAGCGAGAAGTTGTCGCAGGCGTTGGGGCGGCCGACGCTGCACGGGTAGCAGCGCCCGCAGTTGCTGATCGGCAGCATCGCCACCCGCTGCCCGGTTTGCAGCTCCGGCCGGCAGCCCGGCCCGATCGCGGCGATCGCCGCCCCGACCTCGTGGCCGAGGATGCGGGGGAACTGGGAGCCGCCGGCCGCCGCTGACAGGTGGCCGGAGAAGAAGTGGTAGTCCGAGCCGCAGATCCCGACCGCCTCCGGGTGCACGAGGACCTGCCCGGGCCCCGGCTCCCCCGGCTCGGGCCGGTCGAGGACGGACATCTGACCGACGTTCTCGGTGACGGCCGCGCGCATCGCGCTACCCCCAGACCTCGGCCGCGGTCTCCACCACCAGCGCCAGCTTGGCCTGCTGCTGGTCGTAGGTCAGCTCGTTGCCCTCGACCGTCGACGAGAAGCCGCACTGAGGCGACAGGCACAGCTGCTCGATCGGCACGTAGCGGGACGCCTCCTCGATCCGCCGCTTGAGGTCGTCCTTGTGCTCCAGCGCGCCGCGCTTGGTCGTCACCAGGCCCAGCACCACCAGCTTGCCCCGCGGCACGTAGCGCAGCGGCTCGAAGCCGCCGGAGCGCTCATCGTCGTACTCCAGGAAGAAGCCGTCGACGTCGAGGCCGCCGAACATGGTCTCGGCCACGTAGTCGTAGCCGCCTTCGGCCGCCCACGAAGAACGGAAGTTGCCGCGGCACAGGTGGGTGGTGATGGTGATCCCGTCCGGCCGCCCGGCGACGGCGCTGTTGATGTTGCGCACGTAGGTCTCGTGCAGGTGGGCGATGTCCTCGCCGCGAGCCTGGAGGTAGTCGCGCTGGTTGGGATCGTTGAGGTAGGCGAGGCTCGTGTCGTCGAGCTGGAGGTACTCGCATCCCAGCGAGGCGATCTCCCGGATCTCGTGCGCGTAGGCCTGGGCGAGGTCCTGCCAGAACGGCTCGATGTCCGGATAGACCTCGGGGTTCAGCGCCGCCGCGCCACTGCGGTAGTGGACCATGTTGGGCGACGGGATCGTGAGCTTGGCGACGAGGTCGCCGCCGCACAGCCCGTTGAGGTAGCGGAAGTCGTCGTCGAAGATGGTCTGCTCGAGTGAGACCTTCTCGTTGACCTCGATCGCCGCCGGGGTGAAGTCGACGGTGCCGTCGGCATTGCGGAAGTGGACCTGGACGTTGCCGGAGGTCTTGTCGATCCCGCCGAGCCGGTAGATGAAGTCCATGTGCCACGAGGCGCGGCGAAACTCGCCGTCGGTCGCGGCCTGGAGGCCGACCACCCGCTGCATGTCGACGATCCCGCGGATCTCCTGATCCTCGATGCCCCGCAGCTCCTCGGCGGTCAGCTTCCCGTTCTCAAGGTCGAGGCGGGCCTGCTTGAGCCGGGCCGGTCGCAGGAGGCTGCCGACGTGATCGGCGCGGAACGGCGGCACGGTCCGGCGACCGGCGGTGATCTCAGCAGTCTGCGGCATGGGTGCCTCCTCGGGTGTCAGGCCTTCACGTTGATCTCGACCCGGAGTCCCTCCGGATCGCTGAAGAACAGCTGGCGGGGCCCGCCGCCCGGCACGTCATTGCGCACCGGCTCGATCCCCGCCGCCGTCAGCCGCTCTGTCACCGCATCGTAATCAGCGGCGCTGAATGCCAGATGATCGACCGGGCCGGCGCCCGGCGCGGCGGGGCGCTCGCCCACGTCGAGCCCGAGCGTGCGTGCGTGCGCCCGGTAGGAGGCGCGGTCGGCGATGTGCAGGCACGGCGTGGACCCGGCGTAGAGCCAGTAGCCGTCGAACTGGAGCGGGGGGCGGTCGCCCACCCGCAACCCGACGGCTCGCTGGTAGAAGTCACGAGCGGCCACGATGTCGTCGCAGAGCACGAGCACGTGCTCCAGCTCGGACACCCCGAGCCCGGCGCTCATCCGCCGGCCGGCAGGCTCTCCGTTGGAGCCGTGGCGCCGTTGATGCCCTCCCGCAACAGATACGCGGAGTGCAGGAGCTCGGGCTTCTCGGTCAGCTCCGCGGCGGTGCCGGAGTACTGAATCCGGCCGCCCTCCATCACGTACGCCCGGTTGGACATGCCCAGCGCCACGGTGGCGAACTGCTCGATGAGCAACACGCCGGTGCCGGTCGAGGTGATCGACTCGATCGTCGGGATCAGCCGCTGAACGACCACGGGGGCGAGGCCGAGCGACAGCTCGTCGATGATCACGAACCGCGGCTCGGACACGAGCGCCTGGGCCAGGACCACCATCTGCTGCTCGCCACCGGAGAGCGACCGGGCCTGGGTCGTCAACCGCTTCTCGAGCTCGGGGAACATCTCCAGCGCGCGCGTGCGTCCGGCTGTCGCCTTGCTCTTGGACATCGAGTAGGTCGCCACCATCAGGTTGTCCGCCACGGTGAGCTCGGGCAGCAGCCGCCGTCCCTCGGGGACGATGGCCAGTCCGGCCTGGCGAATGCGCTCGGGGCGGCGTCCGGCGAGGTTGACCTCGCCCAGCACGACCTTGCCGCGCTTGAGTGCCAGCACGCCGCCGACGGCCAGCACCATGCTCGACTTGCCGGCCCCGTTGGGGCCCAGGAGCGCGGTGACCTCCCCGGGCGTCACCTCGATCGTGATGTCGCGGACGACGTCGCGGCCGCCGCGGGGGACGACGAGGTTCTCGAGGGTCAGCGTGTCGCTCATGCGCCGTCCTCGGTCGCCGTGCTCGCCTCGCCGATGGCGCTCCCGCCGCCGCCGGCACCGCGGCCGCCTGCTCTCGCCTCGGCCGCGGTGGCGGCCTCGCCGCCCAGATAGGCCTGAACGACGCGCTGGTCCCGGAGCACCTCGCCGGTCGGGCCCGACGCGATCAGCTTGCCGAAGTCGAGCACCGACGTGACCGTGCAGCAGCTCGACACCAGGCTCATGTCGTGGTCCACCAGGATCACCATCGCCCCCGTGTGCTCGGGGATATGGCGGATGACCTCGCCCAGGTGCGCGGTCTCCTCGTCAGGCAGCCCGGCGGCCGGCTCATCGAGCAGTACCGCCTTGGGGCGGCCGACCAGCGCCCGCGCCACCTCGACCAGGCGCCGCTCGCCCGCGCCCAGCGTCCGGACCTTGGTCTCCGGATCGGACTGGATCCCGACGAGCTCGATCGCGCCGAGCACGTCCTGACGGCGGGTGGCCCGGCCCAGCCGGGAGTGCTCGTGGATCATGGCGACGTTGTCGTAGATCGACAGCTCTTCGATCGCCTGCTCGGTCTGGAAGGTCCGGCGCAGCCCCCAGCGGGCGCGGCGGAAGTGAGCCATCCGCAGCAGGTCGTCGCCGAAGGCCTTGATGCTTCCGGAGGCGGGTCGGACGAAGCCCGAGAGGACGTTGAAGAACGTCGTCTTGCCGGCGCCGTTGGGGCCGATCAGCCCACAGGTGCCCGATTCGAACGTCACGCTCATATCGTCCAGTGACGTGACGCCGCCGAACTTCACCGTCAGATCCGACACCTCGATCATGACGAGGCCTCCACGCTCGGATCGGCTCTTCGTCTCCCGCGGGTGATCAGCCGGTACAGCCGGGCCATGTCCTTGGGGAACTGCTCGACGATCCCCGCAGGCGCGGTGGCGAGGACCTGGAGCACGCCGACGCCGAACAGGATCGTCAGCCAGTCGGGCGACACGCCCAGATTCTGGAGCAGCGCTGGGAAGAACTGCATCAGGATCGCGGCGATGATCGCGCCCCACATACTGAACACGCCGCCCATCAGGACCACCGCCAGCAGCGTGATCGAGTCCTGGGTCTGGAAGTTGATCGAGTACAGGTACTTGTCGGCGCCGGCCAGCAGGCCACCGGCGACCCCGGTGATGAACGAAGCCAGCGCGAACGCCCACAGCTTGTACATGGTCGTGTTGATGCCCGCGGCCAGCGCGGCGGACTCGCTCTGCCGGATCGAGACCCAGGCGCGGCCCGGCTTGCCGCGCAGATGGACCAGGACCAGCAGGAACATGATCACGGCGACGATCACTGAGTAGCGGAAGAACGCCGGGTCGGTGGTGGCGATGCCCGGACGGCGGATCGGCGGGATGTGCACCGAGTTGCCGTTGTAGCCCAGGAAGCCATGGCCGCCGTTGGGGAAGTTGGTCGTGGCGAGCACCACCGTGATCGCGCCGGCCAGCATCAGCGTGATCAGCGCCAGGTACAGGCCGCTCAGGCGCAGCGCCGGGAGGCCGACCAGGGTCCCCAGGACCATCGTGATCACGCCGGAGGCCAGGAGCACCACCTCGAACGGGAGCCCGGTCCCGAACAGAAGCCGTGCGGCGACCCACGCGCCCAGTGACAGCACGGCCGCCTGGCCCAGCGAGACCATGCCGACCCGGCCGACGAGCAGGCCCAGGCCCAGGGCCACGATCGCGTAGACGGCCACCTGTGTGGACGCGTCGATGTAGTACAGCGTGAACAGCTGGGGCAGCCCCACCAGCACGAACAGAAGCAGCACGGCGATGATCGCCGGCTTCAGCAGGTCGCGCAGGTCGAGGCCGGCCAGGCCCCCGGGCGCGGGGGCGGATCCGCCGGGCGACCCGGACGCCTCGGGCGCGTCCCGGGCCGGGCGCTCGGCGTCGACGCTCGACACGGTCACACCCCCTGTCGGGTCACGCTGATCGTGCGGTGGCGATTGACCCACAGCAGCCCGATGGCCGCCAGTACGAACGGCGTCATGTCCCGGTAGTTGGTCAGCGACTGGATCGGGGTGATACAGGAGTCGACCAGGCCGATGACGATCGCCGCCAGGAATGTCAACGTGATCGAGCGCAATCGCGCGATCAGCGCGGCCGCCAGCGAGGAGATCACCAGGAACGTCAGGGTGGTCGGGTCCAGCGCGACGAGGTCGCCGAGCAGGATGCCGGCGATGCCCGACAGGATGCCGCAGCCGAACCAGGCGGCCGCCTCCACGCGCCGGACGGGCACCCCGAGGGTCGCGGTGATCTCCCGGTCGTTGGCCATCGCCCGCATCGTCGTGCCCAGCTTGGTGAAGCGCAGGAACGCTCCGGTTACGGCGGTCATGACCACGCCGACGGCCAATCCGATCACGTCGGTCCAGGTCACCTGGACCTGGCCGACCATGAACCCGCTGTTGTCGGTGGGCAGCGTGATCGCCCGCGACTGACCCCCGCTCGAGGGCCACAGCAGATCCATCGCGCCGAGCAGGATGAGCGTCAGGCCCAGCGTGGCGGTCGCCTTGACCAGCGGGTCACGGCGGGCCAGCACCGGGCCGAACACCATCCCGTACAGCAATGTGACCACGCCTGCGAACAACACGCAGATCAGGTAGGCGAGCCACTGGTTGAGGTGTGAGCTGTTGATCAGCTGCCACGAGATCAGGGCGCCGAACGCGCCGACCGCGCCGAAGGCCAGGTACAGCACTCCGGTCGCCCGGTAGAGGACGACCATCCCCACCCCCGAGAGGGCGTAGACGCCCCCCAGGGCCAATCCGGTGACGATGAACGGCTGAAAGTCCTCCCAGCTTGGCATCGGCTTCGCTCGGCTCCCTGATCGTCGTGGTCGCTAATCCAGCTTGCTCGCGACGGCCGGCGTCAGCCGCCGACCGCCTTCCGGTACTGGGCGATGCCGGGGTCGACCGCCGAAATCGGCGTGCATCCCTGGGCGACCACCATCTGACCGTTCTTCGGTGTCACGGTGTAGTCGACGTTGTTGGCGATGTGCAATGCGTATGGCCCGTAGGTCCACGGTTCGCACAGCATCCCGGTGTTGTAGTTCTTCACGTTCTCGAACGCCTGGTTGACGCTCTTGACCGTGTACGGCCCCTTGACCGTCTCCAGCGCGTGGGTGGCGATCTCAGCGATCGTAAAGCCCATCTGGCTGAAGCTGCCGATGCCGCCCGACACCGCCGAACCGTACTGCTTGAGGATCCCCTTGTACAGGTTCACCGTGGGCGTGTTGGTGACGTCCACGTCGGTCAGCTCTGCGTTGACGAAGAAGTGACCTTCCCACTTCGGTCCCAGCGCCTTGGCCAGGAAGTCCGTGTTGCACGGGGTCGAGCAGGCCCACATCTTGACCCGGTTCTCGAGGCCGAGCTTCTGGGCGGCCTGGAGGATGACCAGCGCCTCGGGCGGGGTGAAGTTGAGCACCACCGCGCCGTCGGAGCCGGCGTCGTCGACCTCCTTGATGGCCACTGCGTTGGCGTCCTGGATCGGGACGTTCTCGGTCAGGCTGGTCTCCGGGACGTTGGCCGCCTTGGCGACGGCGATCACGCCGCCCACGTTGTAGGAGGTGCCCGGCACGTTGGACTGATCGAACACGATCTTCTTGGCGCCGTGGGCGATCACGTACTGCGCGGCGCCATCCGAGCTGTAGCGCGGGCCCATGTTGACGTCCGCATAGTTGGGCGTCGAGTAGCACTCGGGGGCGATGCCGGCGGCGATCACCTTGAATCCGAGCTTCTGCCAATAGGCGCTGTTGATGGAGCACTCGATGATGTCCGAGGTCCCGGCGATGCCGAGCACGTGGTCGCTCTGAACGAGCTGCTTGGCGTCGGCTGCGATCTGCGACGGGTTCGTCTGGTCCGTCACGGCATACAGCTTGACCGGGTGACCGTTGACCCCACCGTTGTTGTTGACGCAGGTGAAGTAGGCCGCGGCCATGTTCGAGATGTCCGTGAAGTCCGTCCCCGGCTGTTTGACGTTGATCGCTCCGAGCGCGATCGGGCTGCCGGTGGCCTTGACGCCCGGCTTGGGACCACAGGACGACGTATCGGTGCTTGCGCTCGCGGCGGCGCTGCTGCTGCTCGTTGCCGCCGGGGCGCTTGACGAACTCGAGCTGGCGCTGGCGGCGGCGCTCGATGAACTGCTGTTACTGCTGCTCCCGCATCCCGCCAGCGCTACGAGCGCTAGTGCCGCGAGCAGTGCGAGTCCGACTCGCATGCGCGGCACGGCGTCATTGATGCTCACCGACTCTCCTCTCCTCAGGGTGTCTTGCCGCACCTCGAGATCCGCTCGAGGCCGGGGTGCATAGTAATCGCGCCTCGTGCTGCATGCAACAACGGGTAACACGGGCTCAATCCGGGCCTGAACATACGGATGCCCGGATTTCTTGCATGCAGCGCCGGAAGGCGACTACACTGCCCGCGCCCGCCATGCGGCCACCCGCGGCAGACGCGCCCGGGCGCCCTCGTTTCAGCGGCGTGGCGATCCCCCCTTGCCCAGGCCAGCGCACCGAACTCAGATCACCAAAGCCGTCCTCCGGCTGCGGGAGATGATCTTCAACGGACATTTCTCGCCGGGGGAGCGCATGTCCGAGCTGCCCCTGGTGGCGCTGCTGGGCGTCTCGCGCACCCCGCTGCGCCTGGCCCTGGCCGAGCTCGAGCACGAGGGCCTGCTGCGGAGCCTGCCCGCCGGGGGGTACGTCGTGCGCGAGTTCACCCAGGGCGACGTCCGCGACGCCATCGAGCTGCGCGGAGTCCTCGAGGGCACCGCCGCGCGGTTCGCCGCCGAGCGCGGCGCCTCGGCGCGTGACCTGAGCGCGCTCCGGGCGACCAACGAGACGATCCAGAAGTTGGTGCGGCGCAACGACTACGAGTCCTTCGAGCGCTACCTGCACCTCAACGAGGCCTTCCATGCCCGCCTGCTGAAGATGGCCCGCAGCCCGCTGCTCGTGCGCGCCATCGAGGGCGTCGTCTCGCTCCCGTTCGCCGGCCCGAGCGCGTTCGTGCTGGCGGAGGCGGAGCTGCCGGCCTCCCGGGACATCCTCGTCCTCGCCTACCGCCACCACGCGGGTCTGATCGAGGCGATCGAGCGCCGCCAGGGCGCCCGGGCCGAGAGCCTGGCCCGCGAGCACGCGCGGTTGGCGCTGGCCAACCTCGAGATCGTGATCGACCATCGCGACGTCCGCGACCGGCTGCCGGGCGCGTCGCTGATCGCCTTCCCGGACCCCCCCGCGTCCGACGGTGAGTCCGAGGGCGCCGTCGACGGCAAGCCGGCGGTCGAGCCCGAGCCGGCCTGATCGGGCCCGAGCCGGTCCGATCCAGCGCGCCCGTCGCGGGCGCGTGGCACCGACGTCGCGATGCGTGCGCGCGAGCGGCCCGTCAGTCCCGCAACGGGACGGGCTCGGTGACGTCGGCCCACTGGATCGCGAGGCGGGCCGCCGCCTCGATCTGAGCGGCGGCCGGCCGGTAGGCGTCCTCCAGGGTGGGGCTGAGCGGGACCGGCATGAACGGCGCCCCGACCCGCTGGATGGGGGCGTCGAGGTAATCGAACGCCGCCGCCTGCAGCTCGGCCGCCAGCTCGCCCCCGAACCCGCCGGTGCGGACCGCCTCGTGGGCGACGACCGCCCGGCCGGTGCGCCGGACCGAGTCCGCGATCGGCTCGAGATCCAGCGGCACCAGCGTGCGCGGGTCGATGACCTCGGCCTCGATCCCGTCGGCGGCCAGCCGCTCCGCGGCGGTCATCGCCTCGCCGACCATGCGCGACAGCGCGACGATCGTCACGTCCCGGCCGCGCCGCAGCGTATGGGCCCGGCCGATCGGCAGCGGCTCGGGCGCGTCGGGGATCGTCTCGCGCCGGTAGTAGAGGGACTTGTTCTCGATGAACACCACCGGGTTGGGATCCGCGATCGCGCTGAGCAGCAGCCCGGCGGCGTCGGCACCGGTCGCCGGCATCACCACCTTGAGCCCGGGGATGTGGGTCAGCCAGGCCTCCAGGCTCTGCGAGTGCTGCGCGCCGGCCCGGCCGCCCGCGCCCCCCTGGGTGCGCATGACCATCGGGACACGCAACTGGCCCCCGGACATGAAGTGCGCCTTGGCCGCCTGGTTGACCAGCTGGTCGAGCGCGAGCGTGATGAAGTCGATGAACATGATCTCGACGACCGGCACCATCCCGGCCTGGGCGGCGCCGACCGCGATCCCGGCCACGGCGCTCTCCGAGATCGGCGTGTTGAGGACCCGCCGGCGACCGAACTCGTCGGCCAGGCCCTCGGTGGCGAGGTACGGGCCGCCCTCGGCCACATCCTCGCCCAGCACGATGACCCGCGGATCCGCGCGCATGGCCTGGGCCAGGGCGGCGTTGATGGCTTTGACGTAGGTGCTCTCCGCCATCAGGCGTACACCAGCTCAGCCGCCTGCGCGGGCTCCAGGGGCGGGCTGGCGCGGCCGAAGGCGATCGCCTGCTCCACCTCGGCGTCGGCGGCCGCGGCGACCGCCTGGGCGCGCCGCGCGTTGATCCAGCGGCGCTTGGCGGCCAGCTTCTCGAGCTGGGCGATCGGGTCGAGCTCGGCCCATTCGGCGTCGGCCAGGGCGTCGCGATAGCCCTGCTGGTCGCCCTCGTAGTGCCCGCGGCGGCGGTGGGTCATGCACTCCAGCAGGAACGGCCCGGCGCCCGCGCGCGCCTGAGCCAGGTATCCGCCGAACGCGGTCCAGATCGCCCCGACGTCCGCGCCCTCCACCACCTGGCGCTCGAAGTCGTAGGGGGCGACCGCGTCGACGACGCGGGCCACCTTGGTGTGGGCCGAGCGCGGGGTGAACTCGGCGAAGCCGTTGTTCTCGCACACGAAGATGAGCGGCAGCTCCCACAGCGCGGCCAGGTTGACGGTCTCGTTGAAATACCCGGCCTGCACCGCGCCGTCGCCGAAGAACACGACGGTCACCCGATCCTCGCCCCGGATCTTGGCCGCCAGCGCATCGCCGGCCGCCATCGGCAGGTTGCCGCCCACGACCCCGGTGGCGCCCATCACGCCGTGCTCGACGTCGACGAGGTGCATCGACCCGCCCAGTCCCTGGCACAGCCCGGCCGAGCGTCCCATCAGCTCGGCCATCACCCCGTCCATCGGTGCGCCCTTGGCCAGCACGTGGCCGTGCGCGCGATGGCCGCTGTAGATGGCGTCGTCGGTGCGCAGCCGGCGGCAGACGCCGGCGGCCACCCCCTCGGAGCCGATGCTCAGGTGGATCAGCCCGTGGACGAGCAGCCGCTGGTGCAGCGTGGCCATCCGCTCCTCGAAGCAGCGGATCCGCCACATCGTCGTCAGCAGGTCCAGCGCCGTCTCGGCATCGAGCGCGGGCGCCGCGCGCGTCCCGCGGGGCGCCACCTCAGGCGACCGCCGAAGCGGTGCCCAGCACCTCGCGCACCGCGCCGGCGACCTTGTGCTCGTCCGGCAGGACGTAGGCCTCCATCGGCTCGCTGTAGGGGACCGTGGCGTCCAGCGCCGTCACCAGCTTGATCGGCGCCTTGAGCGACGAGAAGCCGCGCTCGGCCACCTCGGCGGCGATGATCGAGGCGGCGGATGCGTGGCGGGTGGCCTGGTCGGCGATGACCAGGTGGCCCGTCTTCTCCACCGAGCTGAGGATCGCCGGCATGTCCAGCGGCTGCAGCGAGCGCGGGTCGATGACCTCGGCCTCGATGCCCTCGCCGGCCAGCGTCTCGGCCGCCGCCAGCGCCTTGCCCACGGTCCAGCCGGTGGCGACGATGGTGACGTCGCCGCCGCTGCGCCGGACGGCCGCCTCGCCGATCGGCACCAGGTACTCGCCCTCGGGCACGTCGCCGTGCTCGAGCACGAGCAGGTAGTGCATCAGGTAGACGACGGGGTTGTCGTCGCGGACGGCCGAGGCCATCAGGCCCTTGGCGTCGGCCGGGGTCGAGGGCAGCACGACCTTGAGACCGGGGATGCCGGCGAACATCGTGTAGATCGAGCCGGTGTGCTGGCCGGCCCAGCCGGCGGTGAACCCGTAGCCGGCCTTGAGCACCAGCGGCACCTTGACCCGGCCGCCGCTCATGTAGCGCAGGCGCGGCGCCTCGTTGACGACCTGGTTCATGGCCACCAGCATGAACTCGGCCATCAGCAGCTCGACGATGGGCCGGTATCCGGCCAGGGCCGCGCCCACGGCCATGCCGATCTCAGCGGTCTCCGAGATGGGGGAGACGCGCACGCGATCGCGGCTGAACGCCTGGACCAGCGGGTCCTCGTCGGAGGGGGCGACGTCCTGGCCGTAGAACAGGACGGTCTCGTCCCGGGCCATCTCTTGCTGGATCGCCTCATTGACCGCGGCGATGTAGGGGATCTCTCGTGCCATCGTGTCTCCTGGCTCCTAGGCGTAGACGAAGTTGACGGCCGCTTCGGGCTCGGGGAACGGGCTGTCGAGCCCGAACTGGACCGCGGCCTCCATCTCGTCGCGGGCGTTCTCGGCGATCTGATCGGCTTGCTCGGCGCTGAGCGTGCCCTGCTCGACCAGCCGCGCGCGGAACCGCGGCACCGGGTCACCGCGCCGGGCGGCCTCGTACTCCTCGCGGTTGCCGAACACGGTGATGGCCTCGTGCTCGGGGTAGTGCAGCGGCACGCCGGGCGGCGCGATGAGGTTGCCGTGGGCCGAGAGGCGGTAGACCTTGGACTCGATCAGCGTCGGCCCGTCTCCGGCGCGCGCGCGATCGACGGCCGCGCCGACCGCGTCGTAGACGGCGATCGGATCGGTGCCGTCGACGGTGACGCCGGGCATGCTGTACGCCTTGGCCTTGACGGAGAGCGGCTCGCCGTGGGCGGCGTTCGCATCCTCCTGCTCGGAATGCGTCGCCACGTTGTAGCCGTTGTTCTCCATCACGTAGACGATGGGCAGCTTCCACAGCGACGCCAGGTTGAGCGACTCGTGGAAGGCGCCCTGCTTGGAGGCGCCGTCACCGAAGAAGCACAGGACGACCTGCCCCTGCTTTCGGACCTGGGCGGCGAACGCGACGCCGGTGGCCTGGGGGATGCCCTGGCCGACGATGCCGCTGGTGCCGAGAAAGCCGCGCTCGGGATCGGCGAGGTGCATCGAGCCGCCATAGCCGCCGCACAGGCCGTCCGTGCGACCGTAGATCTCGGCCATCATCGCGTTGGTGCTGGTCCCCAGCGTGATCGGATACCCGTGGCAGCGATACGTGGCCATGAGCTGATCGCCGTCCTGCATCGCGGCCAGCGAGCCGACGATCGACGCCTCGGCGCCGTCGGCCAGATGGGTATGGCCACGGATCACTCCGGGGTGGTCCTCGAACGTGCGCTTGACCCGCTCCTCGAACTCCCGGATGCGCATCATCTGGGTGAACATCCAGATCTGGCGCTCGTCGTCGAGCGCGGCGGTCTTCTCGGTGGAGCTCATCGTCGTTCCTCTCTCATGCGACGCCGGCGCTCACCTGCGCCAGCGTCGTCTCGTATGCACGGTCGAACTCCCGCTCGATGGGCAGGTTGCGCAGCTTCTCGGACAGGATCTCCGCGCCCCACGGCCCCGGATAGCCGGCCTGGTGCAGCGCGCCGACGTACCCGACGAGGTCCAATTCGCCCTCGCCGGGCAGCTCGCGGTGGTTGATGACCTCGTCGAGCTTGTCGTCCATGTACTCCTGCCGCCCGTCGGACAGCTCCACCCAGGCGAGATGCCTGGCCGGGATCTTCGCCAGCTCCGCGGGGGGGATGCGCAGCTTGCCCATGTGCCAGGTATCGATCGCCAGCCCGCCGTTGGGCCGGTCGGCGGCGGTGACCAGCGCCAGACCGGCCTCCAGCGTGCCGACGTTGGGGTCGAACGGGATGATCTCGTAGGCGACCCGGGCGTTGGTGTGCTGGGCGGCGTCATCGCACAGGGCCGCGTATTCCTCGATGACCCGATCGAGCTCGCACGGGGTCTCGGGGATGTTGCCGACCTTGATGTGGTGGGCGTCGAACGCCGCCGCGGTGTCGAACAGCCGCCGGCGCTGGATGTCCGACGCCTCGCGTGCAGGGGTGCCCGGCTCGGCGAAGAAGTCGGCGAGGAACTCGACCTCCAGATACTTGAGCCCGTGGTCGCGAAAGACCTTGGCCATCTCCTGCAGCGTCGTCGTCTCCAGCTGATGCTCGACGTCGGCGTGCCACAGCCCCAGCCCGCTGAAGCCGACGCGCTGCGCCTGCGCGCACCGGTCCGGCCAGCTGAACGTGCTCCACTCCCGCCCAAAGTGGACCTTGACCGGACCGCTCACGGTCCAGTACGTGGCCATCACCTCGATCTCGCCCACAGACGCTCCCCTTCCATTGTTTCAGGAGACGACGGTCAAGCTACCGCCGCCTCCCCTGCCCGGTCCAGTCATCGCGCGCACGGTGTCTTGCCGATCCGCGCGGTGGGGCGCGGCCTAGACGGGCGTCGCGTCCGCCGCCGTCACATACCCCTCCGTCCGGTAGAGCCCGTCGAGCGAGATGGCGGCCAGGCCGCACGGTCGATCGACGCTCAGCACCGTCAGCGGGTTGTGCTTCATCCCGGCCGGGATGTAGATCGAGCATGTGGTGTCGATGATGCTGGGCTCGTCCTCGAGCATCAGCTCGAAGCGCGCACCGAGATCGAGCGTGTCGCCGGGGTTGAACCCCTGGAAGAACAGGACCTCGTCGTACGGATGGTCGTGCGCGGCAACGTAGGGGTTGTTGGCCGGGACGGCGTGGATGATCCCCCACATGATGTGCAGCGGCGCCCCGGGCGCCTGAACCGAGCTCATCCATGTCTCCGAGCGGGTCACACCCGGGTTGCCACCGGGAACGCGCAGTTCGTTCGGCGGCGCCTCGTGGATCGGGCGGCGAACGATGTACTTCTCGTACTGGCTGGCCATCAGGCAGACCTCCATCCTGGATCGGTTTGGTCAACAGCGGTTGGCGACGGGCGTCGCCGCCTCGGGGGTCACTTGGCGAGCGCCGGCGCCGCTTCCGCGGTGTGCACCGCTCCCAAGGTGATCGTCAACATCTCGCGGCGGAACTCGCCCGGGGTCATCCCCATCTCTCGCTTGAAGAAGCGGCCGAAGTAGGCGGCGTCCTTGAACCCGAGGTCGTAGGCGATTTCGCCAATCGTCTTGTCGGTGTAGCGGAGCAGCCGGCTCGCTTCCGCGATCTGCGCCGAACGGATGATCTGGCCCGGGGTCCGACCGGTCACCTCGCGGACCGACTCGGCGAGGTGGCTCGGCGTGACGCCGAGACGCTCGCTGTACTCGTGGACCCGTTGCGTCCGGCCTCCGGAGCGCGTCACCAGGTCCGTGAAGCGTCTCGCCAGGGGTCGCGACGAGCACAGCTCGCGCATGTCGGGCCCCCGGTCACCCAGCACTCGGTGCGCGCGCGTCAGCAGCACGTGGAGATAGGCGTGCATCACCGAGGAATAGCCCGTCCGGCCGTCCTCGTACTCGCTCACGATCTCCTCGAACACCGATCGGATCGAGCGAGCCTGACCGGGGGACAGCTCCAACTGCCCGGCGTCGGCCAGATCCTCGAACAGACCGAGGTTGTGGACGCCGCTGTCGGGCTGTGTCTTCGCCCTGAGAACCTGCTCAGAGAGCGAGAGCGTGTACCCGACCGGGAGCGTCTGGTAGACCCAGGCGTGGACCTGGTCGGGGCGCACGAAGTACAGGCTCGCCGGCCGCAGGGGGTAGCGCTTGCAGTCGATTACGTGCTCGCCGCGGCCGCGGGCGATGTACACGATCATGTAGAAGGTGTGGCGATGGGCCCACCCGGGCTCCGGCAGGCCGCAGTGGGCGATCGTGTTCGCGCCCATCCCGGCGAGGTGCTGAGCCGGCGGGATGGTGAAGTCCGCGATCGGTGGGCTGGTCGCCATCGCATGCTGTGACGAACGCGTCATGCTGGAACCGGTTCCGATGCCGGTGACTGCAGCGGGAAGTGGCATGCCGCCCGGTGCCCGGCGGGATCGTGGGCGACCAGGAGCGGCTCCTGCTGGGAGCAGAGCTCCTGGGCCCGCGGGCATCGCGTCCGGAAGCGGCAGCCCGATGGAGGATCCACCGCGGACGGGAGCTCCCCGCGCAGCGTCACCCGCGGCCCTTCGCGGCGCGATCCTACTTGCACCGCGGGGACGGCGGCGAGCAGGCCGGCGGTGTAGGGATGCGCCGGTCGCTGGTAGATCGCGTCTGCGGGGCCCACTTCGACGAGTTTGCCGAGATACATGACCCCGACGCGATCGGCGAGATAGCGCACCGCGGCCAGATCATGGGAGATCACGACGTAGGTGAGGTCGTGCTCGCGCTGCAGCCGGCGCATGAGATTGAGGACCTGTGACTGAATCGAGACGTCGAGTGCCGAGGTGGGCTCGTCGGCGACGACGAGCCGGGGCTCGACCGATAGCGCGCGCGCCAGGGCGATGCGCTGACGCTGCCCTCCCGAGAACTGGTGGGGGTAGTAATCCATCACCTGAGCGGGCAGGCCGACCTCGGCCAGGAGCGCCTGAATGCGGTCGTTCTGGCTGCGGCGCGTGCCGGTGCCCTGGGACGCGAGTGGCTCGCGCACGATCGGCGCGACGCGGAGACGGGGATCGAGCGACGCATAGGGATCCTGGAAGACCATCTGCAGATCGCCGCGGCGGCGCCGGAGTTGCTGTCCGCGCAGGCGGGACAGGTCCTCGCCGGCGAACTGGATGCTGCCACTGTCGGGCCGGTCGAGCGCCAGGATGAGCCGGGCCAGCGTGCTCTTCCCACAGCCCGACTCTCCGACGAGACCGAGGGTCTCGCCGCGCTCGACGCTCAGGCTCACATCGGATACGGCCTTGACCGACCCGGATGACCGCTGGAGCACGCCGCGCCTGATCGGGAACTCCCGCGTCACGTGGTCGAGAACGAGCAGCGGCTCCCGGCCCGCGGCGGGCGCGGCGCCGGCCGCGCCCGGTGTGGCGGCGGCGTCACCCGGCAGCCGATGCGCCGCGGGCACCGGCCCCTCGATCGGGTAGAAGCAAGCGTAAAGGTGACCGTCGTCGTCGGTCAGGTCGGGCCGTTCGCGATGGCATCGCGGCTGGGCGTGACGGCAGCGCGGCGCGAATCGGCAGTGCTCGGCGGGGGCCGACAGGTCGGGCGGCTGTCCCGGGATGCTGTAGAGCACCTGGTTGCGGTCAGTGCCGAGGTCCGGGATCGATTCGAGCAGCGCCTGGGTGTACGGATGGCGCATGGCGCTGAACAGGCCGGAGGCATCGGAGACTTCGATGACCTGTCCGGCGTACATGACCAGGACCTGATCGGCGCACTCGGCGATCACCCCCATGTCGTGGGAGATGAGGATCAGGCCCATGTTCAGACGGCTCTTCAGATCCTCGAGGAGCGCGAGGATCTGGTTCTGGATGGTGACGTCGAGCGCGGTGGTCGGTTCGTCGGCGACGAGCAGCTTCGGCTCGCAGGCCAGGGCGGTGGCGATCACGACGCGCTGGCGCAGGCCCCCTGATAGGTGATGTGGATAAGACTTCAGACGTTCACGCGGCCGGGGAACGCCGACCAGGTTGAGCATCTCCGCGGCTCGCTCTTCGGCCTCTTTGCGTGGGGTTTGACGATGGATCAGGAGCGTCTCGGCAACCTGATCGCCGACCGTCATAGTCGGGTTCAGTGAGGTCATCGGATCCTGGAAGATCATCGCGACGTCCCGGCCGCGCACGGACTGCATCTCTCGTTCGGACAGCTTGGTCAGATCGCGGCCACCCAGCGCGATCGCGCCGCCTACGATCCTGCCCCCCGGCGGCAGCAGCCGCATGATCGACAGACCCGTCATCGATTTCCCGCACCCCGATTCGCCGACGATGCCGACCGTCTGACCCGCGGCGACGGTGAGCGACACGTCGTCGACGGCCACGACCGTCGCGCGGCTCGTCTTGATGTGAGTCTGCAAGCCGTCGATCCGGAGCAGTTCGTCCACCGGGCTCAGCGCTCCCTGAGGCGGACTTCGAGCGCGTCGCGCAGGCCCTCGCCGATGAAGTTCACCGCGGTCACCGTGATCACGATGAGCACCCCGACCGGCGCTATCAGCCACCAGTAGCCGTCGGCGATGTAGTCCAGACCGGAGGTGAGCATGCCCCCCCAGCTGGCTGCCGGCGGGGGGATCCCGAGCCCGAGGAAGTCCAGCGACGCCAGCAGCAGGATGGCATCCGCCACCTGGAACGTCGTCGACACGACGATCACACCGACGGCGTTGGGCAGGACGTGGCGGAAGATCGTGCTGCTCGACCGCGCCCCGGCCACACGCGCGGCGTCGACGTATTCGAGGTTGCGGATCCGAAGCGCCTCGCCGCGGACGAGGCGCGCCGTGCTGAACCACGACAGGGCGCCGATCAGGATGATCAGGCTCAGGCGCGACGGAACGATCATCGTGGCGACCACGATCACCACGAACAGCTGTGGGAGCGACAGCAGAGCATCGGTGAACCGCATGATGATCGAGTCGATCACCCCGCCGGCGAACCCGGCGATCGCGCCGACGAGGCTTCCGACGGTGGCCGCCAGTGCCGCCGAGGAGACGCACACGATGAGCGAGGTCTGACCTCCAGCCATGAGCCGGCCGAGCACGTCGTAGCCGCTCTGGTCGGTTCCGAGCGAATGCCCCTTTGTGCCGGGCGAGAGGTTGGCCGCGCCAAACTCCACGTGGGTCTGGTCGGTGTGGTACAGCAGCGGGCCGATAAAGCAGAACAGGATGATGAGGACGAGCACGCCGGCCCCGACGAAAGCGATCCGGTTACGGCCCATCCGCGCGAGCAGCCGGCGGCGCAAGGGCGACAGCGGCCGCTGGGGCATCTGCGCTAGAGCCGCGTCGACCGGCGCCGGTCCTGCGGCGCCGGTGCTCGCGACTGCCGGGCTCCCGGCCTCGGGGCCGGCGGGTCTACGTCCGACCACTGCCATAGCGGATTCGCGGATCGAGTACGGCGTACGTCACGTCGGCCAGCAGCGAGCCGACGACGGTGGCGACCGCGACGACGAGAACAACGCCGAGCTCGATCGGATAGTCGCGCGCTGTGGCAGCGTTCCAAAACAGCAGCCCCATGCCTGGGTAGTTGAACACGGTCTCGGTGATCACGGTGCCGGCCAGCAGCACCGGAAAGAACAGCCCGAGTTGCGTCGCGATCGGGCCCAGCGCGTTCCGGGCCACGTGGCGCATCAGGACGCGCGAGCTGCTGGCTCCCTTGGCGCGCGCGAAGCGGACGTAATCCTGGACGAGGTTTTCGAGCGTCGACGATCGCATGTAGCGGCTAAAAACGGCGACCGAGCCGAGTCCGAGCGACAGGACCGGAAGAATGAGGCCCTGCGGATCGCTGAGGATCTCGATGACCGATGTCCCCTGCGGGGCCTGCGCCGGGAGCAGACGCCAGCGCACCGCGAACAGCCAGACGCTGAGAATCCCGACCAAGAAGACGGGCACTGAGTACGCCGCCAGACTGGCGATCGTCACGAAGCGATCGCCGGGCCCGCCACGGCGAGCCGCCTGCAGCATGCCCAGCGGTATGCCGAGCACCAGCGCGACGAGCAACGATAGGGTCGTCAGGACCAGCGTCTTCGGGAGGCGCTGGCCGATCAGGGAGATCACACTCTGGTTCTGCGTGTACGAGTAGCCGAGGTTGCCTCGCACGATCTTCCCCAGCCACAGCACGTACTGGACGGGCAGCGGCTTGTCGAGATCGTTGGCTCGGCTGAAGGCGGCGATCTCGGTGGGATTGGCCTTCTCACCGAGTACCGCTCGAGCCGGTCCGCCCGGCAGCGCGTGCAACAGTCCGAACACAATCACGGTCACCATCAGGACGACGAGCAGCCCCTGGAGGCAGCGACGTCCGATGTAGGCGATCACCGGCGCACTCCTAGTTGGAGAACGTCCAGTTCTCGGGCTCCAGCACGTAGATCGGACTCGGCGTGTACCCCTTGAGATTCTGGGAAACCTCATACAACGGCGCGACGGGCACCGGTGCCCACAGCAGCGCCGCGGTATGCGTGAGGTAGTCGTCGAGGGTGTTGAGCGCGTCGTCTCCCGGTTGGCTGTAGACCTTGTCGAACAGCGACTCGACATAGGGGTTGGTGTAGTTGGACACGTTGAAGATCGCATGCGTGCGGAACACGACCCCGGTCTCCGGGAAGAAGGTGCCGGTGTCGGTCTCCGGCGTGCCCAGGTACATCATCTGCCACGCGCACGTCGCCTGCTTGGGCGCGCACCCGGCGAAGTATTGAGCCATATTGGACTCCGGCGTCGCCACCGGGGTGATCTGGATCCCGACCTGGGAGGCCGCCGACTGCAGGCTCGTCATCTCAAGCGCCCAGGCCTGGCTGCCGGTGTTGTACTGGAGCTTGATGCTCGGCATCTTCGCACCCTGGCTGATTCCGGCGCCGCATTCGCCGGATCCCGCTCCGGCTCGGACGCACGTCGCCGTACCGCTCGCCGGGACGCTCCAGCCGTTCTGAGTGAGGGAGGCCTTGGCCCGGGCCACGCTGAACGGGAAGGGGCTGCTCTTCTCGTAGGCGGTTTCGAACGGGTTGTCGGGCTGCGGCGGATTGGGTCCGAAGTCCGGGTAGCCGTACCCGCGCAGGGCGGCCTCGATGTCGCCTTGCTGATCGACGAGGGACTGCATCGCCTGGCGGAAGTACTGCTGGTGCAGCAGCGGTCCCAGCTGCGGGTTGTTGTAGTTCCAGAACAGATCGTTGTAGGACCACGTCGGCGTCACCGGCTCGAACGTGTAGCCCGAGACGGGGTTGGTCGATGGGGTGGAGGCGCTGGCCGGCTTGGTGGGGGCCGACGCGAACGGCACGTATCCGATGGTGAGAGCGTGCGACTCCAGCAGGCTGAACTCCGCGGCATCCGAGGTCGCCACGTCCAGCACGAGCTGGGAGATGCTCGGTTTCGGCGTGCCGGAATAGGACTTGTTGGGGACGAGCGTCGCGGAGGTCCCGCCCTGGGTGAACTTGCTCAGGCGGAACGGTCCGTCGACGATCTGCCACAGCGAGTTGGTCGCATAGGAACCTGTGTTGGCCGCCTGGCTGCTCAGATACTTGTAGACCGCCGGGCACGACTTGGCGGCGACCGCCGCGTTCTCCGACGCGCAGTCGGCCTTCGCGTTCGGGCCGCTGAGATCCCACGCCGTCGGGAACGGCGTGATCATCGTCAGCTGGTTCTCGAGGAACCAGGTCGGGTTGACACTGTGTTTCAGGTGCAGCGTGATGGTGTCGGCCGCGTTGTCGTAACTGATCGAGGCGAGCGTGTCCGGGAAAGCGCCGGGCAGGTACATCCAGAATTTCGTGCGCTCCGCGACGAGCATGTTGAGGAAAAACGCGACGTTCGCCGGGCCGATGTGCTCGCCATTAGAGAACTGCCAGTTGGGCTTCAGCTTGATTGCAACCTGGCTGTTGCCGTCGCTGAACACGGGCGGCGATGCCAGCGATCTGGCGGCGTTCAGTTGGTACGGGCTCCCGTCCCACCAGTACAGCGGCCGGTACATCTGGTACTGGAACGGGTAGATGTTCGACTGGTTGACATACTGAGATGTCATGAACGGAAAGATATAATTGATGGGCTCTCCGGCCTGGAGGCCCATGCTCACGGTGTGGTTGGTGCTGCTCTGGCTCGAGGAGCCACAGCCGGCGAGGCCGGCAAGGGCGGTGGCGACGATGACGCCGACCAGGAAGCGACGCAGCTGGCGGGGAGTGATGGAGAGTCGCTGGAACATGGTGGACCTCATATCGCCTCGCCGTTCATGCCGCCCGGCAGGTATCCCGGGGGATAGCTCAGGTCGGCCAGCAGCTGAAGGCGGGCGCCACAGAGGGTGTGCACGAATCCGCTGTCGTCGAGCCCGTAGAGGACCCCGACGTTGCGTAGGGCGCTGTAGTCGAGCAACAGTGCGGCGCCCACGGCCTGCCACTCCTCGACCCAGGTCAGCAGGTAGAGCTGATCGTCGATCTTCCACATAGTGGCGTGGTCACATTCCGAGCCCGAGTAGTCGAAGCGGCCAAGCCCCTGCCACACGATCCGTCGTGGATTGAAGTAGACGTGCTCGACAGCGTGCCCATCGGCGTACTCCGCATAGGCACGCTTGCCGACGAGATCACCTGAGAGGGTGGGTGGCTCGCCGTCGGTGCCGGCGACGAGGCAGGGATAGAGATCCTGCTGAAGGTCCGCCCGTCCATCATCGCGGACGATCGTGTGCCGGATCAGCACGGCGCCGTTTGTCCGCTCATTGAGAATGATCGAGGTCAAAAGGTCGCTATTTGCATGGAGGAAGTCGATGAAGTAGACGCCGTCACGGGCTGCGACGGCATCGTAGGCGGCCTGTTGCTCGGGCTCGTCTGCGCCGTCTCGCCAGGTCACCGTGTCACTGGTGAACGCGAGTGTGACGGTGGCGCCGTCATCACGCTCGAGGGCGATCTCCCGGCCGGTGAGCGCCTCGGTTGACGGAATGCGATTGTTCCCCCAGGGGCTCCGCAGGTTATAGGGCCGCGAGGGGCGGATGCCCCTCGTCTGTAGTGTCTCCATACGTCCTCCCCTTCAGCGGAACAGGCAAATGATCACGAGCCGGTCGTAGCTAGACGGCGGCGGCAGCTACGAGCGCGAGAAGATACTTCCCGACCGCGAGGGTGTCGAGGCGTATTCTCCGGGTAGGTTGGTACTTATGCGGGGTGGGTCCCGCGGAGGTGCGGCGCCGGTCGGGGAGCCCCAAACCGCGGCTGAGCCCCGTACGCGCGCAGCGGTCCGGCGCTGCGGCGGGCGCCCGGGTGGCGATGCGAATCGCATTCGGCTGTCAGGACTCGGACGGCCGAGTGTACGGAGGCTCGTATCCGGCGGGGTAGGACACCGCTCCGAGTTTGGCCAGTCGCGCGCCGCACAGCGTATGGACCTTGCCGTTGTCGTCGCGGCCAAACAGGACGCCGACGTTGCGCAGTTGATCGAAGTCCATGAGTAGGACGGCCGCCACGGCCTGCCACTCCTCGACCCAGGTCAAGAGGTAGAGATCCTCGGCGAGCTTCCAGGTTGTGGAGTCGTCGAGCTCGGAGCCCGAGTACTCGAACTTCCCCAACCCCTGCCAGCCGAATCGGCGAGGGTTGACGTAGATGTGCTCGGCGGTGTGCCCGTCGGCGTACTCCGCGTAGGCCCGCTTGCCCACCAACTCGTCGGAGATCTCGGGCAGCACGCCGTGCGATCCGGTGACGACGAAGGGCCAGACGACCTGGCGCAGGTCGGTGCGGTCGTCGCCGTACACCAGCGTGTTGGTCACCATCACGCCGGAATCCGCCCCGAGGTTCAGGGCGAGCGATGTCGTCGAGTCGAGGTCCGCGCCGGGAATCTGCACGAAGTAGATGTCCGGACGGAGCTCAACGGCATCGTAGGTCGCGGGGGCGCCCGCGTCCTGCCCCTCGGGTCGGGATGTCACGGTGTCGGCATCGAAGCTGTACTCGATCTCCGTGCCGTCGTCGAGGGTGATTGAGACCGTACGCCCGGAGAGGGCAGTCGAGGATGGCATGCGGAAGTCCGCCCATGGATTTCCGAGATCGTATTTGGGGAGAGGCCGCAAGCCTCTCGTCAGCAACACTTCCACGGTGAGGGCGCTCCTGTCAGGGGAATTTGTCCGATTGATTCCTCGCGACCGCCGGAGTGACCCTGCCTGATGTGGTTCGCGGCAAGGCGAGAGAGGGATTGGCAGGGCCGCTCCGGCGACGACGAGGCCGCGCATGCTACCCCTGGTGATTCCCCGGGGGCTTGTCTGGCACTGCAGAAATCGTTGGACAGCAGTGCGTATCCCGAGCTCACACCGTTGTTACGGTGAAAAGTACCAGCCGAGCGTGAACGACGAGCCGGCCACGGTGAGGAGCGAACGGTTCAACCCTAGGCGAACTCTCCGGCGATGCGATGCAGCGCGGCTACGAGCTCCTCGGTCCGGCTCAGCCATGGGGCGTGATCGGTGTCGATCTCGATCACCGGTGCCGCACCGGCGGCCTCGAACATACGTCGTTGCACGGCGGGCTTGATGGCGCGGTCCTGCAGGGAGGTGACATATGCGCGGGGAAGGGCATCGAACGCGGCGGTGTCCTCAGGCGGGGTGAACGGCTGGGTGAACGGGATGACCGGCTGACTGCCGCGCCGGGGCATCGCCCACGCCAGTTGCTCCTCGTTGGCGCAGTGGTAGAGCGCCTCTGGGGCACGGTCGGGTGGCATGGTGGCCACCGGCGGCTCGCCCTCGACCACGATGTTCGCCTGAACCGAGTCGCCGGCCGCCTCGGGCAGCTGGGTGATGTCAATCAGACTTTGCCCGCGCTGGGGCAGGAAGGCGGCAACGTAGACGAGCCCGATCACGAGCTCCGGGCGCTGAGACGCCGCCTGACTGACGACCATGCCGCCCATGCTGTGGCCGACGAGCAGACTGGGTCCCCCGCCGTCATCGAGCGCCTCGCATACCGCGTCGGCGTAGCGGTAGAGGGTGATCTCGGGCAGCGGCGTGGTGTCGGCACCCTGTCCGGGAAGGTCGATCGCTCGCGCCGCATGGCCGCAGTCCTCGAGACCCGTGATGACGCGCTCCCACACCCATGCGCCTCCCATCGCACCGTGGACAAGCAGGAACCTCGCCATCGCCACCCTCCTCGTTTGCTTGATCGGCGGACCCTATCGGCCCGGCGCCGGCGCGCGCGCACGGCACCGGCGCGCAAGCGGGACTGCGCTACGCGGCAAGCTGGTTGACTTGCATGCTCACGGTCCCGTATAAGCCGAGGCTGATCCGTGGCACGAGGAACCGACGGCCGAGGAGAGGGATGACCGCATGACGACGACAGCGACCCAGACCGGCTCGTTCCCCAGCCCATACTCGATCGAGACGCCCGAGGGGTGCGAGGGCTGGGAGGAGATGTACCCCTACTACGCCCTGTTCGACGAGCGTCGGCGGGAGGCCGACGAGAACCGCTTCTGGTTCTGGAACTCGATGCACTTCCCGATCCCGCACCCGGCGTTCGACGTCATCTGCATCGACTCGCCCTACCAGGCCGTCGGGTCCTGGCAGAACCGCGTGTTCGCCGTACCGCCGGCCATGGGCATCGACTACCGCTGCGTCAACGGCTACATCTACATCTCCGGCAATCCGGTCACCGACCCGGAGAAGATCGCCGAGCGCGCCGGCTACTTCCAGAAGCGGGCCGGGCACTACTACGCCAACTGGCCCGAGCTCTACGGCAAGTGGAAGGACAAGATGCGCGCGCTCATCGCCGAGCTCGACGCGCTCGAGGTCCCCGGGTTGCCCGAATACGAGGACGACGAGGTCGCCTTCTCCGAGGACCGCAACACCGCGTTCTACGAGGTGCTCGAAGCCTACGGCCGCTGCCTGCGGCTGGGCGACCTCATGTGGCAGCACCATTTCGAGTTCCTGCTGCTGGGCTACGGCGCCTACGCCACCTTCGCCGAGCTGTGCAAGGACAACCTGCCCGACATCCCGGACCAGCACATCGCCCAGATGGTCGCCGGGATCGACGTGCTGCTGTTCCGTCCCGACGCCGAGCTGCGCCGGCTGGCCCGCCTGGCGATCGAGTCCGGCGTCGACGGCGCGTTCGCCGAGGACCGCACCCACCAGCAGATCGAGGCCGAGCTCTCGGACTCCGAGGCCGGCCGCGCGTGGCTGGCCGAGCTGGAGGCGATCAAGGACCCGTGGTTCAACATGGCCACCGGCGACGGGCTGACCCACCACTACCGCAGCTGGCTCGACGATCCCAGCATCCCGTACGCGTCGATCGTCGGCCACGTGAACCGGCTGCGCTCCGGCGAGACGGCCGAGCGCCCGACCGAGGAGATCGAGCGTGAGCGCGAGCGGCTGGCGCAGGAATACGGCGACCTGCTGCCCGAAGAGGTCCGGGGGCCGTGGAACGACCTGCTGGCACTGTCGCGGACGGTGTTCCCCTACGTCGAGGAGCACAAATTCTTCTGCGACTACTGGTTCTTGACCCGCTGGTGGAACAAGGTGCGGGAGTTCGGCGCGCTGTTGGCCTCGCGCGGCTTCCTCGAGGACGCCGAGGACATCTTCCACCTCGGCCGCCACGAGGTGTCGGTGGCGCTTGACGAGCTGGTGCTGACCTGGGCGACCGGCGGGCTGCCGCTGGGCCCGATGCACTGGCCGCCGATCGTCGCCCGGCGCAAGGAGCTGCTCGAGCGCCTGGCGAAGTGGACCCCGCCGCCGGCGCTGGGCGTCGCCCCGGCCGAGATCACCGACCCGATGACGATCATGCTGTGGGGGGTGACCACCGAGCGCGTGCGCGAGTGGGCCCGCCAGCAGGACGGCGGCTCGGAGCTGAGTGGGGCCGCCGCCTCGCCCGGCACCGTCGAGGGCCTGGCCCGGGTGGTGCGCTCGGTCAGCGAGATCGCGGACGTCCGCGAGGGCGAGATCCTCGTCTGCGGCAGCACCTCGCCGGCGTGGGCGCCGATCTTCTCCAAGATCAGGGGAACGGTCACCGACGTCGGCGGGGTCATGTCCCATGCCGCGATCGTGTGCCGCGAGTACGGGCTGCCGGCGGTCGTCGGCACCGGCCGGGCGACCTCGCAGATCCGCACCGGACAGAGGATCCGCGTCGACGGGTCCGCGGGAGTGGTGACGCTCGTGGGCGACGGTTGATGGCGGAGGCGGCGCCGCAGCACACCCGCGGCCTGGAGGAGCTCCGGGCCGGCGACGCGGACGGGTTCGGCGGCAAGAGCGCCAGCCTGGGCGAGCTGCTGCAAGCCGGGATTCCGGTGCCGCCCGGGTTCGCGATCGGCACCAGCGCGGGTGAGCGGCTCACCGACGCGCTCCGCGACGAGATCGCCGTGCGATATGGCCGGCTCGGCGATTCGGTGCCGGTGGCGGTGCGCTCGAGCGCCATCGGCGAGGACAGCGCCGAGGCCACCTTCGCCGGCCAGCAGGACACCTACCTGTGGGTTCGCGGCGCCGGCGCCGTCTGCGATGCCGTCCAGAACTGCTGGGCCAGCCTCTACAGCGCCGAGGCGGTCAGCTACCGCGAGCACCTCGGCGACCGCGCGCCGGCGCAGCCGGCCATGGGCGTCACCGTCCAGCTGATGGTCGACGCCGCCGTCTCCGGCGTCATGTTCACCTGCAATCCGGTCAGCGGCGACCCCAGCATGATCGCCATCAACGCCAGCTGGGGGCTCGGGCTCGCCGTCGTCGGCGGAGAAGTCACACCAGACGACTATCTGGTCTCCAAGATCACCGGCGAGATCGTGCGCCAGACGGTCGCCGACAAGTCACTCGAGTACGTCGCGGCCCCCGACGGCCACGGAACGTCCCGCGTCGACGTCGATGACGAGCGTCGCGGCGCGGCGTGCCTCGACGTGGCGGCGATCGGCGCGCTGCTCGACCTGGCGAAGCGGATCCAGCGCCACTTCGGCGCCCACCAGGATGTCGAGTGGGCGTTCGACCGCTCAGGCGAGCTGTTCGTCGTCCAGTCGCGGCCGGTCACCGGATTGCCGGAGCGCCCGGCCACGCCGAAGCCGGCGTCGGCACTGTCGCTCGTCATGAGCAAATTTGGAGCCGGGAGATAAACGATGGCGCCGCTCTCTGATGACGACGTGCGGGAGATCCTGCGGATCATCGACGAGTCGGATCTGGATGAGCTGCGTGTTGAGACCGAAGGCTTTTCGTTGCACGTGCGCAAGGGGCCGGGAGGGGGCATGTCCTCGGCGGCTGGATCAGAACACCGACCAGCCGTCGAGGACACGCCCCCACCCTCCTCCGCTCCGCCGTCCGATGACTCGCCTCCGACTGCAGTCGAAGACGGGCTGGTCGCCGTGGAGTCGCCGATGCTCGGGACGTTCTACCGGGCTGAGTCGCCGGGCGCGACGCCGTTCGTCGAGGTCGGGGCGGAGGTGGGGCCTGACACGACGGTGTGCATCATCGAGGTGATGAAGATGATGAACTCGGTGCCCGCGGGGGTCAGCGGGGTCGTCGCCGAGGTCGTCGCGGAGAACGGGCAGCTGGTCGAGTTCGGCGAGCCGCTGTTTCGGATCACGCCGGACTGATGGACCGCGTGTTCATCGCGAATCGCGGGGAGATCGCGGTGCGGATCGTGCGGGCGTGCCGGAAGCTGGGGCTCGAATGCGTCGTCGGGGCCTCGGAGGCCGACATCGACGGGATGGCGGCGCATCTGGCCGATCGCGTCGTGTGCATCGGGCCGGGGCCGGCGGCGCAGAGCTATCTGCGCGACGACGCCGTCGTCCACGCGGCGCTGGCCACCGAGTGCGACGCGATCCATCCCGGCTATGGCTTCCTCTCCGAGAGCCCCCAGCTGGCCCGCCGCGCCCGCGAGCACGGGCTGACGTTCGTGGGCCCGCCGACGGAGGCGATCGAGCTCGCCGGCGACAAGCTGGCCGCGCGTGAGCAGGCCGCTCTGGCGGGCGCTCCGGTGCTGCCCGGAGGCGAGGTGGCCAATCCGGAGGCCGCCCGGAGGTTGGCCGGGGAGATCGGCTACCCGCTGCTGGTCAAGGCCGCCGGCGGGGGCGGCGGCCGCGGGATCAAGCGCGTGCACGACGAGGCCGAGCTCGATGCCCTGGTGGGGCTGGCCCGCAGCGAGGCCGGCGCGGCGTTCGGCGACGACCGGGTCTACCTGGAGCGGCTGATCGAGGCCGCCCGCCACGTGGAGGTCCAGATCGCCGCCGACGAGCAGGGCCACACCCTCCATCTGGGCGAGCGCGACTGCTCGGTGCAGCGCCGGTTCCAGAAGGTGATCGAGGAGGCGCCCGCCCCGGCGCTGGCCCCCGGCACGCGGACGCTCCTGCAGGAGTCGGCGGTGGCGTTCGCGCAGCGAATCGGCTACCGCAACCTCGGCACCGCCGAGTTCATCATCGACGCGCAGACCGGCGAGCCGTACTTCCTGGAGGTCAACTGCCGCATTCAGGTCGAGCACCCGGTCACCGAGGCGGTCACCGATCTCGACCTGGTGGCGATGCAGCTCCAGATCGCCGCCGGCGCGACGCTGGAGATCGGCCAGGACGACGTGGGCGTCGAGGGTCACGCCATCGAGTGCCGGCTCAACGCCGAGGACCCCGCCCATGGCCTGCGGCCGAGCCCGGGAACGATCACCCTGTTCGCCGTTCCCGAGCGCCGGGGGCTGCGTGTCGACACCCACTGTCAGGCGGGCGCCACCGTGCCGCCCTACTACGACTCGCTGCTGGGCAAGCTGATCGCCCACGCCCGGGACCGCGCCCACGCGATCGACATCCTGCTCGACGCCCTCGAGGACCTCGACATCGACGGGGTCGAGACCAACCGCGCGCTGCTGATCAGCGTGCTCGGGCTTCCCGACTTCCGCGCCGGCGCGGTGACCACGAGCTGGCTGGAGCACGTGCTGGCATGACCACCCCGATCGAGTTCATCGACACCACCACCCGTGACGGCAACCAGAGCCTGTGGAGCGCCACGGGTCTGACCACGCCCGACGTGCTGGCCATCGCGCCCGCGCTGGACCGGGCGGGGTATCACGCGCTGGACTTCACCTCCTCGACCCACATGGCGGTCAGCGTCCGCTTCCATCGCGAGGACCCGTGGGAGCGGATCCGGCTGGTGTCGGCGGCCATGCCCGACACCCCGCTGGGCATGATCACGCCGGGGATGCGGTTCATCTCGTGGGTGCCCGCCGACGAGGACGTGATGGCCCTCGCGTACCGGCTCGTCGTCCGCAACGGCCTGCGCCGGCTCCAGATCGCCGATCCGTCCAACGACCCGGCTCGGATCCGGCGGATCGCGGCGATGGCCAGGGCCGAGGGGGTGGAGGAGATCGTGATCGGCCTCACCTACTCGATCAGCGAGGTCCACACCCACCGCTACTACGCGGACATCGCCGCCCAGCTGGCCGACTGCCCCGAGATGGACCGGCTCTACCTCAAGGACCCGGGCGGGCTGCTCACCGTCGACGCCGTGCGCGAGCTGGCGCCGCCGCTGTTGGCCGCCGCCGGCGGCCGGCCGCTGGAGCTGCACAGCCACTGCACCGTCGGCCTGGCCCCCCAGGTCTACGTCGAGGGGGTTCGCGCCGGGTTCACCGCGGTGCACACCGCGTCGGGGCCGCTGGCGCGGGGCACCTCCCAGCCCGAGGCGGTCAACACCGCCGCCAACCTCGAGGCGACCGGCCGCGCGCATCCCCTCGACCTCGACCAGCAGGCGATCGTCACCCGCCACTTCGAGCAGCTGGCGGCGGCCAAGGGCCTGCCGGCCGGAGCCCCGCGGGAGTTCGATGCCGCCTACTACCGTCACCAGCTGCCCGGCGGGATGGTGACCACCACCCGGCGGATGCTGGCCGAGCTGCGCCGGCCCGAGCTGTTCGACGCCGTGCTCGAGGAGGTCACCCGGGTGCGGGCCGAGATGGGCTACCCGATCATCGTCACCCCGGTCTCGCAGTTCATCGCCAGCCAGGCCGCGCGCAACGTGATCGACGGCGAGCGCTGGGCCAACGTCTCCGACGAGACCGTCCGCTTCTTCCTGGGCCACTACGGCGACCCGCCGGCCCCGGTCGATCCGGCGATCGCCGACAAGGTGCTGGCCCGGCCGCAGGCCAAGCAGCTGGCCACCCTGGAGCCGATCAGCCTCGAGGGCGCGCGCCGACGCTTCGGCGCCCGCATCTCCCAGGAGGAGCTGCTGCTGCGCCTGACCATGCCGGAGCAGCAGGTCGACGCCATGGTGGCGGCCCGCGACGGCGGCAACCGCCGTCCGTTGCCGGCGGCCAGGCCGGGGCGGGGGCCGCTGGTGACCCTGCTGGCCGAGCTGCAGCGCCGCCCGGCGCTGACCAGCGTCGAGGTCGTCGCGCCCGGCGAGCGAGTGGTGTGGCGCCGTGCCTGACCGCCGCCTGCGCCTCGACGACGTCAGCGCGTTCATGTTCGACATCGACGGGACCCTGGTGCACCGCGGCCCCGACGGGCGCGGGCGCCCGCAGCCCGGCGCTGCGGAGGTGCTCGAGCGCATCCGGTCCTCGGGTCGCCGGCTCGTCCTGTTCACCAACGGCAGCCACGTGCCGTCGGCCCGGATCGCCCGGGGACTGCGCGAGGACGGCCTGTACGTCACCGACGAGGAGCTGCTGACCCCGGTCGACAGCGCGACCAGCTGGCTGGCCCGGCACCCCGACCGTCATCCGGTCCACGCCTTCGCCACCGAGTCAGTGATCGGTCACATGGCGACGCAGGGCGTTGCGGTCACCGACGACGAGGACGCCCGCGCGGTGTTCGTCGCCCACCTCCAGGAGGTGTCGCTGGGCGAGATCGAACGGGCCGCACGGGCGATCACCGGCAACGGCGCGCCGCTGTTCACCTCCAGCTACGTCCGCGGCTACGCCGGGGCCAACGGGATCATCTTCAGCCGGGGGGCGATGATCACCGCGGCCATCGCCAAGGTCTCCGGGGCCCGCCCCCGGGTGCTCGGCAAGCCCTCGCGGGCCGCGGTCGCCGCGCTGCACGCTCGGCTGGGGGTGCCCACTGAGGAGATAGCCGTCATCGGCGACGACCTGGGGATGGACGTGGCCCTGGGCAAGATGGGCGGCTCGCGCACCGTGCTGGTGCGCAGCGGAATCAGCGGGCAGATCGACCTCGACGGCATTCCCCAGCGCCGGCGCCCGGATGCGGCGATCTCCGGGGTGGCCGACCTCCTCGACCTGCTCTGAGAGCGCTCTACCCCTGCCCGTCCTGGATCGCCCGCCAGACGTTCTCGCCGTTGACCGGCATGCCGAGGTGACGCACCCCCAGGTGGCTGAGCGCGTCGATCACCGCATTGTGGACCGCCGGGGTCGCCCCGATCGTCCCCGACTCGCCGATCCCCTTGGCGCCGAGCGGGTTGACCGGCGTCGGGGTCTCCATCGGGATGCGCTCGAACGAGGGCAGCTCGGCCGCCGATGGGATGCAGTAGTTGACCAGGTTCGCGTGCTGGGGGTTGCCCTCGGAGTCGTAGCGGACCTCCTCGAACAGCGCCTGGGCGATGCCCGCGGCCAGCCCGCCGTGGACCTGACCCTCGGCCACCAGCGGATTGATGATCCGCCCGGCGTCGTCGCAGGCGATCATGCGATCCAGGCGGACCGAGCCGGTCTCGGAGTCGACCTCGACGACGGCGACGTGGGCCCCGAATGGGAACGTCGGCGTCTCGGGCTTGAAGTCGGTCTCGGCGCTGAGCTCGGCCAGGCGGCCGTCCTCCTGAAGGCGCCCGGCCAGGTCCGCCCAGGCGAGCGAGGGCTGCGACGATCCGGTCACGTGGAAGCTGCCGGTCTCGAGGTCGAGCACCATGTCCTCGGGGTTGGCCTCCAGCGCATCGGCGGCCAGCTCCCTGGCCCGGTCGACCAGGATCTCGGACGCCTGCCCGGCCGCCGCGCCGCCGATCTGGGTCGACTTGGAGCCGTAGGTGCCGGTGCCGCGCGGGATCCGGTCGGTGTCGCCGGCGACGACCTGGATCTTGTCGAGGTCGATCCCCGTTCGTTCGGAGACGATCTGGGCGAAGGTGGTCTCGTGGCCCTGACCGTGTGAGAACGATCCGGTCCGCACGATCGCGCTGCCGTCCTCGGTGATCTCGACCGCCCCGAACTCGCTCTCGCCGATGCCGTTGGTGATCTCCACGTAGACGCTGATGCCGATGCCCAGCAGCAGGTGCGAGCCCTCGTCGCGGCGGCGCTGCTGTTCGCGGCGCAGAGCCTCGTAGCCCGCCTGCTCCAGCGCGCGGTCCAGCGCCCCTCCGTAATCGCCGATGTCGTAGGTGGCGCCGGCGGCGGTAGTGGCCGGGAACTTGTCGTTGGCGATGAAGTTGCGCCGGCGCAGCTCGGCGGGATCGATCCCGGACTCGACGGCGAACATGTCGACCGCCCGCTCGATCATCTGGGTGGCCTCGGGACGACCGGCGCCGCGGACCGGGCCGGTCGGGGTCGAGTTGGACACGACCGAGGTGACGTCGACCTCGATCTTGGGGATGTCGTAGACGCCGGAGGACATCATCTGCGTCAGCACCGCCAGGAACGCGCCGAGGCCCGGGTAGGCGCCCGCGTCCTGGAGCAACGTGACCCGCAGGGCCCTCAACGTGCCGTCACTGGTGCCGCCCAGCTCGAAATCGGCCCACTGGGCGCGGCCGTGGTGCATGGCGACCATGTGCTCCGAGCGCGTCTCGGTCCACCGGACCGTCCGGTCGGTCTCGCGGGCCAGCCAGCCCATGAGGATGTCCTCCTGGTCGGCCCCCTTGCCGCCGAAGCCGCCGCCGACGTCGGGGGCGATCACCCGGATCTGCTCGGGCTCGAGCCCGAGGGCGCCGGCGAGCATCCCCTTGTCCTGATGGGGGGTCTGGGTGGACAGATGGATGGTCAGCTTGCCGTCTTCGAAGTCGGCGACGATCGAGCGCGGCTCGATCGGCAGGGCGAGCAGACGGGGACTCTCGTTGGAGCCCCTGATGACGATGTCGCAGTCTGCGAACAGGTTCTCGTCGGGCTGGGCCGGGATGCGCAGGCACGTGTTGGAGCCGGCCTCCTCGAACAGGAGGACCTCGTCCTTGACCACTTCGCGAATGTCGGTGACCGCGGGCAGCGGGTCGTACTCGACTATGACCGCCTCGGCGGCGTCGACGGACGCGGCCCGGGACTCGGCGACGACGATGGCGACGATCTCGCCGGCGTAGCGGACTTTGTCGGCGGCGATGGGCGGCCGGGACATGCTCTCGTGCACCTGGAGCATCGGGGGCGGCGGGCTCGGTGCCAGGTCGACCTCGGCGGCCGTGAACACCTGGACGCCGGGCATCGCCCGGGCCTCCTCGGCGTCGATCGACGTGATCGCACCGTGGGCGATGTACGAGCGCACGAACGTCACATGGAGGGCGTTCTCGGTCTTGGTGTCGTCGACGTAGTTCGCCTTGCCCACGAGGAAGCGCGGGTCTTCCCGGCGGCGAATCCGCTGTCCGATTCCGGTGGCCATGGGCGTTTCCTTTCCGAGGCGTCTACGACGCGTCCGAGCGTGTCCGGCGCCATTCTTATCACGGGGTGGGCGCGGCCCTGTCGTTCCGCGCACCCGCGATTGTCGCGCAGCGCAGCGCAGCGCCGGGCGACGGAGATCACGGGTCGACGAACTGCGCCGGCTCCTTGGTGAATCCGGCGCTGACCGCGGCCAGTTGGTTGGGCGAGCCGATCAGGCCCAGCTGGAGCTCGGCCTCGAGCGCCAGCGTCTGCTCGGGCGGGCCGGTCCACGACTCCTCGTAGAGCCGCTTGGCCGCCCGAACCGCGTCGGGCGAGCGGGCGGCGATCTCGTCCGCCAGCTCGCGGGCGGCGGCGAGTGGATCGGCCGCCACCCGGGTGACGACGCCGAGCCGCTGCGCCTCGACGCCGTCGAACACCCGGCCGGTGAACGTCAGCTCCTTGGCGACGTCGATCCCGACGAGGCGGGGGAGGGTGCGGCTGATCGACATGTCCGGGACCAGGCCCCACTTGACCTCCATCACGGACAGCCGGGCATCGGGCGCGGCGACGCGGATGTCGGCGCCCAGCGCGATCTGGAGCCCGCCGCCGAAGCAGGTCCCGTGCAGCGCGGCGATCACCGGCATCGGCAGCGCCAGCCAGTCGTGGGCCGCGCGCTGAAACCAGTTGGGGACCTCGCCGTGGACGCGGTCGGTGAGCCCGTCCATGCCGCCGCCGGCGGCCATGATGCTGACCACGTCCAGCCCGGAGCAGAAGCTCGGCCCCTCGCCGTGGAGCACCACCGCGCGGATGCCGGGCTCGGTGGCGAGCCGCTGCGCGGCGGCGACGATCTGGTCGAACATCGGGATGTCGAGGGCGTTGTGCTTGTCCGGCCGGGTCAGGGTGACCACCGCCACGTGCTCGTCGACGGTGACGCGGACGCGTTGCTCGTCAGTCATCGCGGTTCACGCCCGCCCGTCGAGCGAGACGGGATCGCCGATCCGCACCGGCCCGCTCTCGAGCACCTCGCCGTAGATCCCGAACGGCAGCGGCTCCTCGCTGGGGTGCTCCAGCCGGTACTCGGCCAGCAGCTTGAGCGTGGGGAAGTCGACGGTCCCGGTCTCCGGGTTGCGGGTGGTGACCATGCACCGCCCGACGTGGCCGTGCATCGCGACCAGCGCCTCGCCGATCCGGACCCGGCGCCCCACCCACTCATCCTCCTCGTGGGGCTCGGCGCCCTCGACCTCGACCAGCATCCGGAACCGGCGGCCGTCCACGCTGTCGGCGTCGCCCCGCTCGGCCAGATGGCGCAGCGACGCCGCTGAGATGAGCGACACCGCCGCCTGCCGTCCCCGGTCGACCGCGCTGCCTCCGTCGACGATCCGCAGCGGCGCCCCGAGATATTCCGACAGGGCCCCGGACCAGGGGCCGCTCAGCGCTCGGGCCGCTCGGGGGCGCGAGAAGAACCGCGTCGCCAGCTCGTCCCCGTAGGCGATCGGCGCGCGCACCTCGCGGCCATCGGGGAAGCCCAGCGCGAGCTCGCCGTCCTCGCACGTCGCCACCACCGACTGCAGGAGGCCGAGCCGCTTGCCGTTGACCATGTCGCCGTCCTGGTTGATCACGTAGAACCGCCGGTTGCCCTCCGCGCCCCGCTCGCCGAGCTCGATCGCCTCCACGGGTTGCAGGCGCATCGCCTTCACCGGCGTCACGGCCAGGCCGCTGACGGTGGGATTCATTCGCATCAGGGTACGCGACGGTGCCGGCGCTGCCTGGCTGGCGCGGCGGGTTTGTGGCCGTGCGAGCGGTCGCGGTGATGCGAAAAACGGCGGGCTATCGAGTGGGTGCGCAGTGTGGTGCCGTCGCGGCCTGCACTCCAGACCACGGTGCTGGCCGATTCGGGGTGCGTGGTCTGAGGTGCGCGGAAACCGCGCGTTCTGAACCACCGTCGCGCGAAACGGGCGATGCCCGGTCCA
>DATAWL010000056.1:0-76901 GCA_036267215.1 Solirubrobacteraceae bacterium | reverse complement strand
GTGCTCGTCCAGCTGAGCGCGGAGCTCGTGCACCAGGTGGTCGCGCTCGCCTCGGCCAGCGGGGATCCGTGGGACGAGCTCGTCATCGGCTGCGAAGCATTTCTGGATGCCTGCGCGAGGCCCGAGGTGCAGCGGATCATGCTCGTAGACGGGCCGTCCGTGCTCGGCTGGGACGTGTGGCGCGAGATCGACTCCGGTTATGCGCTCGGCGCGCTGGAGGCCGCGATCCAGGCCGCGATCGATTCGGGCGCACTGATTCCAGCCCCGGCGAACGCGGTCGCGCACGTGCTGCTCGGCGCACTCGACGAGGCTGCGATGGTCGTCGCCCGCGCAGACGATCAGGAGGCCGCGCGCGACGAGATGGGCAAGACCGTGCGGCGGTTGCTCGAGGGACTCCGCACTCCCTCGATCTGATCACCCGCGCAGCGCGGCTCGAGTGGCAGCTAACTCAGCGCGGGCGCCTCGGGAAGGCTTGCGAGGGCCGCGCTGAGGTCGGCCTCCGAGAACTCCGGATCCTTAAGCTCGCCGCTCAGGTAGGCGTCATACGCGCTCAGGTCGAAATTGCCGTGGCCGCACAGGCCGAACAGGATCACGCGCTCCTCGCCCGCCTCGCGGGCGGCGTGCGCCTCCTCGAGCACCGCCCGGATCGCGTGCGCCGGCTCGGGCGCCGGAATGATCCCCTCGGTGCGCGCGAACTGCACCGCGGCGTCGAAGGTCTCGTTCTGCCGGTACGCGCGCGCCTCCACGAGCCCCGCCTTGACGAGACCGCACAGCAGCGGTGAGTCGCCGTGGTAGCGAAGGCCGCCGGCATGGACGGGCGGCGGCACGAACCCGTGTCCCAGCGTGTACATCGGCATCAGCGGCGTCAGGCCGACGGTGTCGCCGAAGTCGTATGCATACACCCCGCGCGTGAGCGTCGGGCAGGCAGCGGGCTCGGCGGCGACGAACCGGGTTCGCGCGCCACCGCGGAGCACGCGCCGCAGGAACGGGAACGCCAGACCACCGAAGTTCGAGCCGCCGCCGACACACGCGACGACGACGTCGGGCTCCTCGCCCGCCTGCGCCATCTGGGCGAGCGCCTCCTGGCCGATCACCGTCTGGTGGAGCAGCACGTGGTTCAGGACCGACCCGAGCGAGTAGTTCGTAGCGGCATCCTGCGCGGCGACCTCCACCGCTTCGGAGATCGCGATCCCGAGCGACCCGGTCGGGTGGTCGCGCTGCGAACGTCCCGCCTCGGTCACCTCCGAAGGCGACCGGTGCACGGTCGCGCCCCACGTCTCCATCATCGAGCGCCGGTACGGCTTCTGGTCGTAGCTCGAGCCGACCATCCAGACCTCGCACTCCAGCCCGAACAGCTGGCACGCGAACGACAGCGCCGAGCCCCACTGCCCCGCGCCGGTCTCGGTGGTGAGCTTCTTGATCCCAGCCGCCGCGTTCTCGTACGCCTGCGCCACCGCGGTGTTCGGCTTGTGCGAGCCGGCCGGCGACACTCCCTCGTACTTGTAGTAGATGTGAGCGGGGGTGTCGAGCGCGCGCTCGAGCCGCCGGGCCCGGTACAGCGGCGTCGGCCGCCACAGCTTGTACGCGTCGCGCACCTGGTCGGGGATCTCGATCTCCGGCTCGACCGAAACCTCCTGCATGATCAGGTTCATCGGGAACAGCGGCGCGAGATCGTCCGGTCCGGCCGGCTCCTTGGTGCCCGGGTGCAGTGGCGGCGGGGGCGGCTCCTCGCCCGGGAGGTCGGCCATCAGGTTGACCCAGTGCGTCGGGATGTCCCGTTCGCTCAGCAAGAACTTGACCTGCGCGTCCGCCATGGTCCTCTCCTCCGCGTCGCTCTGTCCCTCCGGGCCGCGATTGTATGAGAGCATCGAAGCCGGCGATGAGACGCTCGGGCCGGCAGATCCTCACCACGCATGCCGGTAGCCTGCCGTTCCCCGGCGACGCGCCGCCCGCCGGCGAGCCGCAGCTGACCGAGGCGGTGGGGGAGGTGGTCGCCCGCCAGCGCAAGCTCGGCCTCGATCTGGTCAACGAGGGCGAGTACACCAAGGGCGGCGACTGGCTGTCGTTCGCCGACGACCGCTTCGCCGGCTTCGTGGTCCAGCCGCCCTCCGACGACCCGCCGCTGGTCGCCCGCGGCGAGGACCGCGCCCAGTTCGCCGACTTCTACCGCTACGCCACCGAGCAGAACCGGCTCTTCTACATGCCGTCCGGCCGGCTCGCCCCCCGGCGGATGCGGTGGGTGTGCACCGGGCCGATCGCCTACCGCGGCCACGCGGCGGTGCTGCGGGAGATCGAGCTGCTCCAGGCCGCGGGCCCCGGCGAGGATGCGTTTCTGACCTCCACCGCGCCGGCCAGCCTCGAGGTCTACCGCGACAACGTCCACTACGCCACCGAGGAGGAGTACCTCTACGCGCTGGCCGAGGCGCTGCGCGAGGAGTACGAGCTGATCGCCGCCGCCGGGCTGGTGCTCCAGGTCGACGACGCCTGGCTGCCCGCGCTGTGGGACCGGATCGGGATCGAGATGGGCCTGGAGAAGTTCCGCGAGCGCTGCCGCGTCCGCGTCGAGGCGCTCAACCACGCGCTGCGCAACGTGCCCGAGGACCGCGTCCGGTACCACATGTGCTGGGGCAGCTGGCACGGGCCGCACGCGTTCGACCTCGAGCTCGCCCACCTCGTCGACATCCTGCTCGGCGTCCGGGCGCAGGCCTACCTGATCGAGGGAGCCAACGCCCGGCACGAGCACGAGTGGGAGGTGTGGCGCGACGTCGCCCTCCCTGAGGACAAGATCCTCATCCCCGGCGTCGTGACTCACGCGACCGACGTGGTCGAGCATCCGCGCCTGGTCGCCCAGCGGATTCGCCGCTACGCGGACGCCGTCGGCGCCGAGAACCTCATCGCCGGCACCGACTGCGGCTTCGGCGGTCGCTCGCACCCGCAGATCGCCTGGGCCAAGCTGGCGGCGCTGGTGGAGGGCGCGCGGCTGGCGTCCGCGAACGCGGGCTGATGCCCGAGTTCGGGCAGCGGATCGAGCGCGGGCGGCTGCGGCAGGCCGGCCTGCCCGCCAATCACCAGTAGAACAAGTCCTGGCCTCGCTCATCCGTTCCTCAATTGAACGGATTAAACGGGGCGAAGGACTCAGGCAGATGACGACTCAGGTCGATAGACGTTGGATGAGCATGTCGAACCAGCGAAACGATCTGAGATGGGCGACCCGGCGCCCGACGGGCGCGGCGCTGCGCCGCGCCCTGGTCGCGCTGGGCGTTGTGGTCGTCGGAGTGGTCGTGCTGGTCATCGACGGCCACGACCTGTCGTGGCTGGCCGGCCTGGTCGCCGGCGGCGTCGCCGGCGCGTGGATCGCGCTCGTCCGCGCCGCTCAGGGCGCGCAGACCGCTCGCGCGCACGCCACGCTGGGCGGCGCCCGGGCCGACCGCCGCACCGAGGCGGCCGTCCGGCCGCTGCTGCGCTCCGGCTGGCGCTTCCTGCACGACGTCCGCAGCTCTGACCGGACCTTCGATCACGTCGCCGTCGGCCATGGCGGCGTCATCCTGCTCCAGAGCCTGGACCCGCAGGGCACGGTGACGATGCGCGGCGGCGAGCCGTGGGTGGAGCGACGGGCCGATCCCGAGGCCGAACCCGAGGTGCTGCGGATCCGCCCGCGGGCGGTCACCGACGCGGTCGCATTCCGCGACGACGTGCACCGGCTCACCGGGCGCCGCATGTGGGTGCAGGCGGTCGTGGTGATCTGGTCAGACTTCCCGGCCGGCGTCGTCACCGACGGTCGCTGTGTCTACATCCACGGCACCCGTCTGGCGGACTGGCTCACCCGCCGTCCCCATCAGCTGGACTCGTCGGGGACCGACGACGTGTTCGCCACGGTCGCGCTACTGGATGAGACCGGCGGGCGTCTGCCGCTGCCGGTCGCGGTCTGATCCCCCCGGCGGGGTCCTCTCGCACCCATTTGCCTACCCGCGCCCGGCGGGTTCACTCAGTCGGGCAGCAGTCCCTTGGCCCGCAGCTCCTCGCGCGCGGACTCGGACTTCTCCAGGCCGGCCAGGCCCATGCCGTCGAGCACCGCGCCGGTCTTGGAGAACTGCACGTCGCGGTAGTCGACGATCTCGAGCAGATTGCCGCTCGGGTCGGTGACCCGCAACGAACCCGACGCGCGCACGTCGATCCCGGCGTCGCGCAGCGCGGCCCGCAGCGCCTCCTTGTCGTCGACGACCAGGCCGACGTGACGGGCGCGGTCGCCGGCGCCCGGATCGCCCTGGCTGAGCGCGATGAACTGGTCGCCGAGGTCGATCCAAGCCATGGTCCTGCGCCGGCCGCGCAGGGTGACCGCGAAGAAGCGCTCATACCAGGCCAGGGCCTCGTCGAGGTCGCGGACCTCGAAGGCGATGTGGTTGATGCCGATCGGCCGGACGCTCATCGTGTTCCAGAACACGATAATCCTTCGTCCGTGGATCTCTCGATTCCCGCCGACGTCACCGAGCTGCTGAGCGCGATCGACGCGTTCATCGACCGCGACCTGGTCCCGATCCAGGAGGCCAACCCGGAGTTCTTTGACCACCGCCGGGAGTTCTCGCGCACCGACGTGGCCCGCGGCGGCGTCCCCACCCAGCGCTGGCACGAGCTGCTGCGCGAGGCGCGGCGGCTGTCGATCGACGCCGGTTTCTACCGGTACCCGTTCCCGGCCGAGCTGGGGGGCAGCGACGGCTCGAACCTGGCGATGGCGCTCATCCGCGAGCACCTCGCCCACCGCGGGCCGGGGCTGCACGCCGAGCTCTCGCATGAGGCGTCGGTGGTGGCCAACGAGCCGCTCGTGCTCGTGCTGCACGAGTACGGGACGCCCGAGCAGAAGCGCCGCTACCTCGAGCCCCTCGTCGACGGTCGCGTGGCGATCGCGTTCGCGCTGACCGAGCCCGAACATGGCAGCGACGCCACCTGGCTGACCAGCCGCGCGCGGCGCGCCGACGGCGGCGATGGCTGGGTGATCGACGGGGTCAAGCGCTTCATCACCGGGATCGACGTCGCCGACGCGGTCCTGGTGTTCGCCCGCACGTCGGGACCGGACGGCAAGGCCGCGGGGATCTCCGCGTTCCTGGTCCCGACCGACACGCCCGGCCTCGAGGTCCCCTACTACCACTGGGCGTTCAACATGCCCACCGATCACGGCGAGGTGACCCTCGACGGCGTGCGCGTCGGCGACGAGGCGCTGGTCGGCGAGGTCGACCGGGGGCTGGACTGTGCGCAGCTGTTCGTGCACGAGAATCGCATCCGCCAGGCCGCCTCCTCGCTGGGCGCCGCCCAGTTCTGCATCGATCGCTCGATTGCGTACGCCCGCGAGCGGGTCATCTTCGGCAAGCCGCTGGCCGACTATCAGGGGATCCAGTGGCAGCTGGTCGAGCTCCAGACCGAGGCCGAGCTGGTCCGCAACACGCTCTACAAGACCGCGTGGGAGATGGACCAGGCTGGGGATGGCGCCTCCACCGGCGCCAAGACGAGCGTCAGCGACAAGGTCTCGATGGTCAACTTCCGCGCCAACCGGCTGGCCTGCGACGCCGCCGATCGGGCCATCCAGGTGCACGGCGGGGCCGGGTACACGCGGCATCTGCCGTTCGAGTTCATCTACCGCCACCACCGCCGCTACCGGATCACCGAGGGCTCGGACGAGCTGCAGCTTCGGCGGATCGCCGGACGGCTGTTCGGCTTCACCGAGCGCCGGGCCGCCGGCGGATGAGCGGCGGCCCGCCCGCCGCCGACGGCCCGGCCTGGGTGGCCCGCCTGTTCCCGGCCGGCCGCCCCCGCGAGCGCGTCGACGGGGACGCGGCGATCCTGCGGCTGCTGGCGCGGCGCGAGTACCCGGCCGAGCGCGTCGCCGCCGACCAGCCCGTATCGGTGCTCGAGGGGCAGCCCCTGCTGGTCACCGAGCATGTCGCCGGCCTCCCCCGCGGCGAGCGCCGGGCGGCGATCGTGGCCGCCGGCGGCCTGCGGGCGCTGGGGGCGATGCTGGCCGCTCTGCAGGCGATGGCGATCGCTCCCGAGGACGAGGGCGTCGCGGCCCGGCCCGGCGGCGCCTGGCACCACCTGGCCGACGGCGGGCCCCGGGCCGAGCTCGACGCCCTGGCCCGGCTGCTCGAGGACCGGGCGAGCCCGGCGGCGCCGCGCGGCGCCGCGGCCTCGGAGAGCCTGCGCCGGGCGGTCTACGGGCTCGATGACGGCGCCGGGCTGCCCGAGGCGTTCACCCACCCGGACTTCGTCATGGCCAACGCCGTGGCGACCGACGACGACCGGATGGTGATGGTCGATTGGGCCGGCGCCGGGCGCGCGCGGCCGGGCTCGCCGCCCGGGCGCAGGCCGCGTTCGCCGGCTGACGGTTTTCACCCTTGCCGGCCGACGAATCTGGCCCAGGCCCGGCCCCGGCTTCTCGGACGACGGGCCCAGCCACTACTACTGGTCGAGCAACCGCAGCGCGGCGGCCAGCATCGCCGGGGTCGTCCGGGCGATCAGCTCCAGCCCGGGGTCGGGAACGGCCGCACGGCGGTTGCGCTTGGCCAGCACGGTCATGGTGGCGCCGAGCTTGTAGTGGCAGAGGGCGATGAACCAGTCCAGCTGAGCCGGCGGGACATCGAGCCCGGCGGCGTCCAGATACTCGCCCAGCAGCTGGTCGCCGGTGGGCATCGCGTCGGCCGCCGCCTGGTTGGCGGCGTCGCGCTGTGGCACCCGCTGCTGACCGGGGTCGCAGAAGGCCATCAGCCAGGCGAGGTCGTGGCGCGGATCCCCGACTGACCAGATCTCCCAGTCGATGATCGCCGCCGGACGCGGCCCGGCGAACTGGATGTTGCCCAGCCGGTAGTCGCCGTGCAGGATCGCCGTCCGCGGCGCCGCGGCGGGGACGCGCGCCGCCAGGGCGTGACGGAGCTCGGCCTCGCCGGCGCGCAGCTCGTCCCCGGCGGTGGCGAACAGCCGGGCCCAGCGGTCGAGCTCGTCAGCGGGGGAGAGCGCCGGCTCGTCGACCAGGCCGGCGGCGGCCGGATCGACCGCCTGCAGGCGGGCCAGCATTCGCGCCGCCGCCCGGGCGCGACCGTCGATGACCGCCGGCGCGGGCGGAGCGTCGCTCACGTCCCACTTGGGCTCATAGGACTGCCCGGGCACGAACTCCATGACGAAGAACGGCGGCGCGCTCGCATCGCGGGCGAGGACCTCGGGCACGCGCACCCCCGGCGCCCCGTGGACGGCGGCGATCGCTCGTGCCTGGCGCAGGACGTCGCGGTTGCGGACCGGCTCCAGGCCCGGCGGCGCGACCTTGATCACCACCCGCCGCACGTCGCCGCCGGAGCCACCGGCCCCGCCGGAGCCGCCCGCGGGGTGCAGCCGCGCGGCGAAGGTCAGGCTCGACACCCCGCCGGGCAGCGGCTCGATCCCGTCGATCTCCGCCGTCGGCCACCGTCGCCGGACCGCCTCGGTCGCCCGCGCCCGCAGGCCGTCGAGCGACAGCTCGCTCACGGGGCGGGCGGAGCGCCGCGGCCCCGCACGACGCTGCGGGTCACGCTGAGCGAGTTGAGCGTCTGCCCGCCGTCGATGATCAGCTCCTGACCGGTGACGCTGGCGGCCAGCGGCGAGGCCAGGTAGGCGACCGCCTCGGCGATCTCGGCGACGTCGACCAGCCGCCCGGTGGGGATGCGCTCGCGCCAGGCTTCGACGATCTCCGCCGGGACCGCCTCGGCGCCGGCGCTGGCCACCAGTCCCGGCAGGATCGCGTTCGCGGTGATGCCGAGCGGCGCGTTCTCGGCGGCGACGGTCTTGACCAGCCCCAGCAGCCCGGCCTTGCTGGCGCTGTAGGCCACCTGGGCCGGCATCCCGAACCGGGCGGCGAAGCTCGAGATGACGATGACGCGCCCGAAGCGCCGCTCGCGCATGCCCGGCAGGCAGGCCCGCACGACGCGGAAGCCGCCGGTCAGGTTGACCGCCAGGTCGCGCTCCCAGCGCTCCAGGTCGAGCTTGTGCGCGGCGCCGAAGATCGACATCAGCGCCGCGTTGGAGACGAGCACATCGATGTCGTCCAGCGGCGGCAGCTCGCCGCCGGCAAGGTCGACCTGATACGTGCACCCCGGCTCGATGTCGAGGGTGGCGACGTGCAGGCCGGCCGCGGTCAGGCGGGCGGCGACGGCCGCGCCGATCCCGCCGGGCCGGGCGGCGCCGGTGACCAGCGCCTTGAGCTGCCGCGACGCCACTCCGGGCCCTCGGGGCCCCTAGGCCATCGTCAGGCCGCCGCTGACCGACAGCGTCTGGCCGGTGATGTACGACGTCCCCTCCGAGGCGAAGAACCGCACGGCGGTGGCGACGTCCTCGGGCTGGGCCAGCCGTTTCATCGGCACGGCGCGGGCCAGGCGCTCGAGCACCTTGTCAGCGTCGGGGTGGGCGTGGGCGACGTCGCGCAGCATCTCGGTGTCGGTGGGGCCGGGGCAGACGATGTTGGCGGTGACGCCCAGGCGGGCGGTCTCGCGGGCCACGGTCTTGGTCCACGAGATGATCGCGCCCTTGGCGCCGGCGTAGACGGACTCCAGCGAGGAGCCGACGCGGCCGGCGTCGGAGCTGATGTTGACCACCCGTCCCCAGCCGCGGTCGATCATCGACGGCAGCAGCGCCCGGGTGACGCGCAGCGCGCCCTTGAAGTTGGCCTCGAGCACCTCCTGCCAGAACTCCTCGTCGGAGTCGACGAACGGCTTGAGCTCGTCCCAGCCGACGACGTTGACCAGCACGTCGATCTCGCCGAACTCGGCGCGCGCCGCCTCGACGCCCGCGGCCACGCTGTCCGAGCTGCGGACGTCGACCTCGATCGCGAGTGCCCGCCCGCCCGCGTCGACGATGCGCTGGGCGTTGGCCCGTGCCAGCTCGGCGCGGATATCGAAGATCACGGTGGGCTTGCCGTCAGCGGCCAGGGTGCGGGCGCACGCAGCGCCGATCCCCCGGGCGCCGCCGGTGACCAGCGCCACCCGCTGCGATGGGGTCGTGGACATGGCGCGGCACGATACCCGCCGAGCATGGTGCAGCGGTACCCCCCGATCGTGGGTGATCTGCGCCCGCCCGCTCAGCGGCCCCGAGCCCGGGAATAGTTTGACGTCCAACTATCTGCGGGGCTAAGCTTCTGCCATGACCGTGCTGGACAACCTTCCGGTCTCCTACGAGGAGTGGCGGGCGGCGTACGGTCTGACGCCCGAGCGCGACGCGCCGTTCACCACGCTCTCGGGCGAGGAGATCCGCCCGCTGTACACCGAGCGCGACCTCTCCGCCGACGCTGCGACGATCGGCCTGCCGGGTCAGTATCCGTACACCCGCGGGGTGTACCCGTCGATGTACCGGGGCCGGATGTGGACGATGCGCCAGTTCGCCGGGTTCGGGACCGCGCAGCAGACCAACGAGCGCTTCCACTATCTGCTCGACCACGGCCAGACGGGGCTGTCGACGGCGTTTGACATGCCGTCGCTGATGGGCCACGACTCCGACCATCCGCGGTCGCTGGGCGAGGTCGGGCGCGAGGGGGTGGCGATCGACACCGTCTCGGACATGGAGACCCTGTTCGCCGGGATCCCGCTGGCGGACGTGACGGTCTCGATGACGATCAACGCGCCGGCGGCGATCATGCTGGCGTTCTACGTCGTCGCGGCCGAGCGCCAGGGCGTGGCGCCCGAGCGGCTGGGCGGCACGATCCAGACCGACATCCTGAAGGAGTACATCGCCCAGAAGGAGTGGTGCTTCCCGGTGGACCCGGCGATGCGCCTGGTCACCGACATGGTGCAGTGGTGCGCGGGGCACATGCCGCGCTGGCATCCGATCAGCATCTCCGGCTACCACATCCGCGAGGCTGGGTCGACCGCCGCCCAGGAGCTGGCGTTCACGCTCAAGGACGGGCTGACCTACGTCGAGCACGCGGTCGCGCGCGGCCTGGACGTCGACGACTTCGCACCGCGCCTGTCGTTCTTCTTCAACGCGCAGATCGACTTCTTCGAGGAGATCGCCAAGTACCGGGCGGCGCGGCGGATCTGGGCGCGGGAGATGCGCAACACGCACGGCGCGCGCAAGCCCGAGTCGTGGCGGATGCGCTTCCACACCCAGACGGCGGGGGTGTCGCTGACCGCGCAGCAGCCGCTCAACAACATCGTGCGCACCGCGATCGAGGCGCTGGCCGGCGTGCTGGGGGGAACCCAGTCGCTGCACACCAACTCCTACGACGAGGCGCTGGCGCTGCCGACCGAGCAGGCGGTCCGGATCGCGCTGCGCACCCAGCAGATCATCGCGGAGGAGACGGGCGTGGCCAGCACGATCGACCCGCTCGGCGGCGCCTACTTCGTCGAATCGCTCACCGACCGGCTCGAGGAGCTGGCCTACGAGTACTTCCGCAAGATCGACGAGCTGGGTGGGATGGTCGAGGCGGTCAAGCGCGGCTTCCCCCAGCGGGAGATCGCCGACGCAGCGTTCGAGCTGCAGACCGAGATCGACGCCGGCCGGCGGACCGTCGTCGGCGTCAACCGCTACACCGAGGGCGACGAGCAGGCCACGGACATCCTGCGCATCGACCCGGCACTCGAGGGCCAGCAGATCGACCGCGTGCGCGCCGCCCGCGCTCATCGCGACGGCGAGGCCGTGCAGGCCGTGCTCCAGGCCATCCAGCAGGCCGCCGCCGGCACCACCAACCTGATGCCGCTGCTGCTCGACGCCGCCCGCGCCGGCGTCTCCGAGGGCGAGATCGTCCACGCGCTCCAGCAGGTCTGGGGCGACTACCGCGAGCTGCCGGTCTTCTGAGTCGACGCTCGGCGGCGCGTCCCCGGCCGGCGCGGCGGGTTTGCAACCGTGCATCCCGCTGCCGCCGGGCGAAAACGGCGGGCGATCGAACGGGGGATCGGCCTGCGGGGCCGTCCTGGCAGACCCCACTGACCAGACGTCCGGCCATGTGGGGACGTCTGGTCTGTGATGTCGGGAATCCGCGCCTCCCAGACCAGACCCCGTCGCCGAGGTCGGACGTCTGGTCTCCACAGTCGGTTTCGTTGCCCAGGGCGCAACACCCGGGCGTAGAACCGTCGGCAAACGTCCCAACCGACCACTCCTCCGAGTCCCTCGGGGTGTTTGCCGTCGTCACGACGGCAAACGCCCCACCCCGCCGTCAGCGGGCACCCTTTGGGACGTTTGCCGACGCCCGACGCCCGACGCCCGACGCCGACGCCCGACGCCGACCCGACGCCCGCGGCGACCGCCCCGGCCGCGCCCGGTGCCTGCTCGCGCGCCCAGCCGCCGCTGGTCAGGCCCGACGCCGCTCGTCGTCGTCGGTGGCCACGCGGGAGGTCTCGACGCGCGCCGGCTCGTCGCGCTCCCCGCGGACGCGGTCGTCGTCGACGGCGGTGGTGCCGGCGAAGCGCTCGCGCTCGTCGTCGGCGACGAGCTCGTGGTCCGCCTGTCCCTCCTCGTGGCGCTCCGCGCGTGCCTCATGGCGCTCGGCCTCGGCGCGCTGGCGGGCGGCCTCCTGCTCGGCGATGCGAGCTCGGCGCTCGGCCGCGTCGGCCTCCTGGGACCGCTGCTCGGCGGCCTCGTGATGCGTGGCGACGGCGTGGTCGCGCCGCTGCCCGAGCTCTTCCTGGCGTGCCCGCACGCGTGCTCGCTCGCGGGCACGTGCACGCGCCCACGGCAACACGAACATCAAGGCCAGCAGGACGACGACGGCAACAATGATGATGACGATTACGGCCGTGGACATGCGTCAACCTCCGGGTTCGGGTTCATGCCCCCTGGCATGTTCAGTCCCATCTTCGATCCGGCTGTCTGCGCCTCATCGGCGCCGGACGGACAGCGGTAGTCGAGATCTACCCGGTCGGGCCGGTTTCACACCACGCCGCGCAGCGCGTGTCTCAGGCGAGGTCGGTGGCGCCCGGCGGCTTGGGGCCCCACGGGAATGCGCGCAGCGTGTCCAGAAAGGCCTGGGTCAGCGGCGTCCACGGGCCCCGGCTGAACGCGCAGACGGCCCTGACCGGTCGCGGCGACGCGGGGCGCGCGAGGTGGTGCAGGGCCGACGGAATGATGTGCTCGGGCACCAGGGCGGGACCGAGGCCGGTGGCGGCGAACAGCGGCGCGGCCGCGACCTGACTGGTGCGGACCGCCACCCGGGGGCTGAACCCCGCCGCCGCGCAGCACACGTCGACGATCTCGGAGATCCCGTGGGTGCGGGCGAAATGCACCCACCGCCGCTCGGACAGGAGGCCGAGCTCAATCGCGTCGCGCTCGAGCAGCGGATCGCCGTCGGGGAGGACGAGCACGAACTCCTCCCACCCCAGGTACTCGACCGGGCCCGACCAGTCGTCCGGTGGCGAGCTGACCGCCACGTCGCCGGCGCCGTCGCGGACCGTCTCGTCCAGCGCCCGGCGATGCGGGAACTCGAGCAGGCTGACCTCGATCTGCGGGTACCGGCGCTCCCACTCGCCCAGGACGACCGGGAGGATGCCGAGCGCGGCCGACGTGGTGACCGCGACGTCGAGCTGGCCGGCCTCGAGCTCGAGCGCCCGGCGGACGAGCCGACGGGCCCGGGCGGCGTGGCGCAGGGTCGCCCGCGCCTCGCCCAGCAGCTCCTGGCCGGCGGCGGTCAGCCGGACCCCGCGCGGGAGGCGCTCGAGCAGCTGGCCGCCCAGCTCCCGCTCCAGGGCGCGGATCTGCTGCGACAGCGAGGGCTGGGAGACGAGGAGCTCCTCGGCGGCGGCGGTCAGTGACCCATGCTCGGCGATGGCCACGAAGTACTCGAGCTGGCGCAGGTTCACGCCATAAGTATGCCCTATCTCTCAGACAAAGAACAGGTCTTTGTGCTTATGCCGCACAAGGTCGACAATTTGATCAAAGAGAGAGAAGAACGAGAGGGTTTCCCCCCGACACCGAAGGACTCAGATGATGACTCACCCTCACCACGACAACCATCCCGCGCGGCAGCACCTGCAGGCCGCCATCGATCAGGCCGGACGGCTTTCGCAGCCGGGCGTCAAGCCGGCGTACACCACGGACTGGTCGGCCAAGGCCGCCCACGTCGGCGACATGTCCGTGCTCCTGCTCGCGCTGCGCAGCTAGCGGCCACTCGCCGCCTGCCGGCGCGGCGCAGCCTGGCCGCCAGTCGCCGCTGCGCAGCTAGCGGCCACTCGCCGCGGACATGCCAAGATCACCCGCTTGGCGCAGTCCCCGGCCCCATCCCGCGGCGCGGCCGCGCTGATCGCGGCGCGGCATCTCGCCCGCCGGACGCTGGTCGACGTCCACTGGTTGATCAGCCTGTTCGGTCTGCCCGGACCGGTGGTCTGGTTCCAGCTGCGCGCACGGCGGTTGGCCCGCCGCAGCGGCGACACGTTCAGCCTCACCTCGGTCACGCGGCCGCCCGACCTGCGGCTCCTGCTGTCAGTGGCGCAGGGTCGCCGGCGGGTCGTCGAGCTCGGGACCGCCACCGGGTGGACGGCGATCTCGCTGGCGCTGGCCGACCCCGAGCGCCAGGTGCTCAGCTGTGACGTGGTCGCTCGCTCCGAGCCCCAGCGCTACCTGGGGCTGGTCGGCGACTCGGTCCGCGCGCGGGTGCAGCTGGCGATCCGGCCCGGCTCGGACGGGCCGGTCGACGACCGCGACGCCGACCTGCTCTACATCGACAGCTCCCACGAGCGCGAGCAGACGATCGCGGAGGTGCGGGCCTGGCGCGCGGCGCTGGCGCCGGGGGCGATCATCGTGTTCGACGACTTCACGCATCCGGACTTTCCCGGCGTCCGGGAGGCGGTCAGCGAGCTCGGCCTGGCGGGCGACCGCCGCGGCACGCTGTTCATCCACCGCGTCAGTCGGGCTTCGGCGGGTCGCCCTTGAGCTTGTGGGCCAGCTCGTCGAGCAGATCCGCGACGTGGTGGCTGGCCGAGGTCTTGCGGGCCTCGGACAGGCGCTCGGACACGCCCGCCGCCGCGTCGTCGAGGATCTTGGAGAAGCTGTCGTCGGTCGAGACGTAGCCGAGATCCTCGTCTGAGGCGCGGCCGTGGCCGTCCTCGGCATCGGCGCGCAGGTCGTGCAGCGTGCGCTCGGTGGCCTCGCGGGCCGCGCGGACGGCGCGCTCGCGGGCGTCGCGGGCGGCCTTGAGATTGCGCTCCATCGCCGCCAGGCGGGCGTCGAGGTCGGGGTTGCCGCGCTCACCACTCGAGCCGGCGGTCGCGCCCGAGCCGGCGCCGCGCGAGCCGACGGTCGCGCCCGAGCCGGCGCCCCGCGAGCCGGCGGTCGCGCCCGCCGCCCCGCGCAACCGGCGAACCTGCGCGTAGGCCTCCTGCACCTCCTCGAACTTGCGGGCCGACTCCGCCGAGCCGCCGTTGTGGTCGGGATGGTGCAGCTGGACGAGGTGGCGGTAGGCGGCGCGCAATTCGGCATCGGTCGCCGAGGGGCGGACGCCGAGCGTCCGGTATGGGTCGGGAACGGGAGACATCCTGTGCATAGGGTAATCGCGGCCGCGCCGAAGTCCGGCAGCGCGCACGGCGGCCCGGCCCGGACCATCATCGCCAATAGGCCCGGACCATCATCGTCAATAAGATCCGTGGGCCGGCCCGCCGCGAGGGGAGGACCCATGTCAGACACCCGGAACCAGAGCCAGCCCAAGACGCCGGAGCAGATCACCGCCGACGTCCTGGCCAGCTTCGAGGGCGCCCCCGACGAACGCCTGCGCGAGATCATGCAGGCGCTCGTCCGCCGGCTCCACGGATTCGTCGCCGAGGTGGGGCTGACCCCGCAGGAGTGGACCCAGGCGATCGAGATCCTGACCCGGACCGGCGACATCACGGACGAGCACCGCCAGGAGTTCGTGCTGTGGTCTGACTCGCTGGGGATCTCGATGCTCGTCGACGCGATCGAGAACACCCTCCCCGCGGGGGCGACCGAGTCGACCGTCCTGGGCCCGTTCTACGTGCCGGGCTCGCCGCTGCGGGAGTACGGGGCGAACATCGCGCAGGAGAGCGACGCCGGCGTCCCGGCGCTGGTCCACGGCCGCGTGCTCGACACCGGCGGTGCGCCGATCGCCGGCGCCGAGCTCGACGTCTGGCAGAACGGCGACGACCGCCTCTACGCGGTGCAGCGCGCCGAGGGGCCCGAGGACCATCTCCGCGGCCGCTTCATCACCCGCGAGGACGGCAGCTACGCGTTCGTCGCCGTCCGGCCGGTCCCGTATCCGATCCCCTACGACGGGCCCGTGGGGCAGATGCTCGACGCGACCGGCCGCCATCCCTGGCGTCCCGCGCACATCCACATGATCGTCCGCGCCGACGGCTTCCGCACGCTGACCACGCACGTCTTCGACCGGGCCAGCGAGTACCTCGACAGCGACGCGGTGTTCGCGGTCAAGCCGTCGCTGATGCGCGAGTTCAGCTCCCACGACCCCGACGATCCGCGAACGCCCGAGGGCGTCACCACCGACTGGGTCGCGGTCGTCAACGACATCGTTCTGGCCCGCGCTCCGGCCGCCGGAAACGGCGCCGGTCCGTAGCGATCCGCGGACGTCGCCGCCACCCCCGTGACGGGACCCTTACCATACGTAAGCAGCCCTGGGTCGGACGCGATCGCGGGCGTGGACCGGTCCGACAACGTGAACAGTTTCCAGGAGGTCCCCATGTCGTCTTCTCGCCCGATCCGCCGCGCGCTGTTCGCCCTGGTCGTGGCGGCGGCGCTCGCGCTGCCCGCGTCCGCGCTCGCCGCCGGCTTCACCGCCCAGCTCAGCGCGCCCAACCATCGCCCCATCGCCAACAAGAAGTGGCCGATCACGGTCAAGGCGACCCGCGGCACCACCCAGCTGGCCGGAACCGTCAGCTACCGCTTCCTGTCCTACGGCACGATCGTGCACACCGCCAAGGGCGGCTCGTTCAAGCACGGCGTCTTCCACGACACGCTGGTGTGGCCGGGGGAGGCCGTCGGGCATCCGCTCAGCCTCCAGGTCGTGGTCAAGACTCGGTACGGCACCGACTATCTCTCCTGGTGGATCCAGGTCCGGTCGTGACGCGGCACCGCCGCTGACGCCATGCCCGGAGCCAGCGTCGTCGCCGAGGGTGTCTCCCGGGCCTACGACGGCAGCGATGTGCTGCACGAGGTCAGCTTCGTCGTGGCGCCCGGCGAGCTCGTCGCGCTGACGGGCCCCTCGGGTGCGGGCAAGACGACGCTGCTGCAGCTGATCGGCAGCCTCGATCGGCCGACCGGTGGGCGCGTGCTGGTCGACGGGATCAGCGTCGGCGAGCTGCGCCACCCGGCCGCGTTCCGGCGCGCGACGGTCGGCTTCGTCTTCCAGCTGCACTACCTCCTGCCCGCGCTCAGCGCCCGCCAGAACGTCGAGCTGGGGATGGCCGCCGCCCACGTGCCGCGCCGCGAGCGCCGCGAGCGGGCGCAGGCGCTGCTGGCGGAGGTCGGGTTGGGGGATCGCGCGAACGACCTCCCGTCCGAGCTCTCCGGCGGCGAGCGCCAGCGGGTGGCGATCGCCCGGGCGCTGGCCAACCACCCGCCGCTGATCCTCGCCGACGAGCCCACCGGGTCGCTGGACACCGAGGCCTCGAGCCAGGTGTGGCAGCTGCTCAGCGACCTCCGCTCCCGCCGTGGCACGACGGTGATCATCGCCTCCCACGACGCGACGCTGTCCGAGCACGCCGATCGCGCCCTGCACCTGGTCGACGGCCGGCTGACCGATCCGGCCTCGGCGCCGGGCGAGCCGGTCACGGGCGGCGCCACGTGACCGCGCTGCTGCAGACGCTGACCAGCCTGCGCCACCGGCCCGGCCGGGCGTTCCTCACCGCGCTGGGCACCGCGCTCGGCATCGGGACGATCGTCGCCCTGTTGGCGGTGTCGGCGGGCGCCACCCAGACCGCCGGGACGTTCGTGCACCTCGGGCGCTCGGACCTGGGGCTGTTTCAGAAGGACGCCGCCGACCCGACGACGTCGGTCCTGTCGACGACCCTGATCACCCAGCTGCGCCGCCGGCCCTGGGTCGCCGATGCGATGGGTCTGCAACTCCTGGTCGAGCAGGTCCATCAGGACCCGGGTGCGATCGTCTTCGGCGCGCAGGCCGACAGCTTCGAGCTCAAACGCATGGTGTTCAGCTCCGGGCACATCTACACCGCTCCTGACCAGATCGTCGTCGGCGATGCGCTGGCCCCGCAGCTGCACGCTCACGTCGGCGGCACCCTGACGGTCGGCCACCGGCGGATGAGCGTCGTCGGCATCTTCCACATCGGCGTCAGCGACCAGGACTCCGGGGCGTTCGTCCCGCTCGCCACCGCCCAGGCGATCAGCGGCCACGTCGGCGAGGTGACCTCGATCGTGGTCAAGATCGCCACCGGCACCCCGCTGTCGACCGCCGAGCACCGGATCGCCGCCGAGTTCCCCGGTCTGCTGGTCATCTCCGACCCCGACGAGGCGCTGCGGGCCGGCGCCAACGGTCAGCTGATCGCCAAGATGACGCTCGTCATCGTGGTGCTGGCGCTGCTGATCGGCGGGATCGGCGTCATGAACACGATGCTGATGTCCGTGATCGAGCGGCGCACCGAGTTCGCGTTGCTGTCCGCGGTCGGCTGGAGCGGCCCGCAGGTGGCCGGGCTGGTCCTGACCGAGGGGCTCGTCGTCAGCATCCTGGGCGCCGCGCTCGGGGTGGCGATCGGCTGGGTCGGCGCCGGGCTGCTCATCCATGTGCTCGGGGCCCAGGCGTTCGTCTCGCCCGACGTCACCGCCTGGGTGCTCGGGCGCGCGCTGCTGATCGGCGTCCTGATCGGCGTGCTGGGCGGGATCTACCCGGCGTGGCGGGCGGCCCACCTGTCGCCGGCCCGCGCGCTGGCCCAGGGCTGAGCGGGTCGCGTCCCCACGCCGTGAAACGCGGCGTAGGCGAACGGGTGGTAAAAGACGTCGAGCGCGCGCTCGCCCGCGCGGACGGGGATCCGGAACGAGTCCCCGGTCTTGGGGTCGCTGACCGCCACCCACGCCCGGCCGTCGTGCCGCGACCACAGCAGGCGGACCTCGATGCCGTCGCTGACACGGCTGTCCAGTTCACGTTCGGTGGGGCGGGTGTCGGCGGTGATGGGGCGGGTGTCGGCAGTCATGGGGCCTCCGGTGGAATCGCCGGAAAAACGCAACTCCGTAGCTTCCCCATCGCGGCGCTCCGCAATCGCTGGTTGCACCCCAATCGGGTCCTCTGTCAGCGGTCGTACATCCGTTTAAGTCCCTTGAGCCGGCGGTTCTGCCTCCGACTAACCCACCATGAGGCGAATCGGCTCATGGCTGCGCGTGCCCGGATGGCTGAGGCTGGTGACCGTTGCGGTCGTCGCTGCCCTGAGCGGCGGAGCGGTACCGGCGGTGGCCGCTCCGGCCGGCGCTCGGGCTCAGGCGGCGGCGTTGCGCGGGGCGGCATCGCCCGGGGCGGCGTCGCTCGGGCTCGATCTGCGCCAGCCGCTGGCGGCCACGCCCTCGGCCGCGCCGCAGCGCCCCGGCCTGCGCACCACGACGCCGACCCCCCAGGCGCTGGCCGCCGCCGTTCAGCAGGCCACCGGACTGGCGCCCGCGCAGGTCGCGGTGCAGAACGTCTGCCCGGCACCCCGCCCCGGGTACGCCGCCTGCGCCGCCCAGGCGCTGGTGCTGCGCTCCGACCACCGCCTGATCCATCCCCACGTCACCCCGCGACCCACCTTCACCCAGGTCTTCCCCCGCCGCCGCGCGCACACCGCCGCCGCGATCGGGCCGCAGGGCTCGATGTCATCGACGCCCGCCTCGGCGCCGTCGGCCGGCACGCCCGGCTACCTCCAGGAGGCCTATGACCTCACCTACCTGTCGCAGACCGCGGGGGGCTCGGACACGATCGCGGTGGTCGATGCCGGCGACGACCCCAACGCCGCGTCGGACCTGGCGGCCTACCGCAGCACCTACGGGCTTGCGGCCTGCACCACCGCCAACGGCTGCTTTGCCAAGGTCAACGAGAGCGGCGGGTCCACGCCGCTGCCGCCCAGCGCCGGCTCGGACTGGGAAGAGGAGGAGTCGCTCGACCTCGACGCGATCTCCGCCCTGTGCCCCAACTGCCACATCCTGCTGGTCGAGACCAACAGCGCCTCGCTCCCCGATCTCGACGCCGGCATCACCGCCGCCGAGACCCTCGGCGCCAATCAGGTGTCCAACAGCTGGGCGGGGTCGTCCTCCTCGCCGATCGGCGTCGGCTCGTTCCCCGGCGCGTCGATCATCGCCGCCACCGGCGATCACGGCTACCTCGGCGCGGGCACCGACGACTACCCCGCGGCCTACCCGGGTGTCACCGCGGCCGGCGGCACCACGCTGAGCGGGGCCGGCGCCCCGACCAGCACCCGCGGGTACAGCGAGTCGGCCTGGTCGCTGAACAGTTCCGGAGCGGGCTGGGGCGCCACCTCCGGTTGCGACCTCACCGTGGCCAAGCCCACGTGGCAGTCAGACACCGGTTGCACCGGCCGCGCCTACGCCGACGTGTCGGCGGACGCCAACCCCGACACCGGCCTGCGCATCTACGACTCCGGCGACGGCGGTTGGTTCGTCGAGGGGGGCACCAGCCTCGCCTCTCCGCTGATCGCCGCCTTCGAGGCGCTGACCGGCGTCAACGGCACGACCGCCCAGTGGGCCTACAGCGACAGCGCCCTGCTCAACGACGTCACCAGCGGGTCGTCGGGCAGCTGCGCCACGGCGATCGCCTACATCTGCACGGCCGGCACCGGCTATGACGGGCCGACCGGCGCGGGCTCGATCTCCGGCGACATCGTCAGCGGCGCGCCCGGCATCGGCGGCCCGCCGATCGGGAGCGGTTCGGGCAACAGCTACACCCAGGCGGTCGGGACCACGACCGCCACCCTGGCCGGCGGCGTCTATCCGAACGGCCTGGACACGACCTACGACTGGCAGTACGGGACGACCACCGCCTATGGGCAGCACACCGCGACCATCGACGTCGGCGCGGGCGCGGCCCCGGTCGGCGCTCCGGCGACGCTGAGCGGGCTGACACCGGGCATCACCTATCACTACCGCCTTGTCGCCACCAACGGCGACGGCACGGACTACGGCTACGACTACACGCTGTCCACCTCCTCGGTGTCCAATGTGGCGCCGGTCAACTCGCTCGCCCCGTCGGTCTCCGGCCAGCCGCTCCAGGGCCAGACGCTGACCGCGTCGACCGGAAGCTGGACCCCGACGCCCACCACCTACGCCTACCAGTGGCAGCGCTCGACCGACGGCGGCAGCACCTGGTCGAGCATCGCCGGCGCTACCACGTCCACCTACACCGTGGCCACCTCGGATCTGGGCGACGACCTGGAAGTGGTGGTCACCGCCACCAACTCGTTCGGATCCACCGCGGCCGGCTCGGCCCCTGCCGGGCCGGTCGGATCGGGCGCGCCGGTGCAGACCGCGACGCCGACGATCTCCGGCCACGCCGATCAGGGCCAGGTGCTGAGCGCGATCTCGACGTGGAACCCGGCCGGCACCGCCTACGCGTATCAGTGGCAGACCTCGAGCGACGGGGGCACCACCTGGACCAACCTCAGCGGCGCCACCACGTCGACCTACACCGTGAGCAACACCGATCTCGGCCACGAGCTCCGCGTCACCGTGACCGCGAGCAACACCTACGGCTCGGCGTCGTCCACCAGCGCGGCGATCGGTCCGGTGGCCGCCAACGCCCCGATCAACACCAATCCGCCGACGGTCACCGGCACGACGCAGCGCCTGTCGACGCTGACGGCGACGCCCGGGGCATGGACCGGCGCCGGCAACGCGATCACCTACCAGTGGCAGCGCTCGCCGGACGGCAGCACCTGGACCGCGATCACCAACGCCACCAACTTCACCTACAACCTCGGTCAGGCCGACGAGGGCGACGTCCTGCGCGTCGTGGTGACCGCCACCAACACGTTTGGCGTCTCGAGCATCGCCGGCGCCGCGACCGGGATGATCTCGCCCTACCCGCCCGCCAACACGGTGGCGCCGGCGATCACCGGCGTCGCCGAGCGCGGCTCGGTCCTCAATGCCAGCCAGGGGACCTGGACCGGGCCCGACAACGTCTACAGCTACCAGTGGCAGCGCGACGGCGGCGAGGGCTTCACCAACGTCAGCGGCGCGACCGGGTCCAACTACGCGCTCGGCGTCGCCGACGAGGGCGCCAACGTGCGCGTGCTCGTCACCGCCACCAACCCGGACGCGACGATCAGCGTGGCCAGCGCGCCGACGGCGACGGTCGCCGACGCGCTGCCGGTCAACCAGGCGGCGCCGACGATCACCGGCACCGTGCAGCGCGGATCGGTGCTGACCGCGGCGGTGGGCACCTGGGCCGGGCTGGGCAACGCCTACACGTATCAGTGGCAGAGCTCGCCGGACGGCAGCACCTGGAATGACATCGCCTCGGCGACCAACCCCATCTACACCGTGGCCCAGACCGACGAGGGCGATCAGCTGCGCGTCCTGGTCACCGCGACCAATCCCGACGGAACCTCGGCGGTCCCCAGCGCGGCGACGATCGCCGTGCCGACCTCGCCGCCGGTGTCCACCTCAGCGCCGACCATCAACGGCACCGCCCAGCGCGGCCTGACCCTGTCCGGGGCGCGTGGGGGCTGGAGCGGCCCCGGCAACGCCTACACCTACCAGTGGCAGCGCTCGGTCGACGGGACCACGTGGACGAACATCGCCGGCGCAACCGGCCTCTCCTACACGCTGGCGGTGGCCGACGAGGGCGACGAGGTGCGCCTCAGCGTGACCGCCACCAACCCCGACGGGTCGGTCACGGTGGCCAGTCAGCCCAGCGCCATGGCGGTGGCGGCGCTGCCGGTCAACACGTCGGCGCCGGTGCTGAGCGGGACGCCGCTGCGCTCGAGCAACCTGACCGCCAACGTCGGCGCCTGGAACGGGATCGGCAACACCTACACCGCCCAGTGGCAACACTCGCCCGACGGCAGCACCTGGACGAACATCGGCGGTGCCACCGCGTGGACCTACGCGGTCGCCGTCGCCGATGAGGGCGACCAGCTGCGGGTCGTGGTCACCGCCGCCAACGCCGACGGGACCGCCTCCACGCCCAGCCCGGCGACGACCGCGGTGTCCGCCGCCCCGCCGGTCAACACCACCGCCCCGACGATCGCCGGCGCGGCCATCCGCGGCGACGCGTTGACGACGACCCAGGGCGCGTGGGGCGGCCTGGGCAACGCCTACAGCGAGCAGTGGCAGCGATCGGCTGACGGCGGGACCACCTGGACCAGCATCACCGGCGCCACCGCCGCGAGCTACACCCTGACCGTCGCCGACGAGGGCGACGTCGTCCGCCTGCTGGTCACCGTCGCCAACCCCGACGCGACCGTCAGCGCGGCCACGCCCGCGACCGCCACGGTGCAGAGCGCCGCGCCCGCCAACACGGCCGCCCCCGCGCTGTCGGGTCCGAGCCAGCGCGGCCTGACGCTCGTCTCGTCGCAGGGCACGTGGAACGGCATCGGCAACAGCCTCACCTATCAGTGGCAGCGCTCGCCCGACGGGACCACCTGGACGAACATCACCGGCGCCACCAACCCGTCCTACCAGGTGGCCCTCGCCGACGAGGGCGACGTCCTGCGCCTCCTGGTCACCGCCACCAACCCGGACGGCACCGTCAGCGCCGCCAGCCCGCCCACGTCGACCGTCACCGCCACGCCGCCGTCGGACACCGTCGCGCCCACGCTGAGCGGCACCGCCCAGCGCGGCGGGACGCTCGTCCCCAGCGCGGGCACGTGGCTCGGCGTCGGCAACGCGTACGCCTACCAGTGGCAGCGCTCCACGGACGGCGGCTCCACCTGGACCAACATCCTCGGGGCGACGTCGAGCTCCTACGGGGTGGGCGTGGTCGACGAGAACAGCCAGATCCGCATCCAGGTCACGGCCACCAACCTCGACGGCGCGGCGATCGCCGACAGCGCTCCGACGACCGCCGTGCCGGTGTCGGCGCCGGTCAACACGGTCGCGCCGACCGTGTCGGGCACCGCCCAGCGCGGCTTCCTGCTGAGCGCGACCCCGGGGACCTGGGGCGGGATCGGCAACTCGCTGGCCTACCAGTGGCAGCGCTCCACCGACGGCACCGCCTGGACCGCCATCGCCGGGGCGACGTCGACCACCTACACGCTGGGCATCGGCGACGAGGGCGCCGCCATCCGGATCCTGGTCACCGCCGCCAACCCCGACGGGACCGTCAGCGCCCCCAGCGCCGCCACCGCGACCGTGATCGGCTCGCCCCCGGCCAACACCGCCCAGCCGACGATCACGGGCATCGCCCGCCGTGGCAACGCGCTGTCCTCGAACGACGGCACCTGGAGCGGCTCGGGCAACACCTTCAGCCTCCAGTGGCAGCGCTCGGCCGACGGGACCACCTGGACAAACATCGCCGGCGCCACCGGTCCCGGCTACACATTTGGGCAGGCCGACGAGGGCGACACCGTCCGGCTTCAGGTCACGGCGGCCAACCCCGACGGGACGGTCAGCGCCGTGAGCCCGGTCACCGCCGCCGTGCTGGCCGCGCCGCCGGTCAACACCGCCCCGCCGCTGCTGTCGGGCACCGCCCAGCGCACCGCGACGCTCAACGCGTCATCGGGATCGTGGAGCGGGGTCGGCGACGTGCTGGCCTATCAGTGGCAGCGCTCCACGGACGGCGGCACCACCTGGACCAACATCGCCGCGGCTACCACCGCCGCCTACACGCTCGCCGTCGCCGACGAAAGCGACAACGTGCGCGTGCTGGTCACCGCCACCAACCTCGACGCCACGGTCAGCGCGCCCAGCGCGCCCAGCGCCGCGATCGCCACCGACCCGCCGGTCAACGCCCAGGTCCCGACGATCGTCGGCGCCCCCAGCCTCGGCGGCACCCTGACCGCCGCCCCCGGCACGTGGAGCCCGCTGGGCGCCGCCTACACCTATCAGTGGCAGCGCGGCGACGCCACCGACGGCTACACCGACATCGCCGGGGCCACCGGCTCGACCTACACCACGGTCGCCGCCGACGTCGGCGAGAACATCCAGGTCGTCGTCACCGCCACCAACCCCGACGGCTCGGGCGCCGCCACCAGCGCCCCGACCCAGACCGTGCAGCAGCCGCCGGTCAACCTGGTCGCGCCCAGCGCCCCGACGGGCACGCTGATGAACGGCTCCGTGCTGACTCCCGACACCGGCAGCTGGGACAGCCCGGTGACGTTCGCCTACGTGTGGCTGCGCTGCCCGGGCACCGCCACCAGCGTCAGCGCCGGCTGCACGCCGGTCAGCAACGCCTCCACCTACACCCTGACCGTCAACGACATCGGCTACGAGATGGCCGTCACCATGACCGCCACGTCGGTCGGCGGCTCCACGACCGCCAACAGCGCCCTGACCGGCGTCGTCGCCGGCCAGCCGCTGACCGACGGCACGCCGCCGAGCATCAGCGGCAACCCGCAGCCCCCCAACACGCTGTATGCCAACCCGGGGAGCTGGAGCGTGGCCCTGTCGACGGTCAACTATCAATGGGAGCGCTGCGCCCCCGACGGCGTCTCCGCCTGCTCGGTGGTCGCCGCCGACACCGCCCACTACACGTTGAGCGCCGCCGACGACGGCCACACGATCGTGCTCATCGCCGACGTGACCAGCCCCGGGCGAACGGGCACCGCGCAGAGCCAGCCGCTCACCGTCCAGGCCCAGCCACTGCCCCAGGCGACCATCCTGCCGACGGTCAGCGGCACCCCGACCCGCACGTTCAGCCTGGGCGCCACCGGCGGCACCTGGACCAACAACCCGACCGCGCTGTCGTACCAGTGGGAGCGCTGCAACACCGCCGGCACCGGGTGCGCGTCGATTCCCGGCGCCACCCAGGTCAGCTACCAGCTGGGGGCGGGCGACGAGGGCTACCGGATCACGGTCGCCGTCAGCGCGACCAACTCCTCGGGCACCAACACCGCGTCGGCCGTGCCGAGCGGCGTCGTCGGCGGCCTGTTGCCGGTCGACACCCACCTCCCAGGGCTGAGCACCCTGGGCGTGCAGCAGAGCGCGCCGGTGACCGTCAGCGGCGCCACCTGGCAGGCGACCTCCGACACGACCTACGCCACCCAGTGGGAGCGCTGCAACGCCGGTGGAACCGCGTGCGCGGCCATCGCCGGCGCCACCGCCGGCGCCTACACCCCGGCAGCCGCCGACGTCGGCCACACGCTGGTGGCGGTCATCACCGCGACCAACGTCGACGGCTCGGTCTCGTCGGCGTCACCGGCCTCCGACGTCGTCCTGCCGGCCGCCCCGCGCTGGCGCGATCTGCCCGTCCTGTCGACCACCGGCGACGACGTCGCCGGGGTGATCACCATCACCCCGGGGTCGTGGACCGGCCCGGCGGTCAGCTCCGACGTGACCGCGCTGATGCGGTGTACCAACACCTGCGTCTCGGTCAGCTCGGGCAGCAGCTACACGATCGCCAACGGCGACGTCGGCGCGATCCTGCGGGCCCGCGAGACCGCGTCCAACGCCGGCGGCACCACCGTCATCTGGTCAGCCGGTTACGTCGGCCCGGTCGGCTCGGTGGGCTCGGCCTCAGCGGTGGCGCTGTCGGGCCAGGCGGTCCTGCGCAACGTCAACGGGGCGGTGCTGGCCATCGCTCAGGTCGCCACCACCACCTCGGTCTCGGGCGAGGCGCTGGTCGCCGGCCACGCCCGCCGCGGCGCCGCAACCGTGCGCCAGGTCACGATTCACCGGGCGGCCAGGCTGCGCGGCACCCTGCGCGCCTGGGTGTGCCCGGTGACCACCGGCCGCGCCGCGCCGGGCCGGTGCACCGCGCAGGTCTCGATCCGCGGGGCGAAGGCCAAGCTGCGGCTGCCGGCCACCATGACCGGCCGGGTGCGGATCGTCGTCGTGCGCCGCGGTCGCTGACGGCCCGGCGCCGCCGGACTCCGAGCTCACGCTCCGCTGGGGCCGAAGCGCTCGGTCCTGATCTCCAGCGCGGGATGGCCGAGGTCGACGAGCGCCGCCGCGGCCGCCTCGACGAACCCGGTGGGGCCGCACACGTAGATCTGCGGTCGCTCCGGCGGCGGCCAGCTGACGTCCTCGAGCATGGCCCGGTCGACCCGGCCACGGCGCCCGGTCCAGTCCGGCGGCGCGTCGCGGGTCAGCGTGAACACGATCTCGACCGCGTCGTCGTCCAGGGCCATCAGCTCCCGCTCATAGATCACGTCGGCCCAGGTGCGCGCCGAGTAGATGAGCCGGGCGGGCGCCGTCTCGCCGCTCGCCGCCCGGTGGCGCAGCATCGAGCGGAACGGCACCACCCCCGAGCCGCCGGCCAGCATCAGCAGCGGGCCGCCCCGGTCCCAGGCGAAGTAGCCGCCGATCGGCCCGCGCAGCTCGAGCTCGTCCCCGGCTCGCAGCTCGTCGGCCAGGTAGGGCGAGACCTCGCCATCGTCGATGCGCTCGACGGTCAGCACCAGCTGGTCGTCCTCGGGAGCCGAGGCGATCGAGTAGCTGCGCTGCGCCTCGTATCCGTCCTCGGCGGTCAGGCGAACGTCGACGTGCTGGCCGGCGCGGTGCCCCACCCAGTCGGGCGCGTCGAGCACCAGGCTGACGGCATGGGCGTTCTCGCTGACGACGTCCGCGACCGTCGTCAGCTGCCAGTTCAGTCGCCCTGGTACCGCTGCTCGAGCCATGGGTCGCCGTGGTTGTGGTAGCCGTAGCCCTCCCAGAACCCGGGCTCGTCGTCGACGGTCAGCGTCAGCCCGCGCACCCACTTGGCGCTCTTCCAGAAGTACAGATGGGGAACCAGCAGACGGGCGGGACCGCCGTGCTCGGGCGCGAGCGGCTCCCCGCCGTACTCGAAGGCGACCCACCCCTTGCCGTCCGTCACGTCCTCGAGCGCGAGGTTGGTCGTGTATCCGCCGTCGCACCAGGCGGTCAGGTACCCGGCGGTGGTGTCGATGCCGGCCAGCAGCGTGTCGACGCTGACGCCCCGCCAGCGCGTGTCGAGCTTGCTCCACTTGGTCACGCAGTGGATGTCGACGGTGAACGTGTCGGCGTGCAGCCCCATGAACTCAGACCACGACCACCGCTGACCCTCGTCGACGGCGCCGTCGACGCTGAAGCTCCACTGGTCGGTCGGCGTGTGGGGGGTGGGCCCCGCCGACAGCACCGGGAAGTCGAGCGTCAGGTACTGGCCCGGCGGGATCCGCGACGGATCGGCGGTCGGCCGGCGGCGCCCGGTGAACCCACGGGAGATCGGGCTCATCGGCTCATTCCGCGTGGCTGGCTGATGTCTGGCAAGGCGGTGTCCATGCTTACTCCCGGTCGAGTTGGCGTCGGCTGCGGATCCACTCTTACCAGCCTCGCGCCGCTGGCGCCAGTCCTCGCGACGCCCCGGTATCCGGGCGGTCAGACCGGGCGCCGGCGGGGGGCGGGCGTCATCCGCCCGGCTCGCCTGCCGCCCGCTGCTGGCGGCGGTAGTGCGCCGGCGCCAGGCCCAGCTCGCGCTTGAACGCCTTGCTGAACGCGTACCCGGAGCGGTAGCCGACGCGCTGGGCGATCGCGTCGACCTTGGCGTCGGTGCTCTGCAGCTGCTGGGCGGCGATCGTCATCCGCCACCAGGTGAGGTAGCCGAGCGGGGTCTGGCCGGTCAAGGCGGCGAAGCGGCGGGCGAACGCCGCCCGTGACAGCCCCACCTCGGCCGCCAGCGAGGCGACCGTCCACGGCTGCTCCGGGCGGTCCTGCATCGCGCTCAGCGCGGCGGAGGTGGCTGGGTCGCGCAGCGCCCGGGCCCAGCCGCTGGGCTGCTCGACGCCCTCGAACCACGTCCGCATCGTGTAGAGCAGCAACAGGTCCAGCAGGGCCGGGACCGCCGCGGTCATCCCGGGGCGCTCGCGGTCCATCTCGGCCCCGAGCAGCTCGATGACCGTCCGCACGGTCGAGGCCGCCCCGATCCGCGCGGGCAGGTGCACGACGTCGGGCAGGCTCTGGAACAGGGGATGGGGGCGAGCGCCGTTGAGGTAGTACGTGCCGCCGATCAGCACCGTCCCGGCGACCCGCTCGTTCAGCGCGCTTCCGTCCTGGGGCCAGTGGGCCGCCGGATCGTGCTCGTCGATGGTGACGTCGTACAGCGGCGTGGCCGGATCATCGGCCAGCCCGTGGGGGGCGCCGCGGCGGATCAGCGCGACATCACCGGCGTTCATCAGGATCGGCTCGCCGCCGTCGGGGCCGAACAGCCAGGCGGTGCCCTTGAGGATCACCTGGACGCCGGCGGCGCCCGAGGGGTTGAACCGCAGCCCCCACGGCGGCTGGAGCAGGGCCCGCGCCGCCCGGGGCTCGCCGGTGCGCATCGCCCGGATCGCGTCGCCGACCAGATCCATCGTCCGATCATATCTCTGATGAGACGATCAAGCAAGTAAGTGCGCCCCGTAGGTATTGGAAGTCTCGATACTGGCCCGTAGGGTGGACTTCAACGACACGGCGACCAATCGCAGAGGAGGCCCCACCACCATGATCAACTCGCTGACGAACTCGACGCCCGCTGACGGGCGACGCACCGTCCTCATCCTCGCCGTCCTGGCCATCGCCGGGACGACGTTTGCCCTGCTGCAGGCCATCGTCGTGCCGGCGCTCCCCGTGATCGGGCACGCGCTTGGCGCGACCCCCTCGGCGCAGGCCTGGATCCTCACCGCGAACCTGCTGAGCACGGCGGTGCTGACCCCGCTGCTCGGCCGCGCCGGCGACATCGCCGGCAAGGACCGCGTTCTCACCGGCACGCTGGCCGCCCTCGGCGCCGGCACGCTGATCTGCGCGCTGGCGCCCTCGCTGCCGGTGATGCTGGCCGGCCGGGTGATCCAGGGGGCCGGCGGCGCCATCTACCCGCTCGCCTTCGGGATCGTCCGCGACGAGCTGCCGCGCGAGCGGATCCCGGGCGCGATCGGCCTGGTCTCCTCGCTGGTGGGGATCGGCGCCGGCCTGGGGCTGGTCATCCCCGGCTTCATCCTCGAGCACCTCTCCTACCAATGGCTGTTCTGGCTGCCGCTGGGCGTGATCGCCGCCACCATCGCGCTGACCGCCCGCTGCGTCCCGCCCTCGCCGATCCGCACCAGGGCGTCGATCAACTGGCTCTCGGCCGCGCTGATGGCCGCCGGCCTGGCCGCGCTGCTGGTCGCGGTCTCAGAGGCCTCGGCGTGGGGATGGGCCTCGCCCGCGACGCTGGGCCTGCTCGCCGCCGGCGCCGCCATCATCGCCGCCTGGGTCGCGGTCGAGCGCCGCGCGGCCGAGCCGCTGGTCGACATGCGGGTCATGGCCACCCGCGGCGTGTGGACCGCCAACGTCGCCGCCTTCCTGCTGGGCGTGGGGATGTACGCCTCGATCGCGATCATCCCGGCGCTGGTCGAGCTGCCGCGCAGCACCGGCTTCGGCTTCGGCGGCTCGCCCGTCGCCGCCGGCCTGTTCATGCTGCCGACCGCCGCCGTGCAGCTGGTGATCGGCCCGTTCGCCGGTCGCATCGAGCGCCGGCTCGGCTCCCGCATGCAGCTGCTGGCCGGCATGGTCTGCGTGCTGATCGGCTACCTGGCGCTGGTGGCCGCCCACGCCACGACGGCCGACCTGCTGGCCGCCACCGTGGTCCTGGGGCTGGGGCTCGGGCTGGGGCTGAGCTCGCTGGCCAACCTCATCGTCCAGGCGGTCACGCCCGAGCAGACCGGCGTGGCCACCGGGTTCAACACGGTCATGCGGACGCTCGGCGGCGCCTTCGGCGCCCAGCTGGCCGCCGGCTGCATCGCCGCCAGCGCCGGACCGGGCGGGCTGCCGACCGACCGCGGCTTCACCGCCGCCTTCGCGGTCTGCGCCCTGGCGCTCGCCGCCGGGGTGATCAGCGCGACGCTGGTCCCGCGCCGCCGCGCGGCCGTCCGTCGGGCCGCCGTGCTGGCCCGGGCGTGATCGGGCGCGATCAGCGCAGCCGATGAGCGGGGGGCTGGGCCGGCTGAGTCCTCAGGGGCCGACGGCGGCGTCGCTGATCGCGACCACCGCCGCCAGCCGGCCGGCCAGTTCGTCGCTCAGGCCGTAGCGGGCGGCCAGCTCCGACGGCGGCGCGTAGGCGATCTTCGTCTCCTCGCCGTCGGCCCACACCAGGATCTTGAGTGGCAGGTCCAGCGCGGCCAGCGGGGCGGCATCCATGACCGGGGTGCCGGCCTGCGGGGCGCCGAAGATGACGACCTTGGTGTCGCGCAGCGTCAGCCCGACCGCCTCCGCCTCGCCGCTGTGGTCGATGACCGCGAACACCTTGGCCCCCTTGGCGGTGGCGATCTCCTGGATCCGGGCGACCGTGTCGGCCACCGATCGCGGGCTGAGCTTGATCACGAGCTCCATGGCTACAGCGAGCTTACGAGCTGCTCGAGCAGGTCCAGCGCGTCCTGGAGGCCGTCCTCCATTCCGGACTGCACGTGCGCGTCGCGATGGGCCTGGGTGGTGTGGTCGACCAGGATCGTCACCGTCGTGCGCCCGTCGCGCTCGGCGAACGTCGTCGTGGTGGTCGCCGCCGCGTCGGGCATGCCCTCGTAGATCTCGGTGCTCACCAGTCGCTCGCCGGGGACGATCTCGAGGTATTCGCCGTGGAAGGCGACCTCGAACTCGCCGTGGGCCAGCATCGCGTAGCGCCAGCGGCCGCCGACCCGGAGGTCGATCTCGGCCACGGTCATCTCGCCGCGCTTGGCCGTCCACCAGCGCCGGACGAGGTCCGGCTCGGTCCACGCCCGGTACACGAGGCGCGCGGGCGCGTCGAACTCGCGCGTGATCTGGATCTGGGTGTCGGTGGGCAGGGTGACCACCGCTCGTTGACTACTCGCCATCGGGTTCATCCTTCTCCTCCTGTGTGAGGTCGTCCAGCAGTTCGTCGATCGCCGCGAAGCGCTCGGTCCACGTCCGCTCGTACTCCTTGATCCAGTCGTGGATGGGCTTCAGGGCCTGGCCGTTGAGCCGGTACAGGCGCTGCCGTCCGTCGCCGCGCACCTGCACGGCGTCGACCCGGCGCAGCACCCGCAGGTGCTTGGACACCTGCGGCTGGGTCAGCCCGGAGAGCGCGACCAGGTCGTTCACCGGCCGCTCGCCGCCGGCCAGGAGATCCAGCAGGAGGCGGCGATGGGGCTCGGCGACGGCGTTGAACGCGTCCGCGGTGGTGGCTGCTCGGGCCATGGCGAAACTATATGCCCATATCGGAATATGTCAAGATTCCCTGCGATGCCGTCGCGCGCCCCCCAGCAGGCCTTCCGGGCCACCCTGACCGCCGCCGGCGACGCCGGGGCCCTGCGCGACGCGATCGTCGCCCGCGCCCACGATCTCGGGGTGTTGGGCTGGGTGCGCGAGGACGCGCCCGGTGCGCTGCGCGTTCACGCCGAGGGCGGCCCGGAGCCGGTGGCCGCGCTGGCCGCCTTCCTGGCCGAGCCGGCGCACGCCACCGGGGCCGACGTCGAGCAGGTCAAGCCCGAGGGCCACGAGCAGTTCGCGGTGCGCGGCGTCAGCGCCGGCGTGTTCGTCGTCCAGGAGCATCAGGCCACCGCGCATCACTTCGACGTCCGCCTCGAGGTCGACGGAGTGATGCGCTCGTGGGCCGTGCCGCGCGGCCCGTCGCTCGATCCCGCGGTCAAGCGCCTGGCCGTCGAGGTCGCCGACCACGACACCGCCCACAACGACTTCGAGGGCGCCGGCCACGGCGGCGGCGTCATCGTCTGGGACCGGGGGACCTATGAGCAGGGCGGTCGCGTCCCCTGGCCCGAGGCGCTGCACCGCGGACACGCCGTGTTCGTGCTGCACGGCGAGAAGCTGCGCGGCGGCTTCGCGCTGCAGCGCACCCGGCCCGGGGACAAGCCGCAGTGGCTGCTGATCAAGCGCCGCGACGAGGAGGCCCGCGCCGGCTCTGACGTGACCGCGCAGCGGCCGCAGTCGGTCGTGAGTGGCCGCACGCTGGCCGAGATCTTGGGCTGAGCGGCCGGGGGGCGGGCCCGCGGTTCCCCGCTCCCGCCGGTGACGGCGGAATCCACGCGGTGAGGTCCGGTGGCTTTGTCCAGCCCATGATCGGTCCGCGCCGGCAACCCCCCAGCGATGCCCCGGTTGGTCGCCGTGCCACCGCATACGGTAGTGACCGAAACACAACTTTGCATCAGTAAAACTTCCTATATCGCCTCAAACCTCCCGCCGTAGCGGGAGCCCCGGCGAGCGATACCGTGCCGGCATCTGGGGACCGCGCCTCATCACCGTGTGGCCGGCCGGCGCGCTGGCGCTGGCGGCGGCCGTACTCGTGGCCGGCCCGGCCGCCGCGACCGGCCCGGCCGGCGCCCGGCGCGGGGTGGCGCCCGCGCCCGACGGATTGACGATTCCCCGCGACGCCCGGCAGCTGATCGTCGTCGCCAGCCCGACGGCCGACCCGGCGGCGCCCGGGTACCTGGCGACGCTGCGCGCCTACGCCCGCAGCGGGCCGGATGCGGCGTGGCGGCCGGTGTTCGGCCCCTGGCCGGTGGAGACCGGCGACGGCCACCTGCGACGGGCGCGCCGGGAGGGGGACGGGGCCACCCCGATCGGCGTGTTCGGGATCGGCGGGACGCTCTATGGCAACGCCCCGGACCCGGGCGGCCTGCACGAGCCCTACCACCGGCTGGTCTGCGGCGACTGGTGGGACGAGGATCCCGCCTCGCCGCGCTACAACATGTTCGTCCACGTTCGGTGCGGGATGACCCCGGGCTTCGCCGCCGGGTCCGAGGCGCTGTGGACCGAGACCGTCGCCTACCCGTATTTCGCCGTCGTGCGCTTCAACGTCGATCCGATCGTGCGCGGGGCCGGAGCGCCCGGGTCCGGGATCTTCCTGCACAGCTGGGTCGGCGGCGCGACCGCGGGTTGCGTCGCGCTGGAGCGGGTGAGGCTGCTGGAGGTCCTGCGCTGGCTCGATCCGTCCGCCGATCCGGTCATCGCCATCGGCACCGACCGCGATCTGAGCGGGATCGGTACCGGCGTCTGATTGCCCTGCATCGGTCAAGGTTTCCCCGGCCGAACCGATAACGGGGCAAGGACCCTCGATGACCGACCGCCTGGACACTTCCTCGCTCCCGCTCGGCTGGGAGCCGCGCGTGCTCGTCGCCGACGATGACTCGGTCTCGCGCGTCGCCGCCAAGTGGCTGCTGCAGCGGGTGGGGCTCGTCGCCGACATCGCCTGCGACGGCCGCGAGGCGCTGCAGATGGCCGCCGAGTGGCCCTACGTCGCCATCTTCCTCGACTGCTTCATGCCCGAGCTCGACGGCTACCAGACCGTCCGCGAGATTCGCTCTCGCCTGGGTGCGCAGCAGCGGCCGCTGGTGGTCGCCATGACCGGGCAGCACCGCGACGCCTCGATGGCCGCGGGCATGGATCATCACATCGACAAGCCGCTGCGCCTGGGCCAGCTCCAGGCCGACTGCGCCAACCTCGGCCTCCTGCTGCGGGCGTGCCCGCCCGCGGAGGCCATCGACGCGCAGACGCCGCTGATCGGCGCTGACCGCTTCGGCGCCGCCGCGTTCGCCGACCACGCCCGGTTTCGCCTGCCCGAGCTGTGGCGGGCGGCCAACCTGCGCGACAACGAGACGCTGCGCCGCGTCGCCCTCGATCTTCAGGAGCGCGCCGCCGTCGCCGGCGCGACCCGCGTCGCCGACCTGTGCCGGCGGCTGGCCGACGCCGTCCAGCGCGGTGACGGCGATGCCGCCGCGGCGCTCGAGCCCATCGTCCGCCAGGCCCTGGCCGAGACCGCGGCCGCCGCGGCCGACCCGAGCGCTGACGTCGACGCGCCGGTGACGGCCGCCGCCTCCGCGGTCCGCGTCGCCATCGCCGACGACGATCCGCTGGCCCGCCTGGCCATCGAGTCGCTCATCCAGCGCGGCGACGGACTGGAGCTGGTGGGCAGCGCCGGGGGCGTGGCCGAGATCGTCCGGCTGGTCGGCGCGACCCGCCCCGACGTCGCGGTCGTCGACTTCATGATGCCTGACGGCGGTGGCCCCGAGGCCGCCCGCCAGATCCGGGCCCGGTGCCCGGACACCCAGGTGATCGGGCTGACCGCCTCCGACAATCACGGCGACTACGCCGAGATGCTCCGGGCCGGCGCGGCCGGTCTGCTGCTCAAGGGCACCTCGCTCGACGAGATCGTGCAGACGATCCGCCGGGCCGCCGAGCGCCTGTCCGCCTGAGCTGCCCCGCCACCATCGCGCGCCCCGTCCGGGCCGCCTGAGCCGCCGCGCCGTCGCGCGCCCGGCCGTGTGAGCCGCCGCGCCGCCCGGATTCTCAGGCGGCGGTGATGCTCTCGATGTAGCCGCTGAGCGCGGTGCTGGTGGCGCTCAGCGCCGCGGCCAGCTCGGTGTGGATCTCCGCGGCGGTGGCGGTGACCCCGCCGGCGGCCAGCTCGCACAGGTCGCGGCTGAGCTCGCTCATGCGCACCGCGCCGACGGTCGCGGCGCTCCCCTTCAGCCCGTGGGCCAGCCGGTGCACGCGCTCCGCGTCCTGGCCCTCGATCGCCTCCTGGAGCGCCGGGATGCGCTCGGCGGCCTGGTCGAGGAACATCACCGCGAGCGCGGCCTCGGTCTCGGGGTCGCCGATCTCGCGCAGCGGCGCGGGATCAAAGCATGAGTCGGGCTCCTGGGGCGGCGCGTCACCGCCGGGCCTCAGCCCCGGAATGCGTCCCACCAGCGTCTCCAGCGTGCGCAGCCGCAGCGGCTTGGTCAGGTAGTCGTCCATCCCCGCCTCCAGGCACTTCTCGCGATCGCCCTCCAGGGCGTGGGCGGTGAGGGCGATGATCGGCGTGCGCCGCTTGTCAGCGTCGCGCCGGCGGATCACCCTGGTGGCGGTGTAGCCGTCGACCTCGGGCATCTGGCAGTCCATGAACACCGCGGCGTACGCCACCCGGCCGGTCATGGTGATCGCCTGGCGGCCGTTGGCGGCGACGTCGACGCTGAAGCCCAGCGCGCTGAGCAGGCGCACGGCCGCGAACTGGTTGACCTCGTTGTCCTCGGCGACGAGCACCCGCGGGCCGCCGGCCGACTCGGCCGACTCGGCCCTGGCGATGACGTCGGCGCCGACGCTCGGCCGGCTGAGCGTCCGCAGCAGCTCGTTGTACAGCCGTGACGGGCGCACCGGCTTGGTCAGCTGGGTGTCGATCCCGGCGGCCAGGCCGTCGACGGCGTCGACGGGGGAGGAGCCGATCATGATCAGGCGGGTGGAGCGCAGCGCCGGCACCGCCTTGATGCGGCCGATCAGCTCCAGGCCGTGCATCTCGGGCAGATGGGCCTCGATCAGCGCGGTCTCGTAGGGCCGGCCCGTCTCGGCCGCGCGGCGCAGCAGCCGCAGCGCGGAGTGCCCGTCGTCCGTGCTGTCAGGGCTGATCCCCCAGCTGGCCAGGATGCTCTCCAGGCGCCGCCGGTCCTCGGCGACCGGATCGACGACGAGCACGCGGGTGCCCGTCAGGTCGCTGACGGGCGCCTCGGCCTCCAGGCCGGCGCTCGCCTCATAGGGGATCGTGAACGAGAAGCGGCTGCCGACGCCGGGCCGGGACTCGCAGCCGATCTCGCCGCCCATCAGCTCGACCAGCTGCTTGGAGATGCACAGGCCCAGCCCGGTGCCGCCGTAGCGGCGGGTGGTGGTGGCGTCGGCCTGGGAGAAGGCCTGGAACAGGTGAGTCAGGCGCTCGGGGGCGATGCCGATGCCGGTGTCGGCGACCTCGAATCGCACCAGCTGGTCAGAGCCCGGCCCGTCGGCCAACTCGACGGTCACGCTCACCCGGCCCTCGCTGGTGAACTTGACCGCGTTGGACAGCAGGTTGGTCAGCACCTGGCGGACCCGGTTGCCATCGCCGCGGATCACCTCGGCCAGGTCGCCGTCGACGCGCACGTCGAGGTCGAGCCCGCGATCGCCGGCCCGGACGCCGACGATCTCCGCGACATCGTCGACCGCCGCCTGGACCGAGAAATCCTCGTTGACGATCTCCAGCTTGCCGGCCTCGATCTTGGAGAAGTCCAGGATGTCGGAGATGACCCGCATCAGCGCCTCGGCGGACGTCATCGCCACCTGGGCGTACTCGCGCTGCTCGCTGCTCAGGCGCGTGTCGAGCAGCAGCTCGGCCATGCTGATGACGCCGTTGAGCGGGGTGCGGATCTCGTGGCTCATATTGGCCACGAACTCGGACTTCAGGCGCGAGGTCTCCAGCGCTCGCTCGTGACTGGCCCGCAGGTCCTCCGCCATCGCCTTGGCCGCGGTGATGTCGCGGGCGATGACGCTGGCGCCGACGACCGACCCATCGCTGCCGTACAGCGGCGACACGGAGATCGAGACCTCGACCCGGGCGCCGCCCCTGGTCACCCGGATCGTCTCGAACTGCGAAACGATCTCGCCTGAGAGGATCCGGGCCAGCAGCTCGCGGTCCTCGCCGTCGCGTTCGGGCGGCACGAGCATCGCCACCGGCCGGCCGATCGCCTCGGCGGCAGGGTAGCCGTAGAGCAGCTCCGCGCCGCGGTTCCACTCGGTGATGACCCCCTCGCGCGACTTGGCGAAGATCGCGTCTCCGCTCTGCTCGACGATCGTCGCCAGCATCTGGGTCTGACGCTCGCGCTGAAGGCGCTCGGAGATGTCGCGCCACAGCGTGAAGGCGCCGGTCACCTGGCCCAGATCGGAACGGTAGGGGACGATGTCGACCTGGTAGGTGCGTCCGTCCTCGCTGGGGTACTCCACCGAGGACTGCTCGCCGGCCAGCGCGCGAGCGACGAACGGCTCCAGCGTGTGCAGCCGGGTGGCGGCGACGAACTCCGACAGCAGCCGGCCCTCGAACTGGGCGGGCTCGAGCCCCAACTGCTCGATCAGGGCCCCCTGGGCCAGGGTGCAGCGCAGCTCGGTGTCGTAGAGGATCACCATCGCGTCGGGCAGGCTCGACAGCAGGATCCGCTGGCGGTTCTCGATCTCCTCGCGGGCGGCCTGGGCGGCGCGCTCGGTGGTCACGTCCTGGGTGGTGCCGGCCATGCGGTCGGGCAGTCCCGAATCGGGGTCGGCGGGCAGGAAGTCCCCGCGCACCCACAGCGTGCGCACCCCGAACTCGGGCAGCACCACCCGGTACTCGTCGACGAACGAGATCCGTGCCCGCATGTGGCGGGCCATCGCGGTCGCGATGCGCTCGCGGTCGTCGGGATGGATCAGCTTGAGCAGCCGGCCGACCGTGGGCACCGGATCCTCGGGCTCCAGGTCGTGCAGCAGGAACTGCTGGGCTGACCAGGACGGCTCGTCGGTCTCCAGGTTCCACGCCCAGCTGCCCACGCCGGCGATCGCCTGTGACTCGTCCAGCAGCCGCCTCCCCTCGCCCAGCTCGGACTCGGCCGCCTTGGCGGGGGTGATGTCCTCGACGTGGGACACGAAGTGCAGCGGCGTGCCGGTCTCGTCGCGGATCAGCGACACGGAGAGCTTGACCCAGATGACGTGCCCGCGCCGATGGAAGTAGCGCTTCTCCATCTGGTAGGTCGGGATCTCGCCGGCCAGCACCTGGCGGACGAGGGCCAGGTCCGCGTCGAGGTCATCGGGATGGGTGATCTGCTGGAAGCTCAGCTCGAGCAGCGCGTCCGGGGGGTAGCCGAGGATCTCGCACAGAGCGCGGTTGACCTCGAGGAAGCGGCCGTTGACGCCGACGAGGGCGACGCCGATCGGCGCCTCGTCGAACGTCTCGCGGAAGCGCGCCTCCGAGCGCTCGAGCTCTTTCTCGAGACGATGCTGCTCGGTCACGTCGCGAGCCGGGTCGGGCGCCCGCAGCTCCAGCTCGGTGATGATCGCGGTTGCCAGCTCGGTGAGGATGGCCATGTCGGCCTGCGACCAGTCGCGCGGCGCGGCCGTCTCGGTCCCCTCCACGCCGACCGCGCTCTTGAAGTGCTGGCGCTCGCCGTCGACGCGCGTGGTCGTGGACGCCGCCGTGCCCAGCAGCGAGGAGGCCAGGCGCGTCAGGCGGTCGAACACCTCCTCGCGCTCGGAGTCCATCGGCCTCGTGCGGGCCGGCGCATGCGGGCGCGCGGAATCGGTCAGGTCGCTCACACCTGGGTGATCGGCATGTGTTGCCCGGAATGCTCCTTCTGGACGGATATACGAGGCCGCCGTCCGCGGCCGGCTGGCCGCCGGTGCAGCCGCCGGGTCAGCCGCCGGGTCAGCCGCTCACCAGAGCGGCTCCGAGTCCCGGTACAGCGGTTGCACGCCCGCGTCGGCCAGCATCTGGCAGTACCCGATGACGTAGTCGCGCGGACGCTCCATCGGATCGGCGTGCTTGGGGGTGAGGCAGTAGCTGCGCTCGGCCAGGTGGGGGCCCTGCCAGCCGTGCAGGAATTGGGCGGCGGTGGCGCCGCGGAGCATGGCGCGGATCTCTCGGTCGATCATGGTGAGTGCACCCGATGTGGGACGACAGAACCGTGATTCCCGGTTGCCGCCGGTTCCAAGCAGCGGGCGGCGGCGCCCGGACGACATCGGCCGCCTTCGCGTATCCGAGACAATGTGGGGGTGACCGGGGTGTCACTGCTCCTCGCCCGTCACGGCGAGACCCTCGACAACGCCAACGGCCTGATCCTGGGTCGGCGCGATCCCCCGCTGACCGAGGCCGGTCGCCGCGAGGCGCGGACGCTCGCCGCCGCTGTGGCCGCCGACGGCATCGTCGCGCTCTGGTGTTCGCCGTTGCGGCGTGCCCGCGACACGGCCGCGATCGTCGGTGACGCCCTCGGCCTGACGCCGACGGTCCTCGACGGCCTGACCGAATCCGACCGGGGCGATTGGGAGGGCCGGTCCGTCGCCGAGCTGTCGCGGGTCTCGCCCGAGCTCCACGCCGCCTTCGAGGCTGCCGACCCGGCGTTCGCCTTCCCCGCAGGCGAGTCGCTGGCGTCACAGCTGGAGCGCACCCGGGCCGCCCTGGACGTGGTGGCGGCCGGCCCCGTGCCCGCCCTGGTCGTCGCCCATGCCGGCACGATCCGCGCCGCGCTGCGCGCGCTCGGCGATGCGCCGCCGCCGGAGCGCCTGCTGCCCCACGGGGAGGCGATCCGGGTGACCTGGCCGGCCCCCGCTGGGGCCGGCGGGCGCATCGACGCCGACGCGCGGCCGGCGCCGGCGGGTCCACCCCCGTCGGCGCCGGCTCACGATTAGTGGCCGGTCGCGGCCGCTAGAAGACGCGGACCGCCACCTCGGCGGGAGCGTCGAACAGCTGGTTGAGCTCGTCGTCGAGCTTGACCAGGGTCAGCGACGCCCCGGCCATGTCGAGCGAGGTGCAGTACTCGCCGACGTAGCTGCGGGTGACGTTGACGCCGCGGTCAGCGAGCTGCGCGTGGGCCCGGCCGTACAGGATGTACAGCTCGGAGATCGGCGTGCCGCCCAGCCCGTTGATCATCAGCGCGACCTCGTCGCCTGACGAGTAGGGCAGGTCGGTGACCACGGCCTCCATCAGCTCGTCGACGATCGCGTTGGCGTTGGCCAGCTTCTCGCGCCGGCGGCCCGGCTCGCCGTGGATGCCGACGCCCATCTCCATCTCGTCGTCGCCGAGCTCGAACAGCGGCGAGCCCTTGGCCGGCGGGGTGCAGGAGGTCAGCGCCATCCCCATCGTCCGGGTCACCGAGTTGACCCGCTCGCCCAGCTTGACGAGATCGTCGAGCTCGGCCCCCTTCTCCGCCGCGGCCCCCACGGCCTTGATGACGAAGAAGTTGCCGGCCACCCCGCGGCGGCCGACCGTGTAGGTCGAGTCCTTCACCGCGACGTCATCGTCGACGATGATCGTCGCCACCTTGACGTCCTCGGCCTCGGCCAGCTCGCGGCCCATCTCGAACGCCATCCGATCGCCGGTGTAGTTGTTGATGATGTGCAGGACGCCCTTGGGGCTGGCCAGCAACTTGGTCGTCTCGTACACGTAGTCAGACGGCGGCGCCGCGAACACGTCGCCGGGACACGCCGCGTCGAGCATGCCCTTGCCCACGACCATCACGTGAGCCGGCTCATGCCCGGAACCCGATCCCTGGACGATCGACACCTTGTCCTCGCTGGGCGCGTCGGCCCGCATGATGAGGTTGTACTCGGGGACGTAGCGCAGCTTGCCCGGGTTGGCAAGCTCGATCCCCTTCAGCATCTCCGGTACGAACTGCTGTGGGTCATTGACGAACTTCTTCATGGCCTCTGTCCTCTCGAGTGACTGCCTTGCCTATCGCCGGGCAGTTGCGCCCAGCGTCCGTCCGACGCCCTCCGAGCCCCCCGCCGCCCGGCCCGCACTAGGCCAATTCCAGCCCCGCCTCCTGCCACGCCTTGCTGACGGCCTCGAACATCACCGCCACGCCGATCGCGCCGGCGTCCACCGAGTCGCGGCTGCGCTCCCCGGTGTAGGACGCCCGGCCACGCTGGGCCAGCATCCCCTTGGTCGCCTCGGCGCTCTCGCGAGCCTTGATCGCGGCGCGCTCGATCGCGGCCCCGGCGCCATCGGGGAGCCCGGCCTCGAGCTCGTCGACGGCCGGTACGAGCGCGTCGAGCAGCGTCTTATCGCCGAGGTCGGTGCTGCCGCGCTGCTTGATGCCCTCGATCGCGGCACGCATCGCCGCGATGATCTGCTCCGCGCTGGGCTGCGCGACGTCGGTCAGCGACCCGCCGGCGCGCAGGAACGCGGTGCCCCAGATCGGACCCGAGGTACCGCCGATGCGCTTGGACAGCACGATCGCCGTCTTCTTGAGCAGGCCGCCGATATCGGCGTACTCCATCGTGTCCCAGTCTGAGAGGACGACCTCGAACCCGCGAGCCAGCGAGTAGCCGAAGTCCCCATCGCCGACCACGGCATCGAGATCGCAGAAGTACGTCTCGTTGCCGACCGCCGTCTCGGCGATCACCCGCACCACCAACTCGCCGCGACTCAGCGCAGTCTCGCTCATACGGCCTCCTTGTCGAGTAGAGGTTGGGTCCGGCAGGCATCGAGGTCGGTCAGCGTCACCAGCTCGCCCGGATCCGCGCCGCCACGATTGGCCATCACCACCGCGGGGGTGCCTGGATCCCCCAGGCTGGACACGACGAGCACGGCCTCGCTCATGTCCTCCTCGGCGGTGTAGCCGGACACGGTCACCACGCAGCGCAGACCCGCACCGACCGCGGCGAGCAGCCCGTTGCGCGAGTCCTCGATCACGATCGCGTCGTCGGGCTCGAGTCCCATCCGCTCCAGCGCCAGCAGATAGATCGCCGGGTCCGGCTTCTTGGCCGGCACCATGTCACCGGCGAACACGGAGAAGCGGGCGGCGTTGGCCTCGCCGACCGCGTGCTCGAGCACGGCGACGACCGACTCCTGCGCCGAGGTCGAGGCGACGGCCAGCTCCCAGCCGGCGGCGAACGCCTGGTCGACGACCCGGGCGATCCCCGGGCGCGCCGGCAGTCGCCCGGCCCGCACCATCTCCTTGTAGCGCGCGGTCTTGCGCCGGTGCCAGTCGGCGAGCAGCTCCCGCTGGCCCTCGGGGTCGGACGGCAGGCCGTTGGCGGCGACGAACTCCGGAGTCAGCAGCGACGCCATCCGCTCCTTGCCGCCCCCGATCCCCAGCTTCTCGCCGTACTCGGACTCCGACCACTGAACCGGCAGGCCGACCTCGGCGAAGGTCTCGTTGAACGCCGGCCGGTGACCGTCGCGCTCGGTGTCAGCGAGCACCCCGTCGCAGTCGAAGATCAGCGCCGGCACGCGCTCTCAGCTCCCCGATCCCCCACCAGCCACGCCCAGCCACTCCCGAGTCTGCTCACGAATTTCCGCATCGGGTGGCTAGCCGGCCGATGCCGAGAGGGTCCGCGCCCGCCCGGCGGAGCCGAACATGCTGATGTGGTGAGCCGCCATGTCCTTGACCGCGTCGCGCACGTGACGCAGCAGCGAGGGCGGATCGTGCTTGCCGGGGTTGGCCTCGAGGTACTCGCGGTGGGCCTCGACGAACGCGATCTTCAGCGCGGTCGAGATGTTGACCTTGGCGCAGCCCCGGGCGATCAGGTCGGAGAACTGGTCGGCGCGCAGGCCCGTGCCGCCGTGCAGCACCATCGGAATCGGGTGGATCTCGACGATCTCGGTGACCCGCTCGGGATGCAGTTCCGGCGAGCTCTTGTACAGCCCGTGGGCCGTCCCGATCGCCGGCGCGAACGAGTACACGCCGGTGGCCTCGATGAACCGGGCCGACGCCTCGATCGGGTGCACCACCCCGGCCTCGTCGGAGCCCACACCGTCCTCGACGCCGAGCACGCTCTCGATCTCGCCCTCAACCTGGGCGCCGTGGCGGTCGGCCTCGGCGACGACCTCGATCGTCTGGCGGGTGTTCTCGGCGACGTCGAGCTCGGAGCCGTCGAACAGCACCGAGTTCCAGCCGGCATCCAGGCAGGTGGTGATCCACGCCCGGTCCGGGCAGTGGTCGAGGTGCAGCGACACCGGGATCGGCACCTCGTCGGCGCGAGCGCGCCACATGGAGTAGAGCGGCTTGACCCCGATCGACTTGACGGTCTTCACCGAGGTCTGGACGATCAGCGGCGCCTCCAGCTCGGTGGCGGCGGCCAGCACCGCCTCCAGCGACAGGTCGTCGACGACGTTGATCGCGGCCACGCCATAACGCTCCGCGAACGCCGGATCCAGGATCTGCCGAATCGGCACCACAGGCACTTGGAACAACCTCCCTCTCGGCCCCCGGCTCAAACACCCCGGCGGAGCAGGACCCGCGGAGCCGGTCGTTAGGGTTACTTTAGCCGTCAGACGTTGACCACTCAAGTGTGCCCAGGGACCGCGGCGCTCACGGCACAGGCCCGGTGCGCGGATTGGCAGGTCGCGCGCGCCGTGCCATCGACGATGATGGCCGGCATGACCGCCCACTCGCCGTCGCCGCGCGCCGCCCGCCGGCGACCCCCCGCGTCGGGCCGGTTGACGGCCCCGGCGGCGCGCCGCATCGCGCTCGTCGCCCAGGGGTTCACGAGTGCTCGAGCGGCCCCGGCGGTCGGCGTCCGGCAGCTCCGTGGGCTGATCGAGCGGCTCGGCGTGCTCCAGCTCGATTCGGTCAACGTGTTCTCCCGGGCGCACTACCTCCCGGCCTTCTCGCGCCTGGGCCCCTACCCGGTGCAACTGCTGGACCGGCTGGCCTGCCATGACGTCACCGCGGCGGGCGGCCGGGACGGGCGGCGGCTGTTCGAGTACTGGGGCCACATGGCGTCGCTGCTGCCGGTGCAGTCAGAGCCGCTGTTTCGCTGGCGCATGGCCCGAGCCGATGCGGACGCGTGGACGTCGGTGGCGGCGATCAACCGCGACAACCCCGGTCTGGTCGACGAGGTGATGACGCTGGTGCGCGAGCGGGGGCCGATCCGCGCCTCGGACACCGGCATCGAGCGCCGCATGGCGGCTCCGGGCGAGATGTGGAACTGGCACGACGGCAAGATCGCGCTCGAGTACCTGTTCTACGCCGGGCGGGTGGCCGTCCCCCGGCGGGTCAACTTCGAGCGCCTCTATGACCTGCCCGAGCGGGTGCTGCCCGACGCCGTGCTCGCCGCGCCCACGCCCGCCGAGGCCGACGCCCAGCGCGAGCTGGTCCGGATCGCCGCCCGGGCGATGGGGGTGGCCACCGAGCCCGACCTGGGCGACTACTTCCGGCTGCCGCGCGCGCCATCCAAGCTGCGCGTCGCCGAGCTGGTCGCCGCCGGCGAGCTGTCGCCGGTCACCGTCGACGGCTGGGGCGCGCCCGCCTACCTGTGGCACGAGGCCCGCCGGCCGCGCGCGATCGAGGCGCGGGCGCTGCTGTCCCCGTTTGACTCGTTGGTGTGGTTTCGCGAGCGCACCGAGCGGCTGTTCGGCTTTCGCTACCGGATCGAGATCTACACCCCGGCGGCCAAGCGCATCCACGGCTACTACGTGCTGCCGTTCCTGCTCGGCGACGAGCTCGCCGCCCGTGTCGACCTCAAGTCAGACCGGCAGGCCGGGGTGCTGCGCGTCCAGGGCGCGTTCCTCGAGCCGGGCGCCGATCCGGCGCGGGTGGCCGGCGAGCTGGCCGCCGAGCTGCGCCTGGCCGCGGGCTGGCTGGGGCTCGACGACGTCGTCGTGGCCCCCAACGGCGATCTGGCGCCGGCGCTGACGGCCGCGACCTGACCCCGGCCGGCGCGGTCTGAGAGCATGGGCGCCGTGGAGCAGCCCGCCGGTCAGGTCGCGATCGTCACCGGTGCCGGATCCGGGATCGGAGCCGCGGTGGTCATCGGGCTGCTGGGCGCCGGCTACCGGGTGGCGCTCGCCGGCCGGCGCGAGGACGCGCTGCGCCGCACGGTCGTCGCGGCCGAGGCCGCGAGCGCCGACCCCGCCGCCACGATCGTCGTGCCGACCGACGTCACCGACGAGGCCGCGGTGGCCGCGCTGTTCGCCGCGACGACCGAAGCCTGGGGACGCGTCGACCTGCTGTTCAACAACGCCGGCGTGTTCGGGCGCGCGGCGACGCCCGACGAGATCGACCCCGCGGAGTGGCGGGCGGTGGTCGACACCAACCTCACCGGCAGCTTCCTGTGCGCGCGCGAGGCCTTCCGGGTCATGCGCCACCAGCAACCCCAGGGGGGCCGGATCATCAACAACGGCTCGATCTCCGCCCACGTGCCCCGGCCGCAGGCCGCCGCCTACACCGCCACCAAGCACGCCGTCACCGGCCTGACCCGGCAGCTCTCCCTCGACGGCCGGCCGTACGCGATCGCCTGCGGGCAGATCGACATCGGCAACGCCGTCACCGAGCTGAGCGCCCACCTCGGCCGCGGCGCCCCGCAGGCCGACGGCTCGGTCAAGCAGGAGCCGATGATGGACGTCCGCCACGCCGCCGACGCCGTCCTGCACATGGCCCGCCTGCCGCTCGACGCCAACGTCGAGTTCATGACGGTGATGGCGACCAACATGCCCTACATCGGGCGGGGGTAGTTCGGCCCGGCCTCCATGGGGCCGGCCGTCCGTGGGGGCGGTCGTCCGTGGAGCCGGGGGAGGGCCCTCGGCGTCACGTCAACGGCCTGTTTGAGCCGGGGTCGGGCGGGTGCCGGCGCCCCCCGGCGGAAAGCCCGGCGGGCCTCTCGCGATTTCCACGGCTCGCGGTGATCCGGGGACAAACCTCGCGGCCCGCGAGAGGTTTGCCACGTTTTCCACGCCACAGGGCGATCTGGGGACAAACCTCTCCGGCCCGGCCAGGTTTGTCGCGTTTCCCACGTTGGAGCGTGGCGGCGGCCGCCGTCCGTTCCCCACTCGGGCTACGCGGTCTTCGAGTCCCCGTCGATCGGCAGTATCTGCCCGGAGATCGACCGGCCGTGCGGCCCCGCCAGGAACACCGCCAGCGCGGCGATGTCGTCCGGCTCGGTGAACTGCTGGATCGACTGGTTGGCGAAGGCCAGTGCCCGCTCCTCGGCCACCGAGCGGCCGGAGTGCTGCGCGCGGTTGCGCAGGACGGTCTCGACCCGGTCGCCGGCGACGGCGCCCGGGTGGATGGTGTTGGCGGTGATCCCGAACTCGCCGAGCTCCAGCGCCAGGGTCTTGGTGAATCCGACCAGCCCCCACTTGCTGGTCGAGTAGGCGATCCGGTTGGGGTAGCCGAAGCGGCCGGCCAGCGAGCTCATCACGATGATCGCGCCGCCGCCCGCCGCCTGCAGCAGCGGGATCGCTCGCCGGGTGACGATGAAGGTGCCGGTGAGGTTGACCTCGAGCACGTGGCCCCAGTCGTCGGGGTCGAGCTCGTGCGCCGGCGCGGTGGAGCCGAACGCGCCGGCGTTGTTGATCAGCACATCGAGGCCGCCGAGCGCCCCCTCGACGTCCGCGAACAGCGCGTCGACCGAGGCCGGGTCGCTGATGTCGCAGACGCTCCCGGTGATCGCGTCGCCGCCCGCGGCGACCGCGGCCACCCCCTCCGCATCGGTGTCGGCGATGTGCACCCGGGCGCCCGCGGCGACGAACGCGCGGACGAGCGCGCTGCCGATGCCGCCGGCCCCGCCGGTGACCAGGACCCGCTGGGAGCTCATCGGGCGAGCACTCTAATCGGCACGGCGCCGGCGGGTCTCCGCCTCGACCTCGGCGGCCCGCCGCTCGTTGAACTCCCGGCCCTCGCGCACGAATCCCAGCAGGAGCTCCAGCTCGGCGGCGGTGTGGCGTTCGTAGAGCCGCTCGGCGTACTGCGCGTGCTCGCGGAAGAAGGCCTCGAGCTGTGCCGCCCCGGGCGCCAGCTCGACCAGTACGCGCCGGCGGTCCTGGCCGTCGCGCACCCGGCGGGCGAACCCGTGGCGCTCGAGCCGGTCGATCGCCGTCGTCATCGCGCCTGAGGACAGGCCCGTCGCCTCGGCCAGCCGGCCCGCGGTGGTCGGTCCCTCGCGCGACAGCACGTCGATGCAGCGCATGTCCGTGATGTTGATGCCCAACGCGGCCGCCACCGAGTCGTCGAAGCGCTGGTTGGCCCCCTGGGAGCGGCGCACCTCCCGGATCAACTCGTCGTAGAGCTCGCGCTTTTCTCTTGACACTAGAATCTCTTGATGCTAAAGATATTCGACGCCCGAGACATTCTACTCACGACTTCAAGGGGACGGCAATGGAATTGGAATCGGCGATCGAGGCATCGGACCTCAGCAAAACCTATCCGCCGGGCGTGCAGGCGCTCGACGGCGTCAGCCTTCGGGTCCCGGCGGGCACCATCTTCGGGCTGCTGGGGCCCAACGGCGCGGGCAAGTCGACGACCGTGCGGGTGCTGACCACGCTGACGCGCCCGGACGGGGGCGCCGCCCGCGTCGCGGGCGTCGACGTGCTGGCCGACCCATCCGCGGTGCGCCGCTCCATCGGAGTCGTCGGCCAGAAGCACGGCGCGGACACCGCGGCGACGGGGCGCGAGAACCTCAACCTGCAGGCCGAGTTCTACGGGATCACCGGGGCGCAGCGGCGCCACCGGGTGGCCGACGTGCTCCAGCGGCTGCGCCTGACCGAGGTCGCCGACCGGATCGTGCGCACCTACTCGGGTGGGATGCGGCGCCGGCTCGACATCGCCATGGGGCTGCTGCACCGGCCGGCGGTCCTGTTCCTCGACGAGCCGACCACGGGCCTGGATCCCGAGGTGCGGGTCGAGCTGTGGCGCGAGATCGAGCGGTTGGCCGCCCAGGAGCTGATGACGATCCTGCTCACCACGCACTACATGGATGAGGCGGACAAGCTGGCCGCCCAGCTGGCGATCATCGACCGCGGACGGATCGTGGTGGAGGGGACGCCCGACGAGCTCAAGAGCCAGCTGCGGGGCGATGCGATCCAGATCCAGCTGGCCGAGCCCGCCGCCGCCGGGAGCGGCGGCCTGCTGGCCGGGGTGCCCGGCGTCGGGGAGGTCGAGCTCCACGGGACCGACCTGCGGGCCCGTGCCCAGGACGGCAGCGCCGCGATCCCGGCGGTTCTGGGCGCGCTGGAGGCGCAGGGGGTGACCGTGCGGACGGTGACCCTGGCCCGTCCATCGCTCGACGACGTGTACCTGCGACATGCCGGCCGGACGTTCACCCGCGCTGACAACGATCCGATGGAGGTGGCGGCATGACCGCGTTGCGGCAGTCCTGGCAGGTCTACATGCGCGGCGTCCGGGTGCTGCGGCGCCAGCCCGCCTATCTGGGCATGACGCTGATCCAGCCCGTCATCTGGCTGCTGCTGTTCGGCGCCCTGTTCAAGGCGGTGACGCGCATCCCCGGCTTTCACGGCACCTACCTCGACTACCTGACCCCGGGGGTGGTGGTCATGCTGGCGGTGTTCTCGGCCGGCTGGACCGGCATGGGCTTCGTCGAGGACATCGAGAGCGGTGTCATGGACCGGATGCTGACCACCCCGGTATGGCGCGGCGCGCTCAACGCCGGCACCGTCGCCTACGGCGGGTTCACCGTCGTCATCCAGACGATCCTGATCGTGCTGCTGGCGCTCGCCCTCGGCGCGCATTTTCAGGGTGGCGTCGGCGGGGTGGTGCTGCTGATCGTCGTCGCGGCGCTGCTCGGGTCGATCTTCTCCTCGCTGTCCAACGCCGTCGGCGTGCTGGCCCGCCAGCGCGAGTCGGTGATCGGCGCGGTCACGTTCGTCCAGTTGCCGCTGACCTTCCTGTCCGCGGCGCTGATGCAGCGCAGCCTGCTGCCGGGGTGGATCAACACCGTGGCCAGGTTCAACCCGGTCAACTGGGCGGTCGAGGCGGCGCGCTCGGCGGCCATGGAGAAGATCAACTGGGGTCTGGTGGCCGGGCGGATCGGGCTGCTCGTCGCGTTGGCGCTCGTCGCGGCCGGACTGGCCACCCGCGCCTTCTCCAGATACCAGCGCTCGCTCTGACCGGCGGCCGGCGTGACCGGCCCACGAGAACCCTCGTTGGCTTTCGTTAACGAAAGCTGACGGGGTTCTTGACAAGTGAACGCAAGCGAGAGTAAGGTGCCCGGCGGTTGCGGGACCGACACACGGGCGCGGGCCGGGAAACCTCGGCAAGCGTTCGCAGGGTTTCTCAAGGCAGGAGGAGAAAGTGTCCGGTCGTCTGTGCTTCCCCGTCGGCGGGGTGTCGGTGCCCGCCGCCGTCAGGTTCCTCGTCGTGGCCCTGGCCATCGCCGCGTCCGCCGTCGCGCTGCCCGCGGCGGCCGCCGCCGCGTCGGCTCACGATGCCGGGCTGCCCGGGGCGGGCTGCCCGGTGGCCACCCCCGCCCAGGCCGGCGCCGGCCAGCCCGGCCAGCCCACGGCGGTGCACGCCATCGCCGGCAACGGCTCGGTCACCGTGACCTGGTGCGCGCCCGTGCAGGGCCAGGGCAGCGTCACGTCCTACACCGTGACCTCCTCCACCGGCCAGACGACCATGGCCGACGTGCCCAACCACTACGTGATCGTCGACGGCCTGACCAACGGAGACGCCTACTCGTTCACGGTCCGCGCCAACACGTCGAGCTCCGGCGGGCCCGCGTCGGCCTCGACCAACCGCGTCACGCCCAACCCGATCCCCGGACCGCGCGACGTGTTGCACGGGACGTCTGAGTCGGTCACCTACGACCAGTACTCGCTGATGATCGGCGGCAGGCGGACGTTCATCTACTCCGGGGAGTTCGACCCCTGGCGGCTGCCCTCGCCGTCGCTCTGGCTCGATCGCCTCCAGAAGATGAAGGCCGACGGCTACAACGCGGTGACGCCGTACTTCGACTGGGACTACCACTCCGCGGCGCCCGGCGTCTACGACTTCTCCGGCATCCGCGACATCAACGAGTTCCTCAACATGGCCCAGGAGGCGGGGCTGTACGTGATCGCCCGGCCGGGCCCGTACATCAACGCCGAGACCGACGCCGGGGGTTTCCCCGGCTGGCTCGACACCCAGTCGGGCACCGCCCGGACCGACGCGCCGGATTACCTGGCCGCCGCCGAGCAGTGGCTGTCCGAGATCGATCCGATCATCGCCGCGCACCAGATCACCCGCGGCGGCGACGTCATCCTCTACCAGGTCGAGAACGAGCTCTTCAACTCCGAGCCGGCCACCGACGACTACATGGCCGACCTCGAGGCCAAGGCCCACGCCGACGGGATCGATGTCCCGCTGACCGGCAACTCGTCCGACACCTTCGAGGGCACCAACGGCAACCAGCAGATCCCGGGCTACGACAGCTACCCGCTGGGATTCAACTGCTCTGACCCCAACGGCTTCGGCACCCCGCCGACGTTCTCGGCCGAGCCGGGCGTGCCCCTCATGCTGCCGGAGTTCCAGGGCGGCTCCTACGACAGCTGGGGCGGCAGCGGCTACGCCAACTGCTACCAGCTGACCGGGCCCGACTTCGAGAACGTCTTCTACAAGAGCAACCTCGCCGACGGGGTCACCATCCAGAGCAACTACATGGGCGTGGGGGGCACCAACTGGGGCTGGCTGCCGGCGCCGTTCATGTACACGTCCTACGACTATGGGGCGGCCATCCAGGAGACGGGTGAGATCGGCACCCCGTCAGACCCCAACGCGATCCCCAACTCCAAGTACGGGGAGAACAAGCTGATCGGCGACTTCACCCAGGCGGTGCCGTCGCTGACCAAGACCGTGCCGGTGACCGCGCCGGCGCTGGACAACCCGGCGGTGGTCGGGATGGCGCGGGCCAACCCCGATGACGGCACCCAGTTCGTCTACCTGCGCCAGTCGGATGCGACCTCCACCTCGACGGTCACCACCCACATGGCGCTCAACGCCGATCAGACCGGCACCTACACCTACGACGACGCGTCGCCGAGCCTGGACTACACCGGCAGCTGGTCACACGTCGCCCACCAGTCCTACACCGGGGGCGACTACGACCAGACCGAGAGCTTCAGCGACACCGCCGGGGACTCGATGTCCGTCGCCTTCACCGGTACGGCGGTGCAGTGGATCGCCGCGACGGCCAACAACCACGGGATCGCTGACGTGTATCTCGACGGCAAGCAGGTGGCGACCGTGGACGGGTACTCGTCGGGCACCGACTTCCAGCAGGTCGAGTACTCGGTCAGCGGACTGAGCGACTCCAGCCACACGCTCAAGATCGTCGTCAGCGGCCAGAAGAACCCCGCGTCGGGTGGCACCTACGTCTCGATCGATGCGATCAACGTGCCGACCGCGGCGCAGGCCGCCGACTATTACCCGGTCGTCCCGCAGAGCGGGTCGATCGCCCTCCAGGGGCGCGACGCCAAGCTGCTGGTCGCCAACGACGCGTTCGACGGCCAGCAGCTGGTCTACTCGACCTCGGAGCTGATGACCCAGGCCCAGATCGGCGACCAGGCCGTGGCGCTGCTGTACGGGGCGGCCGGCACCGACGGCGAGACCGTCGTTCGCTACGCGAGTCAGCCGACCGTCAAGGTCCTCACCGGCAAGGTCACCACCAGCTGGGATGCGACGCGCGGCGACCTGCGGCTGGACTACACCCACGGCGGGCTGGCCAAGGTCCAGATCAGCGGCGGCGGGCGTCCGTCACTGCTGTTGCTGCTGGCTCAGACGACGGTGGCCCAGCAGTTCTGGCCCCAGAGCACCGCGGCCGGGCCGGCCCTGGTCCGGGGCGCGTACCTGATCCGCGGCGCCCAGGCCCACGGCTCGACCCTGGCCCTGACCGGGGACACCAGCCACGCCGGACAGCTGACCGTGTGGGCGCCGCCCCGGCTCACCCGGGTCACGTTCAACGGGCGGCCCGTCGCCACGGGCACCAACCGGGACGGGTCGATGACCGGCGCCGTCGCCGGCCCGCCCGCGATCGGCCTGCCGGCGCTGACCAACTGGCGCTTCGCCTTCGAGACGCCCGAGGTGCAGCCGGGCTACGACGACAGCTCGTGGACGCTCGCCGACCATCCGGTCACCACCAACCCGACCAAGCCGGTCACGACGCCGGTGCTCTACGCCGACGACTATGGGTTCCACACCGGGTTTGTCTGGTACCGGGGCCACTTCACCGCGACCGGCAAGGAGACCGGCATCACCCTGACCGTCGGCGGCGGGACCCACGGCGCCTTCTCGGTGTGGCTCAACGGGGCCTTCCTCGGCTCCGACACCGCGGGTGGCGACCAGACCCAGATGACGTTCCCGTTCCCGTCCGCGGCGCTGCACGTCGGCGCGGACAACGTGGTGGCCGTGCTCACCCAGAGCTCCGGTCACGACGAGGACGGGGTCTACGGGCCGCCGCCCTCGGACGCGCAGAAGTCGCCGCGCGGACTGATGGGCGCGGCGCTGCAGGGCGCGTCGACCGCGATCACCTGGCGGCTGCAGGGCAACCAGGGCGGCGAGGACCTCCAGGATCCGGTGCGCGGCCCGATGAACGCGACCGGCCTGTACGGCACCAACCACGGCTGGGATCTGCCCGGCTATCCCGACGGCGACTGGCAGACGGTGTCGCTGCCGGACTCGTGGTCAGGACGCGGCCTGCCGCCGGGGATCGGCTGGTACCGGACGACGTTCGCGCTGCACCTGCCCCGCAACGGCTACGTCCCCGTCGACGTGCAGATCGGCGGCGCGGCATCCGGCCCGGGCACCAGCGGCGCCGACTACCGCGCGTTCATCTTCGTCAACGGCTGGCTGATGGGCCAGTACGACAACAAGCTGGGGCCCCAGCACCGGTTCTACGTGCCGGCCGGCATTCTCAACGAGGACGGCGCCAACACGCTGGCGATCGCCGTGTGGGGTCTTGACCCGACCGGCGGGGGCCTTGACCGGGTCAAGCTGGTCGCCGTCGGCAACCAGAGCGGCGGCGTGCCGGTCGCGCCGGTGGACAGTCCGGGCTATGACGAGTTCGTCGACGGGCGACCGTCGCCGCCGAGCCCGACCCTGGGCCTGACCACCTCGACCGCTCTGGTCAATCCCGGCCAGACGGTCACGGTCAGGGCGGCGCTGTCGGATCCCGGCCCGTCCCCGTTGCGTGACGGCGCGATCGGCCTGAGCGTTCCGGCGGGCTGGACGGTGACGCCGGCCGGCGGCGACACGGTCGGCACGGTCGCCCCGGGCGGCAAGGCCACCGCGACGTTCCATGTCACCTCCCCGGCCTCGGGGACCTCGACGCCCGGACCGGTCGATCTCGTCGCCAAGGCGACCTACACCACCGCCGGCGGGGCCCAGAGCCTACTCGGCACCGCCCAGCTTCAGGTCCCCTACGCGTCGCTGGCGGCCAGCTATGACAACACCGGCATCACGGACGACTCGGACACCAATCCGGGCCCGAACTTCGAGGGGTTCGACGGGGACGGGACGACCTACTCCGCCCAGGGGCTGACCGCCGCCGGGCTGGCCCCGGGGGCCGCGGTCACCGCGGACGGGCTGGGCTTCACCTGGCCCAGCGTGCCGTCGGCTCAGCCCGACAACACGATGGCGGAGGGCCAGATCATCAGGGTGTCGGGCTCGGGCACCAAGCTCGGCTTCCTGACCGCGGCCAACAACTCGGCTGAGACGGGCCAGGGGACGATCTACTACACCGACGGCAGCACGTCGACGTTCACCATGAACGTGGGCAACTTCTGGTACGCGTCGGGGCAGAGCGGTAACCCGACCACCGTCCAGGTGGCGGCGGTCAACTACGCCAACTACCCGACCGGCTCCTCCGGGCACACGATCTACATGTTCGAGGACTCGGTGCCGATCACCGCCGGCAAGACGGTGGAGGCCGTCCAGCTGCCGTCGCTGGGGGACGTGTCCGGCTACAACGCAGCGCTGCACGTGTTCGCCCTCAGCGTCGGGGGATGAGGATCGCGCCGCCATCCGTGTGTCTGCGGCTGTGGATGGCGGCGCGCCCCGACTCACTCCGGGCGCGCCGAGGCCGCGGTTAGGCTAAGTCCGTGAGCCTGGACTCCGGCCAGCTGGTCGACGCCGACGTCCCTGCGGAGCTCCGTCAGGAGCGCATCGCGAAACTGGTTGCCGAGCGCGGCTTTCAGCGGGTGGTCGATCTGGCCGGCCGCTTCCAGGTCTCGACGGTGACGATCCGCAGTGACCTGCAGGTGCTCGAGGGACGGGGACAGCTACACCGGATCCGCGGCGGGGCGGTGCCGGCCAACGTGGTCCCCGGCGAGCAGCCGTTTGAGACCTCCGAGCAGACGCTGGCGACCGAGAAGGCACGGATCGGGGCCTGCGCCGCCGGCAAGGTGGCCAGCGGCGAGACGGTGCTGCTCGACGTCGGGACGACCACCACGGCGGTCGCCCGGGCGCTGGTGGCGCGCACCGACCTGCGCGACGTGACCGTGTTCACGACCGCGCTCAACGTGGCCCTGGAGCTGGAGCGGGCCAATCCGCGGATCTCAGTGGTCGTGACCGGCGGCACCGTGCGCCCGCTCCAGCACTCGCTGGTCAACCCGCTGGCCACTGTCCTGCTGGGCCGGCTGAATGCCGGCATCGGCTTCCTCGGCTGCAACGGCGTCGACGTCCGCGGCGGCGTGACCAACATCAACCTCCCCGAGGCCGAGATCAAGCGGGCGATGCTCCTCGCCGCCCGGCGCCGGGTCATCGTCGCCGACGGGTCCAAGCTGGGCGAGGTTGAGCTGGCCAAGGTCTGCGACATCGACGAGGTCAGCCTCGTCATCACTGATCAGACCGCAGATCCCGCCGTGGTGTCCGAGATCGAGGCCGCCGGCTGCACGGTCGAGCTGGCCCCATAGCGCCCCCTGGCCGACGCCGGACGCGCGCCCGGGGTCAGCAACCGAACAACGGATTTCCGAGGGGCGTTGCCGACCCTGGGCCGCAAGCATTACTGTTTCCGGTCTATTCCACGACCTGATCACGGGATGCCTGACTTGGTCACCACACTGCTGCCCGGGGCGACGGGCACGGGCGCGCGCACGGAAATGCGCCGGCGCGGTGGCTGGTCGGGAACATCGGCGGCGTCGCCGCGCCGCCGCTCCGCCACCATTTGGGGGGTACATGAGCAAGGATGACGACGCGACCACCACCGCCGGCAACGGGACCACCACGGTCTCGACCGCCGACCTGGCCGGCCTGCTCGACGCGCTGCGAGCGGCGCGCGAGGGCGACTTCACGACTCGGCTGACCCTCGACGGGGGGCCGCTGGCCGAGGTGGCCGGAGCGTTCAACGACATGCTGGAGCGCAACGACGAGATGTCGCGCGAGCTGGTCCGCGTCGGCAAGGTGATCGGGCGCGAGGGTCGCATGACCGAGCGGGCCACCCTGGGCGACGCCGGTGGCGCCTGGGCGACCAGCGTCGATTCGCTCAACGCGCTGATCGACGACCTCGTCCGCCCCACCACCGAGGTCGCGCGGGTGATCGTGGCCGTCGCCGAGGGCGACCTGTCGCAGAAGATGGCCCTGAAGATCGGCGGCCAGCCGCTCAAAGGCGAGTTCCTGCGCATCGGCACCACGGTGAACACGATGGTCGACCAGCTCTCGGCGTTCGCCGACGAGGTGACCAGCGTGGCCCGCGAGGTGGGGACGGAGGGCAAGCTGGGTGGTCAGGCCGAGGTGCCGGGTGTGGCCGGGACGTGGAAGGACCTGACCGAGTCGGTGAACTTCATGGCGTCGAACCTGACCGATCAGGTGCGCAATATCGCGCAGGTGACGACGGCGGTGGCGCAGGGCGATCTGTCGCAGAAGATCACGGTGGACGTCAAGGGCGAGATTCTGGAGCTGAAGAAGACGATCAACACGATGGTCGACCAGCTGCGGTCCTTCGCCGCCGAGGTCACGCGCGTGGCGCGCGAAGTGGGCACCGAGGGCAAGCTCGGCGGCCAGGCCGAGGTCGAGGACGTCAGCGGCACCTGGCGCGGGCTGACCGAGAACGTGAACCTGATGGCGGCCAACCTGACCGGCCAGGTGCGCAACATCGCCCAGGTGACCACGGCGGTGGCCAACGGCGACCTGTCCAAGAAGATCACCGTCGAGGCCAAGGGCGAGGTGGCGGCGCTGGCCGACACGATCAACACGATGGTCGAGCAGCTGCGGTCCTTCGCCGCCGAGGTGACGCGTGTGGCGCGCGAGGTGGGCACCGAGGGCAAGCTGGGCGGCCAGGCCGAGGTGGCGGGGGTGTCGGGCACGTGGCGCGGGCTCACGGAGAATGTGAACCTGATGGCGGCCAACCTGACCGATCAGGTGCGCAACATCGCGCAGGTGACCACGGCGGTGGCCAACGGCGACCTGTCACAGAAGATCACCGTCGACGCCAAGGGCGAGATCCTCGAGCTCAAGGACACGATCAACACGATGGTCCGCCAGTTGTCGTCGTTCGCGGACGAGGTGACCCGCGTGGCTCGCGAGGTGGGCACCGAGGGCAAGCTGGGCGGCCAGGCCGAGGTCGAGGACGTCAGCGGCACGTGGCGGCGGCTGACCGAGAACGTCAACCAGCTGGCCGGCAACCTGACCACGCAGGTGCGCGCGATCGCCGAGGTGTCCACGGCCGTCACCCAGGGCGACCTGACCCGCTCGATCACCGTCGGGGCCCAGGGCGAGGTGGCCGAGCTCAAGGACAACATCAACCAGATGATCGCCAACCTGCGCGACACCACCACGGCCAACCAGGAGCAGGACTGGCTGAAGACCAGCCTGGCGCGCATCTCCGGGCTCATGCAGGGTCAGCGCGAGCTGGCCACGGTGACCCAGCTGATCATGTCCGAGCTGACGCCGACGGTCTCGGCTCAGCACGGCGCCTTCTTCCTGGCCCTGTCCGACGGCGACGGCGTGGCCAGCGAGCTGCGGCTGATCGCCAGCTACGGCTACACCCGCCGCAACGGCCTGCCTGGCAGCTTCGGGCTGGGCGAATCGCTGGTCGGGCAGGCGGCCCTGGAGCGCAAGACGATCTGGATCGACGACCCTCCGCCCGACTACATCCGGGTCAGCTCCGGGCTGGGCGACGCGACTCCGGCGAGCATCATGATCATGCCCATTCTGTTCGAGGATCAGGTGCTGGGCGTCATCGAGCTCGCCTGGCTGCGCCCGCCGTCTGAGATCCACCGGACGTTCCTCGAGCAGCTGATGGAGACGCTCGGGGTCGTGCTCAACACGATCATCGCCAACATGCGCACCGAGGAGCTGCTCCAGCAGTCTCAGTCGCTCAACGCCGAGCTCGAGCAGCAGGCCCAGCTGCTCGAGCAGCGCAACCTCGACATCGAGGGCAAGAACCGCGAGATCGAGCAGGCCCGGCTGACGCTGGAGGAGAGGGCGGCCCAGCTGGCGCTGAGCAGCCGCTACAAGTCCGAGTTCCTGGCCAACATGAGCCACGAGCTGCGCACCCCGCTCAACAGCCTGCTCATCCTGTCCAAGCTGCTGCTCGACAACGAGGCGGGCAACCTCACCCCCAAGCAGCTCGACTTCGCCCGCACGATCCGCGCCGCCGGCTCGGACCTGCTCGAGCTGATCAACGACATCCTCGACCTGTCCAAGATCGAGGCCGGCAAGATGGACCTGCTGCTCGACGCGCTGCCGCTGACCGACGTGTGCACTTACGTGCGCCGGACGTTCGAGCCCCTCGCCGCCGACAAGGGGCTCAGCCTCGACGTCGTGCTCGACCACGATGTGCCCGCGGCGATCGTCACCGACGAACAGCGCCTGCAGCAGATCCTGCGCAACCTGCTGTCCAACGCCTTCAAGTTCACCGCGCAGGGCGGGGTGACGCTGCACATTCAGCGGGCCGGCGAGGACGCGATCACCTTCAGCGTCATCGACACCGGCATCGGCATCGCCGAGGACAAGCTGGCGGTCATCTTCGAGGCCTTCCAGCAGGCCGACGGCACGACCAGCCGCACCTACGGCGGCACCGGGCTGGGCCTGTCGATCAGCCGCGAGCTGGCCCGGGCGCTGGGCGGCGAGCTCCGGGTCCAGAGCACGGTCGACGCGGGCAGCATCTTCACGCTGACCCTGCGGCTGGACTCGGCCGCGCGCGGCACCGGCCTCAGCGGCGCTGACAGCCCGCTGATGCAGAGCAGCACCGTGCTGGCTCCGGTGCCGGCGGTCGCGCCGCGGCCGACCGGCGAGCCGGTGGACGCGCCGGCGGCCGAGGCCGGATCCAGCCGCCGGGCGCTATCGCGGCCCACCACGACGACCCGGCGGCTGCTGGTGCTCGATCGCGGCGGGCTGGCGCTGCACGCCATCCGCGGACTGGTCGGGCGCGACCATGGCGTCGAGCTGACCAGCACCGAGGACGTGGATGAGACGCTGGCCGCCATCGGCGCCGCTGCGCCCGACTGCCTGGTGATCGGGTCACGGCTCTCGAAGACCTCCGTGTTCGCGCTGCTCGACGAGCTGCGGGGACGGGCCGACATCGGTCGCCTGCCGGTCATCCTGCGCCTGGACCGGCGGGTGACCGAGCGCGACCGCGGGCGCCTGCGCCGTTACGAGCCGGACCTGCTGCCCCGGGTGGCGGAGTCCGACGAGGCGCTCGCCGCCGAGGCGGCGCTGGTGCTGCACCCCGGCAGCGGGCCGGCGGTGGCCGGCCCCGGCCCCGGCCCCGAGGATCCCGGACAGAGCGCGATCGTGGCGCGGCTGCGCGGGCGGATCCTGCTCGTCGACGACGACGTGCGCAACCTGTTCGCGCTGGCCAGCCTGCTCGAGGATCGGGGCCTCGAGGTCCTGTTCTCCGAGACCGGCCGGGAGGCGCTCGAGATCCTGGGCAACGACCCGGAGATCGATCTGGTGCTGATGGACATCATGATGCCCCAGATGGATGGCTACGAGACGATCAAGGCCGCGCGCGCGATGCCGTCGCTCGACAGCCTGCCGATCATCGCGGTGACCGCGAAGGCGATGCAGGGCGACCGGGAGAAGAGCATCGCCGCCGGCGCGTCGGACTACATCACCAAACCGGTGGACCCTGACAAGCTCATCTCGCTGGTCGGCGGGTGGCTCCATGTGTGACCCCGCCCCGGTCGAGCGCCGCCCGTGACCACTGAACACCTCCGAGGGTCTGAGTTGAGCTCCGCACCCAATCCGGATCGCGCCTCGTTCGCTGACACCCCGCGCCGATCGCCGATCCCGCCCAGCGTGACCGACCGCCCGGTCGGCATCCTGCTCGTCGACGACCACCGGGAGAACCTGGCCGCGCTGCACGCCGTGCTCGAGCCGCTGGGCGAGCGGCTGATCAGCGCCGAGTCCGGCGACCAGGCGCTGCGCGCGCTTCTGCGCGAGGACATCGCAGTCATCCTGCTCGACGTGCGCATGGCCGGGCTGGACGGGCTCCAGACGGCACGGATCATCCGCTCGCGTCCGCGAACCCGCCACATCCCGATCATCTTCCTCACCGCCCAGGCCTCGGATGTCGAGGAGATCGCGCTGGCCTACGCGAGCGGGGCCGTCGACTATGTGATCAAGCCGTTCGAGCCCGAGATCCTGCGCGCCAAGGTCTCGGTGTTCGTCGAGCTCAGCCGGGAGCGGGGCGAGCGGGTGCGCCAGTCCCATGCCCGCGCCGAGGCCGAGGCGGTCGCGCGCACCGTGCGCACCCTGCAGATCCTGTCCGACGCGGCGCTGTCGCATCTCGAGCTCGACGGCCTGGTCGCGGAGCTCGTCGAACGCGCCGGGACCCTGTTCCAGGCCGACTCGGCGGCGCTGCTGCTGCGCGACGAGAACGCACCGGGCCTGCGGCTGCGGGCGTCGACCGGCGCCGAGCTTGCCCTGCCCGACGGCGGGCGGGTGACGCTGGGGGAGGGGACCCTCGGGCGGCTGGCCGCCGACCGCCAGGCGGCGCTGCTGCGCGGCGCCGAGGCGCTGGGCGCCGGGGTGCTGGATCCCGGCGATGAGGCGGCCGCCGATGACGAGGCCACCGCCGGCCTGCTCGCCGTCCCGCTGGTCACCGCCGGCGAGCTGCTGGGGCTGCTGCTGCTGGGCGCCGGCGATGAGCATCGCTTCGATGCCGGCGATCTCGAGCTGCTGACGCTGGCCGCCGACCGGATGGCGATCGCCATCGACCACGTCCAGCGCTTCGCCGACGGCCGCCAGCTGGTCGAGACGCTTCAGCGCAGCCTGCTGCCCAACCGGCTGCCCCGTCACCCCCAGCTGGAGCTGGCGGCGCGCTATCAGCCCGGCGGCCTGGCACCCCAGATCGGCGGCGACTGGTACGACGCGCTCGAGCTCGATCGCAACCGCACCGCGCTGATGATCGGCGACGTCGTCGGCCACGGGGTCCGCGCGGCGACGACGATGAGCGAGCTGCGCAACGGGTTGCGAGCGTTCGCCGTGGAGGGCCACAGCCCGGCGGAGGCGCTGCACCAGCTGGATCGCGTCGTGCACGCCACGTTCGGCAGCGGCATGATCGCCACCGTCCTGTTCTTGATCATCGACGCCGCCCGCGGGACGGTGACGCTCGCTCGCGCCGGCCATCCGCCGCCCGCGCTGCGGGGCGCGGACGGATCGGTCCGGTTCCTGGACACCCGGAACACGCTGCCGCTCGGCGTCGACGACCGCACCGCCCCCGGCGAGGCCGAGTATCCGTTCGTGCCGGGCGAGACCCTGCTGCTGTTCACTGACGGGCTGATCGAGCGCCGCCGGGAGTCGATCAGCGTCGGGTTGGACCGCCTCAGCGAGGCGTTCGCCGGCGCGCCCGAGGGCGTGGAGGACATCTGCGACCACGTGCTCGCTGAGACGGTCAGCGAGCAGGGCAGCCACGACGACGTGGCGCTGCTGGCGGTCCGGCTCCTGCCCCAGCCGACCGGGCCGCTGGAGCTCGAGCTGCCCGCGGTCGCCGGGTCGGTGCCGCTGGCGCGCCACCGCCTGCGCGGCTGGCTGGCCGGCAACGCGCCCGGCCTGGACTTCGACACGCGCGCCGGGCTGGAGGTGGCGTGGTCAGAGGCGGTCACCAACGTCGTGCGCCATGCCTACGGCCCCCGGGACGCCAGCTTCCGCGCCACCGCGCGCCGGGAGGGCGACGACGTCCGGCTGGTGGTGGCCGACGATGGCAGCTGGCGGCCGCCCCGCGGCCAGCACGGCGGCCGGGGGCTGGGGCTCATGCGCCAGCTCTGCGACGACGTCGACGTCGACCGCCGCCCCGATGGCACCACCGTGACCATGCGCTACCGGCTGGACATCGCCCCGCCGGAGGCCAACCGGGCCCGGGCGTGACCGGCGACTCGCAGACCGGCGGCGCATCCGGGGGTCCCCAGACCTGGTCAGACCCCGACGAGCTGGCCCGGCTGAGCCTCCGCGACCAGGAGGGCGTCACCGTCGCCCAGCTCAGCGGCGAGGTCGACATCTCCAACGCGGGGGCGATCGCCGGTCGCCTGACCGAGCTGCCCAACCTCGCCCACGGGCTCATCGTGGACCTGGGCGGCGTCGAGTACCTGGACAGCACCGCGATCGCGCTCCTGCACGAGCTGGCCGCGCGCCTGCGGCGTCGCTCGCAGCGGCTGATCGTGGTCTGCCCGCCGGACTGCGCGCCCCGCCGCGTGCTCGAGCTGACCGCGCTGGACACGACGATCCCGGTGCTCGACGAGCTGGCGCCGGCGATCGCGACGCTGCGCGCCACCGACTGACAGCGACGCGGGGCGGGTCAGCCGGGGTCCACCAGCGCGTGGATCGCCTGGTCAGCGAGCCACTGCTCGGCCTGCTCCTCGGTCCAGCAAAGCTCATCGTGGAGCGTGATGAACGCTCCGTAGCCGGAGTAGAACCACAGGATGTCGGCCGCCCGCCCGGTGTCGACGCCGTCGGGCAGCGCGCCGAGCTCGGCGAGCCGGCCGGCGAAGAGGGCCACGCCGGCGCGGTAGGACTCGGTCGCCGCGTCGAGTTGGCGCGCGATGCCCTCGTCATGTGGCGCCGTCGTGCGCAGGATCCCGATCACATCCGCCCACCGCTCCCGGATCTGCCGGGTGTCGGCCAGGAGCATCCGGACGACCTGCGCCGGATCGTCCTCCGTGGCCACGTGCGCGAACGACTCCGCGATGACCGGGTCGCTCTGCCAGCGTCGCGTGAGCTCGGCGATGAGCCCCTGCTTGCCGCCGGTGACGGCGTACACGGTGGCGGGCGCGACCTCGGCCTCGGCGGCGATGTCGTCGACCTTGGCCGCGAAGTAGCCCCGTTGGGCGAACAGGCGGCGGGCGGCGTCGACGATCGCCTCCTTCGTCGCCAGCGCGTACTGCTCGCGGCGCGTCAACCGCCTCTCTCCCTGGGACACCACTCGAGCCTAGCAATTGACAGAGTCGCTCTTGATTCACTAGAGTCAGACTCTGTTGAGCAGAGTTAAGATCTGAAGACAGGAGACGGTCATGCCGCTGCACCCCCAGGCTGTCGAGTTTCTCCGCTACGCGGCCGGGCAGCCCAAGCTGCACACGCTCACTCCCGAGCAGGCGCGCGCGGCACTGGAGGCCGGCGCCGCGACCATCGGCGACGGGCCGCACATCGAGGCGGTCACCGACCTCGCCGTCGCCGTGCCTGACGGCACCGTGCCGGTCCGCGCCTACCGCCCGGCCAATCCGGGCGCCGCCGTCGTCTGGCTCCACGGCGGCCTGTGGGTGGCCGGCGGGCTGGCCACCCACGATGCGATGTGCCGGGCGCTGGCCGATGCCGCGCAGGCGATCGTGGTCAGCGTCGACTATCGCCTGGCTCCCGAGCATCCGTTCCCCGCCCCGCTCGACGACTGCTGGGAGGCGCTGCGCTGGGCCGCGGCGATGCATCCATCGCTGCCGCTGGTCGTCGGCGGGGACAGCGCCGGCGCGAACATGGCCGCGGTCTGCGCCGTCCGCGCCCGCGATCGCGGCGGTCCCGCGCCGGCGCTGCAGGTGCTCGTCTATCCGATGACCGACGCGGCCATGGACACCCCGTCCTATGCCGAGCGCGGCGGCGATGACACGCTGCTGGGCGCCAAGGACGTCGTGTGGTCCTACGACCACTACGCGCCCGTCGGGGTCGACCGCGCCGACCCCGAGGTCTCACCGTTGCGCGCGCCCGACCTCGCCGGCGTCGCGCCCGCAATCGTGCTCACTGACGAGTACGACCCGCTGCGCGACGAGGGCCGGGCCTACGCGACGCGCCTGCGCGACGCCGGCGTGGCCGTCACCGAGCACCGCTACGACGACATGATGCACGCGTTCTTCCAGTTCGTGAACGTGTTCGCCCGCGCGGACGAGGCGGTCGCCCAGGTCGGCGCCGAGATTGCGGCCGCGACGGGCGCCGCTCAGTCGGAGACCGCCGTGGCCACGTCCGCCAGCCACGGGTAGCGCGCTGTGTCCTTGCCGGCGTAATCGGGATCGAGGTAGATGAAGCAGCGCTGGATCTGCCAGTCGCGGATCTCGAACACGTCGCACCAGCGCCCCGCGGCCCACTCGGGCACGCCCGCCCGCCACGGGCCGTCCTGGTGCTCGCCGTAGCTCGTCCCCTCGCACACCAGCGTGTCGGCGCCGGAGAAGACCCAGTTGAAGTTGGCGTAGTCGTGGCGGATCGAGGTCAGCGTCGCGCCGACGTCGCCGAACATCCTGCCGATCTCCTCGCGGCCGTTGGCCAGGCCCCATTTGGGGAAGCAGACCTGGGCGTCGGGGGCGAAGAGCTCCAGGATGCTCTCGCCGGTCGACGTGATCCCGCCGTTGTCGAACGCCTTGAGGTACTCGAGTGCGACGGACTTGCGCTGCTCGTCGGTCATCGTCTGCCGGGTGAGGGTCATCCGCGGGCTCCTTGCTCTCGGTCTCGAGCTGGACACGCCGAGCATGGCGAGACTGCGCTAAAAAGACAACCGCGATGCTGCTGATCTGCTTCGACGGTTCCGAGGACGCCCGCGCCGCGATCGCGCACGCCGGGACATTGTTTCCCGGCCAGTCGGCGACCGTGCTGAGCGTCTGGGCGCCGTTCACCGAGGTGGTGGCCCGCAGTTCGCTGGGGATCGTGCCCGTCATCGACGTCGACATCGAGAAGATCGATCAGGCCTCCGAGCGGCGGGCGCAGGAGCTGGCCCAGGAGGGCGCCGGGCTCGCGGGCGAGGCCGGTTTGGACGCTCAGTCACGCGCCCGGGAGCAGGAGACGACGGTGGCCGCCGCCATCCTGCACGAGGCGCGAGCGGTCGACGCCGACGCGGTGGTCATGGGCTCCCGGGGGCTGACCGGCCTGAAATCGGCGCTGGTGGGCAGCGTGTCGCACGCGGTCATCCAGCACGCCGACCGGACCGTCGTGGTCGTCCCCTCGCCGTCGGTGGCCGCCGAGCGCCATCGCCGCGCGCAGGAGCTCGAGAGCTGACGGGCGGGTCGTGCGCAAGCCGGCTCGCGTCGGCTCGGCGTCAGCCGATTTACCTGCCGCTTGTGCGCTGGACACGCGCTCGCAATGCTCGTCAGCGATGATGTGGAGCGATGACGCTCGAGCGCGGTCCCGGCCCGACGGCTGACCGGACGCGCCCGCGTCTCCGGATGCTGGTGCGCGCGCTGGCCGCCACCGGTGTTCTGGTCGCGTCCGTGGGCCTGCTGATCTGGGTGGCGCCGCCGGCCGAGGTGATCGCCCAGCTCGGTCACATGAGCCCGGCGTGGCTGCTGGTCGCGGTGGCCCTGGAGCTCGGCTCCTGCCTGAGCTACGTGGTGGTGTTCCGCCTCTTCTTCCCCGAGCCGCCGCGGGCGGTCAGCCGGCGGGTGGCCTGGATCTCCATGGGGGCCGGCGCGGTCCTGCCCGGCGGAAACATCTCCTCGGCGGCGGCCACCGGGTGGCTGCTGCGCGCCCACGGGATCGGGACTCGGCGTCTGATCGCCCGCTGTGCCGCGCTGCTGTGCCTGCTGACCGCCTTCGGCTTCTTCGTCAACGGCGTCGCCGGGGCGTTCCTGCTCGCCGGGCTGCCGGGAGGCCCCCACGATCTGCTTCACGCCGGCGGGCCCCTGCTCGTGTCCATCGCGGTCCTGTCGGGCGCCGCGTTGGTGGTGGCCGTCTCGCGCCGGCTGGGCGACCGCGCCCCGCGCATGGTGCGCGGGCTCGCCACCGGCCTGGACGGCGCCTGGGGCACGCTGGGCACCCCGCACTGGCGGCTGCTGGGCGCCGCCGGCTACCTCGGGCTGGACATGGGCGCGCTGTGGGCCGCCTGCGCCGCCACCGGTCACCCGATCGGGATTCCGGCGCTGGTCATCGCCTACTGCATCGGCTACCTGGCCACGGTGATCCCGATGCCGGCCGGCCTGGGCGTGCTCGACTCCGGGCTGGCGGCGTGCCTGGTCCTGTATGGGCTTTCGCCCGCCGCCTCGGTGGGCGCCGTGCTCGTCTATCACGCCATCGCGATCTGGGTGCCGGGACTGGGCGGGCTGATCGCCTGGCTGCCGGCGCGCCGGGCGACACCGGTGTTCAGAGCGCCGGAGCTGGCCCCGCTGCGATTCGCGGCCGAGGCTGACAGATGACCACCGGGCCGCCCAGGTCCAGCTCGCCGGCCGGCACCGGGCGCCCGATCGCGTAGCCCTGGGCCACGTCACAGCCCAGCTCGCGCAGCAGCGCGAGCGCGGTCGGGTCCTCGATGCCCTCGGCCACGACCAGCAGGCCCAGCGCGTGGCCGAGCTCGCCGACGGCCCGGACCAGCTCCGCCTCCCGCGTGCGCTCGCCTCCGGTCAGCGGCGAGATGAAGCGGCGGTCGAGCTTGAGCTCGGTCACGCGCAGATCTGACAGGTAGGCCAGCGACGTGAACCCGGAGCCGAAGTCGTCGACCGAGACGGCGACGCCGAGGTCGGCCAGCCGGGCCACCGCATGCTGCGCGCGGGGGAAGTCCTCGATGATGCTCGTCTCCGTGATCTCGAGCACCAGCGCCTGCGGATCCAGTCCGGCGCCGGCCAGCAGCCCGGCGATCGCCGGCGGCAGCTCGGGGTCGGCGAGGTCGCCGGCCGCGACGTTGACCGAGACCCGCACGTCCTGTCCGCCGGCGCGCCAGCGGGCGCACTGGGCCAGCGCTTCGGCCAGCACCCAGCGGGTCAGCCGGTCCATCAGCCCGGCCTCCTGAGCCAGCGGCAGGAACCGGCCCGGCGCGATCAGGCCGTGCGCGGGATGATCCCAGCGCACCAGCGCCTCGACCGCGGTCACGCGGCCGCTGGTCAGCTCGAGCTGGGGCTGGTAGTGGAGCACCAGCTGGCCGGTGGCGATGGCGGCGCGCAGGTCGTCGGCGAGGGCGAGCTTGTCGCCGTCGCGATCGAGCCGGTGGTCATAGCGGGCGAACGCGGCGCCCGCCCGCTTGGCCCGGTACATCGCCGCGTCGGCGCTGCTGAGCAGCTCGTCGCGGTCGGCGGCGTCCTCGGGCGCGACGGCGATCCCGATGCTCGCGCCGATAGTGGCGGTGACGGCGGACAGCTGGAACGGCTCGGTCAGGCTGGCGCTCAGGCGATCGGCGGCCGCCAGCGCCTCCGGTGCGTCGGCGTCGACCAGCACGGCGGCGAACTCGTCCCCGCCGACGCGCGCCAGCAGGTCGTCGTGGCGCAGGGCCCGGGTGAACCGCGCCCCCACCTGCTCGAGGATCTCGTCGCCGACCGGGTGGCCGAACGCGTCATTGATCCGCTTGAACCCGTTGAGGTCGATGAACAGCAGCGCCATCGGCGGGCGGTCCGCCGTGGCGTGCTCGAACAGGGCATCGAGCGCCTGGAACAGGCGCCGGCGGTTGGCCAGCCCGGTGAGGTGGTCGGTGATCGCCTGGCGGTGGCGCAGGCGCGCCTGGGTCTGCAGCTGGCGGACCGAGCGCCAGGTCCGCATCACGACCAGCACCAGCGTGGCCGTCGCCAGGGCGGTCGCCACCCCGTTGACCGGCTCCAGGGTGCCCACGAACAGCACGGTCAGGCCGGCGGCGGAGGCCAGCCCCGGCAGGACGAAATCCGGCGGGCGCAGGTCCGCGCGCGGATCCGGGCGGCCCGGTGACACCCACATGGCCAGCGACATCAGCAGCGAGGAGGTGGGCCAGGCGATCGCGTTGACGATCGCGCCGACGTGGGTGGCGCCCACCGAGGCCTGCAGCAGGTTGACCGTGTCTCCGCCGACGTTGACGGTGAAGCCCGCGGCGATCAGCAGCCACGGCGTCTTGCGCCGCCCCGACATGGCCGCGGTGCCGCCGATGACCAGCAGCAACAGGAGCACGTCCCCGATCGGATAGGCGAGGTTGACCGCGGTGCCCAGCACCGACTCGTGGGTGGTGCGCAGCACCATCGAGAAGCCGAACGCGGCGCACACCGCGCCCGCGCCCAGCCCGGCGACCGCGCCGTCCAGCCAGTTGGGCGAGCTCAGCCGGCGCGTCTCGCCGCGCACCATCACGAACACGGCGATGTAGGACAGCGGAAAGAAGCTCAGATAGAACGCGTCCGCCAGCGACGGCGACGGCGCGGTGGCGCCGCCGAGCGATTCGATGGTGAAGACGGTGTCGCCGAGGCTCCAGCAGATGATCGCGGCGCCGAGGACGACGGACACGACCGACCGAGGCCGGCGGCGGCTCCCGCCGGCGATGCACAGCACCCCGGCCACCAGCTCGAAGGCGTCCACGCCCCAGCCGTCGATCGCGGTGCTGTAGGCGCCGGCGGGACGCACGACCAGCGACACCAGGTAGCCTGCCAGCAGGACGCCAAGCACGGCGTAGACCAGCCACACCCCGCGAGGGGCCCGGAGCGACCCTGCCGGGCCGGTTCTGCTGTCGTCAGTCCGCCCAAACATCTACCGACCGGTATCGGCGGTGGGCCTGGCGGGCTGAAGCGGAGCCCTTCCTCCGTGGGCGAAAGGCACGTCTGCGACCGGCGACGCCCGGGCATAATCCCCCCCACAGCGCAGCCGGTCGATCGTATGACTGTCACGAGTGACCCCCCTGAGAGCCCGCCGGCGCCGCCGGCACCGCCATCCCAGCCACCCGCCGCCGCGGCGCGGATGCCCGGGCCGGCCGGCCGCGGCATGGCCTGGCGGATCATCCTCGGCGGCCTGATCGTCATCCTGTGCGCCGCCGGCGTGACGGCGACGTTCGCGCTCGAGCAGGTTCACGGCCTCCAGGACGCGCTGCGCCTGAACCCGAGCCTCAACATCGGCGCCGGCGTGCTGGCGCCGACCGGCTACGGCTCCCCGGAGACGCTGCTTTTGGTCGGCAACGACCAGCGCAAGCACACCACCACCACGCCGGTCCTGCCGCATTCCAACGAGATGCTGCTGGTGCGCATCGACCCCGGCAAGCCCTACATCTCGATGATGTCGGTCCCGCGCGAGCTGGAGGTGACGATCACCCCGCCCAACCAGGCGCCGATCACCACCCGGCTCAACTACGCCTACACCGCCGGCGGGATCCCGCTGCTGGTCTCCACGATCAAGCAGGTGACCGGCCTGCGGGTCAACCACGTCGTCGTGATCGACTTCAATCAGTTCAAGCAGGCCGTCGACGACCTCGGCTGCGTGTATTCGACGATCGATCGCCGCTACTTGCACGTCAACACGCCGACCAGCCAGCAGTACCAGGAGATCAACCTCCAGGCCGGCTATCAGAAGCTGTGCGGCACGCAGGCGCTGGAGTTCGTCTCCTATCGGCACGGCGATACGTCGCTGGTGCGCGACGCGCGCGACCAGAGCTTCCTGCTCGACGTCAAGAAGGAGTACGGGCCGACGCTGATCGGCAACATCTCGAAGTTCGAGCACATCTTCGGCGAGACGGTGCAGACCGACGCCGGGCTGAAGACCACTGACGGGTTGCTCAACCTGATCGGCACGCTGATCAACTCGGCGTCGCTGCGGGTGCGTCAGGTCCAGTTCCAGGCCAACCTCGTTCCGTCCACCGCGACGCCGTGCAGCTGCGTCACCGCCAGCGCGCAGCAGATCTCCGCCAGCGTGGACTCGTTCCTGCACGGGGCGCCACCGTCGCTCAAGCAGACCTCGGCGGCCACCGTGCGCAGCCTGCACGGCAAGCACGCCGTCGCCAAGCTGCCTCTGGTGGCCACCGGCGCGCAGCAGGCGGAGTCGGCCAAGGACGCCGCGGGCCGGCTGCCCTTCAGCTATGAGTATCCGCGCGTCCAGGACGCCGGCGGCGCCGGGGTGCCCGTGGCCCGGCGCGATTACCTGATCCGCTCCCCCAACGGCGCGGCGTATCCCATCTACACGGACGTCTTCTCGGCCGGCCAGCTCGGCCAGTACTACGACGTCCAGGGCACGACCTGGACCGGGGCGCCGCTGTTCTCCAACCCCGACCAGACCGTGTCGCTGGGCGGGCGCAGTTACGAGCTGTTCTACAGCGGCCAGCACGTCGGGACCGTCGCCTGGCGCGAACACGGCGCCGCCTACTGGATCCAGAACTCGCTGACTGACGCGCTGCCCAACGGCGAGATGCTGGCCATCGCCGAGCAGACCCGTCCGGTCAGCGCCGGCCATGGGCTGACCGCTGCCCTGCGGGTGCGGCTGCGCACCGCGGCGGTGCCCAAGCGCACCGTGAGGCCGACGAAGACCAGCTCGTCGCAGACGGTGGGGTCGCTGGCCGGCCTGCTGACCCTGCTGGCCGTTCCACTGCTGGCGATCCTGCTGTACACGCGGCGCCGGTCGATCAAGGAGCTGCGCGCCCACCTGGAGGCCAACCTCGAGCTCGACGCCGGCCTGCGGGCGGCGATCGCCGGTCACGGCATCTCAGCGTCGGCGTTGTCGCCCGCGAACGTGTCGCCCTCGGCGCTGTCGGATGCGCCGATGCCGCCGGGCCGGATGCCGCCCACGACGACCAGGCCGTTCGCCGTCGCCGCCGGCGCCGCCCATGGCTCCGCGACCCGCCGGGGGACGGGCGAGTCCGCGCCGGCCACGGCCTACCGGCGGCCCCGACGGCGCTCGCGCTCGCCGGTCCGGCTGCTGGCGGGCGCCGGCGTGGTGGCGCTGCTGGTCGCCGCCGGGCTGGCCGTCGCGATCATGCACGCCGGCGGCAACGCCAAGCATCCCGCCCGTCGCGCGACGGCGCCGGCGGCCACCCCTCCGGCGAGGCCGACGGTCCCCGTGGCGGTGCTCAACGCGACTCAGACCCCGGACGCGGCCGGACGGCTGGCCCAGTCGCTGCGGGCCGACGGGGCGAGCGTCTCGTCGGTGGGCAACGTGACCGCCGCGGGTTCCTCGGGGCTGTTGGTCTTCTACGCGCCCGGCGAGCAGAGCCAGGCCGCGCGGGTGGCCCGGCTGCTGCCGGCGCGCGCCGTGCCGATGGCGCCCATCTCCTCGGCCGTCGCGGCCGCCGCCGGCAGCGCCGCGCGGGTGGTCGTGGTGATCGAGTAGCGTCAGGACACGGGCGTCGCCGCCATCCACGACCGCCGGGCTCCACTCAGTCGCCCGGTGCGGCCACGAACTCCCGGATCAGCTCCGCCAGCCGCCCCGGCTGATCGAGCGGGATCAGCGTGGCGCTGTCGTCGACCTCCACGAGTCGTCCGAACGGCAGCAGCTCGGCCAGGCGCCGGCCGTGCTCGGGCGGCATGACCCGGTCGCCGGCGGCCCACACGACCAGCGCCGGTCGCTGGAAGCTGGGCAGGTGCACAGCGGTGTCGAGCAACAGCCCGCGGCCGGCCGCGATCGTCCGCAGCACGCGCACGGTGTCGCGGCGCACGTCGGCCCGGGTCTGGACCGGCCCCATCCACCGTGCGGTGGTCGCGTCGCCGCGCTTGGTCAACCAGCCGAAGGCGATGGGCAACCGCCGGACCGGGCGCAGGCGCATCTGCTGCATGAACAGGCCGAACAGGCGGGGGGAGAGGCGACCGATGCGCACCAGGGTCCGGCCGGTGAGCCCGGGCGGGAAGTTGTCGAAGGCATCGCAGGAGGCGAGCACCACGCGCCCGATCCGCTGGGTCGGGGTGGACGCCTCGGCCATCAGCAGCCGGATGAGGGCGCCGCCGGTGTCGACGCCGGCCAGGGTCACGTCGCGCAGGTCGAGCCGCTCCAGCAGTTCGCTGACCAGGCCCGCGATCGCCGGCAGCGAGAGGTCGGCGTCGGCGTGCATCCCCCGCCGGTGGGCGCCCAGCGGCAGCGTGGGGACGACGCAGCGGTGGGTCGGCGCCAGCGCCGTGATGACCTCCTCCCACAGCGTCGCGTCCATCAGCAGCCCGTGCAGCAGGACGATCGACGGGCCGTCGCCACCGGTGTCGACACAGTCGATCGGGCCGGCGGAGAGGTCGATCCGGTGCGCGCGATCGTCGGCGGCCGCGGTTGGGGCTGTCATCTGGCTGGTCATGACTGTATGGTTTCACAACAAAACCAGTTTCGATAACGATCTAGAAGTGATCACGAACTAGTTGCCTCAGGAGAACCACATGCCGGCCGGCCCCCCCCGCGACTCGGTCGGGCGCGCCATCGACGTGCTCAGCGACCGCTGGACGTTCCTGATCCTGCGCGAGGCCTTCTACGGGGTGCGCCGCTACGGCCAGCTGCAGCGCAACCTGGGCATCGCTCGCAACGTCCTGGCCGACCGGCTGCGCCGGCTCGTCGACGACGGCATGTTCGAGCGGGTCCGCTACCGCTCCGACCCCGACTGGTACGAGTACCGGCTCACCGAGCGCGCGCTCGACCTGTATCCGGTCATCGTCGGCCTGATGCGCTGGGCCGATCGCCATCTTCCCGCCGCCGAGGGCGACGCCCCGCCGCCGGAGCTTGTGCACCGGGCCTGCGGCCACCCGGCCGACCCGTACCTGGCGTGCGCCCACTGCCACGAGCCGCTGCGCGCACGCGACATCACGCCCGTCGGCGCCGCCGACTGATCGGGCGACGGCGCGTGATGCTCCTCGCTGCCGGTCAGGCGAGGCGCGGGCGCAGCGGGGGCAGCAGCCTCCGCCAGCGGCGGCGGTGCGCGCGACGTCGAGCCGACGACTGCTGCGCCGCCCGCAGCGTGAGCAGCGCCACTGGGTCGGCGGTGGGGACAAATGGATTGGCGACGACGCGGCCGTCGTCCAGCGAGAGGGCGGCCACGGCCTGATCGTCGACGAACGCGATCAGCACCTCACCCTGCGGGGTGGGCGCCTCGTCGAGCTCGGCCAGCCACTGGACCAGTGCGCATTCGCGGGCGCGCCCCTGGCGGAGGGTCACGGCGCCGTCGTGCGTAGCGATGTGTGTCATGCCGCCATGATGCGCGTAAGACGGCCCGCGCACATCGGGCAGACGGAGCGCAATCAGGGCCGTCGCCCCTTAGGCGGCGGGCGACCGGCCTTAGCGCTCGCCAGTCGCGGGTCGCCACCGGCGGTGCGGGCTCAGGCCGGCACCAGGTCGGCCAGCGGGACGTCGGGATCAGTCAGGCGGTCGCGATCGACCCGCCGCTGGGCGCGGACCAATGCCTGGATGTCGCCCGTGACGTCCCAGACGTTGACGTTCATCCCGGCCAGTACCTGACCGTCGCGCAGCCAGAAGGCGATGAACTCACGGCCCGCGGGGTCGCCGCGGAAGACGACCTCGTCCCAGTCGACGGCGTATCCCGAGTACTCCATCCCGACGTCGTACTGGTCTGAGAAGAAGTAGGGGACCCGGTCATAGCTGACCGAGCGCCCGAGCATGCTCTGCGCGGCGGCCGGTCCCTGGTTGAGCGCGTTGGCCCAATGCTCCACCTGGACGCGGGTCCCGAACAGCGGGTTCATGGCATTGGCGACGTCGCCGGCGGCGAAGACGTTGGGCGCGCTCGTCCGCAGGCCCGGGTCGCACACGATTCCATGGTCGATCTCCAGGCCGGCGTCGCGGGCCAGGGCGACCCGCGGCTCCACGCCGACGCCGACGACGACGAAGTCCGCCTCGATCCGGCGATCGCCCGACAGCGCGACCGCGACGACCGACTCATCGCCCTCGATCGCCTCGATCGACGCCCCGCCGATGAACGTGACCCCGTGGTCGGTGTGAATGTCACGGTAGATCGCGCCCAGCTCGGGGCCGAGCACTCGCTGCAGCGGCACCTCCGTCATCTCGACGATCGTCACCTCACAGCCCTTCTGCCGGGCCGAGGCGGCAACCTCGGCGCCGATCCAGCCGGCGCCGATCGTCACCATCCGGCCGCCCCGCTCGATCCGCTCGCGGATCGCGTCGGAGTCCTCGACCGAGCGCAGGTACATCACGCCGTCGAGCTCGACGCCTGGGAGCGACAGGCGCCGGGGCTGCGCGCCGACGGTGAGCAGAAGCCGGTCGTAATCCAGCGTCTCGCCGCCGCGCAGCGTCAGCTGCGAGGCCCCGGGGTCGATCGCCTCGACGGTCGTGGAGCGACGCAGCTCGATCTCCTGATCGGCATAGAAGGACCCGGAGTGCACGTAGGGCCGGTCGTCGGTCTCACCGCGCAGGTAGTCCTTGGAGAGCGGCGGGCGCTCGTATGGCCGGTGGGGCTCGTCGCCGATCAGCACCACTCGCCCGTCAAACCCCTCTTCACGCAACGTCTCGGCGGCCTTGGCTCCGGCCAGGCTGGCGCCGGCGATCACGAACACCTGCTGGCTCATCACGACCCCCCTCGGGTCCGACGCGGATCGGCGTCATCGGGCGACATCGCGCCCGCCTCGATGAGGAGACCCTCTCCGCGCATGTGTCTGTCAGACAACCCATATCACGCCCGCCGCATTCGAGCGGCGCGACGCGGCTGTCGCGCTCCTCGCGAAACCATGGCCATCGAGTAACTCGACTTGCCCGCATCGTCGAGCAGGTCTATAGTCGCGCTGACATAGCCGAACCGCCCCGAATCGAACGCGGCGGGCGGGGAACCCAACGTCGTGTGGGGCGAATCAACCGGTGGTCCGGTTGTAGCGGTCATAACTCCGATCGCGAGCCCGTCAGCTAACCCCGTAGGCGCAAGCGCAAGGAGTTGGGCATGATGCCGCATCGGCATGCGCGCGCGCGGGCGCGCCATGATGGCCGGGCCGATGACCTGCTGAGGCTGTTCACCCGCTGTTCTGCGGGCGACACCGGGGCCCGGGACACGATCATCCTGCGATTCCTGCCGCTCGCGCGCAGGCTCGCGCGCGGGTACGAAGGGCGCGGGGAGCCACTCGAGGACCTCTGCCAGGTGGCCAGCGTCGGTCTCATCAAGGCGGTGGATCGCTACTCGCCCGATCAGAACGATGCGTTCGTCGCCTACGCGCGGCTGATGATCCTGGGCGAGCTCCGGCGCCATTTCCGCGACGCGACCTGGCGCGTGCACGTTCCGCGCGGACTCAAGGACCGTGCCCAGCGCGTCGCACGGGCCAGCGAGAACATCCGGCCGGCGTCCGGCGCCCGCGCGAAGACCGAGGCGATCGCGACGTACCTCGATCTCGAGCCGTCCGAGGTCGCCGAGGCGCAACTCGCCTGGGCCGCGTACCACCCCGACTCACTCGACGCGCCTCGTCCGTCGCAGGACGAGCGCTGGGTTGCCCGTACGGAGGTGCTCGCCCCGACGATGGCCGAGTACGAGCGGGCGGAGCTGTCCATCGGCATCGCCCGGGTCCTGCGCGGGCTGCGACGACGCGACCAGACCGTGATCATGCTGCGGCTCGGCGGCGGGCTCTCGCAGCGCGAGATCGGGGAGCGCGTCGGGGTTTCCCAGATGCACATCTCCCGGATCCTGCGCGGAGCCAACGCGTCCCTGGCCGCCGCCTGCGGGCTGGCCCTGGCCGCCTGAACCCCGGGCGCGCCTGAACCCCGGGCGCGCCTGAGCCCCGGGCGCGCCTGAGCCCCGGGCCCGCCTGAGCCCCGGGCCCGCCTGAACCTCGGGCCCGCCCGAAGCCTCGGGCCCGCCTGAACCTCACGACCTCGGGAGGCGTGCGCAAATCCCGGCCTGAGAACATGCGCTGATGAGCACAACCTCGACCGAAGGAGCCGCATGCCCCACGACGACGCAGTTGTAGACGAGGTGGCCAACGAGCTGGTCACGTGGCCGGGCGTCCACGTCGAGCGCCGAGCCGATGGGGCCGCGGTGGTCCTGTACGAACAGCTTCGACTTGGCGTCCTCTATCTCGACCGCGCCATCGCGGTGCTCCCGTTCGAAGGCGCCGAGCGCGACGAGCTCATCGAGCACGGAGATGCTGAGCCGGCCGAGGCGCTGCCGGACGCCGAAGGGGTCAGTCACGAGCTTCGCGGCCCTGCCGACGTGACCGCGGTCCTGGAGCTATTCGATCGTCGCTACCGGGAGCTGCGTGGCGAAGCGCCGCCGTACAGCTCCCAGGATCCGGGTTACGCCTAGGAGACACCCGCTTCGGATTGAGGACGAGCACAGGCGCTCAGGTGGCGAAGCGAGTCGTTGACCGCGTCGATCGCGAACGCAGTGGCATCGAAGCCCGAGGCGCTCTCGAGCTCCAGCCACTCCAGCATGCTCGCGTGCTCCTCGTCGGAGGGATCAGCGAGCACCTCCCGCAGGCGCTCATACCCCGAAACGCTGCCGCAGTCCTCGGGTGGACACGCCCCCCTGCCCGCGACGCAGGTCGGATACAGCTCCCCCGGGGGTGCGCCGAGCACCTCCTCGAGCATGATCTCGTGCTCCCACGCATCCCCGAAATCGTAGGTGTAGCCGATCCGGTCGCCCGGCTCGGAAAGCAGTCGCGAGAGCGTCGTCCCGCGCTCGTCGAGGAATCCCAGCTCCGGATCGGGCACGCCGTAATCGCCGGCGTCGGTCGAGAACACGTGCATGTGGTAGTCAGACCAGCCCATCGCCACCTGGATCACCTGGTGCAGCCGATCGAGCCCGATCTCGCCCGGGACCAGCAGCCGTCGCCACACGGGCGGCTTCGAGACTCCCAGCAGCGTGATCTTCACCTGGAGAGCCGTCGGCTCGGGCCTTGCCGTTGCGCCCATCTCAGCTCCTCTCGCCTGTCCATCGATTGAGGATGGTCGCGGCGAAAACTAGGCCCCGACGCGGATGGACCGGCTCGGCTCGGCGGCACACGCTTCAACCTCGTGCCGCCGTCCGGGTCCTCAACCCGGGCGTGGGCGCCGCTGTGACTACCCGACGTGGTAGCGCGTCGGCACGAAGTTCTGCTCGCCCTGTGGCGGACGGACATAGGCGCGGCTCTGGCGCTCGGGGAGCGTGATCTTCTCGCGCGGAACCTCCTCGTAGGGGATGAGGCTCAGGAGGTGGCTGATGAGATTCAGCCGCATGGTCCGCTTGTCGTCGGCCTCGACGACGTACCACGGGGACTCGCGCGTGTCGGTGTAGGCGAACATGTCGTCCTTGGCCTCCGCGTAATCGACCCAGCGCCGCCGGGCCTCGAGGTCCATCCCGCTGAGCTTCCACTGTTTCGCGGGGTCCTTGAGCCGGGCCTTGAAGCGCCGCTCCTGTTCCTCGTCGCTGACCGAGAGCCAGTATTTGATCAGGATGATCCCGGAGTGCAGCAGATCTCGCTCGAACTGTGGGCACGTGCGCATGAACTCCTCGTACTCCGCCTCCGTGCAGAAGCCCATGACGCGTTCGACGCCGGCGCGGTTGTACCAGCTGCGGTCGAACAGGACGATCTCGCCGGCGGCGGGGAGGTGCGCGACGTAGCGCTGGAAATACCACTGTGTCCGCTCGCGCTCGGTTGGCGTCCCCAGGGCGACGGTGCGCACCACCCGTGGGTTCGTTTTCTCTGTGATCCGCTTGATCGTCCCGCCCTTGCCGGCGGTGTCGCGGCCCTCGAAGACCACGACCACCTTCATGCGCGTGTGAAGGACCCAGTCCTGGAGGCGTACCAGCTCCACCTGCAGCCGCTCGATCTCCTTCTCGTATGCGCGCTTGTCGAGGCGACGTGTCTCGATGTCAAGCGCACCGAGCGGAGGACGATTCCACTCGGTCTCGGCCCCGGCCATGAGCGTCACGGTACCGCACGCGTGGTTCGCCCAGTGAGAAATGTCGGGTTCTGTCCGATGCCATCAGGGCCGCCGGATGCGAATGAGCGTGACCACATCGCCACGGCACGCCCCGCCGAGCTTCGCTGATGATGATGATGGGCACGGCTGGGCTTGAACCAGCGACCTCTCGCGTGTGAATTAGGGATCTACGGAAACAGCGGGGTGTCGGATTGCCGGAGTTTGCAGGCAATTCGGCGTCCCGTATGTCGTCGGTACGTGCGCGCCGTTCGCGGCTTTCGCGCGTTATTGGGAAGCCGAATCGGTGGTGCTGCCCGATCCGGCCGGCCTGTCATCCTTCACCGCGACATGGACGATCCCGGGGTGGTCCGCAGCACGCTGCTGGTGCTGCACGAGGCGGAGATTCACCTGCGTCAGCGTGCCGAGCAGCGGATCCGGTACGCGCTGCAGATCGGCACGCTCCAGCTCGCCGGCTACAACGGTCCGGAGATCCGCGAGCGCTCGGCCTGGGCGTCGACGAGTTCCGGCAGGCCCGCGCGTGGCTGGCCGACGCGGTCAAGGCGACGAGCTCGGACGCATAGGCGCCCCGCAATCCCTGACGGCCAATACTGCTGGCGGCCGCGGCAGAGAGAGGGCCCGCGACCGGGCCATCCAGCACGGCCGCGGACCCCGCGCGCGCCGTGGGGGCGCGATGGCGCGCGTTAGCGTCCGTGCCCCGAAAAACATACCAATCTAGCCGCAGACCCCCGAAACCTTCCCGGGGGCCGAGACGGTTCGCACGCTGACCGCTCGTAGAACGACGGTCAGCTTTCGAGTAGTTTGATCGTCGTGATTCGGTGGGGCGCAGTGCCCGGCCGTCGGGCTCGCTCGCAA
>DATAWL010000055.1:0-9387 GCA_036267215.1 Solirubrobacteraceae bacterium | reverse complement strand
GACGACGACCTGCTGCGCGCCGCCGAGGAACTCGGCATCGACCTCTCCGGCGTCCGCGCCACCGACGGCGCCGCCACCGACGAGACCACCGAGCACGAGGGCGAGACGGTCGAGGCCTCCGGGGAGGAGACCGAGACCGAGACCGAGGACGAGGATCCCGAGCTCGAGTCCAGCGAGGACAGCCAGGACAGCGAGGACAGCGAGGATCAGGACTTCTCGTCAGGTGACGACCCCATGCTCGACTCAGACGTTGCCCCCGGTGATGCCGAGGGCGTCCTGGAAGAAGACGAGGCATAAGAGCGGGCCTCAGACCCCGTTGCGGGAGTGCCGGTTCCCGAGCACTCCGCAACGGTGGTCCGAGTCCCCTTCGCCCCCCGCCGACAGATTTCAACCTCAGAGGATTCACTTTGATCGACATCAATAACTTCGACGCAATCGAGATCGGCCTCGCTTCCAGCAAGCAAATTCGTAGCTGGAGCTCTGGCGAGGTCACCAAGCCGGAGACCATCAACTACCGGACGCTCAAGCCGGAGAAGGACGGGCTGTTCTGCGAGCGTATCTTCGGTCCGACCAAGGACTGGGAGTGCTACTGCGGCAAGTACAAGCGCGTCCGCTACAAGGGCATCGTCTGCGAGCGCTGCGGCGTCGAGGTGACCCGTTCCAAGGTGCGCCGCGAGCGCATGGGTCACATCGACCTGGCGGCCCCGGTCTCGCACATCTGGTTCTTCAAGGGCGTGCCCAGCCGGATCGGCTATCTGCTCGACATGGCCCCCAAAGAGCTGGAGAAGGTCCTGTACTTCGCCGCCTCGATGGTGACCTGGGTCGACGACGAGGCTCGCGCCAAGGACACCGAGTCCCTGGAGGGCGAGGTCAACAAGGTGCTCGACGCCTACGCCGCCGAGAAGGAGGAGCGGGTCCTCGAGCTCAAGGAGTCGCTGGCCCGGCGCGAGGAGTTCCTCAACTCCGCCAAGACCGGCCGTGACTTCTCCGACGACGACCACCTGTGGGCCGAGACGCTCGATGTCAACGTGGCCAAGCTGTCAGACGAAGAGCGCGAGAAGATGCTCAAGGACCTGCGCAAGAGCTTCCAGGCCGACATCGACGACACCGAGGCCTACATCGAGGACGCCGCCGAGCGGATGCGCCAGGTGTGGGATCTGTTCAAGACGATGAAGCCCAAGGACGTCATCAACGACGAGACGACCTTCCGGGAGCTGCGCGACCGGTTCGGCTCGCCCTACGGCTTCGGCGAGTACTTCCGCGGCGGCATGGGCGCCGAGGCGGTCCGCGACCTGCTCCAGCAGGTCGATCTGGACGCCGAGGCCGCCGACCTGCAGGAGCAGGTCAAGACGGCCAAGGGCCAGAAGCAGGCCCGCGCGGTCAAGCGGCTCAAGGTCGTCTCCGCGTTCCTGTCCTCGGGCAACAAGCCGGAGATGATGGTGCTGGAGGCCGTCCCGGTCATCCCGCCGGAGCTGCGTCCGATGGTCCAGCTCGACGGCGGCCGCTTCGCCACCTCGGACCTCAACGACCTCTACCGCCGCGTCATCAACCGCAACAACCGCCTCAAGCGGCTGCTGGACCTGGGCGCGCCGGAGATCATCGTCAACAACGAGAAGCGGATGCTGCAGGAGTCCGTCGACGCGCTGTTCGACAACGGCCGTCGCGGGCGTCCGGTCACCGGCCCGGGCAACCGGCCGCTGAAGTCGCTCTCAGACATGCTCAAGGGCAAGCAGGGCCGCTTCCGCCAGAACCTGCTGGGCAAGCGCGTCGACTACTCCGGCCGGTCCGTGATCGTGTCCGGCCCGTCGCTGCGCCTGCATCAGTGCGGTCTGCCCAAGCTGATGGCGCTGGAGCTGTTCAAGCCGTTCATCATGGCCCGCCTGGTCGAGCGCAAGTCCGCGCAGAACATCAAGGCGGCCAAGAAGATGGTCGACTCGATGATCCCCGAGGTGTGGGACGTGCTCGAGGAGGTCATCCACGAGCATCCGGTCCTCCTCAACCGTGCGCCGACGCTGCACCGCCTGGGCATTCAGGCGTTCGAGCCGGTGCTGGTCGAGGGCAAGGCCATCCAGGTCCACCCGCTGGTCTGCCACGCGTTCAACGCCGACTTCGACGGCGACCAGATGGCGGTCCACCTCCCGCTGTCGGCCGAGGCCCAGGCGGAGGCGCGGATCCTGATGCTGTCAGCCAACAACATCCTCTCGCCGGCCCATGGCGCGCCGCTGGCGACGCCGTCGCAGGACATGGTCCTGGGCGCGTACTACCTGACCTACGGTCCGGACGCCAAGGAGCTGGAGAAGCTGGATCCGGCCAGCCAGGACCCGCGGCCGCACGTGTTCCGCACCGCCCAGGAGGCAGAGTGGTCCTACGAGCACCGCGTGGTCAAGCTCCACGACCTGGCCGAGTACCGGCCGCTGGGTCTGGAGGGCGGCCACCTGCTGACCACCGTCGGGCGGGTCATCTACAACGACAAGATCGAGCGCGCGCTCCAGGAGGCGCTGGGCGACCAGTTCGACCCGAGCTCCTATGAGTTCATCAACCGCTCGATGCGCAAGAAGGACACGACCACGATGATCGATGACCTCGTGCAGAAGTACGGGGCTCCGTCGATCTCCCAGGTGCTCGACGCGTTCAAGGACGTCGGCTTCCAGTACGCGACCCGCGCCGGGGTGACCTTCTCCAAGAACGACGTGCAGACGCCGCCGTCCAAGGAGGAGATCCTTGGCCGCTACGAGGCGGAGCTGATCACCATCGAGGGCCAGTACGAGGACGGCGAGATCACCCAGGAGGAGCGCCACGAGGCCGTCACCGGCCTGTGGGACCGCGCCACCAACGAGGTCGGCGAGGCGCTGTACGCGCACCTGGACAACCTCAACCCGATCGCCATGATGGCCAACTCCGGCGCCCGCGGGTCCTTCTCGCAGATCCGCCAGCTGGCCGGCATGCGCGGGCTGATGGCCAATCCGAAGGGCGAGATCATCGAGCGTCCGATCAAGGCCAACTTCATGGAGGGCCTGACCGTGCTCGAGTACTTCATCTCGACCCACGGCGCGCGCAAGGGTCTGGCCGACACGGCGCTTCGCACCGCGGACTCCGGGTACCTGACCCGCCGGCTGGTCGACGTCTCCCAGGACGTCATCATCCGCCAGGAGGACTGCGGCACCGAGGAGTTCATCGAGATGCCGGTCAGTCGTCTGGAGGTGGACCCCGAGACCCGCGGCCTGCGGCCGACCGGAGAGGTCAACACCGACCTCATCGGGCGGATCGCCGCTCGCGACATCACGACCAAGCGCGGGCGCGTGATCGTCGAGCGGGGCAAGGAGATCGACCGGGCCGAGCTGGCTGACCTGGCCGACGCGTTCCACGACGACACCGAGAAGGGTGAGGTCATCAAGGTCCCGGTCCGCTCGGTGCTCAAGTGCGAGGCCCCGACCGGCGTGTGCCAGGCGTGCTACGGCCGCTCGATGGCGAGCGGCAAGCTGGCGCAGATCGGCGACGCGGTGGGCATCATCGCCGCCCAGTCGATCGGCGAGCCCGGCACGCAGCTGACGATGCGTACGTTCCACACCGGCGGCGTCGCCGGCGCTGACATCACGCATGGCCTGCCGCGCGTCGTGGAGCTGTTCGAGGCCCGCAAGCCCAAGGGCCTGGCGAAGATCGCCGAGGTGGGCGGCAAGGTCTCGATCGAGGACTCCGACAAGGCCATCACGGTCGTGATCACCGATGACGGCGGCGAGGAGCACCGCCACACGTTCCCGCGGCGGACCCTGCTGTATGTCGAGGCCGGCCAGAAGATCGAGCCGGGCACCCAGCTCAACGAGGGCTCGCTGTACCCGCACGAGCTGCTGGCCATCCGCGACCGTACGGAGACCGAGCTGTACCTCGTCCGCGAGGTCCAGGAGGTCTACAAGTCCCAGGGCGTGGACATCAACGACAAGCACATCGAGCTGATCGTGCGCCAGATGATGAAGAAGGTGCGGGTCGACCAGAAGGGCGACACCGACCTGCTGCCCGGTCAGTTCGTCGACCGCTACGAGTACGCGAAGATCAACAACGCCGTCATCGATGCCGGCGGCGAGCCGGCCCAGGCCGAGGAGATCATCCTAGGCATCACCAAGGCATCGCTGAACACGGACTCGTTCCTGTCAGCCGCCTCCTTCCAGGAGACGACGAAGGTCCTCACCGACGCCGCGCTGGAGGGCAAGATCGACCGGCTCAACGGCCTCAAGGAGAACGTGATCATCGGCAAGCTGATCCCGGCCGCCACGGGGCTCAAGCGCTACCGGCGGATCGAGATCGAGCCGGCCGAGCCGCTCCCCCGCGGGATCGACGAGGTCGGACTGCTCGATCACGACGACCTCGCGGCCGAGCTCGGCCTCACCGACGGCGAATCCCTGACGGGCTTCGGCGGCGGGATCGAGCCCGACCTGTCGGATCTCGAGAACATCGGCAACGGCGGCTCGGCGCTCGGCTTCGCCGAGGAGCTGGCCGATCTCGACATCCCCTCCGACAACGGAGACTCCTCGGAGGACTGATTGCAGGCACCGAGTGAGCGGCGCGCACGCCTCACCCGCCACGAGCACCAGCTCGGCGAGTGGGAGCGGGCGCGCCGCCCACCGGACGGCCGCCCGTTGCCCGACGCCGGCGAGCTGACCACCCCCAGCGACTTCGTCGCGCGGCAGATCCCCGAGGGCGGGGTGGTCGGCGATCGCGCCCATTAATCCAAGACCGCGGAAGGTGAGCGGGTCTAGCGTCGTCGCGTCCGCTGACCACGAATCACCGCGAGGTGCCGATCGCCATGACCGCTGAGCTTCGCCCCAACATCTTCCCCGCCCTGCGCTACCGCGATGCCGACGCCGCCGTGGCCTTCCTGGCGAGCGCGTTCGGCGCGAGCGAAAAGGCCGCGCACCGCGGCGAGGACGGGATCATCCGCCACGCCGAGCTGGCGCTCGGCAACGGCCTGGTCATGTTGGGTCAATACTCGGAGGACGGCTGGCTGGGCGGGGAGTCGCCGCGCCCGCTGGCGAGCGCTGTCAGCATCTATGTCGTGATCGACGATCCCGATGCCCATCACGCGGCGGCGGTGGCCGCCGGCGCGACCATCGTGCGCCCCCTCCAGGACACCGATTACGGTTCCCGGGAGTACAGCGCCCGCGACTGCGAGGGCAACCTCTGGTCGTTCGGCACCTACGATCCCTATGTCACCTGAGCAACCCTGGAGACCCTCCAAGCGTGCGCTTCGGTACTGGGGCGCCATCGTCGTCGTCGTCATCGGCGTCATCTGCGGAGCCACGATCCCGGGAACGTTGGGCGGCACGATCTGCACGGCGATCGTCGGCGTCGGCCTGATCGCCATCGTCAGCATGGTCTTCTACGACGTCGGGCTGACTGAGGATCGAGACCGGGAGCGCTCGCGGCGCCGGTTGGACCCCGACGACCGTGAGGAGCCGTCGCGCAACGGCGCGCCCCCTCACAGGCAACGGCCGGAACGATCGCTGCGGCCCGAATGGCTCAAGGAGCGCCGCCGCCGATCTCACTGACCCTCCCCACCCGATCAGGCGGTCTTTTGTTCGGTTTGATGAGCAATGGGTAATCGACTCTTAATCGGCAATCAGGGGGAACCGAGTGGGGTTGATGTCAGGATCACGGCGGGCAGGACAGACAAGACGGCGGACCGTCTTGGCTGCGACCATCATCGGTCTGGCCCTCCTCCTGTCGGCGGTCGCCTCAGCCGATCAGGTGCTGCCGTCGACCTCGTCCGTGACGGCGCCCTCGGTCAGTGCCCCCGTTCCGTCGGTCAGCGTTCCTGCGGTCAAGGCTCCTGCGGTGAGCGTTCCTGCGGTCAGCGCGCCGGCGCCGTCGGTCAGCGTGCCTGCGGTCAAGGCTCCTGCGGTCAGCGCTCCTGCGGTCAAGGCCCCTTCGGTCAGCATCCCCCACGTGACGGTCCCGTCAGTCACGGTCCCATCGGTGTCGACGCCCGTGGGGACCGCGCCGACCGTCACGACGCCGAAGGTGACGACGCCGACCGTCACGACGCCGAAGGTGACCACGCCGACCGTGACGACGCCGAAGGTGACCACGCTGACCGTCACGACGCCGAAGGTGACGACGCCCACGGTGATCACGCCGAAGGTCTCGACCCCGGTGGCCAGCGTTCCGTCCGTGACCTCGTCCACCGTGACGGTTCCTTCAGTCAGCTCCCGTACCGTGTCGAGCGCCGCGCCGTCGGCGCCGTCGGCAGTGCTCTCCGGGCGCGCGACCTCGGGCTCGCCATCGCCGGCCAGGGGGACGACCCGGGTGGGCTCTTCGATCCGGTCGGCCGCGAGTTCAGCACCGAACACCGAGGGAGATGCAGCTGCCTCGAGCGGCGCGGGCGCCACCGGCAGCTCGGCGGCCGGAACACCGCGCTCGGCGGCCCCGGGCTCTTCGGGCGTGACTGGCGGTGCCGCATCGGCGGCGAGCGCCGCACCGATATCGCAGGCCGAGCGCGCGCGTGCCCTCAGCGGCACCGGCAACCTGAGGCCTCCCGGGAAGAACGCCTCGGCGGCCGCCTGGACCCGGTACCTGCGCCGTCTCGTGCGCGCGCTGGGTGGGTGTGTGTCGTCGCTGACGCCGCAGGCCCAGCGGATCCTCATGTGGCGCACCGGTCATGGGCCTGGGCGGGGCGAGAGCGCGGCGCAGGTCGCCCATCGCCTGGGAATCAGCCTCCGCCGGGAGCGTCGCCAGGAGTCCGCCGCGGCCCGCGCGATTCGCCTGGCGGCGGCGACCGGTGGTTGCAGCCAGTCCCCGGTGTCGGCGAGCTCGGCGGCGCCCTCCACGTCCCTCCCCGGTTTCGCCGGCGGGGCCGGACCGACCCCCGGTCAGACCACAGGGCCCGCGCTGGTCGCCGGGAAGCAGCCCAACTCGACAGGGGCGGGCTCGACGCGCTCCCGGCCCGGCTCGCGCCCGACTATCACGATCCAGAAGAGCTCGCTCCCGTCGCTGCCCAACTCCCGGTCCGGCTTCCCGTGGCTGTTCCTGCTCCTGGCGGCACTGGCCGTTGGCGGTCTGGCGCTGCTCGCCTCGCGCCGGTCCTTGGTACTGAGCTACGTCGAGACGGGTCGGCGACAGCGTGGTCGGGGAGAGCACCAGGACAGCTTCACGCACGGAGCGGCCGGAGCCGGCGCCGCCCTCTCAGATGAAGCCGATGACGCGGCAGCGGCCGGAGCGGGGGCCGCCGGACCCCTCGCGGCCGGACCTCTCGCGGCCGGACCCCTGGAGGCCTTGTCCAGCTGGGTGGAAGCTCGTCAGCCGGCGCCCCCAACCTCGTCGGTTGATCGCGGACGATCCCTGGAAGCTCAGGGCGATCTGAGCGGCGCGATGGCGGCATACCGTCGGGTGGACGCGGACGGGGACGCAGAGGCGGCGCGCCGTGTCGGGCATCTCCTGGAGCGGCAGGGCGACGTGGAGGGCGCGATCGCCGCGTATGCGCGCGCCGACGAACGGGGTGATCCCAAGGGGTCGGTCAGACTGGGCAGGCTGCTGGCCCTCCGCGGCAGCCTCGACGAAGCGCTGGACGCATTCGCGCGCGCGGACCGGCGCGGCGATGCCGCCGGGGCGTTCAATCATGCGGTGGTGCTCAAGAAGCAAGGGGATCTGCGCGGCGCCACCGCCGCGCTCCACCGGGCGTGCCAGCGAGGGGACAGCGTGGTGGCACAGCGCGCGCGGGACGAGCTCGCCCGCCTCGGCGTGCAACCGGAATAGATGTATCAGACGGCCTGCTCGCTGCTCTCTTTGACTGAAGGGGGGCCCAGTTGCGGCCGATGCGTGACCGTCGAGTGATCCAGATGAGGCGATGTAGCGCACATCACACATGGATAGCGAGTTCTTGGTAAGCTTTGCGCAGGTTGGTGCCGACGGGGAAACGGCCCAGCCCGTAGGGACAACTGAATAATTGATCCAGCAGCTCCGGGGGAAGACGGCATGACCCTGATTGCGATTGGACGCGCAATGGACGCGGGGGCGCGTCCCATGGGCGTTCGTCGGTCGAAGTTGGTACTTGGCATAGTCATCGCGCTGGCCGCGGTGGCGGTTGTGGGCTTCGCTGGTTTCGGAGCTGAACGCATATGGAGGCTTCACGCCAACGACGCCCCCCTGCGCTCAGCCATCGAGACCGGCATCGTCCTCTCAGCGCTGGCCAGCGCCGGCCTGCTCCTAGCGCACTTCCGCCAGACGCGGCTTCTGCGCGACCTGTTGCTTCTCGCCGCCCTGGCGACGGTCGCCCTGACCGACTTCGTGTTCAACGCCCTTCCGGCCCACCACTACGAGACCGGCATCTACGGCGCGGGCGCCCGCATGGCGCTGAGCGTCGTCATCGCCGGGATCTTCCTGGCGGTGGCATTCGCGCCCGCGCACCGGCGCGTGATCGGCGGCCGGCGGCTGGTGCGCATCGCCGTGCCCGCTGCGATCTGCTGGGTCGCGTTGGGCGAGCTCGTCGACCTCATGGCCGGGCCGGTGCGCGATTCCGGCCCGCTGGGGATCTACCGCCCGATGTCGGTGGCGGTGGCGCTGATCGCGTTTGGGCTGCTGGTCGTCTCCGCCTGCGGCTTCGCCGAGCGTCGTAGTCGCGGCGACATCGAGGCCGGCCTGCTGGCGGCAGCGGCGCTGCTGATGGCCGGCGCCCAGCTGACCAAGCTGGCGGTGCCCGTCGTCCCGGCCGACTGGGTCATGCCGGCCGACGCGTTGCGGATCGGCGCCTATTCCCTGCTGCTGGTGACCGCGGTCAGAATGTACCGCCGCTCGCGCGATCAGATGGCCCGCGACGCCCTGACCGCTGAGCGTCGCCGGATCGCCCAGGACCTTCACGACGGCCTGGCCCAGGATCTGGCGTTCATCGCCGCCCACTCCGAACGCCTGGCGCAGGAGTACGGCGCCGATCATCCGCTGGCCATCGCCGCGCAGCGCGCGCTGGCCCATTCCCGGGGCAAGATCGTCGACCTCGAGGCCACGGATGCGCCGACCACCGAGGCGGCGCTGCGCAAGGTGGCGGCCGAGTTCGGCGACCGGTTCGGCGTGGATGTCACCGTCACGGTCGAGAACGCCGACCGCTGCGCCGACGCCACCCGCAGCGAGCCCGAGCGCCGCGAGCTGGTGCGCATCGCCCGCGAGGCGATCGCCAACGCCGTCAACCACGGCGGCGCTCGCAACGTGTGCGTGGAGCTCGGCGCTCCCAATGGGACGCTCCTGCTCCGGGTCACCGACGACGGCTGCGGGTTCGCCGGCGCGGACGCATCGAGCTCCGGGACGGGCCTGGGTATGACCGCCATGCGCCGGCGGGCGACCAAGCTCGGCGCCCAGCTGCGTGCCGGCGCGACGGAGTGCGGGGGCGCCCGGATCGACGTGATCGCG
>DATAWL010000054.1:0-52621 GCA_036267215.1 Solirubrobacteraceae bacterium | reverse complement strand
AACCCGCCGGGCGCGAAGTCGGACGCGGTGGGGTACGTGTAGGTCCCCGGGCCGTTGTCGTCACCGGTCGGGTCGGTGACGTTGAGCACCGTCGTTCCCGGGAGGGCGACATTGGTCACCGACAGCTGGGTGTAGCCGGTGCTCCGCCCGAGCGTCGCGGTCACGGTGATCGTGGTCGTGCCGAAGCTGACCGGCAGGGACAGTGACCAGGTGCCCGATGAGGCGGCCTTGGTCGAGGCCGTGTTCGACGCGATCGGAGCGGCGCCTCCAGTGGGCGCCTCCGCCTCGGCCACGACCAGCGCGCCGGGCGTCGTTGTCCCGCTCACCGTCTCGGTCGCGGTGTTGACGCTCGCGCCGTTAGCCGGCGAGGTCACGGTGAGTGGGAGGGAGCCCGGCATCCCGTGCCGCACATAGCGGTCGGTGACGATCCGCGGGGTCTCGAGGTCGCGCCCGGCGCTGAGGTCGAGGGCCAGGCGGGCGTACTGGGCCTGGGCCCAGGTCAGCGGGCTGGCCGAGCCTGCCGGCTTGCCGTCCTGGAAGCCGATCGACGCGGTCGCCGGGTCGGTCCCGTAGGGCGAGGCGGCGAGGTTCGGGTCCTCCCACGCCTGCTCGGGCTCGAGGCCCTGACCCGAGGTCATGTTCCGCATCGAGGTCAGCAGCTCGCCGGCGAAGCTCCGATCGCCGGCGGCGACCTCGTACTCGCCCCGCTCGCCCGACAGCACGGGCCACAGGTGCCCGGTGCCGATGTCGGTCGGCGGCCAGGGCGCACCGGTGGGCGAGCAGCTCGACCCGCTCGGCTGATAGCAGTCGCCGTAGCCGTCAGTCGACTCGGTCGAGCTGTAGCCGTAGCGGTAGAAGCCCGGGCCGCTCGGGGTCTGGCGCTCGATCGTGGCGTCGACGACCTTCAGCGACGCCTGCACGTCCGGGTCGTCAGCTGGCAGCACGCCGAGCCGGACCAGGTCGAGGAACCCGGCGTCGATCACCGAACGTTGATCCACCTGCGCCGTGTCGCCGTTGTTGAGGCTGTAGGTGATGGCGGCGTTGGGGTCGCCGGTCTTCGACAGGCGGATGAAGTACCGGGGACCGTCCGGGCCGGTGGTCGTGACCGTCCAGCCCTTGATGTTGCGCGCGAAGTAGTCGGCCGTGGCCTGGTAGATCGCGGCGTGGGCGGAGTCGTGGTTGACCTGCGCGATCGCGGATGCGGCGGTCAGCCCGGCGATCTCGGCCGCGATCGTCGAGGGCGAATAGCCGGACTGCTCCTCCCAGCGCTCGACGCCGTCCGACGGGCCGTGGGCGACGAGGAAGTCGGCGGCCGGGATGACGTGGTTGACGTACAGGCGGTGGTCGCCGGCCAGACCGGACTGCCACGCCATCAGGATCGGGTACGACGTCTCGTCGAGCTGCAGCCCGCCGGTGTCGGGCGCCGGCTTGCCGTTGGGCAAGGAGTTGCGCGGCATCGAGCCGTCGGCCTGCTGCTGGCGGTCGAACAGGAACAGCGCGGCGGCGCGCGCGGTGCGGATGTCGCCGGCGACGAGCAGGCCGGTGAACGCCTCGTAGAGGTCGCGGGCGAACACCTCGCGGTAGGAGCCGAAATAGGTGGGCTCGCCGTTGGTGAGGTTGCCGGCCGGCACGGACTGGCCCCACGGGGAGGCCAGCCCGGCGGCGATCGCGCCGGGGAAGGTCTTGTCCTCGGAGGCCTTGACGACGTTGACGGACGCGTAGTACTCGCGGACCGCGGACGGGCCCAGACGCGACGACGGCCGCCGCAGTCCGGCGTCGTAGCGGTACCAGCCCGCCTCGTAGCGCGCCCAGGCCCCGTTAAACACCTGGTGCACGGACGCGTCGGCGGTGGCCAGCGCCTGGCTCTGCGTGGTGCCGAAGCCCAGCGCCAGATTGGTCGTCTGGTCGCGATGCAGCCGCAGACCGGCGGTCAGGGTGACGTGGCCGTCCGGTGCCGAGGTATATGTCGTCAGCCGGTGGGCTGCGTCGAGCATCGTCAGGCCGTCCGAGGCGCTGTCGGCGTAGCCGACGCTGGCGCCGGAGAAGCCGCGGGAGGCCTCGAGCGCTTCGAATGTCGGCACCGCGTAGGCGCGGTTGACCGCGTCGGTGGTGGTGTTGGCGTTGGCGTCGACGGGGACCGGGCGGCCGTGGACGTCGACCAGTCCGGCGGTATTGGCACCGGCGTTCTGGGCGCCGCCTCCCCCGGTGCCGCCGGCCAGCGGGTCCAGCCGCACGTAGAGCTGGTCGCTGCCGGGGCCATCGAAGCGGACGCGCATGAGGATCGCGTCGCGGGCCGGATCGGCGATGTAGGTGGTGGTGATCGCGTAGTGGTGAGCGGCGTCTGAGGCCACGACCGTGCACGACATCCCCGTCGGGTCGGGGATGAGGCGGTAGGTCATATCGCGCTGCTGCAGATCGGTGAAGCTGTGGCCGTCGGAGACGAGGTACTGGAGCGTGTGAACGTTGGTGGCGTCGATCGTCGGCCAGTAGACGTCCGACAGCGCGCCGTCGGCGACGGTGAACCAGACCTTGGAGCTCGTGTTGCGGGCGGTGCCCACGCAGTCCTTGCGGGCGAGGTCGAAGTAGCTCTCCGAGCCGGGCGCGCCGGGCGCGACCGACGGGGTGCTGGCGTCATGAGCCGACGCCAGGGCAGCCGACGGGACGGCGCACGCCAGCAGGGCGCCGGCCGTCGCCGCAGCGATGAGTACGCGACGTTTCACGGGTCTCCCTCTCCTTGTGCCTCGACTCCCGACGAGGCCTCACCAGGTGGGTCCGGAGCATACGCCTCGCGCGCGCCGCGGCCAACCGGCAGTCAGCGAAACGACTCATCCATGCGGCCGGGCCGTCGCGCTCCCTAACCTGAGGGGTGATGCCGGCCGCCGACGAGACCCGCGACCTGCCCCGCTTCACCGGGATGGCGCTCGATCGCGCCCACGGCCGGCGCAAGGACGCGGCCTGGATCGAACGCCAGCTCCGCGACCCCGCCGCGCGCGTCGTCCTCGCCGGGCCCGACGGCGTGGTGGTCGGCGACGAGGAGGTCCTGCGCGCGCCGAGCCGGCTGATGGAGAACCGTGAGCCGATCCTGCTCGGGCTCGAGGACGGGGCCCCGCGCTTCGCCGTCGATCTCGACGGGCTCGACGCCGACGACCCCGCTGCCGCCATCGACGGGGGCGAGGTGGTGGCGCTGCGCGACGCCGGGGCGGTGCTGCCCGGCGCCGAGGCCGGCTTGGCCGCCTATGTGATGGCGATGCTCAACTGGCATCGGCGCCACCGTTTCTGCGCCAACTGCGGCCACGCCACGAATGTGGCCGAGGCCGGCGACTCGCGCCACTGTCCGAGTTGCGGCGCCAACCACTTCCCCCGCACCGATCCGGTGGTGATCATGACCGTCGAGCATGACGGCCGGCTCCTGCTCGGCCGTCGCGCCGGCTGGCCGCCGGGGCGGCTCTCGGTGCTGGCCGGCTTCGTGGCCCCCGGCGAGTCCGCCGAGGAGGCGGTCGTGCGCGAGGTCCGCGAGGAGTCGGGGATCATCGTCCGCGATCCGGTGTTCGTCGCCTCCCAGCCGTGGCCGTTTCCGGCGTCGCTGATGCTCGGCTTCCACGCCGAGTCAGACGGCGGCGAGCCCCGCCCCTCTGACGGCGAGCTCGAGGAGGTCCACTGGCTCGACCTCGACGCCGTCCGCGCCGCCATGGGCGACGGCGAGTCGTCCTTCCGGCTGCCGCCCTCGATCTCGATCGCTCGCTTCCTCATCGACCGCTGGGTCGCGGGGCGAGGTGCCGAGCCCGTGGTGGACTCGGGCACCTGGTAGCCCCGCGTCAGCGAGGCCGCCCCGCTCCCGCGAGGCCGCCCCGCTTCCGCGGCTGACCGCTAGGCCCGGCGGCCCCTCCGATCGCCGCTCCGCTGCGACCCGCCGCCGACCGGCTGGTAGAACAGGTCGTTCCCGATCCAGGCCGAGTAGTCGGCCGCGTGGGCGGATCGGACCGGATGGAAGTTCGCGGCGTCGTCGGTCGACCCGGTGCCGTCGTACATCGGCACCTCGGGGTACGGATAGACGGGCCGCGTCAGCGTCGTGTTGCTGATCGTGTCGGTCGCGGTGACCGAGCTCGGCGCGCTGCTGTTCTCGACCCACTGGACCATCGGATAGACGAGGTCGAAGCTGCTGTTCGCGTACCCGCCGCCGCAGTGCGCGACCGTCGGGAACAGGAACATGCGCGCGAACTGCTCCGTGGAGCCCAGTCCGCCGTTGCGCGAGACCAGCGTGTCGTAGTAGTCGACCGTGCCGAACGTCGGGATCGCCTGGTCGGCCCATCCCTGCCAGATGATCAGCTTGCCGCCGTGGCGGCGAAACGCGCTGAGGTCAGTGCTCATCGCGTCGTAGGTGTTCGCCACCGGGAATAGCGAGCGGAAGCTCTGGGCGGTGAACTGCCACTGGCTGGGGTCCGGACCGAGGTGGCCGGGCGGCAGGTACTGGAAGCGCAGGTAGGGCAGCGACAGCCCGCCGTACACCAGGGCGGTGTCCGACGCCACCGGTCCCCCGGCGGCGGGTTGCACGGGGATCTGGAACCCGGCCCACGACGACTCAGAGCCGAGCGGCAGGCCGCCCGGGTACAGGTGCTGGCCCTGGGGATCGACCGGGCCCTGGTAGATCTCCTCCGCCACCTTCGCCTGCTGCGAGGTCAGGCAGTTGGCCGTCTGACCGGCCTGGCAGACGATGTCCAACGGACTGAAGTGGCAGTCGCGCGGATCGGTGATGATCCCGTCGCCGGGGACGCCGTCGTCACCCTGGCAGGCCTGGATGACGGCGTCGTGCAGCGTGGTCATCTGGGCGCTGGTGAGAATCGCGTTGCCGTTGGCGTCGGTGTTGACCCGGTAGTCCCAGGTCTGCAGCTCGGCGTTGAGCGGCCCGGCGATGATCTCGGGGGCGCCGGCGATGATCCCGTTGAAGTCCGTGGGGTAGCGCTCCGCGACCTCCATCGCCTCCCGGCCGCCGTCCGAGCAGCCGTCGTAGTAGGAGTCCTTGGGTCCCTGGCCGTAGAACGCCCCGATCATCGTCTTGGCCACCACCGCGAGGGCGTGCTCGGATTCGTAGCCGTACTCGTTGCGCAGCTTCTGGCTGTTGAACGCGAACAGGCCCGCCCCGCCGACGCCGTTGGACGCCGTATGGCCCTCGTCGTCGGTGGCCATGGCGAAGTCCCCGCCCAGCGTCGCGTCGCAGGCGGGGAAGCTCTGCGACGAGACGTCGCCGCAATAGCCGCCGCATCCGTTCTGCAGGTAGCGGCCCTGCCAGGTCGTGAGCGGCAGCTCGAGCTCGAAGTGCGTCTGGGGCGCGATCATCCCCTTGACGTCGCAGTAGGCCGGGTTGGTCCCGGACACGGCGGCGACCGTCGTCGCCGAGGCGACCGCGGCCGGGTAGTGGGGGATGCTGACGAAGTTCGGATCGGTCGCCATCGCGGCGCACGTCATCTGCGCCGGGATGGTCGGGCTGGTCGCCGCCAGCGCTCTGGAGTCGGCCAGCAGCTGGCGGTTGGCGTGGCTGGTGCGGGCGCTGGCCACCCCGCCGGCCGAGGCCAGTATCACCGCGGCCGCCGCTGCGGCGGCGGCGAAAGTGCACATCACGACCGATACGCGTGGACGGCGCGCAAGGACAGACTTCATCGAGACCCCTTCCTCTCTCGTGGGCGGTGTCATTCTCTCTCCCGCCGGTGGGGTGTCAACGCAATCATGCGCGCAACGACAACTTCTCGTTCGTCAGCGGGTGATGTCGCCCGGGCCGTCGCCGCGACGGCGTCACCGCTCCGCCGGCCCGCGCTCAGCGGATGACCGGCTCGCGGGAGCTCAGAAGCTCCAGGGCCGTGCGGTCGGGCAGGCCCTCCCAGTCCCCGGAGACGGTGACCGCCAGCGCTCCGGCGGCGACGGCGGTGGCCACCCGGCGGGCGGGTGCGGCGCCCGCGATCAGCTCGGCCAGATAGCCGGCCACGAACGCGTCCCCCGCGCCGACGGTGTCGAGCACGGTGACCGCGGGCGCGCTCAGCGTCAGCTGCGCCCCGTCGATCAGAGCCAGGCAGCCGTCCGCGCCGAGCTTGATCAGGACCTGTGAGGGACCCATCGCCGCGATCGCTCGCGCCGCGGCGGCCGGCTCGCCGGTGCCGGCGACGATGGCCGCCTCCTCGGCGCCGGCGAACACGACGTCGGCGCCCCGCACCGCCGCGGTGAGCGCGGGGGCGGCGTCGGCCGTCGACCACAGCGCACGGCGGTAGTTGAGATCGAAGCTGACCGTGGTGCCGCTGTTACGGGCGAGCGCCATCGCCTCCAGAATCGCCGCCGCCGGATCGGCCCCGAGCGCCAGGGTGATCCCGGTCGCGTGGAACACCGCCGCGCGCCGGATCGCGTCGCCCGGGATATCCCCGGTCCGCAGGTGCGAGCCGGCGCCGTCGCGGCGGTAGTAGTCCACGCGGCCGTGCATCGCGGTGGGGCGCCAGCGGATCATCAGTCCCGTGGGGGCCGGGTCGGTGGTGGCGATGACCTCGATCCGCTCCGCGCGCAGCTCGCGCTGGATGAGGTGGCCGGGCGGGTCGGCGCCCACGCGACCGATCCAGGTCGCCGGCACCCCGAGCCGGCGAACGCCGATCGCGACGTTGGACTCAGAGCCGCCGATCCCGAAGGACATCGGCTCGCCGTTGCGCGGCGAGCCCGGCGACTGCTGGACGACCAGCCCCATCGTCTCCCCGGCGGTGACCAGGCCGCCGTGGGACGCGGTGGCCTCCATCAGCGCGCGCGCCCATCGGCCACCGCGGCCAGCGCGGCCGCGGCGCGGTCGCCCAGCGCGGCCAACGAGCCGCCGTCCAGCGCGTCGCCGGTCAGCGGGCTGCCCAGTCCCACCGCCACCGCGCCGGCGGCGATGTAGTCGGCGATCTGCTCCAGCGCGACCCCGCCGGTCGGCACCAGTGGGACGTCGGGCAGCGGCGCGCGGATGTTGCGCAGGTGCGCCGGCCCGCCCGACGCCGCCGGGAACAGCTTGACCGCGGCGGCGCCGAGCCCCCAGGCGGCGAGGATCTCCGTGGGCGTCCACGCCCCGGGGTAGCAGGCGATGCCGTGTTCGCCGGCGACGCGCGCGACGTCCGCGCAGACGCCGGGGCTGACCAGGAAGCCGGCGCCGGCGTCCAGCGATGCGCGGGCCTGCTCGGCGTCGATCACGCTGCCGATGCCCAGCGCCACGTCGTCGTCGAGCATCGCCCGCAGCGCGCGGAGCGAGTCCAGCGCGCCCGGGGTGGTCAGGGTCAGCTCGAGACAGGTGATGCCGCTCTGCACCAGCGCCTGCGCGGCCGCCTCCAGATGGTCGTGGCGGGCCGCGCGCAGGATGGCGACGACGCCCGAGTCCAGGAGCTGCGGTGTGATCGACGGCCGGGGCGCGGTGACGGGATCGGTGGGCATGACTCGATTCTGACGCGCGCCGCCGTGCTCAGCCGGTCAGCCGCCGGGCGGTCGTCTCCGCGCCGTCGCGGGCGAGGGCGCCGAGGTGGTCGGCGAGCAGATCGCGGAGCACCCGGTCGGCGCCCAGGTCCTCCCGGAAGATCTCGGTCATCGACAGCAGCGCGTCGACGACCGCGCCGGGGTCCTCGCACCCGTTCACTCGTTGCGCGATCGCGTCGGCCAGCGGATCGTCGACGGTCAGCGGCCGGCCCGCGTCGGTGTGCCGGGCGCTGACGAAGCGCATCCAGGCGGCCACGCCCAGCGCGGCCAGCCGCGGCTCGGCGCCCGCCGCCCGGCGGTCGCGGATCGTGTCCAGCAGCCGCTGGGGAAGCTTCTGGCTGCCGTCCATCGCGACCTGGAGCGTGCGGTGGCGCAGGGCGGGGTTGGCGAAGCGCTCGAGCACCTGCGCCTCATAGCCGGGCAGGTCGAAGCCGTCCGGGACGGCCACCGTCGGCGCCACGTCGTCGGTCAGGAATGCGCGCAGGACGGCGAGGAACGGCGCCGCCGGCCCGACGGCGTCGGACACCAGCGCGTAGCCGGCCAGCGCCCCCAGGTAGGCCACCGTCGAGTGGCTGCCGTTGAGCATGCGGAGCTTGATGCGCTCGTAGGGGCGCACGTCAGCGGTGAGCGTCGCCCCCGCTCGCTCCCAGGCGGGCCGCGGGGCGGCGAAGTCATCCTCGATCACCCACTGGCTGAACGGCTCGGTCACGACGAGGCCGTGGTCGGAGACCCCGAGGGCGGCGGCGACGCCGGCGCGGTCGCCGTCGGTGGTGGCCGGTGTGATGCGGTCGACCATCGTCGCCGGGAAGCGCACGCTGTCGGCGAGCCACGCCAGGAGCGGCCCAGGATCGGGCAGCCGGGTGGCGAAGTCGCGGACCAGGGTGCCCAGCACGCCACCGTTGTCGGGGACGTTGTCGCAGCAGACGACGGTGATCGGCGCGCCGCTCTCGCGCCGCCGGCGATCCAGGCCGCGAGCGAGCTGACCCACGACCGTCCGCACGCCGCCATCGACCAGATCGGCGGCGATCTCGGGGTCGTCGAGACGCAGGTGGTTGGTCGCCGGGTCAGAGCGGTACCCCTTCTCGCTGACGGTCAGGGTGATCACGCGCGTCGCGGGCGCGGCGATGCGCCGCAGGAGGGCGTCGGGGTCGGCGGCGGCCCAGCGCAGCTCGCGGATGGCGGCGATGATCCGCAGCTGCTCGCGGTGCGCGTCGCGCTGCGCGAGCGTGTAGAGCCCGTCCTGGGGGGCGAGCTGGTCGACCACGGCGGCGCTGCGCTCAGTGACGCCGCAGATACCCCAGTCGCCGCCGGCGACGGCCATGGCGTCCTCGGTGTAGACCGCCTGGTGGGCCCGGTGAAACGCCCCGACGCCGAGGTGGACGATGCCGATGTCGAGGCCGCGCGGATCGATCCGCGGCCGCACCGGTGGGGGCAGGGACGAGAGGGTCGCCAGGCTCAGTCGCGGTGCCGCGGCCGCGTCGAGGTGCTGCGGGCGGGCACTCGTCACATCACCGCCCCGAGCTGCCACGGCGCGAACTCCTCGTCGCCGAAGCCGAACTCCTCGCTCTTGGTCAGCCGCCCCGAGGCGACGGCCCGGATCTCGTCGAACAGGACCTGGCCCAGCTCGGAGACGGTGGCCTCGCCGTCGAGCACCGATCCGGCGTTGAAGTCCATGTCGTCGGGCATCCGGTCATAGAGCTGCGTCGTGGTCGCCAGCTTCAGGCTGGGGGCGGGCTTTGACCCGAACACCGAGCCTCGACCCGTGGTGAAGCACACCAGGGTGGCTCCGCCGGCGACGATGCCGGTCACGGACACCGGGTCATAGCCGGGGGTGTCCATGAACACCAGCCCCGGCTCGGTGACCGGCTCGGCGTAGCCGTAGACCGCCCGCAGCGGAGTGGACCCGCCCTTGGCCACCGCGCCCAGCGACTTCTCCTCGATCGTCGTGACCCCGCCGGCGCGGTTGCCCGGCGACGGGTTGTTGTCCAGGTTGCCGCCCTCGGCGCCGGCGTAGCGCTCCCACCATGCGATGCGCTCGAGCAGCGCCGCGGCCACCTCCGGGGTGGCGCGGCTGGTGAGCAGGCCCTCGGCACCGTGGATCTCGGGCGTCTCGCCCAGGATCGCGGTGCCGCCGCAGGCGACCAGCCGGTCGACGGCCGCGCCGAGCACCGGGTTGGCGGTCACGCCCGACCAACCGTCCGACCCGCCGCAGTTGAGCCCGAGCATCAGGGCGCTCACCGGGACCGGGCGGCGCGGGGTCGCGGCCAGTGGCAGCAGCTCGCGGACGTGCTCGATCCCCGTGCGGACGGTGGCCATCGACCCGCCGAGCTCCTGGATGGTCATGCGAGCGACCGGGACGCCGGCGGGGAGGTCGAACTCGGCCGTCAGGCCGGCGATCTGGTTGACCTCGCAGCCGAGGCCGACGACCAGGACGGCGGCGACGTTGGGGTGGCGGGCGTAGCCGGCCAGCGTGCGCCGCAGAAGGGCCAGGCCCTCGCCGTCGGCGGCCATGCCGCAGCCGGTGGCGTGGGTGATCGCGATGACGCCGTCCACGCCGGGGTGGTCGTCGAGCGCGCCCGGGGCCGAGAAGGCGGACGCGATGCGCTTGACGACCGTGGCCGAGCAGTTGACCGAGCTGAGCACGGCGATGTAGTTGCGCGTGCCGACCCGACCGTCGGCGCGGACGATCCCGTCGAAGGTGGGGATCGGCGACGGCGGTTCCGGCACCGCCATGATGGTCGGCGAACCGCCGCTCGCCGCGGTGAGAACCGGGAGGCCGGCCCGCGACAGCGACCGCAGGTTGTGCTCGTGGACGTGCTCGCCGGGGGCGATGGCCCGGGTGGCGACGCCGATCGGCAGCCCGTACTTGTGGAGCTCCGCGCCCTCGGGGATGCCGGCCAGCGCCACCTTGTGGCCGTGGGGAACCGGGTCGCGCACGATCATGTCGCGTCCGCCGCCGTGGAGCTCGGTGCCCGGCTCGAGCTCCTGGCGCGCGATCGCGACCGGGTCGCCGGGATGCAGCTGCAGGATGGCGTCGGCGAGCTCCACCGTCATCGCCCGTTCTGCACCCAGGCGTGGGCGGGGTCGAAGAAGGGCATCGGCTCGCGGCCCTCGCCGGCCATCACCCATAGGTAGTACAGGGTGTAGCCGGACGCGGCGACGACGGGGTGAAAGCCGCTGCGGATCGTGGCGACGTCGTCGGTGCGGACCACGAACGCCTCCTCGGCCCGGTCGCCGTCGAGCTCGTAGCGGATCTGCACGCCGAAGCCCTCGGGGGGATCGACCTTGAACAGGTAGACCTCCTCGAGGTTGACCTCGCGCGGCGGGTCGTGGCGGTCGTGGCGGTGCGGGGGATAGGAGGACCAGTTGCCCGGCGGGTTGATCGTCTCGCCCAGCAGCATGCGGACCGCGCCGTGCTCGGGCCCGAGGATGGTGCGCACGGTGCGCGACCAGTTGCCCTCGCCCACCTCGGCGATCCGCTGATCGGCCGGGGTGATGACCCGGGCGGGCGGGAGATCGCCGGCCAGGGTGGGGGACGCGGTCGTCGCCGCGGCGTTGGCGATCGCCAGCTGGACCGGGCCGCCGTCGAGCGCCGTCAGGCGCAGCGCGGTGCCCGGCGGGGCGTAGACGGTGTCGCCGGGGCCCTCGAATACGGAGTCGCGGCCGCCGGCGGTGCCCAGCGGCGTCCCGGCCGCGGCGGCGTCGACGCGGCCGCGCAGGACGACGGCCGCGGTCTCGCCGTCGGCAGGCAGCTCAAGGCTCTCGCCGGCGGCGAGGTCGGCGAGGGAGAGGTTGATGTGGGCGGTCTGCTCGCCCGCTTTCACCAGTGTTCGCATGGGCTTCACCCTACCCCGCGACCGGGTCCGGTTGACATACGGGACTCCGGTCGAGAAACGGGACCACGCCCACGCGGCCCCGCTTCTCGTCCGGATGGTCCCTCCCGCGCGGAGCGCTGCGCAGAAGGGCCCGGCAGGGCGGCACGCCGCTGCCGCTCCCGCCGGTGCTCTGCGACGGCGACCGGACCGGTCGTCGTCGGCGCGAGGCCCCTGCAGCCTCGCCCTTGTGCGCGAAGTATCAACCGCGCTCGCGCGGCCGGCTACTGGACCTTGGTCTAGATCTGGCTCTCGACGACCGGCTGGGTCTGCTGGCCCACGGTCTCGAGGTGCGGGTGGGGCAGGTGCGCGTGATCGGCGCGCGCGGCTGTTTGGACGTCGCGCTTGGTCAGCGTCACGTAGGTCACCAGGGCGATGAAGATGACCAGCGCGATCGCGCTGACGACGCCGTCGCCGAGGCTCAGGCCGCCGTTGGTCGGCTTGCTGAACCCGTCGGCGAACGACGCGCCCAGCGGCCGGGTGACGACGTAGGCGAACCAGAAGGCGAAGATCGGGTTCCACTTGAAGCGCAGGTAGCCGACGGCGGGCACGGCGAAGACGACGGCGAACAACAGCGCCGAGGGCCAGAAGCCGAGGTTGAACTGGTAGGCGGTCAGGTCACCGGCGGCGGTCCCCAGGGCAAAGGTGCCGAGCACGGCGGTCCAGTAGAAGGCCTCGCGGCGGCGGGTGTTGATGCTGTGGATCGACAGGGTGCCCTCGCTGCGGTGCCAGAAGAAGAACGTGGCGGCGACGATCAGGCCGAACAGCGGCGTGGTCACCGTGTAGGGGATGTTGGCGCCGTCGTGAATGCCGTCGGCGGCCATGGTGCCGAAGATGGCGACCATCATCACCGCGAACCAATAGAAGGGTGCGCGGTACTCGCGCGTGCGGAACTGGAGCCACAGGGCCAGGGCCAGCCCGAAGATGCCGATGGCGGCGGCGATCGGCACGCTGTGCTGGCCCATGAAGTCCGACATGGCCTCGCCCATGCCGGTGGTCAGGAGCTTGAGGACCCAGAAGATGAGCGTGATCTCCGGAACCTTCACCGCGAGCGACTTCAGGCTCGAGCGCTGGGTGGTGGACGCACCCGTCATGGCTGTCCTTTCATGGCTTGCTTTCGTCATCGAGCGGCCGGGCAGGCCGGTCTTCTCTGATCGGCTCCCGTGGCGGCCCCCTAGAGCCAATCAACGGGCGAGGCTAGGGCAAGCATTCTGAGATTCCGCTTAGAAAACCTCGCGCACGGCCGGGTTAACCGTCCGCTAACCGGCTACCGGCGCCTGGGCTGACGTGGGGTTGACGCGCCGGGGCGGCGCGGTGCGCTCAGGACGCCAAGGTCGCCGCAGCCGGCTCGCTCACGTCGGTCACGTCGGCCTCGGCGGGCACGCGGCGGCGGGCGAGCAGGTAGTAGATCCCGCCGCCGAACAGGGCGCCCATGAACACGCTGAAGTCGGCGCCGCCGGTGGCGTTGGTCAGCGGGGAGGTCCAGGCCGGATAGGCGTTCAGCCAGGAGGCGGCCGCGCACATGCCGATCAGCTGGGCAACCAGGCCCGGGACGTGGACCCCGCCGTCGCGGAAGTAGATGCCGGCCCGCGTGTCGAGCAGGGCCCGGGAGTCATACCGGCCGCGGCGCAGGAAGAAGTCGACCAGGTAGATCGCGACCCAGGGGGCGATCCAGATGATCATGAACAGCACGAAGTCCTGGATGAACGTGTTGAAGCCGGCCGAGAACACCGTGTAGGCGGTCAGCGCGCCGGCCACCACGGTGTCGAGCAGCACGCACTGCCAGCGGCGGATCCTGGGGATGATCGTCTGGAGCGTCAGTCCCGACGTGTACAGGTCGATCGAATTGATCGCGAACAACTGGATGATCACGAACACGAGATAGGGCCAGACGAACCAGCCGGCGAAGGCGTGCGGCAGTCCGCCGATGGCGCTGGCCGACGCCGGGACCGCCGTCGCCACCGCGGCGCCCAGCAGCATCAGCAGCGTCGTCGGGACGACGCCGCCGACCGCGACTGACCAGATGATCTTGCGCGGGTTGGCGTCGGGCGGCAGGTAGCGCGAGAAGTCGTTGGCGTTCATCGGCCAGCCGTAGCCGCCGGAGGAGAGGACGAGGGCCAGCGCCGCCGTCATGTCCTGCCAGCTCCCGTTGTGGCCGGCCCCGAGGTGGGCCCTGGGCAGGGCCAGGATCGCCAGCAGGATGAACAGGATCACGAACGGCGGCACGAGCATGCGCAGCACCCGCAGCATCGCCCGATGCCCGAACAGCGGCAGGATGAGCTGGATCAGCGCGGCGACGACGACCAGGGCGATCTTCAGGCCGGTCGAGGACTCGACCCCGGCCTTGGTCAGCAGCGCCAGCCCGGCGGCGACGACGAGGGCGAGCCCCACGACCTCATAGCCCACCTGCGTCACCCAGTTGAACGCGGCGATCAGCTTGGCGCCCTGCGGTCCGAACGGGGCGCGGTTGATGGCGAACCCGGCGGTGCCCGCCCGCGGTCCCTGGAGCGAGCCCAGGCCGGTGATGATGTAGGACAGGTTGCCGATTGCGACCACGACCGCCGCCTGCCAGAAGCGGAGGCTGAACGCGACGATCAGCAGGGCGCCGTAGACGACGTACTCGACGTTGAACAAGGCGCCGGCCCACATCCACATCAGGTCGATCGGGCCGCCGCGGCGCTCGGACAGCGGGATGTAGTCGATCCCGCGGCTCTCGAAGATCGGTTCCTGGTCGACGGATCCGCCGGCGGCGCCCTGCGGTTCGTCAAGCACGGTGGTCACGGACACGCCCATACCCGAACGCGATTCTTCTCAACGCGGCGGACACGATCCATATCCATACGGCCAAAGTCTCCTCGAGCGGCCGCGGTCACCCAACCTGCACCGGCACGTAGGCAAACCGGTTGACATCGACCAGCCCACCGTCGGTGAGCCGCAGCTCGGGGATCACGGACAGCGCGATGAACGACAGCTGCATGAACGGCTCCTCGACGGTCACGCCCAGCCGCTGCGCCGCGGCCCCGCCGAGCACCGCGATCTGGCCGCACACCTCGGTGGCCGGGCGATCGCTCATCAGCCCGGCCAGCGGCAGCGGGACCTCGGCCAGCAGGTGGCCGTCGAGCACGGCGACCTGGCCGCCGCCGATCTCGGCCAGTCGGGCCACCGCGGTCGCCATGTCCTCGCCGGAGGCGCCGACGACCACGATGTTGTGGGCGTCGTGGGCCACTGTGGACGCGATCGCCCCGCGGGCCAGCCCGAAGCCGGTCACGAACCCGCGGCCGATCCGTCCGGTCGCGTGATGCCGCTCGACCACGGCAGCATGGGCCAAATCGGCATCACTCTCAACCTCAAGTACACGGTGAGAAGTGGTCAAACTGTGGCTCTCGACACCCACCGCGCGGACCTGGCTGCCGAATCGGGCGGGTAGGACGAGCGCGTCGGCGTCCGGCAGGGTCCCGATGTGGACCGTGTCGCGCAGCAGCCGCGGAGGGAGCGACGCCGGCACCGCGCCCGGCACAACCTCGCCGCCGGCGGCGACCAGACGGCCGGCCCGCCACACGCGGTCGGGGACCCAGGTCCCCAGCGCCCCGAACGCGAGGATGTCGGCCTGGTGCCCGGGGCCGAGGCTGCCCAGGTGGCCCAGCCCGTGGTAGCGGGCCGGATTGGTCGACGCCAGCAGGATCGCGTCGGCCTCGGAGATCCCGCATGACACGGCCAGCCGGGCGCAGTCGTTGACGTGCCCGAGGCGCCGCAGCGTGTCCGGCTCGCGGTCGTCGGTGCAGAACGCCGCGAGGTCGGTGCCGTGGGCGACGACGCCGGGCGCCAGCGCGACCAGGTTCTGGCTGGCCGAGCCCTGGCGCAGGAACACCCACATGCCCTTGCGGCGTTTCTCTTCGGCCTCGGCCAGACGGGTGCTCTCGTGGTCGGATTCGACGCCGGCGGCGATGTAGGCGTCGAGTGCCCGGCCGGTGACGCCCGGGCTGTGGCCGTCGACGCGCCGCCTGCCCGCGGCGGCGATCCGGGCCAGCATCTCATCGTCGCCCGCGATCACGCCGGGGAAGTTCATGACCTCGGCGACGCCGAGGGCGCCGTGGTGGTCGATCAGCTGTGCGATGTCGGCGGCGTCGAGCTGCGCGCCCGAGGACTCGAACGGCGAGGCGGGCACGCAGCTGGAGGCGTAGACGGCGAACGTGAACGGCAGCGGCCGGGCCGCGTCGATCAGCGCCAGGATGCCCGGGACCCCGAGGACGTTGGCCAGCTCGTGGGGGTCGGCGGCGACGGCGGTCGTCCCCACCGGCAGGACCGTCGCCACGAACTCGTCGATCCACAGCTTGGTCGACTCCAGGTGCATATGGGCGTCGATGAACCCCGGCGTCAGGGCGGCGCCGCCGACGTCGACGACCTCGGCCGCCTCGCGCTCGCCCCACCCGGCGATGACGCCGTCAGCGATCGCCAGCGACGTGTCGATCCACTCCCGGGTGGCGTCCGCGAACACCCGCCCGCCGGTGATCAGCAGATCCGCCGGCTCGTCGCCACGCGCCACCGCGAGGGCACGGGAGCTCGCCGGTGGTCGCGCCATCGGCGGAACTGTCCCACGAAACCGCGTAGGGTGCAGCCGTGCTCCGCGCGCTGGCCCCGACGACGCGCCGCGTCGTGCCGGCCCTCCTCGCCCTGTGCCTCACCGTCGCCGCCGGCGGCCTGGCCGCGTCGCGAGCGCGCGCGTACGTGTTCCGGGTGGGAGTGGCGAGGTCCACTGTGACCCGGCCGCTGGCCGGCAATTTCCTGGGCCTGGCGCTGGAGTACAACGAGATCCCGCCGCTGGCCCGCGCGACCCCGCAGTCGGTCAACCCGCTGTTCGTGGCCCTGCTCAGGAACCTCGACCCCGCGGGCGGGGCGATCATCCGCGTCGGCGGACTGAGCACCGACCGCACGTGGTGGCCGGTTCCGGGCATGAGCCGGCCGCTGGGCATCACCTACACGCTGACGCCGGCCTGGACGACGTCGGCGCTGACGCTGGCGAAGGCGGCCGGCGTCCGGTACCTGCTCGGCGTCAACCTCGAGGCCAACCGGACCCGGATCGACCAGGTCGAGGGCGCGCAGCTCGTCAACCGGATCGGCCGCCGGTACATCGACGCGCTCGAGATCGGCAACGAGCCCGACATCTACACGCTGATCCCGTGGTACAAGCGCGCGAACGGGGATCCGCTGCCGTGGTATGACCGGACCGGTACGCCCGTGTTCTCGCGCGGGCCGGCCTACGGCCCGGCGCAGTTCATACAGGAGTTCGGCCGGGCGCTCAAGGTCGTGCCCCGCCTGCCCATCGCCGGCCCGGAAACCGGCACCCCGCCCTGGATGGACGCGTTCGACACGCTGCTGAGCCCCCACTCACAGGTGCGGATGTTGACCGTCCACGCCTACGGGCTCAACCAGTGCGTCACCGACCCGACGTCGCCGGCGTATCCCTCGGTGCCCAACCTGCTCAGCACGGTCGCCTCCCGCGGCGACGTCAGTGGGATCGCGCCCTACGTCGGGATCGCCCATCGCAACGGCGCCGCGCTGCGGGTCGACGAGATGGGCTCGATCAGCTGCAACGGCCGGGCTGGCGTCAGCAACACGATGGCGTCGGCGCTGTGGCTGCTCGACTCCCTGTTCCAGATCGACGCCGACGGCGTGGACGGGGTCAATCTGCACACCTATCCGCACTCGGTCAACGGCCTGTTCGACTTCGCCCACACACGCGGCGTCTGGTCGGCCGCGGTCCACCCGATCTACTACGGCGCGCTGATGTTCGCCCAGGCGGCGCCGCCCGGCTCGCGCCTGCTGACGCTCAGCTCCGCCGCACAGACCCGATTTCGCGCCTGGGCCACCCTCGGCGCCGACCACCGGATCCGGGTGCTGCTCATCAACGACAGCCTTCGCGGCTCGGCGCTGGCGCTCGTCCACACCCCGGTGGCGCCCGGCCCCGCGAGCGTTGAGCGCCTACGGGCCACCAGCGCCTATGCGACCGGGGGTCTGACGCTGGGCGGGCAGACGTTCGGGGCCGCGACGGCGACCGGGATCCTGGCCGCGCCGGTGCCTCAGACGGCAAGGCCGAGTGGGGGGACCTACCGGGTCACGCTGCCGGCTGGCAGCGCCGCTCTGCTGACACTCCCGCCGGGGGTTTGACATCGCGAGAACCGGCTTGACGGTGACCGCTCAGGGAGTACCTTGGACCTCGTGTTGGCGTACCTGGCGCACTTCGGCGGGGAAGGGTCACATCAGGGGAACATGAGCCTGCTCGCGCCGCTGGCACTGATCGGGGTCGTGGTCTGCGTCGGAGCCATCATGGTGCCGCTCCTGGGGCTCGCGGTGTCCGGCGCGCAGGGGCTGGTCCGGGCCTGGCGGGCCCGCCGGCGGCGGCTGCGCGCCGCGGCGAACGCGGAGATGCGCGCCCGGACGATGATGAGCGAGCTGTGCCCGCACGGTTGGCGGGCCACGATCACGATGGTCTCGGGGGCCGACGGGGAGCGTGGCGTGGGCGGGCGCAACCGGGTGGCGCTTGACTGGACCGAGCTCGAGGACGACAGCGGCCGGCCCGCGGTGATGCGGCGCGTATGGGCGCCGACGATCGGCGAGGCGCTGGATGCGATGGTGGCCGACCGACGCACTGACGAGACGCTCGAGCAGATCGAGCACGGCGCAGTGGCCGACGGCGCCCTGTGGCCCGACGCCTGAGGCGGCCGGTCAGCTCGACGGTGAATCGGCGGGCGGCGGGGTGAACACCTCGGGCGAGGCCGGGACGTGGACCAGCGCCGGCCGGTCGGCCGCCAGCCCGGCGCGCACGGCCTCGACGAACGCGGCGGTATCCGCGACGGAGCGCGCCTGCACGCCGAACGAGCGCGCGTAGGCCACGAAGTCGGGGTTGACCAGGTCGGTGGCGACGGGCCGTCCCGGGTACCGGCGCTCCTGATGCATCCGGATGGTGCCATAGCTGCCGTTGTCGATCACGACGAACACGACGCCGGCGCGATGGCGGACGGCGGTGGCCAGCTCCTGGCCGCACATCAGAAAGCAGCCATCGCCGTTGAACGACAGCACCGGCCGGTCGGGGTGGGCCAGCTTGGCGGCGATTCCCGCGGGCACGCCGTAGCCCATGGCGCCGCTGACTGGCCCCAGCTGGGTGCCGAACCGCTCAAACGTCCAGTAGCGGTGCGCCCACAGCGTGTAGTTGCCCGCGCCGTTGGTCACGATCGTCTCCGGCGCCACGGTGGCGCACAGCTCCGCGACGCCCGCCGCCAGGTCGACGCCGCCCGCCGGCGCGCCGGCCGCCGGTCGCTTGAACGCGCGGACGTCCTCGGCGGCCGCGCCCGTCCACGGCGCCCACCGCGTCGCATCCGGCGCCTGGAGCGCGAGCGCGGCGGCGGCGAACTCCGCGCTGCCGGCGACGATCCCCAGCGCCGGCTCGAACACCGCGCCCAGCTCGTCGGGATCGGCATGGACGTGGATCAGCGCCTGACGCGGTCGGGGCGGCGCGATGAGGCCGTAGCCGCCGGTGGTCGGCTCGTCCAGGCGGGCGCCGATGACCAGCAGCAGGTCCGCGTCGGCGACCCGGCGGGCCAGACGCGGGTCGGCCCCCAGCCCCAGCGCGCCCGCGTACGCATCCGAGCGGTTGTCGACGTAGTCCTGGCAGCGAAACGCCGTGGCCACGGGCAGGCCCCAGCTCCGGGCCAGCGCCAGCGCGTTCTCGGCCGCCAGCGCCGACCAGCCTCCGCCGCCGACGATCATCAGCGGGCGCTGCGCGCCGCCGACCAGATCCCGTGCGCGGGCGACCGCGATGGGCGCCGGGGCCGGGCCGGCGACGGGCTCGGCCACGGAGTCGCCGATCCCTCCGGCGACGATGTCGGCCACCTCGGTGGCCTGCGCCAGCATGTCCTCCGGCAGCGCGAGCACGACCGGGCCGGGCCGCCCGGCGGTGGCCAAGCGCATCGCGCGGTTCAGGTACTCCGGGATCCGCGCCGGGTCGTCGATGGTCGCCGTCCATTTGGCCAGCGGCGCGAACATCGCCTCGATGTCGACCTCCTGGAAGGCCTCGCGCCCCCGGTGGTCGCGCGGGACCTGGCCGACGAGCAGGACCATCGGCACCGATCCCTGCCGGGCGGTGTGCACCCCGACCGCGGCGTGCGCGGCGCCGGGGCCGCGCGTGACGATGCACACGCCGGGCGAGCCCGTGAGCTGCCCGTGGGCGCACGCCATGTTGGCGGCGCCGGCCTCCATCCGGCAGACGACGAACTCCAACTGGGGGGTGTCGTGCAGGGCGTCGAGCACCGCCAGGTAGCTCTCGCCGGGAACGCCGAACACCCGCGGCACCCCATGCCGGCGCAGTTGATCGACGAGGATCCGTCCGCCGGGGCGCGGGTTGCTCATCGGGCGGCAGGATAATCGGGCCGAGTCGCGAATGGGTTGCATCGGCCGGTGGCCGTGTGTCACTGTCGCAGCGGCGGAAGGCAATCGAGGGATGCCGAAAAGAGGTGCCGATGACCAGCGTTCCCACCACCGATCCGGTCCAGCCGTCGTCGACGGCGGGCCAGCGCGTGGGCTCGATCGTCGCCGACGAGGGGCATTAGTGGAGCACCGCCGGCATCCGCGCCGGTCGTGACCGCGCTCTACGGCGGGGTCGAGACCGGCGGGACGTGGTGCGTGTGCGCGATTGGGACCGGGCCTGACGACCTGGTCGCCGCGGAGACGTTTCCCACGGGCGCGCCCGACGCCACGCTGGCGCGCATCGTCGCGTTCTTCGAGCGCCATCCGCGGCCGGTGGCGATCGGCGTCGGATCCTTTGGCCCGGTCGACCTGGACCCGGCCTCGCCGGCGTGGGGGAGCGTCACCACCACGCCCAAGCCGGGGTGGCGTCACACACCGGTGGCCACCGTGTTGGGCGACGCCCTCGGCGTGCCGGTCCGCTTCGAGACCGACGTCAACGCCGCGGCCATCGCCGAGCATCTCTGGGGCGCCGGGCAGGGGTTGTCGGACCTGGCCTACGTGACGGTCGGCACCGGCATCGGCGCCGGGCTGCTCGTCGACGCGCGGCCGGTGCATGGGCTGATCCATCCGGAGGTCGGCCACCTGCGGGTGCCCCATGACACCGCCCGCGATCCGTTCATGGGCGCCTGCCCGGTCCACGGCGACTGCTGGGAGGGGCTCGCGTCCGGCGAGGCGATCGCCCGGCGCTGGGGCGCTCCGGCCGGCGAGCTGCCCGACGACCACCCGGCGTGGGCGCTGGAGGCGGAATACCTGGCGCTGGGCCTGCTGAGCATCGTCTGCGTGGCCTCACCGCAGCGGCTGATCGTGGGCGGCGGAGTGATGGAGCGGGCCACGATGCTGGCCCGCCTGCGCGAGGCCCTCCCGAAGCTGGTCGGGGGCTATCTGGACTCACCGCTGCTGGGCGACGAGATCGATCGCTACCTGGTCGCGCCCGTGCTCGGCGACCGCGCCGGGGTGCTCGGGGCGATCGCCCTGGCCCAGTCGGGCTGACGCCGGATCCGGCAGACGTCCGCAGGAAGTTCTTCGAGGGGTCTTCAGAATCTCGGTGCCTCGACCGATAAGGCGACTGATGCGCCGCCCCGACGCCTCATCGCCCAATCCTTCCGAGCCCCCCCGGCGCGACCGTCGCCCGGCGCCCAACGGCGCCGACCATCGCGCGGCGCCCAATGGCGCCGGCCCGATCGACCCCCGCGTCACGCTGGGGTGGGGCCAGCGCCACCACGACCGGTGGCTCGAGCGCTGGATCCGCTCCACCGAGGACCTCGCGCGCCTGCAGTACTCCCACCGCATGCTCGACGCCGTCATCGACGAGATCGACGGCCGCGACATCCGCGTCGGCGACCAGTGGCTGGCCGACTACGCCTCGTGCAACTACCTCGGCTTCGACCTCGACGAGGAGATCATCAACGCCATTCCGGAGTACCTGGCCCGGTGGGGGACGCACCCGAGTTGGAGCCGGCTGCTGGGCAGCCCCGTCCTCTACGAGGAGATCGAAACCCGGCTGACCGAGCTGCTGGGGGCCGAGGACAGCCTGGTCCTGCCCACCATCACCCACATCCACATGTCCGTGATCCCGGTGTTGGCCGGCGGCGGCACGGTATTCCTCGACAGCCGCGCGCATAAGACGATCTACGACGGCTGCGCGATGGCGCAGGCCCGCGGCGCCACGATCCAGCGTTTCCACCACGACGACCTCGACGAGCTCGAGGCGCTGCTGTGCGCGCGCAACTGGCGCCGCCCGGGGATGATCTGCATCGACGGCGTCAACAGCATGACCGGCAACGCCCCGGACCTGGCCGGCTTCGCCGCGCTGGCCCGCGAGCACGACGTGCTGCTCTACGTCGACGACGCCCACGGGTTCGGCGTCATCGGCGAGCGCGCCGCGGACGAGCCGTGCGACTACGGCAGCCGGGGCAACAGCATCGTCCGCCATCTCAACGAGAGCTACGACAACGTCGTCCTGGTCGGCGGGTTCTCGAAGGCCTACTCGTCGCTGCTGGCGTTCATCGCCTGCCCGACGGCGGTCAAGCAGGTGCTCAAGACCGCCGCCCCGCCGTACCTGTACTCCGGTCCGTCGCCGGTGGCCTCGCTGGCCACGGTGCTCGAGGGGCTGCGCGTCAACGACGAGCGCGGCGACCGGATTCGAGCGCAGCTGCACCGCCTCACCTGGCGCGTGCTCGATCGGATCCATGAGCTCGGGATCCACACGCCCAACCAGTCCGGCTTTCCGATCATCGAGGTGCCGCTGGCCGACCCTGACAGCGTCGACGACGTCGGCGACATGCTGTTCGATCGCGGGATCTACGTGACGATGGCGGTCTACCCGCTCGTGCCCCGCGACGAGGTGGGCTTCCGCCTGCAGCTGACCGCGGCCAACACCGACGAGCAGATCGACCACCTCGAGGTGGTGCTGGGCGAGGTCGCCGAGCGCTTCAAGCTTCACCGCTCACCGGCCGACTAACGGACCACCATGCACGCGCCCGCCCCCGCCCCTGCACCCGAATCGACCATCCGCCGCAACCTGTGGTGGGTGTTCCTGGCCATCGGCGCCGCCGTCTGCGCGCTGTACGTGTTCGTGCCCCCGCTGAAGGGGTCGGCGCCGGTCATCAACTTCCTGGGCGCGTGGGGCGTCGCCGGCGTGGTCGCCGGCATCCGCATCTACCGCCCCAAGGCCCAGCTCGCCTGGTGGTGCTTCGCCGCGGGGCTGACCCTGTTCCTCGCCGGCGACATCTACACCTACAGCCTGCCCCAGCTGTTCGGCGTGGTCGTCCCGTTCCCGTCGCCGGGCGACGCGATCTACCTGATGGTCTACCCGGTGCTGATGGTGGGCCTGCTGCTGCTGGTGCGCCGCCGCAACCAGCGCGCCGACGGCCCGGGCGTCATCGACTCGCTGATCATGAGCGTCGGGCTCAGCCTCGTCTCCTTCCTGTACCTGATCGCGCCCTACATCCATGACGGGACGATGGGGCTGGCGCCCAAGCTGGTCTCGATCGCCTACCCCACCGGGGACCTGATCCTGCTGGCGGCGGCCATCCGCCTGTCCGTCGACGCCGGCAAGCGCCGCCCCGCGTTCTACCTGCTGATCGGCAGCATCGTCTGCCTGCTGTCGACCGACTTCATCTACGGGATCCTCACGCTGGACAACGCCTACACGCATCAGCTGTGGCTCGACGGCGGCTGGATCTTCTTCTACCTGCTGTGGGGCGCCGCCGCGCTGCACCCGTCGATGCGGGAGCTGTCGGACGTGGCGCCCGAGCGCGAGGTGCGCCTGACCCCGCTGCGGCTGATCCTGCTGGCCGGCGCGACGCTGGTCGCGCCGATCCTCGAGCTCAGCCGCATCCTCCCGTCGCACAACTGGGACGGGTTCGTGCTCGTCGGCACCTCGGTGATCCTGTTCTGCCTGGTCGTCGGGCGCATGGCCGGGCTGGTGCGCCAGCGCGAGCGCTCGGCCGCCCGCGAACGGGCGCTGACCGCGGCCGGCGGGCTGCTGGTGGGCGCCACCGACCCACAGGAGATCACCATCGCCGCCCTGCAGGCGGTCGCCGAGCTGGGGCAGGAGGACGTCGTCGCCCGCCTGTGCCGGATCGCCGGCGAGAGCGCTCGAGTGCTGGCCATCGACGACCGCGGAGCGCTCGCCGACTGGACCGTGTCGGGCGAGGTCTGCGCACTGCTGCAGGAGCCCGATGACCACGGCCTGGCCAAGCTGCCGGCCTACGCCCGCGAGCAGCTGCGGCTGCCGGCCCGCGAGGAGCGGGTCCTCAACCTGCAGCTGCGCCGGGGCACGAACAGCGAGTCGATCCTGATGCTGGTGATCGCCGGCGCCGCCATCGCCGCGGAGGACACCCGCAACGCGCTGCGCACGCTGGCCCACCAGGTCGCGCTGGCGCTCGGCAGCGCGGAGCTGTCGGAGGAGCTGCACCGCCAGGCCTCCGAGGCGCGGTTCTCGACGCTGGTCCAGAACTCGACGGACCTCATCACCGTCCTGGCCGCCGACAACACGATCCTCTACCAGAGCCCGTCGATCGAGCGGGTGCTCGGCTACACCCCGGAGGAGGTCACCGGATCGTCGTTCGAGCGGCTGCTGCATCCAGACGAGCAGGACCGGCTGCTGCGCCGCCTCACCGACGGCGCCGGCGCCACCAGCCGCGACGAGGTCATCGAGTGCCTGCTCCGCCACAGCGACGGCGGCCTGCGCCACTTCGAGATCCTGCACACCGACCTGCTGGCCGACCGGCACGTCGGCGGGCGCGTCCTCAACGGGCGCGATGTCTCCGAGCGCAAGGCGTTCGAGGAGCAGCTGGCTCACCAGGCCTTCCACGACCCGGTCACCCATCTGGCCAACCGGGCGCTGTTCAACGAGCGCGTCCGCCACGCGGTCGCCCGGACCCTGCGCGAGGGCATCGGGATGGCCGTCCTGTTCGTCGACCTCGACGACTTCAAGACCGTCAACGACAGCCTCGGCCACGCCGCCGGCGACCGGGTCCTGCTCGAGGTCGCCCAGCGCATCTCGGCCAGCATCCGCGCCGCCGATACCGCCGCCCGCTTCGGCGGCGACGAATTCGCGGTGCTGCTCGAGGACGTCGAGGACGTCCAGACCGCCGCCGAGACCGCCGAGCGCATCCTCGAGTCGCTGAGCGCGCCGCTCGAGCTCGAGCACAACGACTTCAGCGTCCGCGCCAGCCTGGGCATCTCGATGGCCGAGCCGGGCACCGTCACCGACGCCGACGAGCTGATCCGCAACGCGGACGCCGCGATGTACATCGCCAAGGCCGACGGCAAGGGCGGCTACCGGATGTTCGAGCCCGCCATGCACGAGCGCGTCGTGGCGCGGCTGGAGCTGCGGGCCGACCTCCAGCGCGCGCTGGACCGGGCGGAGTTCGAGCTGCACTACCAGCCGCTGGTGCGCCTGGAGGACGGCGCGGTCACCGGCGTCGAGGCGCTGCTGCGCTGGCGCCACCCCGAGCGCGGCCTGATCCCGCCCGACGACTTCATCCCGTTCGCCGAGGAGAGCGGCCTGATCATCCCCATCGGACGCTGGGTGCTGCAGGAGGGCTGCCGCCAGGCCAAGGCGTTCCGCGACCAGGCCACGACCGGGACGCTGCCCACGGTCGGGATCAACCTCTCCGTCAAGCAGCTGTTCCACTCCGACATCGTGGCCGACGTCAGCGCCGCGCTGTCCGACGCCGGGCTGGAGCCCGAGGCGCTGACATTGGAGATCACCGAGTCGGTGATGATGACCGACACCGAGATGGCCGTCAGCCGGCTCAAGGAGCTGCGCGCCCTCGGCCTGCGCCTGGCCATGGACGACTTTGGCACCGGCTACTCGTCGCTCAGCTATCTGAGCAAGTTCCCGCTCGACATCCTCAAGATGGACCGCTCACTGCTCGCCGCCGGCGCCTCGCCGGTGACGTCGGGGCTGGCCTCGGCGGTGCTGGGCATCGGCGAGACCTTCCAGCTCGAGGTCGTGGCCGAGGGCATCGAGTACCCCGAGCAGTCCGCCACGCTGCGCGAGCTCGGTTGCGAGACCGGCCAGGGCTTCTACTTCGCCCGGCCGATGGCGCCCGCTGCGCTGCTGTCGTTCCTGGACGAGCGCCTGTCTGACTCCGACGGCGTGACGCTGCCCTCCGGTAGCTAGCGGCCGGCCCCGGGGAGGGCAGCGGCGATGCACCACAGCTACGAGGGCCTGGACCGGGCAGGCGGCTTTGACCGCGTCCGCCTGTTCGCGCCGCTGGCCCACCGCGACTATCGCCTGCTGGTGGGTGGCATGTCCGTGTCGCTGCTGGGCGACGGGCTGTTCCTGGTCGCGCTGGCCTGGCAGGTCTACGCCCTCTCGGACGCGCCGACCGCGCTGGCCAGCGTCGGCATCGCCATGACGGTGCCGACGATCACATGTCTGCTGATCGGCGGAGCGGTCAGCGACCGCTACGACCGCCGCCGGGTGATGCTGGCCGCCGACATGATGCGCGGCCTGGTCCTGGCGGCGCTGGCGGCGCTCGCGCTCACCGGCGCTCTGCGGCTGTGGCAGCTGATGGTCGTCGCCGTCATCTACGGCGCGGCCACGGCGTTCTTTGACCCGGCGTCCGATGCGCTCGTCCCGGAGCTGCTGCCCGCCGACGCGCTGCCCCAGGCCAACTCGCTCGATCAGCTCATCCGGCCGGTGGCGCTGCGGCTGGCCGGCCCCGCGGTGGGCGGGATGCTGATCGGGGTGATCGGGACCGGCGGGGCGTTCGGGCTCGATGCCGCGTCGTTCGCGGTGTCCGCCGCGGCGCTCCTCGCCATGTCGCCGGCACGCCGTGTCGACGGGGACGGCGGGGCCGGCCGGGCCGGCGCCGCGTCCGTGGGCCGTGAGATCGCCGTCGGGCTGCGCTACGTCCGCAGCCACGCCTGGCTGTGGGCGACGCTGCTCAGCGCTGCGGTCGCCTACCTGCTGTTCATGGGGCCCACCGAGGTGCTATTGCCGTTCATCGTCAAGAACCACCTGCACGACGGGGCGGGCGCGCTCGGGCTGATCTTCGCCGGCGGCGGGCTGGGCTCGCTGCTGTGCGCGATCATCATCGGCCAGCGCGGGCTGCCCCGGCGGAGCATCACGTTCATGTACATCGTGTGGACGCTGGCCACCCTGGCGATCGCCGGCTACGGGATCGCCAACGGGCTGTGGGGCCTGCTGGCCGCCAGCGTCGTGTTCAACGCGCTGGAGACCGCGGGCACGATCGCCTGGGCGACCGCCAAGCAGCGCCACGTCCCGACCGAGCTGCTCGGCCGGGTCTCCAGCCTCGACTGGCTGATCTCGATCGGCCTGCTGCCGGTGTCGTTTGCCATCACCGGCCCGGTCAGCGCCGCCCTCGGGTTGCGTACGACGCTGATCGGGGCCGGCGTGCTCGGCGCCGCGGTGACGTTCGCGGCGCTGCTGGTGCCGGGGGTGCGGGTGCTCGATCGGGACGACTCCGCCGATGTGGGCGCGCCGTCTGCGGGCGTGGCCTCGGCTCCGGCCGCCGCGGCCGCCGCCACCCAGGCCGCTGGCTAGGCGCCGTCCGTGGGGCGGTGAGAGGGGCCTGGGCGAACGTCAACTGCGGCGATCGAGTGGCGGACCGGACGGTGCCCGGGGTCCCTTGGCGTGGGCAAACGTCCCAACGGGCGGGCGCTGGGGGTTGGGTGGGGCGTTTGCCGTCGTGAGGAAGGCAAACGTCCCGGGCGGCTTCCGGAGGCGGTTGGTTGGGGCGTTTGCCGACGGTCTTGCACCGGGTGTTGCGCCCTGGGCGGCGTAACGGGGCACCGTGGTGTCCCCATCGTTGCCCGCCGTTGTTCGACGGCCGGCGACCGGCGTGCGGCCACGGCCCGCCGCGTCAGCGGGCGACCCCGGCCCGCGGCGACCGTCACCCGACTTGCCGGCGCCCCCGGCCGGTGCGCCGCGCTGAAGCCCCGCGCGCGCCTTCCGTAGGCAGTCGCACCCAGGTCACGACGACCGGGCGTTCATAGACTCGGCGTCATGGAATTCGGAATCGGCTACTTCCCCACTCACGACGCCGTCAGCCCCGGCGCCTTTGCCCGGCTGGTCGAAGAGCGCGGCCACGAGTCGCTGTTCTTCGCCGAGCACACCCACATCCCGGCCGCCCGCGAGAGCGAGTACCCGGGCGGTGGCGCGCTGCCCCGCAAGTACATCCACACCTACGACCTGTTCGTGGCGCTGACCGCCGCGGCCGCGGCGACGTCCCGGCTGCGCGTGGGCAGCGGCATCTGCCTGGTCATCGAGCGCGACCCGATCACGACCGCCAAGGAGGTCGCCTCGGTCGACCACCTCTCCGGGGGCCGGTTCGAGTTCGGGGTCGGCGCCGGCTGGAACCGCGAGGAGATGACCAACCACGGCACCGATCCCCGCAAGCGGATGCGGATCATGCAGGAACGGATCGAGGCCATGAAGGCCATCTGGACCTCGGATGAGGCCTCCTACTCCGGCGAGTTCGTGAACTTCGACCGGATCTGGTCCTATCCCAAGCCGGCCCAGCGGCCGCATCCGCCGGTGCTCGTCGGCGGGTACGGGCCCACCGTCCTGGATCGCGTGCTCGCATTCGGCGACGCCTGGTTTCCCAACTACGGGCCGGAGGACCTGCTCGAGCGCGTGGCCGAGCTGCGGGCCCGGGCCGATCGCCACGTCGACGTGATGGCGATGGGCGTGCCGCCCAGGGCCGCCGCGCTGCAGGAGCTGATCGACGCCGGGTTTCAGCGGGCCGTCCACTGGATCCCGTCGGCCAACGGCGCGGTGGTCGAGGCCGCGCTGGAGCAGTGGGAGTCGGCGATCGCCGAGGTGACGGGGGAGGGATGACCCGGGCATGACCCGCGACGAGGCGCGCGCCCGATTCGCCGCGGCCCGGGTCGCGCGGCTCGCCACCGCCGGGTCCGACGGGCGGCCGCACATCGTCCCGGTGGTGTTCGCCCTCGACGGCGATTGCGTCTACAGCGCGGTCGACGCCAAGCCCAAGCGCACCACCGCCCTGCGGCGGCTGGCCAACGTGACCGAGAACCCGGCGGTCGCGCTGCTGGTCGACCACTACGAGGATGACTGGGATGCGCTGTGGTGGGTGCGCGCCGACGGCCGCGGGCGCGTGCTCGCGTCGTCCGCCGGCGAGGCGCGCCGGGCGGTGGCGCTGCTCGCCGCGCGCTATCCCCAGCAGCGCGCCACGGGGGCGGTGCTGGCGGTCGACGTCGACCGCTGGAGCGGCTGGTCGGCCGCTGGCTGACCGTCGCCTCCGGGTTAAGCGCTGTTAGCGCGCACATCATCACGTTTGTAACAAGGTCTCGTGGGTATTGACCGGGCTGGACTGGGACAGCGGCGGTGGGAGGCCTCACATGAGACGGTCGGTTCGGTTGGTCGCGGCGCTGCTGGCCGTGGGGAGCGTGGCGATGATGTCCGCGGCGGCCCAGGCCCGGGCGGCTCAGGGGGGCCAGGCGACGGCCGGGGCGCCGACCGGAGTGACCGCGATCCCCGGCTCATCCTCGGCGACCGTCCGCTGGCAGGCGCCCTCGACGGTCGACGGCGCGCCGGTCAGCTCCTACACCGTCACCGCATCGACCGGCCAGACGATGACCGCAGACGAGCCCAACCACTGGGCGATCGTGCCCGGCCTGACCGACGGCACGCCGGTCACCTTCACGGTCACCGCGAGCAGTTCGGCCGGCACGTCGGCGACCTCGCCGGCGTCGACCTCGGTCACCCCCGAGCCCATCGCCGCCCCGCGCGACGTGCTCCGCGGCCGCCCTGAGTCGGTGGCCTACGACAAGTACTCGGTGATCATCGGCGGGCGCCGCGTGCTGATCTGGGCGGGCGAGTTCGACTACTACCGGCTGCCGTCGCCGTCGCTGTGGATCGATCGGCTCCAGGAGATGAAGGCGGCGGGATTCAACGCCGTCAGCGTCTACTTCGACTGGGACTATCACTCGGCCGCGCCCGGCGTCTATGACTTCAGCGGCGTCCGGGACATCAACCTGCTGCTCAACGACGCCCAGCGCGTCGGCCTGTACGTGATCGCGCGCCCGGGCCCGTACATCAACGCCGAGACCGACGCCGGCGGCCTGGCCGGGTGGCTGGCGTCCGAGCCGGCCGGGTCGCGCAACCCCGATCCCCAGTACCTGGCCGCCGCCGACCAGTGGCTGTCCGAGGTCGACCCGATCATCGCCGCCCACCAGATCACCCGCGGCGGCAACGTGATCATGTACCAGATCGAGAACGAGTACGGCTACACCAACCCCGAGGGCGAGGCCTACTTCGGCAACCTCGAGGCCCAGGCCAAGGCCGATGGGATCGACGTTCCCACCGACACCAACGACGTCGGCGGCTTCGCCGACGGCTGGGCGCCCGGCACTCCGGACGCGCCCGACCTGATCGGCTCCGATCAGTACCCCGAGGGCTTTGACTGCTCGAACCCGAACGTGTTCAGCAGCCCGCCGGTGCTGACCGGCGACCACGAGCCGGGTATCCCGCTCATGGTCCCCGAGTACCAGGGCGGCTCGTTCGACTCCTGGGGCGGGGTGGGCTACCCCGGCTGCGCGCAGCTGACCGGCCCCGACTTCGAGAACACGTTCTACAAGTACTACATCGCCCAGGGGGCGACCATGCAGGGCATCTACATGACGGTCGGCGGGACCGACTGGGGGTTCAACCCGGCGCCGTTCATGTACACCTCCTACGACTACGGCTCGCCGATCTCCGAGCCGGGGACGCTGTCGTTCAAGTACCCCGAGCTCAAGCTGGTGGGGGAGATGACGCAGGCGCTCCCGGACCTGACGATGACCGATCAGATCACCCCGCCGTCGATTCCCGGCCTGACGACGTTCGAGGAGCGCAACCCGGTGACCGGGGCCACGTTCCTGTATCTCGGCAACGACGGCGGCACTGCGGTGACGGCCACGATCCCCACCGGGCAGCCGGTGACGGTGCCGTCCCACGAGGCCAAGTTCCTGGTCTCCGACGCCCGGTTCGGAGGGCAGGACCTGGTGGACACGACGTCCGAACTGGTGACGCAATTGACACTGTCTCGCGGCCACGATGTGGCGCTGCTCGACGGAGACTCCGGCGCCACCGGCGAGACCGTCCTGTCCTACGCGCGCAAACCGGTCGTGCACGTCCTCGCCGATCCGTCGGGCACGCCGATCACGTGGAATTGGGACGCGTCCTCGCGCCAGTTGACGCTGCACTACACCCACGACGGCCTGGATCAGGTCTCGATCCGCTCCGGACACACGCGGCTGGACCTGTTGCTCGCCGACGCCGGCACCGCCGGCCAGTTCTGGGTGCAGCACACCGCCGGCGGCCCGATGCTCGTCCGCGGGTCATCGCTGGTGCGCACCGCCGCCGTGAGCGGGCATCGCGCCGCGCTGACCGGTGACACCTCCGCCGCCGGGCCGATCGCGGTCTGGGCCGCGCCGGGCGTGCGCACGCTGACCTGGGATGGCCGCGCGGTGGCGACGAGTCGCGCGCCAGGCGCCGCGCTGACGGGACAGCTGTCCGGGCCACCGTCGAGCATCGCGTTGCCGTCGCTGCGGCAGGGGTGGCGGTTTGCGTTCGAGTCGCCCGAGCGGCTGCCCGGCTTCGATGACTCGAGCTGGCCGGTGGCCGACCACCAGGTCACCGACAATCCGATCCAGCCCGCTTCCACGCCGGTGCTCTACGCCCAGGACTACGGGTTCGACCACGGGTTCGTCTGGTACCGGGGGCACTTCACCGCCACCGGGAACGAGAGCTCGATCGCGCTGACCGCCGACACCGGGCCGTTCGGCTCCTTCGCGGTGTGGCTGAACGGCCACTACCTCGGGTCGGCGACGACCCAAACCTCGACCCATCCGTTCGGCAACATGGACGACACGACGGTCAGCCAGACGTTCAGCGTCCCGGCCAGCGACGTCACCGCCGGCCAGGACAACGTTCTCTCGGTCCTGGTCGAGAACATGGGCCAGGACGAGTCGTTCGCCAACTCGCTGCAGCTCGACTCCGACAAGACGCCGCGCGGCCTGGAGAGCGCCACGGTCAACATGTCCAGCGGCGCGTCGCCGGCCGTCACGTGGCGGCTGGACGGCGCCTCCGCGGCCCAGGTGGCGCGCGACCCGGTCCGCGGGCCGACCAACCCGGCAGGTCTGTTCGGCTCAAACGCCGGCTGGGCGCTGCCGTCGTTCCCGGACGGGTCCTGGACGCCGGTCGGGCTGCCCGACTCGTGGGCGTCGCGGTCGGTGCCGCCCGGCGTGGGCTGGTACCGGACGCGCTTTGCGCTGCACGTCCCGTCGGGCGTCTGGGCGCCGCTGGGCCTGAAGCTGACGCCTCCGGGCGGCGGCGCGCCCGGGCCCGGGGCGGCCAACTTCCAGGCGCTCATCTACCTCAACGGGTGGCTGATCGGCCGCTACATCAACAACCTGGGACCGCAGAACACGTTCTACCTGCCTCAGGGGCTGCTGCGCGCGGACGGCTCCAACACGCTGGCGATCGCCGAATGGAGTCTGACGCCGGGCGCCGGCGGGCTGGGCCAGGTGTCGCTGGTGCCCTACGAGATCGAGCGCGGGGGAATCCCGGTGCGCGACGTGGTCAGCCCGGGCTAGTCGCCGCCACCGCCGTCGCCGTCGCCGTCGCCGTCGGGCTCGGGCGGGGTCTCCTCGCCGGCCCGCTCGTCACGCGCCGCCCACTCGAGCAGCGGCTCGAGTGAGAACACGGCGTCGTCGATGTCGGCGTGCAGGTCGCCGAGCGCGGCGAAGCGCGCCGGCATGGTGGCGATGGTGAGCTCGCCCGGCTCGACGGCGTCGATCTCGTCCCAGGCGACCGGGGCCGACACGGTGCCCTCGATATTGCCCCGGACCGAGTAGGCCGAGGCGATCGTGTGGTCGCGGGCGTTCTGGTTGTAGTCGACGAACACCTTGTCAGGCTCGCGGTCCTTGCGCCACCAGGTCGTCGTCGCGTCAGACGGGATCCGTCGCTGCACCTCGCGGGCGAACGCCAGCGCCGCCCGGCGGACGTCGCCGAACCCCCAGCGGGGCTCGATCCGGACGTAGATGTGCATCCCGCGGCCACCGGACGTCTTGGGCCACCCGACCGCGCCGAGCTCGTCGAGCACCTCGCGGGCGACCCCGGCCACACGCCGCACGCCAGCCAGCTCGGCGTCGGGCATCGGGTCGAGATCGATGCGCCACTCGTCGGGATGCTCGACGTCGGCGCGGCGCGAGTTCCAGGGATGGAACTCGACCGTCGACATCTGCACCGCCCAGATGACGCTGGCCAGCTCGGTCACGCACAGCTCGTCAGCGGTGCGCCCGAAGCGGGGGAAGGTGATCCGGACGGTCTGCAACCAGTCCGGCGCTCCCCGGGGCACGCGCTTCTGATGGACCTTCTCGCCATCGACACCGCTGGGGAAGCGGTGCAGCATGCACGGGCGCTCGCGCAGGGCGCGGACGATGCCGTCGCCGACGCTCATGTAGTAACGGGCCAGGTCCAGCTTGGTCTCCCCCCGCGCTGAGAAGTACACGCGGTCGGGATTGGAGATGCGGACGGTCCGCTCGCCCACGGTCAGCTCGACCGGCGGGCTGGAGGGGGTGGCGGGCATTCACCAGATCGTCGCACGCCCCTTCCTATCGTGATCGGGAGCCGTTCACGACAACGATGGGAGCACCATGGAGAAGCGGACACTGCGGTCGCTGGAGGTCTCGGCCCTCGGCCTGGGCTGTATGGGGATGTCAGCGTTCTACGGATCGGCCGACGAGGCCGAGGCGATCGCCACCATCCAGCGCGCCCGGGAGCTGGGCATCACCTTCCTGGACACCGCGCAGCTCTACGGGCCGCTGACCAACGAGGACCTGGTCGGCCGGGCGATCAAGGGCCACCGCGACGACTACGTCATCGCGACCAAGTTCGCCCGGCGCATGGACCAGGCCACGCCGGGCGACATGTCGACGATCGGTCGCCTCGACGGCTCCGGCGAGCACGTGCGCAGCTCGATCGAGATTTCCCTGCGCCGGCTGGGCACCGACCACGTCGACCTCTACTACCAGCACCGGGTCGATCCCAACGTGCCGATCGAGGAGACCGTGGGCGCCATGGCCGAGCTCGTCGCCGAGGGCAAGATCCGCCATATCGGCCTCAGCGAGGCCTCTCCCGAGACGCTGCGGCGCGCCCAGGCGGTGGCGCCGATCACGGCGCTGCAGACCGAGTACTCGCTGTGGACGCGCGACGTCGAGGCGGAGATCCTGCCGACCTGCCGCGAGCTGGGCATCGGCTTCGTGCCCTACTCGCCGCTGGGACGCGGCTTCCTGTCCGGGCGCTTCACCTCGCCTGACGATCTCGACGCCGGCGACTTTCGCCGCCACGGCCCCCGCTTCAGCGGGGCCAACCTCGACGCCAATCTCCAGCTGGCCGCAAAGGTGGCGGCGATCGCGGAGGAGAAGGGCGTGACCCCCGCGCAGCTCGCGCTGGCGTGGGTCCTGGCCCAGGGGCAGGACATCGTCCCGATCCCCGGGACCAAGCGCCGCGAGTACCTGGAGCAGAACGCGGCGGCGGTCGACGTCGAGCTCACCGCCGAGGACCTCGCCCGGCTCGACGAGCTGCCCGAGGCCGCCGGCACCCGCTACGACGAGGCGGGGATGGCGTCGGTCAACCTGTAGACGGTCGCCGTTGCGGCGCGCGTCGCGGTCGGCGCGCGCCCCGCGCGGCTACAGCGAGGTCAGCCCGAGACTGGTCAGCCCGATCGCCGTCAGCCACAGGCGGCGGTCGGTGCTGAGGGCCGCCAGCGGGATGAGCCAGGCGATGTACCAGGGCATCAGCAGCCCGGCGGAGACGAGCAGTCCCACGGTGGCCCAGCCGGCGGCGGTGATCCAGTCCAGCTCGCCGATCCACACCTTGCGCAACAGCCACACGATGCTGATCGCGTAGGCGACGTGGAGGATCTGGCCGAGCACTCCGGCGTAGCGCGTGAGCCCGAGGGCGGTGAGGATGAACCCGGGGATGCTGTGCAGCCCGCCCTCGCCCTGGATGCTCTGCAGCGTGCCCAGCAGGTGGAACGTCCCCGAGCCGAACATGACCAGCCCCAGCGCGCCGAACAGGGCGGCGGCCAGTACGGCGCCGCCCACGATCCGGGCTCGGCCGGTGGTGGCCACCCGTCGGCCCGCGCTGGCGGCCACGGCAAAGGGCAGCAACACCCCGGCCGTCAGCTTGACCGCGGTCGCGGCGATGATCATCGCCCCGCCAGTCCCCTCCCGCTGGCGCAGCAGCACGTAGATGCCGGCGACGAGGATGGCCAGCATCAGCAGGTCGTTGTGGCCGCCGCCGACGCCGTAGACGACGATCACCGGGTTCAGGCCGACCAGCGCCACCGCCTTGACGGGATCCAGGCCGCGCAGCCGCGCGGCATGCCAGACGAGCACGACGATGGCCAGGCACGAGAGCGCGGCGACCGCCTTGTAGGCGAACACGCTGGCGGCGATGTTCAGGCCGGCCAGCGGATAGCTCAGCGCGGTGAACAGCGGGCCGTAGGCCGTCGGCGTGTGCGTCCACTGGGCGCCGATGAAGTGGTAGAGCGGATCGAACGCGATCACGTTCGGGCCGTGCAGATACGGGTTGACGTTGTAGGTGGCGCCGAGGCGGCCGTAGGCGATGTAGCTGAACAGGTCGGTCGACAGCAGCGGCGGCGCCAGCAGCACGAGCGCGTTGAGCGCCGCGATGCTCGTCAGCACGGCCCGGCGCGACAGGTGCTGCACCGCGCGCAGCGTCAACGCATAGAACAGGAACATCATCACCAACACCGCGATGATCCCGGGCAGGCCGATGTTGAGCCCGACGTGGGTGAAGGCTCCGAACAGCCAGGTCGACATCGGCCGCAGCGACCGCAGCGAGGCGGGGAGCAGCAGCGAGGTGTGGGCGGCCGCCAGCGCGATGATCAGGCCGGTGGTGAGCAGCCCGCCGAGGCCGATCCAGGCCCCCGGGGAGGAGATACCGATGCCCTCGCCCGCGCTCGAGTCGCGAGCGCTCAGCTGCAACGCGCCGCCGTGCTGTGTGGCCCCAAGCGGCTCGTGAGCCCTCATCGGGTCGATCATTGCAGCCGAACGGGCGGAATGTCGGCCGCGTGACGCTGTGGCTGGGATTTCGCCCTCTGGTGTAAAAACGGTGTCAGTTTGCATCAAAAAAGTCGGTTTCTTCATACCCAGCTACAAGGAATTGCCGACACCGTTGACGGGTGTGCGACGCCTCGGCATGGTCGGTCGAGGCCATCGGGCTCAGCCGCCCCGGATCAGGGACGGGAGCCTGAGGACGAGCTGCGGGATGTCTGAACGGGAGACCGCGAGGGCCTCGTCGAGCGCAGGGGCAGCCCCGGATTCCAGCGCGGCGCCGTGGCCGACGAGCAGCCGCTGCGGGGCATGCCGGCTCAGCGCCGCTCGCGGGGGTCCCAGGCGCAGCATCGGGTGCACGCCGACCTGCCGGCCCAGCGCGAACGCGGGCGCGGTCCCGACGGCCTCGGCGACGATCAACGTGCGCTCGGCCTCCCACCACAGCGCGATCTCCTGCCACCAGCGGCGCAGCACGACGGGGATCACGTCGAACGGGCTCTCGTCGATCACCGTGGGCACGCGCAGCAACGGGATCTCCAGCCGCTGCGCGATCGCCGCGCAGTCGCGGTTGTGGCGGTCCAGGAGCTGGATCACCGCGGTCGGCTGCCCGAGCTCGCCGGCGGTGCTGAGCGCGACCTCGTCCTCGAAGGGATCGATCAGCCACACGCGCCCGTCGGCACGCAGAGCGTGCGCCGCGCGGCGCATTCCACCGGTTTCCACCCAGGTCAGACCGAGGGCGTGGCGTTGGATCGAGTTGCTCATTCGGGGGAGGCGGGACGTGGGGAGAGCGATACCCGCCAGCATCGACCTTAGCCGCCGCGCCGTCAGGTCCGCCTCAGAGAACCGATTCGGGACTCCGCGGACGTACGATCTCAGACCAGTCTCATGAGTTCCGCGGCCGACGAGCCGATCCTGCCGGTCTGGCCCGACGGGACGGTCCTGATCCTGGTCACCGGCGGGGAGTCGCCCCACGCGATCCCGGTCTCGGCCGCCGTCCGCGCCGGCCCGGGCAGGGCCCTCCTCGGTCTGGCGCGCACGCGCGAGTCACTGGGTCGCCTGCGTGACGATCCGCGGGTGGCGCTGGCCATCACCGCCGCCGGGGTCGCGGTGACGGCCTACGGCGTCGCGCGGGTGCGCGACGAGGAGCCGGCGCCCGGCGTGGCCGCAGTCGAGGTCGCGGTCGACCGTATCCAGGACCACGACCGGCCCACGTTCGTCATCGAAGCGGGCGTCAGCTGGCGCTGGACCGACGCCGCGGCGGCCGAGCGCGACGCCGCGGTGCGGCGCGCGCTGCAGCGCCTCGTCTAGAGACCGGCGGCGACGCCTCGGGCGCTGACCGGCGGCCGGCCCCCGGGCGCTGAGGCTAGCCTCATCCTGTATGCCCGAGTTGCCCGAAGCCGAGCGCGCCCGCGGCGCGCTGGAGTCCGTCCTGGGACGGCGGATCGCGCGCGTCCACGACGGCGACACATACGTCTCGCGGCCCCACGCGCCCGGCGAGATCGCGGCCGCGCTCGAGGGGCACGAGTTCGCCGTTGCGCACCGCCGCGGCAAGTTCCTGTGGATGGAGACCGCCGACGGCCCGGTGCTCGGTCTGCACCTGGGAATGGCGGGGCGGATCGTCGTCGACGGCGGCGAGGACGTCTCGCCCTACGACCGCTTCGCCGTCGAGTTCGAGGACGGGACACGTTTTGCGCTGCGCGACAGGCGCCGGCTCGGCCGCGCCGTGCTCAACCCCGACTTCAGCCACGTCGGTCCCGACGCCGCTGACATCGGACGGGACGAGTTCCGGGCGATCGTCGGCGCGGGCGACACCGCGGTCAAGGCGAGGCTACTCAACCAGCACGCCCTCTCCGGCGTCGGCAACCTGCTGGCCGATCAGATCCTGTGGCAGGCCCGGATCAGCCCGCAGCGCTCGACCGCGGACCTGTCTGACGACGATCTCGACCGGCTGCGTCGCGAGCTGCGCTCAGCCATCCGCTCGGCGATCCGCAAGGGCGGGGCCCACACCGGCGCGTTCATCCCCGCGCGGGGCCGCGACGGCCACTGCCCCCGGGACGGGCACGCGCTGTCGCGGGGCCAGGTCGGTGGGCGCACCACCTACTGGTGCCCGGTCTGTCAGCTCTGACGGGCGACTGCGCTGACGGGTGACTGCGCTGACGGGCGACTGCGCTGACGGGCGACTGCGCTGACGGGCGACTGTAGAGTCGCGCCATGACCCCCACCCAGATGCGGCCGCCCGACGGCCTGTTCACCCCGCCCCGCCGCGTGGAGACGATCGCTGACCTGTTCGCCAACGTCTGGCAGTACGGCTACGTCACCACGGACCTGGACCGGGCGATGGACCTGCTGCAAGAGCGCTTCGGCCTGGAGCAGTGCGTCAAGGTCACCACCGAGGGCTCGACGTTCATGGTCGGCGACGAGGTGCGCGGCTGGGAGGCCCGGTTCGCGATGGGCGCCCGGGGTGGCCCGATCGTCGAGGTGATCGAGCCGGTGTCCGGGCCGCTGGACTTCTACCGGCGCATCCTGCCCGCCGACGGCTCGTTCGCGCTGCGCCTCCATCACCTGGCGACGTTCGTGGAGACCGGCGACGCGGAATGGGAGCGGATCCGCGGGATCCTCAACGCCAACCACCTCGACTTCGACTACACGATGATCATCCCCGGCCGCGTGCGCGCCGGCTACGTCGACACCAGTGCCGAGCTCGGGCACCTGCTCGAGGTGTGCCAGCTCGAGCACGATGACCTGGCGTTCTTCAGCTCGCTGGCCGCCGACAGCGCGTAAGCTCCCGATGGCGATGGGTCGCGGCGTGCAATGGGCGCTGGCGCTGGTTCTGGTCTCGCTGGCCGCGGCCGCGCCGGCCGGCGCGAAGCTGTCGGTGGCGTGGATGCACAGCTATGCCGCGCCGGGCACCCCGGCCCGCTACGACAAGGTCGGCGTCCTCAAGATCGGCTCGCGGAGCGCCCGCAACGTGCTCGTGCTCGAGCCGGGGACCTCGGGCGGCGCCGCGTACTTCGCGCCGCTGGCGCGCTGGATCGTCGCCCGCGCTCACGGCTGGCAGGTGTGGGCGGTCGAGCGGCGCGAGAACCTGCTCGAGGACCAATCCCAGCTCGACGCGGCCAAGGCCGGACGGATCGACGCCACCCAACTGTTCGACTACTACCTGGGCTGGCTCACCGATCACGCCATCACCCACCACTTCCAGCTCATCCCCGACAGCACGGTGCAGTTCGCCAAGCAGTGGGGAATCAACGTCGCCGTCCAGGATCTGCACACGGTCATCGGCGCCGCCCGCAAGCTGGGCGGGAAGGTGGTGCTCGGCGGCCACTCGCTGGGCGGATCGGTGGTCACCGCCTATGCCACCTGGGACTTCGGCGGCCACCCCGGCGCCGACGGGCTGGCCGGCCTGGTCTACATCGACGGCGGCAGCTTCGGATCGCAGTCGCGCGCCGCCGCGGCCACGGCGCTGGACGCCCTGCGCAAGCCGTCGGCGTCGCCGTGGCTGGCGTTCGGCGGCATCACCGCGCCGCTGGCCGGACTGCTCAACGCCACCGGGTCCGAGGCCGCGCTGATCGATCCCAACGGCGCGTCGGCGGCCCAGCCCTCGGGGTTGCTGAGCCCGTTCGGGTTGGCTCCGTCGGTTCCGGTCAGCAATCTCGGCCAGTACGGCTACGCGCTCAACGTCGGCACATCGCCGGCGCCGCTGATCGCCGCCCAGGCCCACCTGGGCGCCGGCGTGGCGACCACCGGCGGGCCGCCCTACGGCTGGAACGGGACGGGCGCGCTGACCCCGATCACCCGCTACGCGGCGATGTTCGCCGGTCAGGGGATCACGGGCGCGGACGGCACCGAGTGGTACTTCCCGGCCCGGCTGAGCCTCGACACCGGCGGGGTCGACGACGGGATCGCGGACGCCGCGCAGAAGGTGCTGGGCGTCCACGCGGTGTTCGGCCGCCGGCTGCCGCACAGCCTGCGCATCTACGCCTTCGGCGCCGCGCTGACCGGTCCGCACCGGCTGCTGATGAAGGCCACCCGGCAACTGGCCCGCCAATCCCACATCCCGGCGCGCAACCTGACGCTGGTCAACGAACCGAGCTACGCCCACAACGACCCGGCCGGCGCCTACCCCCACAACCTGTTCTTCAGCCATCTCATCCCGTTCCTGACGTCAGTGTCCTAGCGGGCGGCGGGAGCCCTGGCTCCGAGGCTGCACAGAGTGCGACCGACGGTTTCGGGGGGCGCCTGGCGGGCATAGACTCAGCCCAGGGCACGCAGCGATCTCGTCAGGAGGGGAAGCGATGGCAGCAGCTAGGCGTGTTCCGGTTGCGGGCAGCGAGCGCGCACTGGAGTCCGGCCACACCCGCGTCGGGGACGCGGATCTCGACGCACCGGTCGATCTGACCGTCTACGTGCGCCCGCGGGCGCAGGCCGACTGGGTCGACGACGAGGCGCAACGCCCGCCGGCGGAGCGCCGCCGGCTGGACCGCGACGCCTGGGCGGCGGCCCACGGCGCCGCCCAGCAGGACATCGATGCCGTGACGGCGTTCGCTGCGCAGGCGGGATTGACGGTCACCGGCGCCGACCCGGCGCGCCGGGCGGTGATGCTGCACGGGCCGCTGCGGGCGGCGGTCGACGCGTTCGGCGCCACCATGGAGGGCGAGTACCGGGCGCCGGGGGCCGAGCGCACCTATCGGGCGCGGTCGGGCGAGCTGACGGTCCCGTCGGAGCTGGGCGACGTCGTCGCCGGGGTGTTCGGCATCGACGACCGCCCCCAGGTGCAGCCCCGCATTCAGCGCCGTCGCCGTCAGGCGGCCCCCGCCGAGGGCGGGTTCACGCCGCCGCAGGTGGCGCAGGCCTACGCGTTCCCGACGGCGGCGACCGGGCAGGGCGAGACGGTGGGGATCCTCGAGCTCGGCGGCGGGTACACCACGAGTGACCTGGCCACCTACTTCCAGGGGCTGGGGCAGGCGGCGCCGCCGGTGACCGCGGTCAGCGTCGACGGCGCGACCAACTCCCCGGGGACCGATACCAACGCCGACGGCGAGGTGATGCTCGACATCGAGGTCGTGGGCTCGGTCGCCCCCGGGGTCGAGATCGCCGTCTACTTCGCTCCGAACACCGATCAGGGGTTCATCGACGGCGTATCCACCGCGGTGCACGACACCGCGAACAAGCCGTCGGTGGTCTCGATCAGCTGGGGCGAGTCCGAGGACGCCTGGACCGCGCAGGCGCGCACCCAGATGGAGCAGATCCTCACCGAGGCTGCCGGGCTGGGGGTCACCGTCACCGTGGCCGCCGGCGACAACGGCTCGACCGACAGCGTCACCGACGGCCAGCAGCACGTCGACTTCCCCGCCTCGGCGCCGCACGCGCTGGCCTGCGGCGGCACCTCGCTGCGCCTCTCCGGCGAGACGATCGCGGCCGAGACCGTGTGGAACGACCCGGGCGACGGCGCCACCGGCGGCGGCATCAGCCGCCAGTTCCCGATGCCCAGCTACCAGGCCAACGCCAAGGTGCCCGACAACGTCGACAGCCACGCCGCCGGCCGCGGCGTCCCCGACGTGTGCGGCAACGCCGATCCGCAGACCGGCTACCAGATCCGGGTCGACGGCTCAGACGAGGTCGTCGGCGGCACCAGCGCGGTCGCGCCCCTGTGGGCCGGACTGATCGCCCGGCTCAACCAGGAGCTCGGGGCGCCGCTGGGGTTCGTGCAGCCGCGGCTGTACCCCCTGCTGGGCACGGCGTCGTTTCACGACATCACCCAGGGCAACAACGGGGCCTACTCGGCCGGGCCCGGCTGGGACGCCTGCACCGGACTGGGATCTGCCGACGGGACGGCGCTGGCGTCCGCGCTGAGCGCTGCGGCGGCCGCGGCGACCAGGTAGCGGTCGCGTGACGGCGACGGGTTAGCGTTCACACGCCGGCCGGGACGGGTCCGTATGATCGTCGCGGTCTGCGGCCGGTCCCCGGCGGTCGGCTCACCTGAGCAACATGATCAGCGAGAACACAGGTTCGGTCTGGTTTGTCACCGGCAGCCAGCACCTCTATGGCGAGGAGGCCCTGCGCCAGGTTCACGAGCACTCGCGCCAGGTGGCGGCGGCGCTCGCTGACAACCCGGCGATCCCGGTGGCGATCGTCGATCGCGAGCCGCTGACCGACGCCGACGCGATCCGCCGGGTCCTGGCCGAGGCCTCGGTCGACGAGGACTGCATCGGCGTCATCGCCTGGATGCACACCTTCTCGCCGGCGCGGATGTGGATCGCGGGCCTGGGCGTGTTGACCAAGCCCCTGCTGCACCTCCACACCCAGTTCGACCGCGACCTCCCATGGTCGACGATCGACATGGACTACATGAACCTCAACCAGTCGGCTCACGGCGACCGGGAGTTCGGCTACATCGAGACCCGGATGAGGGTCGCGCGCAAGACGGTCGTCGGCCACTGGGCCGATCCGGCGGTGCAGGAGCGCATCGGAACCTGGGCGCGGGCCGCCGCCGGGTGGCGGGAGGCGCAGCGTCTGCGGGTCGCCCGGTTCGGCGACAACATGCGCGACGTGGCGGTGACCGAGGGCGACAAGGTCGGCGCTCAGATCACCTTTGGCACGACGGTCAACGGCTACGGCGTCGACGCGTTGTCAGACGCGGTGGACAACGTGCGCGAGGCGGCCGTCGAGGAGCTGCTCGAGCGCTACGACGACGAGTACGACCTCGCCGCCGAGCTGCGGCCCGGCGGCCCGCGGCGCGCGGCGCTGGCCCAGGCCGCCGAGATCGAGGTCGCCCTGCGGGCGCTGCTGCTCGACGGCGGCTTCGGCGCCTTCACCGACACCTTCGAGGACCTCGGCCGGTTGCAGCAGCTGCCGGGCATCGCCGTCCAGCGGCTGATGGCCGACGGCTACGGGTTCGGCGCCGAGGGCGACTGGAAGACGGCCACGTTGCTGCGCATCCTCAAGGTGATGGCCGCGGGCCTGCCCGGCGGCACCTCGTTCATGGAGGACTACGTCTACCACCTGGGCCCGGGCGGCCAGAAGATCCTGGGCGCCCACATGCTCGAGATCTGTCCGTCGATCGCCGCCGGACGCCCGTCCGCGGAGATCCACCCGCTGTCGATCGGCGGTCGCGACGACCCGGTGCGGCTGGTGTTCACCGCGCCCCCCGGGCCGGCGGTCGTCGTCTGCCTGATCGACGTCGGCGGGCGCCTGCGGCTGGTGGCCAACGAGGTCGACGTCGTCGACCCTGACGAGGCGCTGCCCAAGCTGCCGGTCGCCCGGGCGGTGTGGGAGCCGCGCCCCAGCCTGTCGACGGCCGCCGAGGCGTGGCTGATGGCCGGCGGCTCGCATCACAGCGTGTTCACGATGGCGCTCGGAATCGAGGCGGTGCGCGACCTCGCCCAGATCGCCGGCGTCGAGCTGGTGGTCATCGACGCGGACACGACGATCCACCAGTTCGCCAACGAGCTGCGCTGGAACCGGGCGTACTACCACCTGGCTCGCGGCCTGTAGGCGGGCTCGCCGCGTCTCCGGGAGATCCCGGAGACGCTTTCAGGGACATAACGTCTAGCGCGGCGCTCGGCGATCGCAGACAATCTCGCCCGTGACGGCGTTCAATGAGCGGCCCGGCCCAGGCGCCGGGCTGTCACGGGGGAACGAGGGGCGGTGGCTCGGCGGCGTGTGCGCCGGGGTCGCGCCCGTGATCCGGATGCGCGCCGGCTGGATGCGCGCGGCCTTCGTGGCCGCCGCGCTGATCGCCGGGCTCGGAATCGCGCTGTACCTCGCCTGCTGGCTGATCATCCCGGCCGAGGGCGACCGCGACGGCGACCCGGGACCTCGCGACGCGGTCGTGCTGGCCCGGGCCTGCGGCGGGTGCGCCGCGCTGGCCGTGCTCGCGCTGGTCGGCGCGGCGGCGGCGGTGTTCGGATTCGGCTGGCTGGTGGTCGGCCTCGGCGCGATCGTGCTGATCGGCGTGCTCGTATGGTGGCCGCGGCTGGGTCCGGCCTGGGCGCTGTTACCGGTCGCGGCGCTGACGCTGCCGGCGATCGCGGTGGCCGCCAGCGGGGTGCGGCTGACCACCCAGCTCGGCGCGACCACGGTCGCTCCCCGCACCTACCGGGACGTGAGCGCCACGACCTACCGCAGCGGGCTGAACACGATGCTCGTCGACCTGCGGCGCACGACGTTCCCGGCGAGCGGCACCCTGTCGCTGCACATCGCGGCGGGGATGCGGCGCACGATCGTGGCGCTGCCCGCCGGACGCTGCGTGCGGGTCGTCGTGCAGTACGACGTCAATCCCTTCGCGGCACGGCTGACGGGGTTGCTGGCCGGCCGGACGCACCCCCTGTTCTCTGACCTGGTGCTGTACGGGCGGGTCTTTGGGGACGGCCGTCAGACCGGGCCGGCGAGCAAGCCGGGGCCCCTGCTCGACATCGACTTCAGCTCGCAGGGCGGCAGCCTCTACGTGCGTGACTATCCGGCCACCGTCGATCCCGACGCGCAACCCGACTGGCCCGGATACATGGTCGACGTCGAGGCGCGCCCCAACACCCATGGCATGACCCGCGCCGCGGCCAAGGCGCGGCTCGCCAGCTGGCGGGTTCGCCGGGCGGCGCAGATCGCCAACGCGCGAGCAGTCGATGCGCTCATGCCGGGGCCGTGCGGGACGCCCGTCACCGACGGCACGATCCCGAGGCGGACGGGGAGGACGGCGTCGGAGCCGGCGCGCCGTCCGGCCCGGCAGGCGGCCCGACCTCGGGGCAGGCGCGCATGAGCACGCTGGAGCACTTCGGCGCGCGCCCCACCTGGCGCTTCGACCGTCGCCAGCGCGCCACCGGGCTGGGCGGAGCGGCGATGCTCGGCGGGCTGGCGCTGGTCCTGTCGTCAAGCGTGTCGACCTCCGGCGCGGTGGCGCTGGGCGCCGCCGGGGCGGTTGCCGCCACCGGTCTGCTCCTGCCCGCCGGCCTGCGCGCGCTTTCGCGCAACCGCGGCCTCGGACTGGTGGTGGCGCTCGTCGGGCTCGGCGCCCTGTGGGTCATCGCCGGGGTGCGCCACGCCAGCAGCACCGGCGGCTACGCGAGCGTGGTCCTACGCGGCGGGATCCCGTACCCGTCCATCGGCTCGCCGTTTGACCGGATCGACTTCATCGGCGGCACCGACTGGCCGTGGCGCCTGGGGCGGATCTCCCTGCTGCCGCTCGTCCTGACCGCGCTGTCGGCCGCCGGCGGCCTGGTGCTGCTCGCCGACGCCGTCCGGGTCCAGCTCGGCCTTGCCCCGCTGGCGCCCGGTCAGCGCGCCCCCTGGCGCCTGATGACGGCCCGGCCCGAGCGGGGCAACCGGGTCGCGTGGCGGATGGTCCCCGGCGTGCTGCTGGTCGGCGCCGCCGCGCTGCTGGCGATCGGCCTGGCCGACCGGTACGTCGCCGGCGACGCCCTGCTCCAGGCGATGGCCCTGATCGGCATCGGCGGCTGGGCGGCCGCGCTGGTCGGCAGCCCGATCGTCGTCGGCTACCTGATGCGGATCGATCGCGACAAGGCGGGGCGCGCCCGCGAGGAGGAGCGCCAGCGGTTCGCCGCCCACCTGCACGACTCGGTGCTCCAGACGCTCGCGCTGGTCCAGCGCCAGGCCCACGATCCCGCCGCGGTCGTCCGCCTGGCCCGACGGCAGGAGCACGCGCTGCGCGCCTGGATGGCCGGGGAGGCCGAGCTCGCGTCCGAGACCCTGGCGGCGGCGCTGCGGGAGATCGTCGCCGAGGTCGAGGACGAATACCGGATGACGGTCGAGCTGACGGCGATCGGCGACCGGCCACTGGACGCCAAAGGCGAGGCGCTCGTCGCCGCCGCCCGCGAGGCGCTGCGCAACGCCGCCCGCCACGCGCCCGGCGCCCCGGTGTTCGTCTTCTGCGAGATCGCCCGCGACCGCGCCGAGGTGTTCGTGCGCGACGAGGGCCCGGGCTTCGACCCGCGCATGGTCGCCAGCGAGCGTCGCGGCATCCGCGACGCCGTCATCGGGCGGATGGCGATCAGCGGCGGGCGGGCCACGATCGAGTCGACGCCGGGCGAGGGCACCGAGGTGGCGCTGGTGCTCGGGCCGGGAGGCGGCCGGTGAGCGCGGTGGCCCAGATCCGACCGGCTCGGCTGCGCGTCGTCGTCGTCGACGACCACCACCTGTTCCGCGCCGGGGTCCGGGCCGAGCTGGCCGACCACTGCGACGTCGTCGGCGAGGCCGCCGACCCCGCCCAGGCGCTGGCGGTCATCGCCGCCCGGGCCCCCGACGTCGTCCTGCTCGACGTGCACCTGCCTGACGGCGGCGGGGTGGCGGTGCTCGAGGGCCTGCCGGCGCTGGCCTGGGACGGGCCGATTCCCGCGGTGCTGGCCCTGTCCGTATCTGACGCCGCCGCCGACGTGGTGCCGGTCATCCGGGCGGGCGCGCTCGGCTACGTGACCAAGACGATCGACACCGCCGAGCTGGTGGCGGCGATCGAGCGGGTCGCCGCTGGCGACGCGTACTTCAGCCCGCGACTGGCCGCGTTCGTGCTTCAGGCGTTCAGCCATCCCGAGCCGCCGCAGACCTCCGAGCCCGGCCTCGACGCGCTGACCGCGCGCGAGCGCGAGGTCCTGCACCACCTGGCTCGGGGCTACTCGTACAAGCAGATCGGGGCGCGGCTGGGGATCAGCGCGCGGACGGTCGAGTCGCACGTCGGCGGGGTGCTGCGCAAGCTGCAGCTGACCTCGCGCCACGAGGTCACGCACTGGGCGGCGGCGCGGGGGCTGATCGCCCCCGACGACCCGGACGCGGCATGACGACCGTGGCCGCGGCGCCGACCTACCGCTGCTCGGGATGTGGGGCGCGGTGGACCTACGAGGCGGTGCGCTACGTGGCGCGCTGCCCGGAATGCGGCAGCGGGCTGCTCCGGGTCACAGAGCCCGCCCGCCGCCGCGTCTTCCGGTGCACCAACGACGGCGCGCCGGCCGGCGACCACGCGCGGGGCTAGGTCGCCGCGGGTGCCGACGGCCGGCCGCTCCGCCGCGCCTTGGACCGCTGCGGCCACTGGTGGCCCTGGGTCCAGTACGCATCGATGTCCTCCAGCGAGCGGCCCTTGGTCTCCGGGACGCACACGCGGACGAACACCAGTCCGATGACCGCGAATCCGGCGTAGATCCAGAACACCACGTCCTTGCCCAGGCCGTTGACGGCGGTCAGGAAGGTCAGCGTGATCAGCAGGTTCGCGGACCAGTTGGCCACGGTTGCCGTGCTCGCGCCGATGCCGCGCAGCCGGTTGGGATACAGCTCGGCGGTCATCAGCCAGAACAGCGGCGAGATGCTCAGCGAGTAGCAGCCGATGTAGACCAGCAGGATCGCGAGCACGCCCAGGCCCCAGCCGGCAGCGCCGAAGTGGAACGCCAGGCCCAGCAGCACGAGCATGCTGCCCATCCCGGTCAGGCCGAAGTAGAACAGCTTCTTGCGACCGACCATATCGACCAGCACGATCGTCGGCAGCACGAAGATGAACAGCACCGCTCCGACGCAGATCTCGGCGATCAGGCCGCCGGAGCCGGCGGAGATCCCGGCGTAGCCGAAGATCGTCGGGCCGTAGAACAGGACCGTGTTGGGTCCCACGAACTGCTGGAGCATCGCCAGCCCCAGGCCGGCGAACAGCGCGCCCCGGATCCCGGGCGCCAGCAGCTCGCGCAGCGTGCCGCGCTCGGTCTGCTCGAGCTCGTCATGAAGTTGGGCCATCTCCTGCTCGCCGGCCTCAGGGTTGACCCGGGCCATCACCGCCTCGGCCTCGTCCCAGCGGCCCTGCATGCCCAGCCAACGCGGCGTGTGTGACATGTAGAGCATGCCAACGCCCAGCGCGATGCCCGGGATGACCGCGGCGGCGAACATCGGGCGCCAGCCCCAGCCGGCGGAGAAGAAGATGTAGTCCAGGATGTAGGACAGGAAGATCCCGCCCGAGATGGCGAGCTGCTGGAGGATGACCAAGCCGCCGCGGATCTGGCGCGGGGCCAGCTCGGCGATGTAGGTGGGGACGATCATCGAGGACGCGCCGACGGCGACGCCGACCACGATCCGGAACACGACGAACAGGAACAGGGTCGGCGCCAGCGCGGTGGCGACCGCCCCGACCGAATAGAGCGCCGCCAGGCCCATCAACGCATACCGGCGACTGATCGCGTCGGCGAGCTTGCCGCCGAAGATGCCGCCGATGATCGCTCCGATCAGCACCGCCGAGACGGCCAGCTCCTCGCTGCCCGCGCTGAGGTGAAAGCGCGACTTGAGCAGGTTCTCAGCGCCGGAGATGACGCCGATGTCATAGCCGAACAGCATCCCGCCGATCGCCGCCACCCCCGCCACCAGATAGGCGTAGCGCGGGGTGGACCTGATGACGTCCCAGCGAAACGAGTCGCGGAACGTCCGGTCGTCATCGGCCATGGCACTCCTCCTTCTCCGGATGGTGAGTGCGGTCCCGACTCCCGTTCCTGAGGGTTTCCTTACCCGGTCGCCGGGCCGCAAACCGCGAATGTCGAGGCGCTCAGCGCGCGTGCCGGCCCGTGCGTTCAGCGTCCGGCGGCGGGGTCGCCCCACAGTCGCCGGCCCAGCCCCGAGGCCCGCGCGACCGGGCGGTCGACCGCCGCCCGGATCGCAAGCTCGGTGCCGGCCAGGATCAGCCGGTGGCGCGCACGGGTGGCCGCCGTGTAGAGCAGCTCGCGGGTGAGGATGCGCGAGCTCGGGTCGGGCATCAGCACCGCGGCGGCGTCGAACTGCGAGCCCTGGCTCTTGTGGATCGTCATCGCGTAGACGGTGTCCACCGCGCCCAGGCGGTTGGGGCTGTACTGGACGGTGTCGCGCCCGCGGGCAAACGCGCAGGCCAGCCGGCCCTCGCCGGCGGCGACCACGACCCCGGTGTCGCCGTTGTTGAGCCGCAGCTCGTAGTCGTTCTCGGTGACGAGCAGCGGGCGGCCGACGTACCAGCGGTCGTCGGGGTGCAGGTCCGCGAGCTGGGTGGCCAGCCAGGACTCCATTCGGGCGGTCCAGGCGGCGACGCCGTAGGGGCCGCGGCGGTGCGCGCACAGGATGCGAAACGCGCCGAGCGCGTCGAGCGCACCACGCGCGTCGCCCTGGCGGGCCGCCGCGATCGTCGCGGCGGCCGCGGCCACCGCCGGGTCGCGGACCGCCGGCGGAGCGTCGTCGTCGGCCACGTCGAGATCGAGCCAGGTGACGTCCTCGCCGGGCGCGCGCAGGATCTCCATCACGGCGTCGCCGTCGCCGGCGCGGATCGCCCCCGCCAGCTGGGCGATGCCGCCGCCGAAGCGGTGCACGCGGTCCAGCACGACGATGCTGTCGTCCGCGGCGCCGGCGCCGACGATGTCGCCCAGCACCGCGCCGGCCTCGATCGATGCCAGCTGCCCGGGGTCGCCGACGAGGATCAGCCGCGCGCCCGAGCGCAGCGCCTCGATCAGCCGCGCCATCAGCGACAGCGACACCATCGAGGTCTCGTCGACGATGACGACGTCGTGGGGCAGGCGCTGGCTGCGATCGTGACGGAAGCGGCTCGAGCTGCCCGGCCGCCACCCCAGCAGCCGGTGGATGGTGGACGCCGGCAGTTCAAGCAGGTGCTCGCGGACGGCCGGGCCGACGTCGAGCCGCGCCGCCTCATCGCGGACAGCCTCCTCCAGGCGAGCCGCCGCTTTGCCGGTCGGCGCGGCCAGGGCGATCAGCGGGAACGGTTGTCCCGCGGCCGCCGCCTGTTCGCAGATGAGGGCCACGATCCGCGCGACGGTGGTGGTCTTGCCGGTGCCGGGGCCGCCGGCGACGACCGCGAACCGGCGCGCCACCGCGGTGGCCGCCGCCAGCGCCTGGCGGTCGTCGGAGGCGTCGGCGCCGCCGAACAGCCGCGCGATCCCGTCGCCCAGCAGACCGGCGTCGGTCCCCGGCACCGGCTCACCGGCCATCTCGCGCAGCCTGCGGGCGACCTGGACCTCCTCGGCCCAGTAGCGGTCCAGGTACAGCCACGAGCCCTCGAGCCGCAGTGGCCGGGCGTCGTCGGGGGCGGTCGCCACCAGCGGGCTGGCGGCGACGGCGGCGATCCAGGGGGCGGGCTCGGGCCAGGGCAGCTGCGCCAGGTCGACCGGCTCCTCGGCGTCGACGGCGGCGGTGTCGCGAATACGCTCGAGGTCGACGTGGACGTGGCCCAGCCGCGGGCCGCGGACGGCCAGGGCGACGGCCAGCAGCACCGCCTCGTCGCTCTCGCCGGCCAGCCCGGCCAGACGGCGGGCGACGTGGACGTCGGCGGCGGCGAGCACGCCGGCCTCGTTGAAGTCACGCAACGGCCCGGAGGCCAGCCGGACGAACCGGGCCTCGAACGGGTCGCGCTCGCGGACGTCGGTCACCGGACGGCGCTCCCCTCGTCCAGCGCGTCGCTGAGCGCCGGCACCAGCCCGGGCGGCGCCGGCCAGCCGAACACGCCGGCCGAGCCCGCGTTCCCGGTCATCCCGCGCACGAACAGGTACACGACGCCGGCCAGGTGGGTGTCCGGGTCATAGCCCGGCAGCCGCCAGCGCAGGAAGCGATGCAGGGCGACGGCGTACAGGAGGGCCTGGAGCGCGTAGTGGTGGCGCAGCATCTCGGCGGCGAGCGCCTCCGGGCGGTAGTGGGCGATTCGCAGCTCCTCGTCGGGACCGGCCAGCCAGTTGGTCTTGTAGTCGAGCACCGCGAACCGGGGCGGGGCGTCACCGGCTGGTGCGTCGCCGGGCCGCGCGCCGTCGGCTCCCGCGCCGCCGGCCAGGCGGACGACGAGGTCCAGGCTCCCGGTCAGATAGCCGCGCACGCTCTGGCGCAGCCGGGCGTCCTGGAGACGATCGGCGTAGGCGGCGAGCGGGTCGCCGGGGCTCATGTGGGCGCGCAGGACCTCGGCGATCCGCGCCAGCGTCAGCCACCCGCTGGGCCGGTCGCCGCCGGCGAGCGGCAGCTCGAAGCCCAGCTCGTCAAGCCGATCGGGGCGGGCGACGTCGCGCAGCCGGCCGCCGCCCATCACCGGCCCCAGCGGCGTCTCGATCACTGCGCGCAACCCCGTGGCGAGCACGGCCGGTGAGCCGATGTCCAGCGCGCGGCGCCCCTGCACCTCGGCGATGCTCGCCGCCAGCTCGGAATCGAGGTCGGGAGCGGCGAAATCGGTCGCCTCCATCACGTGGTGCACGAAGGTTCCGACGTCGACGCCCGCGGGGAGCGCGGCCAGGGGCGACGCCATCGCCGTTTCGCCGTCGTCCCCCGGCCGCCCGGGCGCGGCGGGCGCCGTCTCGGCGGGCGGCTCGTCGGCGAGGAGCGGCTGCTCGGGCTCGCTGGTGACCCACTCCTCGTGGCTGGCCGCCGTGATGTCCGAGTAGGAGGTCCGCCGCCACCGCAGGTCCAAGGATCGCGCGAACGGCGACACGCCCAGCTCGGCGGCCGGCGGCAACGGCGGGCTCCAGGCGGCGGGCGCGCCGAGGACCGACCGTTGCACGCTGATCGTATGCCCCGGCCCCCCGGTGCTCTCGGCCAGCGTGCCCAGCTTGGCCAGGACGTTCGCGTCACCGGGAGTGGACGCCCCCGCGGGGGCGACGTCGCCGTGCTCGTCGCGCGAGAACAGGAGGCGGCCCAGCGGCGAGTTGCGACTGTCGTAGGAGCCGGCCCACCAGACCACCACCTGATGGCGGGCGCGGGTCAGCGCGACGTAGAGCAGCCGCAGGTCCTCGCCGCGCTGCTCGGCGACGAACTGGTCGCGGTGGCGGTTGTAGTCGGCGCCCTCCAGCGCGACGTCGAGCGTGCGCGCGTCGTTGGCCGCCGGGTCGTGGAAGAACACGGGCGGCGGCGGCTTGTCCGGGATGTACCCCGCCTCCCACAGGAACGGCAGGTAGACCACGGGGAACTCGAGCCCCTTGCTGCGGTGGATGGTCAGGACCTCGACGGCCTCGGCGTCGGACTCCAGGCGCCGGCTGCGCTCCTCGTCCGCGGTGTCCGCGGCGGCCTCGGCGATCCGGGTGCGCAGCCAGGCGGTCAGCGCAGCCGGCCCCAGATGCTCCGCCGCGGCGGCGGCATGCAGCAGCTGGCCGACGTGGCGCAGATCGGTCAGGCGCCGCTCGCCGGCCGACTCGCCCAGCACCCGGCCGGGCAGGGCGGGCGGCTCGCCGTCGCGCGTGACCGTCTCCAGCAGCGACGCGACCCCGCGGGTGCGCAGGATGCGGGCCCAGTCGTGCAGGCGCCGGTGGACCTCCTCCCACTCCCAGGAGTCCTCGTCGGCGGCGGCGAGGCGCTCGGCGGGCCAGCCGACGAACCCGGTCAGCGCGGCGGAATGCGCCCGGGTGATCGACGCCGGGCGCTCCAGCGCCTCCAGCAGCCGCAGCCACTCGTGGGCGGGCTCGGTGCCGAACACGCTCCCGGCGCCGTTGATCACCGCCGGCACCCCGGCGGCGTCGAGCGCCTCGCGGATCATCGCCGCCTGGCGGTTGGTGCGCACCAGCACCGCGACGTGGGCCGGCCGGATGGCCTCAGAGGCCTCGCCGGCGGCGACGAGCGCTCCGGACCCCAGCAGCCCGACGACGTCCGCGGCCACGTCGGCGACGATGTGGCGGCGAGTGTCGGCCGCACGCGCAAACCCGCGGGGCGTCAGGGGCAGGTCGTCGCGCATGGCGACGCGGACGCGCAGCGGGGCGGCGACCGGCGCTCCGGTCAGTCCCGGCCGCTGGTGCTCGGGCGCGGCCCGGACCTGGCGGTAGGCGATCCCCTCGTGTCCGAGGCGGACCCCGGAGAACAGCGCGTCGTGGGCGTCGATCAGCCCCTGGTCACTGCGCCAGTTGATCTGCAGCGTCGCCCGGGTGTCCGCCGTCCGGGCGGCATCGAGGTAGGCGTAGACGTCGGCGCCGCGGAAGGCGTAGATCGCCTGTTTGGGGTCACCGATCAAGATGAGCGTTGTGCCGGTGCCCGGCGGGCCGCTGCCCGCCGGGGTTCCGCCGAACGCGCGCTCGACGATCTCCCACTGAATCGGATCGGTGTCCTGGAACTCGTCGATCAGCACGACGGCGTAGCGCCGCCGCAGCTCGGCGACGGCGGCGCGCTCGCGCGGGCCGGTGAGCGTCGCCAGCAGCCGCGTGAGCTGGTCGTCGTGGGTCATCAGGCCGAGTGCGCGCTTGCGCTCCTCGAGTTCCTCGCGCGCCGCGACCGCGAGCCGG